>CAITDJ010000095.1 GCA_903891085.1 uncultured Bacteroidota bacterium | reverse complement strand
AGCAAGTTTGGAGATGAGACGACTATTACGAAGTATGTTCGAGATCAAGGACTTGAGAAAGAATACACGGTTTTGCATAAAAGTAAACAGTTAGCTTTGTTTTAAGATACCCCGCTGCTCTGCGGCGGGGTAGTTCATTAAGCTACATAACCACCAGCCCCGTCAAAATCAATAGTGTTGCCGTGTGTTGAATTGAAATTTCTGCATTTATCCATGATCGTAATCAGTTAGTCAGGTTCTTTTTGTTGTTTGCGCTAAACAAATGTAAATCAGATATCTCACAAATCCAAATGTTTTTTTCAAAACCACATTGCTTTCCGGCTCATGCAGCCATGCTGGCACAATTTATGCATTTCGTTAAAAAAGAGCCCCCTGTCCGTGTCCAATTGTGTGGTGTACGCAGGTATTTGTCAATTTTAATTGCCTTTTGGTTGGTAAACCATAGCCTTGCTGCAGCTATCATAAAATGAATGTTTAGGGCGAATGAACTCTTTCACGGCTTCATCTTATTCAATAAAATTTCTCTTGTAGTTGGCCTATCAGAGAGGATTTAATGTACATCAACCGATAAAAAAAGTCAAGGCTCCGGCCTGTTGGTTTCGTCACGAAGTCTTATGTTTTGGTCACGAAGTCTTATCCATTGCCCGTATTTGAAATTATGCAATTGAAATTATATCAACTCCGCTCTTTAGCTCCTCGTCCTGCCTCCGAGGCATGCTATTTCTCAAATTCTCACATTTTCAAATTTTCAAATTCTCACATCTTCAAATTCTCACATCTTCAAATTTTCAAATTCTCAAATTCTCCCAACTCCGCACTTCCCGTCTGACTGGCGCCAGCCGGGCAGGTAGCTTACTCCGAACTCCGCACTATAGCTCACTCCGCACTCAAAATTCGCTCTCTCCCGGATCATCCATCGTAATCACCGAAATACGTTTTTTTCCATCCATACGCACCGCAAGCGGTTCGGCAAAGCGCACATGCCTGAAATATTTTCTATCTGAAATAAGCTCTTGTTTGTTAAGCATTTCATAATTGATATAGCTGCGCGACATCTCAGGTTGCACCGTAAAATAACCCACATTCATCGAGGTTACATTATGGAAAAAATGAGAGCCCGATGAAGCATCCAACGGAAAATCTTCCAGACTAGTTTCCACAATCACCTTGGCCTGACTGATCTGTGGCCAGTTCACCGGAATCCCGATCCATTTGTCGCGTGTTCCCCAGCGGCCCGGACCAATAAGCAGGTAGGGCGTTTTTGTGACAGCAAACTCATCGTTCAGTTTGCTTATTTCCAACGCCATCTCTTCGGTATATCGCTTGTCGAAACGATCCCTGTCAACAAAAACAACATCACGAATGTTTTTAATCAAACCATTACCCATGCCTTTTTCCGAAAATAACAGAATATTTTCCTTTTTGATCTTATCCATCTCAACTGTATAGTCTTCGGCACTTCCAATCAGCGGTTTAATCTGAAGCAGATAGAACGAGCATCTGCCTTCGGCGTCACGATCAAGATCGAGGGCAAACTCAATTTCAATCGCCGTTCCAAGCGCCTCTTTCACCACATCAAGCACCACTTCGAGTGTTTGTGCCAGAGGCGTGTAGTTGTATTTCAGAATATTTGCAAAATTGATAATACGTGGGCCGGGCCGGCTTATTCCCGGATAAATGATGTTGTTGTCCAGATCATATACTGATGCACAATGTCGCAAGGTGCCATGCTGTTCGGCATCATAAATATCTAATTTCGTGAGGCCTGCCATATCGCCTTCGAGCAGATTGGGCGAAGTTTTGTTTAAATCGACCGCCAGAAAGTCGAGCTGCGAGTTTTTATACTGGTCCTTTGGCGAATTGATATCGATGCCCGGATATTTTGGCGAAAAACGATAGGCTTTGTCACCCTCCACCACATATTTACCCAGGCCAAGTGCTACAATGGCAAACCCTTCTTCGGGTTTCATATGACCGAAAGGATAGTAATTATACGATTGTGCCACACCGCTCAAATGCGGGTAATAATAATTACCGTATTGTTTGCCAACAAGTTCCTGAATAACAACTGCCATCTTTTCTTCTTCAATCATATAATTGATGGCTTTTACATAGCCACGGGCAACATCAGAATACACCGAGGCAAACACCAGTTTTATCGCATCCATCAACTGATTAAGCCGTTCGTCGATATCAGGATGGTTATTGGGCAGTATATAGGTTTCAAAGATTCCGGCAAAAGGCTGCGACAGGCTGTCTTCAAACAAACCTGAGGAGCGCACGGCAAGAGGTTTGGTGATCAGCTGAAGCAGTGTTTTCAATCGTTTGGCAAGGGTTGGTGTGAGTTTCCCCTGAACAAATGCTACTTTGATGGTTTCGTAATTGGTTTCTTTCAAAGTGAGTTCGTGAAGATTGTTGCGCTCCAAAAACAGCTGAAACTCTTCTGTACCAATCACTGATGTTTTTGGTGTACGGATATTGATATCGGGTACCTGCTCCGAAAAATCGTAATTATGAATGAGCGAATTGATGAATGCCAAACCGCGGCCTTTTCCACCCAATGAACCGTCGGCCAGACTGACGATGTTTTTTTCGTCTAAAATGGATTGCTCTTCGTAGGGAATAATTTTACCGACATTTTGCTCATTTCTGAACTGCTGAATCATGGTTATCAGTTCTTTCCGCAGTTCTTCGGCGCTTTCAAAGTCGGTAACACGTTTTGGATTAATGATTTTTGCTACCCTTATTTCGCCACGGGCCATTAACCAAAGCGAAAAATGATTCCTGCGGGCATGGTAAATCAACGATTCGGCCGGGATGGTGCGCAAATTGGCTTCAAATTCCTTCAGTGAATTTGCCTGCGCGATTTGTTTTCCAAAGCGGTCGCGGTAAATGAAATTTCCAAAGCCTAGGTAGTGGGTAATAAAACTCTGAAAATCCTGTGAGAGCGTTTCACTGTTTTTGTCAATAAAGGTCGATTTGTAGCGGTAGGCTATTTTAAAATTTTCAGGATCAGATGATTGTATGATGGTTGGAAGTTCCGGTATCAGTCGTTTTGAAAATTCAACGAGGTTCACTCCGGCGTTTTCGTCCAATACATGGTTTCTGTCAAATTTAACATCGGTGATCAAACAAAGCATAAATTCCTTGTAATCCTGCAATATATGGCATGCCTCCTCATAAGTGCTTGCCAACAGAATTTTAGGTCTTGCCCGCATTCTCAGCACCTTGTACAATTCGTCCGTACTCACATCATCAATAATCCGCCGTGTTTGTTCCATCACAATTTTGTACAGTATCGGCAGGTATCGCGAATAGTATTTTGGCGAATCTTCAACCAGGAGTATCACACGCACCAGCCCTACTTTTGTATCATTCACCACATTAATTCTGTCTTCAACCATTTTTATCATCGAGAAGAAAACGTTCGAATCGCCGTTCCAGGTGAAAATCCTATCAATCGAATAATTGGTCCGGATGACGTTGCTGAAATAAGCAATTTCGGCATTGTTATTCAGCAAAAAGAAAATCGGGATATAAGGAAACTCTTTCTTGATACGTTTACTGAGTTCGAGCGGTGTTTTCTTATCAACACTTACCATGAAAATGATGAGGTCGAAATGCCGGGCACGTAACACCTCAAAGGCTTCTGCTGAGGTTGTTACGCCGGTGATGCGAGGCACTGAGGTCAGGTTCAGCTGATGATAATGACCCAGCACATGTTCAGAAAACCTGCCTTCGCGTTCAATGGAATAGGCATCGTAAAGATTCGAGATAAGCAGTATTTCCTTCACCTTAAACGTCATCAGATCGTGGTAAACATCGCGGTCCGAATTATTTTTATTCAGGAAATTCTGCAGCAGTTGCCGGCTGTATTTTTGTGGTTCAACATCGCACGAAGGGTAAACCTTTGGTTTCTTTTCTGATTTGTCTCCAATGATGCTTTTTCCGGTAAGACCGTTCAGATAACCGCTGATGAGGTTGGAAAGATTAAGCAATAGATCTCGCTCCTCTTCCAGAAATGGTCCCTCATCATATTCAGGAAATTCTTTGGTATAGTTGATTTCGATAAAGCCTTTTTTTCCGTCGATGGTTTCAAATTCCTGGAGCTGACGCCAGGGTGTGAGTCCGAAATTTGGCGAAAAGAAATAATCGTTGTCAAACATAATCCTAGCCCCTGTAAATGCCGGATATTGCCAGCCATCGGGCAGCACCATGGAGATATGCTTCAGCGTTTCTTCAATGGATTTGTTTTCACGGATAATCTGGGTAGTTCGGTTCAATGTTGAGAGCTCTTTTAATCGCTCCAGATTCTCTGCCCTCAGACGTTCATACCTTCCGTCAGGTTCGTTGCCAGCTGCCATTTATTCTGTATTAATACTGTTCCAACAAAGGTAGTAAATTGGATGAAATCAGGTAAAACAAAACAACTTGTTATGGTTTGCTAAGGCTAAAACTGTGATTATGACATATAAAAACTCTGGCAATTCAACCTCTCAGGGTTTGCTTCGGATCAAGACTTTACACGAAGAACCTTCTTCGCTTTTTTTCGTGGATTCAGGTAAAAGAAACGACCTTATTTTGTAAGTTTGTCCAACCTTAGGTAGTTCAAAAAGCATGGATAAAATTAAAGTTGCGTTGGTAGATGAACATCCGATAATGTGTGATGGAATTCAAAGTTTATTGTCAGATGTAATTGATATTCAGATTGTACACAGTTCGCGTACCATAACCGAGTTAATTCAGAAATTATACAGCGACTGGGCCAATGTGGTCATTGTCGTGCTTTACACACCCGATCCGGAAGATGTTGAGTTGATTAGTCTGCTTTGTAAAAAGCATTCCAAAACACAAGTGTTGATTTTGTCGATGTACAAAATTGAAAATATGATCTTTAAGATGATCAAGGCAGGAGCAAAAGGGCACCTGACGAGTGAGACCAACCGCGATGAAATGGTGGAAGCCATTTATACCTTGCGTAATGGTTTCGATTTCTACGCCAAAACAATCACTAATCTCATCTTACGTAACTATCTAAATGGCTCAGATGAAGCCGCCGAAGCCAGACGCGAACGTGAAAAAAGCCTCTCAACCCGCGAAATGGAAGTGTTGAAATTGTTTGCACGCAGTTTTACCAATAAAGAGATTGCTGACAGATTATTTATCAGTGTGCGAACGGTTGAATCGCATAAAAATAATATTATGCGTAAAATCAACCTGAAAACCACGGTCGATATGGTGAAGTTTGCCATCCGGAATAATATTGTGGATATCTACTAAGCTTTTTAAATAAGAATTGAGAAGTAATCAATATCGTGTTCGGATATATATGATTCACGATGTCAGTTGGTTATTAAATTTTCAATGGTTCATCACATTGCAACCACGCGCATTCCAGAAAACCCGACTTTTCTAAATTTTGATGAATTTCAGGCGTTTAACCGGATCATTGTCTGTCCGGATTTCTATATAATACAGCCCTTGACGCAATTCGGATACATCAATGGGTAATGTTGTCCTGATTTCCGGAGCGGAAATATGCACCTGATTTCCTGACATATCAAAGATGTTGATTTCACCCGCTACATATTCCATTCCTTCAATTTGCAGTATTCCGCTGGTTGGGTTTGGGAAAAGCTGTAATTCATCATGCATGCCGGTTTCAGGTGCTGTCAACCCTGAACAATTGATTTTTTCACCCGGACTTGAATACAAAACGCCATTTTCGATATACCAGTTTTCCCAATGTCCACCCGATCCGGTCTCCCAGTCGTTCAAATTGAAATTGTTTAATCCTGAATTTGTACCGCTTACCCTGTATACTTTCAACGCCGACATATTTCTATTCCATGTGAGTGGAATCCCTGCGGAACAGGTTTCGGGCAAACGATCGGTCAATTCGCAATTGGTTTGTATAAAATATGCCTTGTGATTGCTGTTACCGTATACCGAGGCGATTCCATCAGGCGGTATACACATGGCGGTATATTCTCCACAAGCAATTCCCTTTGCTTCGATACCATAATCGGTCATTATCCGTGCTAAAAAAACCGCTTGTCTGCCCCTTCGGTCAGGATTGTCGTAATGTGTATCTGTATTAATATCATGAAGGAATGGTGCCTTTAAAAATGCACTTGAATCAACACGAACCCTGGTATTGTAAGGATTTGCCAGGGCTTCGGCTGAAGTAACAGTTCCGTTTTCAGCGGTAAAATAAAATCCTCCCAACACAGCCATTCCGGCGCTGGTTCCGCCAATCACGATATTTCTGTTCACAATGGCGTCGTTTATCAAACTATCGATGGGTGTATCTCTCCAAAACGAAACGTAGTCCCATTGGTCTCCTCCGGCAATCCATATACCTTCGGCCTGTGTGATTTTCTGTTGAATATAGGGGTCCAGGGAGGCTTGCGTATCGTTGAAAACAATTGATTCAACGGAATTGACTGTGACATTCAAATCCTGATATAAATAATCGTTATAGCCATCAGAGCCGGAAGCCCTGATAACCAATACATCCCCTCCATCGCAACGATTCAGAAACCAGATCATGGCGTTGTCATTCTCTGTGGCACCACCCATCAGACAAACCCCGCCTGTTGGATTTGTAAGGGTGTCAATCGTGTTTCCGGTAAAATAGGAAGTGTAATGTTGTCCAAATGCAACAATGGGAAGAAAATATAGCAGAAAAATGGAAAATTTTTTCATATAAAAAATTATAAATCAAAGTATTAAAATAAATGACATAATAACTGCGTGAGCCGTCCGAAATACTATTTGTCAAAGTTATGAATTTAGCGGATATTGTTAACAGGGGTTGCGGCCAAAATTCTCAATGAGAAAACGGAAGTGATAATGGTCCGTGTTTTCAGACAAATCACTCCGCTTTTCACCATCGCCTGCTACGTGATTCACTGAAACCTATCCGCAATCTGCCCAATCTCGGGCTGTTTTTGAAAGCCGAATGATCTTTCTCAGTAAGTTTGAATGTTAAAAAAATTCATTATTAATACTCAAAAAAAAATAGTATGGCAAACGTTACCGAAAAAAAATTAAACGATTTCATGGCAAAAGTGATTGCCAAAAATCCAAGTGAAATCGAATTTCATCAGGCTGTTCATGAAGTAGTAAGCTCATTGCTTCCTTACATCGAAGAACATCCGCAATACAGCGAAGCGAAAATTCTGGAGCGCATGGTTGAGCCTGAAAGAACAATCCTATTCCGTGTTCCATGGTTGGATGACAAAGGTGAAGTGCAAATCAACAAAGGTTTCCGTATCGAGATGAACAGCGCCATTGGACCATACAAGGGAGGATTGCGTTTTCACCCAACCGTAAACCTTGGAATTTTGAAATTCCTTGCTTTCGAACAAGTGTTGAAAAACTCACTCACAACATTGCCAATGGGCGGTGGTAAAGGTGGTACCGATTTCGATCCAAAAGGAAAATCAGACAATGAAGTGATGCGCTTTTGCCAAAGCTTTATGAGTGAATTGTTCCGTCATATCGGACCAAACACCGACGTTCCTGCAGGTGATATAGGTGTTGGTGGTCGTGAAATTGGTTTTATGTTCGGACAATACAAACGCCTCCGCAATGAATTTACCGGCGTTTTAACAGGTAAAGGCATCGAATGGGGTGGATCACTTATCCGTCCTGAAGCAACTGGTTATGGTGCAACCTATTTTGCTGAAGAAATGTTGAAAACCCGTGGTCAGAGCTTTAAAGGTAAAGTTGTTGCCATTTCAGGTTCGGGTAATGTTGCCCAATATGCCACTGAAAAAGTTACCCAATTAGGTGGTAAAGTTGTAACACTCAGCGATTCAAGTGGATATATTTATGATCCAAATGGTATTGATGCAGTGAAATTAGCCTGGATCATGCAGTTGAAAAATGTAAAACGTGGCCGTATTGCTGAATATGTGGCTAAATTCGGTGGTAGTTTTGTTGAAGGTGAACGTCCATGGGGTGTAAAGTGTGATGTGGCTATGCCATGTGCAACCCAAAACGAAATCAACGAAGATGAAGCTAAATTGTTGGTTAAAAATGGTTGTTTCGTTGTTTCTGAAGGTGCAAATATGCCTTCGACACCTGAAGCCGTTGACGTTTATATCCATAGTAAAATTCTCTACGGTCCTGGTAAAGCTGCCAATGCTGGTGGTGTTGCTACCTCAGGACTCGAAATGAGCCAAAACTCATTGCGTTTGTCATGGACACGCGAAGAAGTTGACTCCCGTTTACATCAGATTATGATTGATATCCACAACACATGTGTTAAATATGGTACACAGCCTGATGGATTTATTAATTATGTCAATGGAGCCAATATCGGTGGTTTTGTAAAGGTTGCCGACGCGATGCTTGCACAGGGACTCGTATAATAGTTTTCGTTCGAAATTGAAAAGCTGCCCTTGAATTGGGGCGGCTTTTTTTATGAAATTCCCTTCCCGAAAGGACGAAAATGGCATCATTTTTGAATACTTTTGAGGTAAAATATATTTAAATGAAACCATTCCTCATAATTATCAGCAACCTATTGTTGATACTGCTTATTTCAACCTCATGTTCGAAGGAAAAATCGATCCAAACCGAAGAATATATTATTAAAGTGGATAGCATTCAGGTCAATGACAATGTTGCCGTGGGTAATAAGATAACGATTGGATTTTTCGGAATCATCGGCAGCAACGGGTGCAGCAGCTTCAGCCGCTATATTATCAGCGGTAAAGCACACACACAGACTGTGACAGTGATTGGTAAAAGAAAGGTTGGAGAAAACATCGAGTGCACCGAAAATCTACCTATGTTAAATGGGATGACACTCGATCTTCCGACAGATTCAATCGGGGTTTATACGATCGAAATCGTGAATCCGGGCATTAATAATCTGATTTCCAAAAAGGTTACTGTAATCCCTTAGTTACTGGTAAACTCCCGACTTCCAGCTTACCTATCATTCTTTCTTTTCAAAATAACTCACAGGTCGGAGTACCTTATCGAAGCTATAACTTTGCAAGAGAACAAAATCCTTGTCATTGTTCACTAATCCATACATACGATCAAGATCTACAGGAACGAGTTTATCGGCAATATCGAGGTGTTCGGCAAATTTCTTTTTGATAAAGGTTTTCACAATGCTTGAGTCGTTATTGTTATCTACAAGAATAATCCGGTGCAGAAATGGTGAAGCAATGATCGAATCGCGTTTGACGACCGGCATATTATTGGTGAGCAGGGATTCAAAACGCACATCACTAAATGAAGTCAGAAAATTCAGTACTTTGAGTGTATCGAATTGTTGAAGAATATGATTGTCGGCCAGACGGGTGATACGGTAATTGTTTTTTTCGATACAATCGAGCCGGTAAGCCATATTGGGTTCCTCGCTGAATTCCACCTGAATTGATTTGATCTCACCCAATCTTTTTCTGAAAACGGAATGGTCGCGCCATTCATCTTCAATGGGTGAGTATCGTGTTGCAACAAAACCCCTGAACCCCGGAATGGCCATAATAAATGCCTGTTTAGCACCATCTAACAACATATACGTTCCCATATTATCCTGGGTAACATCACCAACAAAATATACCTTGGTGCGTTTTTCGTGTGGAAACCAATTGAATTTACCAAAAAGCGTGATTCGTGGAGCGGTCTGATACACTTCAACTTTTATGCCGATGGCCGACATCCGCCTGATTACGTTATCGTGACTGGCTTTCGAAACAGGTCCGCGCACCCTTATTTTTTTCATGGTGCTCAGTAGCTGATCCACTTTAGCCTGTTGAGCAAGATATTTTTTATTCAACCTCCATCCATCGGGTCCTCTTTCCAATAAAATCTGACTCGAATCGAGGTTAGCAATAAAAATCTTGCTGATAATGGCTGTGTCATCAACGGCAAAATCTGATTCTTTACTATTTAAGGTTGAATTATTACGATTAAATATAAACATCAGGACAGCAATAAAAACCAGTCCAAATGTGAGAATGAGTGCCAGGCGATTTTTTTTCATACGCAATGCGGGTCGTTATTTTGAGTAGCGTTTCTTTCTGAGGTAGGCAAGGATGATCCCGAATAGGATCACAATAACTACAGGTAATACTGTGTTGACAATTTGCCAGACAATACGGCTGTCTCCCACTTTATTGCCATCTAACAATCTGATTTTTAATTCTCTCGAACGGATGCTGATCAAGCCGGATCCATCAGTAAGGTAGTTGATGGCATTGAGAATAAAATCTTTGTTCCCGTATGTTTGGCGTGTATACTGATCAAATCCGAGAGGTAGCGGATAACCCTGTGGTACATGGAACTGATTGCGGATAATATCACCATCGGCAACCACAATCATTGCCGCAGGTGATCCTGTTTGCCTGAAAGCAACTTCCTTGCTTTCGGCTATCTGTGGGTTTATTCTGTTTTTGTAAAGTGATTCGAAACTGCCTTCGAGCAGCCAGGCAATATGTTGGCCTGGTTTGTTATATGTTCTTGTATCAGCTTTTTCGCGAAGCATGGCCAGAGTTATCAGTGCTGGTGTTGGCACAATCCGCGAATAATCAGATGTTTGCAACAAGGCTGTTTTTCGGATTCCTTTCACGCCAACTGTATCAACAGGACTCGCAAATTCTGCTTTTATGGCGTTGATGTTGCGTGAAATGGGATGCTGGGAAGCCTCGGTGAGCAATGGGAAATATTGCCATTTAAAAAATTCAATTTGTGCCTGACCACCCACCTGACCGGTGCGTAAGGGTATTGAGGCTGCATTCAGGTCAAGCACAAGGGATTTATTCAGGCGCACGCCATAATTAAACAGCTGATCATCAAGGTTTAAATCGCGGCTGATACCAACTGTTGATTCGTTCATCTGTAAACTATCCATCGAAGCGACAACAGGATCAATCAGCCAAAGAACGCTGCCACCATACATAATGTACTGATCGATAAGAAATTTGTCCTTTTCATCGAAAAGTGTGGTGGGTTTGGCAATCACAATGGCGTCGAAATTTGTCAACACCCGAATATTTCCCTGCGCATCAGGATCGGAACGACGTATGAGTGCGCTCACTTGTCCGGCAATCTCTATACGTTCGACGCGGTAATTTTTTTGCAGGGTTTTCGTAATGTCGAACAGGTCATTCTCGGTCAATTCACCATGGCCCTGAATGAAAGCAATGGAAGGTTTTTGAAGTTGTGACAATTTCTTTATTACATCAGCCAGCTTGAATTCGAGGTTTTGAACTGAATTGTTCAATGCCATCTCTGGTGGAGTATTGATCTGGTTTTCAAGTAAATCTACTGCCAGTTCTTTGTCGCGGTACATAACCAGGGCTCCGGGGAAAATTACTTTCTGTTGGGTACCCTCATTGGTTCTTACCTGCAAATCGGTGGGTGTTAAACCACGGTCGATCAATAACTTGAATGTTTCATCTCGTTCAGCTTTATTGGGCGATTCGGAGGGATTGATGAATTCGTAGTTGATATAGTTGCTGTAGGCCCTGAATTCATCAAGCATTTCTTTTGTTTCGCGGCGAAGGTTTTTAAAGCCTGCCGGAAATTCGCCTTCGAGGTACACCCGAAAAGTCACATAATCGTTCAGATCAAGAAGTATTTCTTTGGTAGCGGGTGACAACGTGAATCGTTTTTCGGATGTAAGATCGAAACGTGTGAAAACGAAACTTCCGATAAAATTCAACACTACAATGATGACCAACACAATCATGAACTGCGTCAATGCTGTGTTTCGCTGTCGGTGCGACCGAACCTGAATGGTGGTTTTATTTTTATCTACCATCTTCTGCTAGCCAGTGCGAGTTTGGTGAAACTTAAAAACAAAGCAATCAGACTAAGGAAATACAAAATATCACGCGTGTCAATTACGCCACGGCTGATCGAGCTATAGTGTGATGATATACCCATTTGTTTGATAAACAGATCAAAAGGACCGAACAACGAAAATGAAAATATTAATTCGAAACCAAGATACATGAATCCACTGATGATAACAGCCAATATGAACGACAGAATTTGATTATCGGTGATAGAACTGCTGAAAATTCCAATCGCTGTGAATGCAGCTCCCAGAAAAAACAAACCGATATATGATCCTATGATTCCTCCGGTGTCGAGGTTTCCTTTTGGAAGGCCTAACTGATAAACAGTGAAGTAATAGATCAATGTTGGTAGTAACGAAAATATTACCAACGAAAGACTAGATAGATATTTTGCCGTAATAATCTGTAAATCAGTGATAGGTTTAGTCAATAACATCTCGATAGTGCCACTTTTTTGTTCGTCGGCAAAAGAGCGCATGGTGATTGCCGGTACCAAAAACAAAAAAACAAAGGGAGCCAACACAAACAACCCATCGAGATTGGCGTAGCCAAAATCGAGGATGTTAAACTCAGTCGAAAACACCCAAAGGAACATGCCGTTTATCAGCAAAAAAACTGCAATGACGAGATATCCGGTGAGGGAACTGAGAAAACTACTTATTTCTTTCCTGAATAGTGCGATCATAGGTGAAATAACAAACATATTTGCGCAAAAGTAGGGTTTTTCTGCGAAAGTTGAAGGTAAGAAAAATGCCAAATTGTGTTAAAGATGTGACTGTAATTCGTGAATACTTATTCAGAAATTAATAACCATACACCCTGCCTTCGGTGTGCGTCGCGACAACTTTAAATACAGAAACATTTTTCACCGCCGGTTCGCTGAAACGATAACCTTCAGATTTATAATGCTTCATGATAATATGCAAGGCATCCTCTTTCTCTTTGAAATCGGTGATAAAAGTCACCTTTCCATGCAATAAAACCGACCTGTATTTCATCGAATAGCTACAACCAACACTTTTGTCCTGGTAGCGTAATACGTGATCGGCGCTGAATGAAACACAAACTTCGGGATGCTGATGCAGAATTTCTAATTTTTTTCCTTCAGGGCCCGAATGAAGAAACAAAACTTTGTCTTGATATCCGAAATTCATCGGCACAAGATAAGGCTTGCCTTTGGTATCAATCATGGCAACATTGCAATGTTCACATTTCAAAATAATTTCTTCCAGTTCTGACGGCAGGTATAGGACACGACTCTTCATAATTCGAAAGTTAAATGCAGGGTATTTTGATGTAAAATTACGAATAATATTTTCCGAAAAAATATCCTCGGGTGTATTGGAAATCCAGAAGGACACGAAGATATTCCGGATACCATGCCTCCGCAGTTAACAATTCAACCACAGTGTTTAGTAAAGTGACGAGAAATTTATCCCGAAAATGAACTCCGGAACCCACATTTCATCTTCGAAGGTATGACTGATACGCATTCCGATATTTATAGGTGCAGGCCAGTTGAAAAAGTGCCAGTCGCTGTATATTTCGATGCCAGCTGAACTTAATGTTGAAGTTGGATAATAATGTTCAAGATACATAAAATCGGAGAAGAAACCGCCACGGATCCGGTTCAGATAAAGGACAGTCGGAATATCCAGGTCGGGATACAAGATCGGAAAAACATAATCAGCGCGGAGAGAAAGCGCTCCGCTGTAAAAAATGTCAGTATAACCACGTGGAACACTAAGTGATCCCGAAAAACTATAATTCCCTTCATTGTACCATTGCCTGCCTGCAAAAAGCTTCAATCCATGGTGCCTAACGAAGCCCGGAAAATACAAGCTAACTCCAAGCATGGTTTGCTGAGATGGCGTGGCGTCAAAGGGTGAGTGGCGAAACATAAACTGGTAAGTTTGTCCCCAGCGTGGATACAGGTCACGCAAAGAAGTGCGGGCGTGGTTGTAGTAATAGAGATCGTAGGTGAGTGATTGGGTCTGATTATATTTGAAATCTAACCCGACAGATGGATCCATATTTTTATTAATTAACCGATACCCGATTCGTGGTTGAAATCCCCTGATCCATCTGTCTCGCGTGAAATTGAGTGGCAGTTTAATTTCGGTATTGATTTCAGTCTCCATCCATTTCAACTCGTACAACTCGTTTTCGTGTATTGTTTTACCGCGCCGCATGCCGTGGCTGATGCCTCCACCAATTACCGGATACAAACCGTAATATTCGATATTGAAGGATGTTTTGCCTGTATGTTCATTCTCATCATACTGATACCCTAATTGGGCAACCATCGTTCCGAGGGTATTTTGTGAAAGTATGCTGGCCCCGATGCCTCCGGTCTGACTCAGCCCGTCAATATAAACGGGTGCCCAACTATGAATATTGAACAAATGGCAGATTTTGTGATATTCCTTCACGGGATACATCTTTTTCGAAGTATGAATTCCATCAATTGAAAAGGGACTCATTTTGCTGAGTTGATCTGCTAAATAGTTTTCTGTTTTATGAGAATTGCTGATTTTTTTGTTCAGAAATTGAGAAGTCTCCATGCGTGCCAGGAAAAAACCATTGGCGTCATAATCAGCAAAGATCAACCGGTTTGTTGCATCGAAAGTAGCATCTGTGGCACCAAAGTCTGATGATGTAAGTTGTTGTATTTCACCTGTTTCGAAACTTAAAGCAAAGATATTACTGATGCCTGAATAGGGTGCCGAGAAAAGTAGCTGTGTTTCGGAAACTGCCGAAATGGCAATGTCGTCAAAGGTGAATGGAATCAAAAACCGGTGTTCACCGCTGATTGTATTTATCTTGATGAGCGATTTGCCTTGTTGTCCCACCACCACTGCAACCACATCATGGTTGTTGGGATGCCAGTGTGGCAATTGAAAAAACAGCGAATCACTTTGAAATGAAAAAAGTGTTTCGGCAGTTTCCGATTGCAGCACAATAATGGAATGTTTGCCGTAAGTATCTGTTTGTGAAGCAACTATTTTCAAATTATCGGGTGATAGGACAGGGGCAAATAATTTACTTTTAAAAGTAAGTTGCGTTATTTCACCACTTATAATATCCCCCATTTTTATCACTGAATAGTCCCGGTTTGTCCATCGCGGATCGGACTGAAACTCATTCCAGACAACCAAATTTTCGTTGGCCGATAAACTATGTGTGTATATAGAACCTGGTGTAAATAGCAGCGTTTCTATTCCATTTTTCAGTTGCACAATTCTTGTTTGATCATCCATCGAACTTTTAATAGCAACAATGCTGCTATCGGAGAGCACTTGTGGAAACCGGTAATTGTTGAAGTATTTATTATTTGATGTAAGTCGTTCATTATCTGTACGTGTGACCGAATCATATTCCTTTTTCCAGCGATCATATAAATCGAACATGGTTTCTTTGTACATCACATTTTTTTCAAATCCGGTTGACTTTTTGAGCCCCAATGAAAAAGGAAAGAGCAAAAAAGGTTTACGTGCAGTATAATCAAGCGGCTTTTCCCAGACCATAGCACCATATTTTACACGGTTGTGTGCAACAATAAAATATCCCAATTCGTAAGGATTGGGGGTGTAATCTTTGTATGAACCAAAATAGGCCTTGTCATAAACATAATATCCTTTTTGAATCAGTTGCGCCCTTAATCCGGCTTCAAATAATGATTGCCGTCCACGTCCGCTTTGGCTCATGGCGGTTTCATTCGCTACAGCATCGCCTTCGATAAACCAGTTAGGAACAAATAATCCGAGCAGCGCTATTGTTCCCTGTTGTCCGAAAATGGTTGAAACAACACGGCCAAATCCCGAGTTCATTTTATTAATCTGAGCAATATGTCGCAGTTCGTGCGAAGCAAGTTGTTTGTACCATTCCTGTGCATAACCGTCTTGCGGAGGGGTGTGAAAAAATTCAACCCGTTTTGGTGCCCATCCCACCATTGCATTTGAAATGGTGCTTTGTGTATGCAATACAACATCTATTTTAACCAGAGTTGCATTCAATTCGAACAAACTTGCTTTGTATGTAGTATCCAGCAGATTGGCAAGTAGTTGTGCGTCGAAATAATTTCCTTCCGGAAAAATTACCCTAAAATAGTCCGTATTTAGTTGTTTCCATTTTACTGATGCCGGATCCTGACCAGTGATAAAATACTGGGATTTCAATTGTGAAACTGAAAGTAGCATAAACAGAAGGAAGCATACTTTTTTGATCATTTTTAATCAACCAGTTACGTTGTGAATGATTCGAAAAATTTCCAGGTATTACCTTTTGGAACCGGTGCCTGAATATGGATCATTTCTTTTTTTACAGGATGCTCAAAAGAGATTTTCCAGGCATGTAAACAAATGGACCCATCTTCGTTCGATCTGTCAAAACCATATTTCAAATCACCTTTTATCGGGCATCCTATTGCTGAAAGTTGGGCCCTTATCTGATGATGTCTGCCTGTAAATAATTCAATTTCAAGCAAATGAAAGTTGTCAGATGAAGCAATCAAGCGGTAATTGAGTCTTGCAAGTTTTGCTCCTTTTTGATCGGGCCGAACAACAAAGGATTTGTTTTTGTCTTCATTTTTTAAAAGAAAATTTTCCAGGGTTTCTTCATCTAATCTGGGCCGGTTTTTAACGATGGCAAGGTAATTTTTTGCAAAATCTCTGTCTTTAACCATTATTGTTAACCGTGATAATGCTTTGCTGGTCTTTGCAAAAACAACTGCGCCACTTACAGGCCGGTCAATACGATGCACCAGTCCGGCAAAAACTTCACCCGGTTTTTGGTATTTTATCTTAATATAGCTTTTAACATCATCGAGCAGACTCACATCACCTGTTTTATCTCCCTGAACAATTTCAGACGGGAGTTTATTGACAACAAGAACATGATTGTCTTCAAACAGGATGCGTTGTGCAATATCCGGCATAAATGTTTTATTTGTTGCTTGTTTCTTGTTACTTGTTGCTGGTTACTTGTTATTGGTTTCTTGTTACCAGCTACAAGATACTAGCTACCAGTCGCCAGCTACCAGCCACCAATTGCTATCCATTTCATCACTTATTCAGATGCTTAATATTGTTCGCGTTCGCTTGGGAAACTCATCGATTTAACATCATTGATATAAACGCCAACCGAACCCTTTATTTCTTCATAAAGATTATGATAACGGCGAAGGAATCTAGGCGAAAATTTTTGATTTATTCCAAGCATGTCGTGCAATACAAGTACTTGTCCGTCGCAGCCGACACCGGCACCAATACCAATAGTGGGAATTTTTACCGATTGGGTAACTTCGGCGGCAAGATGGGCAGGAATTTTTTCTAAGACTATACCAAAACATCCGGCCTGTTCAAGTATCTTGGCATCACGCCGGAGCTTTTCTGCTTCCTTTTCCTCGGTTGCCCGCACCACATAGGTTCCGAATTTATTGATACTCTGTGGCGTTAGTCCTAAATGACCCAGAATCGGAATTCCTGCACTCAGAATTCGGTTAATCGATTCAACAATTTCTTCGCCGCCTTCCATTTTTACAGCATTGGCACCCGACTCTTTCATGATACGGATGGCCGAATGCAACGCTTCTTTTGAGTCACCCTGATAAGTGCCAAACGGCATATCAACGACAACCAACGATCGGTTTACAGCACGCATCACCGATGAAGCATGGTATATCATTTCGTTCAGGGTGATAGGTAAGGTTGTTTTATGGCCAGCCATCACATTCGAGGCACTGTCACCCACAAGAATCACGTCAATACCTGATTCGTCCAAAATTTTTGCCATCGAAAAATCATAGGCAGTAAGCATGGCGATTTTCTCGCCTTTTAACTTCATTTCCTGAAGTACATGTGTCGTTATTTTTGGAATGTCTTGCGATAAATACATGGTTCTCAATATTTTTAATTAGGATCATTCCAACAAAGGTAAGTTATTATCAAACTGAGTTGTAAAACAAAAAAACGATATTGTTTGCTTTCAACAATGCGTTTTCCAAAAAAGACTTACTTTTGAAACATATTTATTGAAAAAATGAAAAAGTCACTCCTGATAATTATTTTGCTTACCGGAATCTTGGTTTCATGTAGTACCGAAGTGGATAATTATGCTGATTATAAGGATATTACTATTGTTTATGGTATGCTTGAGCCGGGCATGGATACCACGTTTATAAAAATTACAAAGGCATATCTTGGGCCAGGAAATGCATTATTGTTTGCGTTAAATCCTGATTCGAACAATTATGCCAGAAAACTGAACGTAACCTTATCCGGAAGAAAAAACAGTGTGGAACTGCCTCAGATCACCCTTGATACGTTGACAATTCATAATAAACTGGCCGGTGATTCAATTTTCTATTTCCCCAATCAGTTATTGTATTACACTACATCTCAAATAGATCCTGCAGGAACTTATACGCTGGTGATTGAAAGAAACACGGACACGGTTTCTTCAACGAGCAAAGTAGTTCAGTCATTTTCAATCCTTCAACCTACAAACCGTTTCAATTTTGCGTCATCGGTTCCAACACAAATTCGTTGGAGTTCGGCCGTGAACGGACGTCGTTATGAGCTTGTTGTTCGATTCAATTACCGTGAATTGCAGCCTGGGAATCCTGATACACTATATAAAACGTTGGTGTGGAACATGGGAATGAAGAAATCCACCACATTGAACGGAGGTGAAACACTGGAAGTTTCCTATATTGGAGATGATTTTTATACCCGTCTGGGGCAGGAACTAGAAACTATTCTTAATGTTAAACGTTGGGCAGGCAAGGTCGATTTATTCATTTCTGCAGGTGCAGATGAGTTGAGTACTTTTATTGATGTAAGTGAACCAAGTAACAGCATCGTTCAGGAAGTTCCAAACTATTCCAATATTAACAATGGTTATGGAATTTTTTCTTCACGGATTAATATTAGCCGGCAATACCCGCTCACTGTTCAAAGTGAATTGAAACTTGTCGAAAATTATGATTGGGGATTTGTACTAAACCGGTAAAATAAGCCGAAACCACTGTTTTTTTTAAATATTTATTCTTTGTCCGAAGATTTTAGTGGCTGGAAATAAGTTGTAGAAGTTATTTTCTAATCAATTGACCTTAACCTTTTCTATCGATTTGAAAAATGGAAATATCAGATAGTTATACCGAGATTTCAGGTCGTAGTGAGGGTTTGTATAAGGAAAAGGGTAGTAAGTTTATTGCTATTGCATTACCGGTTCATTCGGAAGAGGAAGTGAAGTTGCAGCTTTCAGCCATCAGAAAACAATACTACGATGCCCGTCACCATTGTTACGCCTATATTATTGGCGCTGACAAATCCATTTCGAAATCGAATGATGATGGCGAACCTTCGGGAACTGCAGGAAAACCTATCTTAAACCAAATACTCTCGAAAGAATTCACAAATATCTGTGTCGTGGTAGTGAGGTATTTTGGTGGCGTTAAATTGGGGGTGAGCGGATTGATTTTGGCATATAAAACGGCGGCAAAGGAGGCGCTCGAATCATCAATTGTTTTGCATCGTACTGTAAATGAAATACATTCATTGAGTTTTCAGTACCCACTGGTAAATGAAGTAATGCGCTTAATCAAGGAAGAAAGCCTTGAATTACGCAATCAGAAATTCGAAGACTCTTGTTATTTGGAAGTGGTTATTCGAAAAAACGAATCAGAAAAAATAATCAAAAAATTCAATAATATTTATGGAGTCAAGATGAAATATCTTGAAACATACTAACTATTAATAAGTTAAAATTATCATAAGTTATTTTCGTGGTTTCGCTAGTTACAATGAAAAAACTACAAAAACAATAGTAAAAATTAATATTTTTAAACTTTTTTAAGTTGATATTTGTTAAAAAATATTTCAGGAGCAAAGCAATATTAATTATGTCAAAATCAGCCTGTTCCATTTTGAGCAGTTGAGGGTTAATTCTAAATTTGTGCTAATTGATTGATCAACAAAATATTATGATTAAAAAGTACGTTGAAGTATGGGAAAACTGTTTGTCTGTTATTAAAGATAATGTTCATAGTCAAAGTTTTAAGACATGGTTTGAGCCCATCACTCCAATTAAACTAGAAAATAATGTGTTAACTATTCAGGTTCCAAGTCAGTTTTTTTATGAATGGCTGGAAGAGCATTTTATTAATTTACTCAAAAAGACGATAAAAAAAGAATTAGGTTCCGATGGAAGACTCGAATACAGCATCATTGTCGACAGTTCTTATGAAACTAATAGCCCTTATTCTGTGCTTTATCCCACTAGTAATGTCCGTGCCACCAGAAATCCGATGATGTCAATGCCGCTCGATCTGAACAGAGGTACAACCAAAGATATTCCAAATCCTTTCATTATTCCCGGACTAAAGAAGATTAAGGTTGAATCACAACTTGTCGAAAGTTATTCGTTCGATAATTTTGTTGAAGGGGAATGCAATCGCCTGGCCCGATCGGCCGGTTATGCAGTTGCTGAAAATCCGGGTAAAACTTCGTTTAATCCACTTTTATTATACAGTGCAACCGGTTTGGGTAAAACACATCTTGCCCATGCTATCGGATTGCAGGTAAAAAACAACTTCCCTGATAAAACCGTGCTGTACGTTCAAACCGAGCAGTTTATAAATCAATACATCGAAAGTGTAAGAAATAATAACCAGAATGATTTTGTTCATTTCTACCAGATGATTGATGTTTTGATCATCGATGATGTTCAGTTTTTGGCAGGCAAAGAAAAAACTCAGGATACATTTTTTCATATTTTCAACCATTTGCATCAAAACAGTAAACAGTTAATCATCACGAGTGACAAACCACCTGTTGAATTAAAGGGAATGGAACCACGCTTATTATCTAGGTTCAAATGGGGTCTGTCTGCCGATCTGCAAATGCCTGATTTGGAAACGAGAATTGCCATCCTGAAACGCAAATTATACAAAGATGGTATTGAAATACCACAGGAAGTAGTTGAATATCTGGCGTATAGTATTACTACAAATGTTCGCGAAATGGAAGGAGCACTCATTTCCTTAATTGCCCAGTCATCGCTCAACAAAAAGTCCATTACGATCGAACTTGCCCGTCAGATGATTGATAAGTTTGTAAAAAATACCACACATGAAATTTCCATCGATTTTATTCAGAAAATTGTGTGTGATTATTTTGGTTTGCCTATCGACCAAATCAATACAAAAACAAGACGGCGAGAAATCGTACAAGCGCGTCAGCTTGCCATGTATTTCTCAAAAAAGCATACAAAATCATCACTCGCCACTATCGGTTTGCACTGTGGCAATAAAGACCATGCAACGGTATTACATGCCTGTAAAACAGTTACAAACCTCATTGAGACAGATAAGAATTTCAGAAATTTCGTGAACGAAATCAATAAGAAAATCCAACATTGATCTTGTCTTTTTCTCGAATTTCATTACTTCCTGAATGAGTTTATCACAATTGCGATTTTTTATTGTTTAAATATCAGATTAATACAGGATTCTCTGTTCATTGTGCTGATCATGTCGTAGATGGATAATCACAATTTTTTATAACTTTCTGTCAGCACCTATCTTTCCATTATTACCTGCAATTACTTTTAAGTTTATAATACGCTATTAATCTTAATTTTGTAAATGGTCAATTATCAAAAATGTAATAAATGATTATTTCGGAGCAACCTTCATTGGAGGTAATAAAATCTGCTGCAATCAGGATTCAATCTTATATTCATCGCACACCAGTGATGAGGTCAGCGTTTTTGGATGGGTTAAGTAAGTCAATACTTTTTTTTAAATGTGAAAATTTTCAGAAGGCCGGAGCATTTAAATCACGGGGTGCCATGAATGCCATTCTTTCCTTGACGCCTGACGAGCTCTTGCGTGGTGTTGCAACCCATTCGAGTGGAAATCATGCACAAGCACTTGCCCGCGCAGCTCAAATTGTCGGTACAAAGTCATATATTGTGATGCCTGAAAACGCACCGAAAGTGAAAGTAGCAGCCGTGGAACATTACAATGGAAAAATTTTCTTTTGTGAACCAACGCTGGCCGCCCGCGAAAGTACTTTACAAAAGGTTGTAGGTCAAACAGGTGCTGATCTGATACATCCATACAATGATTATCGGGTAATCGCCGGACAGGCAACAGCTGGTCTGGAATTAATCGAACAGATACCTAACCTTGATCTGATTCTTTGTCCTGTAGGAGGTGGCGGTTTACTCAGCGGAACTGCACTCACACTCCGGTACCTTTCGCCTTCAACAAAATTGATTGGGTGCGAACCTCTGGGAGCCGATGATGCACAACGATCATTCAAAAGCAACATACTTTGCCCTTCAGTTAATCCGAAGACGATTGCTGATGGATTGCTTACCTCTCTCGGTAGTTTGACTTTTCCGATCATAATGAATTATGTGAGTGATATCATAACAGTGAATGATGATGAAATTATTCAGGCCATGAAATATGTTTGGGAGAGAATGAAAATAATTATTGAACCAAGTGCTGCTGTCCCATTGGCCGTTGCACTTTCCGGTAAAATCGACCTGACGGGTCTTAAAGTTGGTATTATCTTTTCAGGAGGAAATGTTGATGTAAATAATCTGCCATGGAAACAACAATAGTTCCTGTTAAAATGGGAAATCTTTATTTGATTCCGACACTCCTGGGCGAATCAGCACCTGAGTTGGTATTGCCTTCCGGAACGATTCAGGTTTTACAATCGCTTGATATACTTATTGTTGAACAGGTCAGGACCGCGCGTCGCTTATTAAGTAAAATTCATATTCCCCGTCCGATTGATGATATTCAGTTTTTTGAACTTAATAAGCACACTTCACCATTTGAGATAAAATCATTTTTGAAACCTGCGATTGAAGGGAAATCGATTGGTTTACTCTCTGAGGCAGGTACACCTTGTGTGGCCGATCCGGGTGCAGTCGTGGTGGAACTGGCGCATCAATCAGGTATCAGGGTAATTCCATTAACCGGTCCGAGTTCTATTATTCTCGCTTTGATGGCATCGGGTTTTAATGGCCAGTCATTTGCTTTTCATGGATACCTTCCCATACAGGCAAACGAAAGGGAACGTACAATAAAAATGTTGGAAAAGTCAGCAATCAGTACATCACAAACACAGATATTCATCGAAACACCTTTTCGGAATATGCAATTGTTTGAGGCATTGTTAAAACATTGTCATCCCGCTACGATGCTATGCATCGCTGCGAATATTAGCATTGAGAATGAATTTATCAGAAGCCTTACTATTGAGGAATGGCGCAAGCAATCGCCTCAATTGCATAAAATTCCAACAGTGTTTCTTATTTGGAGTCAACAAAAAAGGCTGTAATTTATTTTACAGCCTTTTCGTTTTGTTTTATCAACTTTAATTAGTGATGATGACCATGGGCACCATGTACATGTCCGTGATGCATTTCTTCTTCGGTAGCTTCACGCACATCGAGTATTTCACCTGAAAAATGAAGATTCAATCCGGCTAATGGATGATTAAAGTCCATTTTCACCTCATTATCAGTTACTTCAAGCACGATGCCATCCATTGGATTACCATGATTGTCTTCCATCGTGATTTGATTTCCGGGAGTCAATAGTCCTTCTTCAATACTACCATCAACTATAAAAACACTTTTTGGTAAAGTAATGATTGCGTTCTCATCAAAATTACCATACGCTTCGTCAGGTGTTAAGCCGAAGTTAAACACGTTTCCTTTACTCAATCCGGCCAGACTATTTTCGAATTTTGGCAATAGTCCGCCAATTCCGAACAAATACACGAAGGGCCTGTCTTTTTCAACTTTTTGAATTAATTCTCCGGTTGCATCATTTTCTCTCAACTCGTATGTAAGTGAAACTACTTTTTTATTACCTATTTCCATGAATAAAGGGTTAATTTATTTCTAATGAAATTCAAAATTTTTAAGGTGCAAAGATATAAAAAACGACTTGTTGCTACAAAACATGCTTATATATGGTTTAAATTCGTGTAACTTTGTAGAAAAATGCATCTGATTGGAAAACAACTTGCTTTCAATTAAGGATTTATCAAAAAATTATGGCCGGATAAGGGCTGTTGACAAATTGAGTCTCGAAATCAGGCGGGGTGAGGTATTTGGTATTTTAGGACCTAATGGAAGCGGTAAAACCACAACCCTCGGTATCGTTCTGGGTGCGATTAGTTTAGATAGCGGAAGTTATCAGTGGTTTGGCGAAAAGCACAATTCAGGCACGATCCGACGTATTGGATCCATCTTGGAGGTTCCTCTTTTTTATCCATTTTTAGATGCTGTTGATAATTTAAAACTGATTGCTGATATTAAAAGAGTTTCCTACAGTGGAATTGATGATATTCTGCATCAGGTTGGTCTTTTTCAGCGACGTGACAGCGCTTTCAGAACCTATTCACTCGGTATGAAACAACGGTTGGCTGTGGGTGCTGCGCTATTAGGAAATCCTGAAGTACTTATCCTTGATGAACCTACCAATGGGCTCGATCCACAGGGTATTGCCGAAATAAGAAACCTGATCAGGTCTATTGCAAAGATGGGTAAAACTATCATTCTGGCAAGTCATCTGCTCGATGAGGTTCAGAAGATTTGTTCGCATGTGGCAGTGATGGATCATGGCAAATGTCTTTTTTCGGGGAAAGTGGACAATATGCTTGGCAATACACGTATGGTAGAACTTGGAGCAGATGATCTGACAGCACTTTTAACACATCTGTTATCATTTGAGGGTGTCATAAATCCGGTAATGATGGATGGTTATGTCAAAGCTGAACTTAAACATGATGTAACCCCTGCTGATCTCAACCGGTTTTTATTTGGTAAAGGCTTGGTATTGGATCATCTTAGCACTGAAAAAATGAATTTGGAAAAGTATTTTCTTGAAATATTAGCTGATCAGGCATGAAATACTTACTAAAAATTGAATGGAGAAAGCATGCCAAAAATCCAATTTTCTGGGTTGTGTTGGGGCTTTATATATTAAGTATTACAGTTGAATTATTTGGTGCTGAAGCTTTTATTAACAGGGTCACTTCAAATGCCTCAAAAAACTCACCCATACCCATCCCTAGTCTTTCTATTTATGTTTTTCCATATGTTTGGCATAGTCTTACCTATTTGGCAGGCTTTTTAAAACCGCTGCTGGCTTTTGTGGTTATTTTATTCATTACCAATGAATTCACTTTCCGAACGATTAGGCAACATCTTATCAATGGCCTTAGCCGTGAAGAAGTCTTTTTAACTAAGTTCATTTTTATTTTGGCACTTTCGATCATTTCAGCCATCGTTGTAAGCATTTGTGTTTTTATTTTGGGAATAGTGCATACGAATGATTTACAATTTGAGATGATTGCCACAAAAAGTGGTTTTCTGTGGGCCTATTTTCTCGAAGTTTTTGGTATTTGCAGTTTTGCATTAATGATCTCTATACTACTAAAACGGTCAGGTCTGGCCATAGTAGTTTTTTCTGTTTATTTTTTCATAGTTGAGCCTGTTTTGGGCTTTAAGTTGAACGAAAATATTGCAAAATACTTGCCATTGAAAACATTTGGAAGACTGATTGACGTTCCAAATACAGGACTCATGAAGCTTTTTGGCGTAAATTTCAGAGAATTCATTGAGCCCATGGATGTTTTACTAAGTATATTTTATTCATTTATATTTCTGTTAATCACATATTTAGTTATAAAGAAACGTGATGCTTAATTTTTTAGCAATCAAAAAATTAACTTTAGGTTGTAACTTGCATCAATTAATTAATTTTACATTCGAATAGGGAAGAGATAAGGTGTTTTTTATGAAGGAAAAATGAGAAAAATAATAGACAACAACAAACCGGAATCTTTTAAAGATTTTCGAATAGGATTCGGGAAACGAAGTTTTGATGTTATTTTTTCTGTGCTGGCAATTCTTGTTTCCAGCCCATTTATGCTCCTCATTGGTATTTGTATTAAGATCGAGTCAAAAGGACCAATTGTTTATAAATCGATTAGAGTTGGGTCTGGTTATGATATGTTTACATTTTATAAATTTCGTTCAATGCGCAGAACTGCTGAGGCAGAGCGTGAGAAACTATCCGATTTGAACCTTTACCTCATAAATAAACACCACAACGAAAGCTTAAAAAAACAATCGGTTTGTCCGGAATGTGAGCGATTAGGGCGTAAATGTTCACCCACCCTGTATATCGAAGGAACTGAAATTTGCGAAAACTGGTACCTTGAGTTAAAAAAACGTATGTCCGATTTACCTACTTTTTTTAAAGTGAAGGACGATCCACGGGTAACCTGGGTTGGAAGAATAATCCGCCGCACTAACCTGGACGAGTTGCCCCAATTTTTCAATGTGTTGAAAGGCGATATGTCAATTGTCGGTAACAGGCCTTTACCATTATATGAGGCTGAAAAACTTACAAGCGACCAATTGGCATACAGGTTTCTTGCTCCTGCCGGAATTACCGGAATGTGGCAAATTTCACATAACCGGTTTCAGAGTGAAGAGGACAGGATCAAACTCGACAATATGTATGCCATGGTTTCTTCTCCAAAAAAAGATCTAGAAATTGTGTTAAAGACCTTCCTTACGGTTTTAGATCGTCATAATTATTAGGTTGAAGTAAGTCAATTTCTGTTTTCTTCAACTTAATAGGACCCAAATACTTTTCTGAGTAACCATTCGGTAAAAAGGAGCAGGATCAAAATAATCAAAGCCCAGTAATAATTAATAATTGGCAGAAAGCTGTCACTATAATGTGCTATGGATGCAATTCCTTTTTGATTTTCAAGCCAGGTCGAAATCAGTTGCAAACTGTCTTTTGAAATGACTCTTCCTCCGCTTTGATTGGCAATTTGATACAATAACTGGTGATTGGCAACCAGGTTCGCCCCTTCAGGAGAAGTGGTTTCCACTTCAAACTTTCCTGTGGCTTTGATAATCTCGTTTCCAACCGTAGTCTGTGCGCTGAAAAAATATGGCCCGGCAGGAAGTTTGCCTGCATTGAGTTCATACCCTTTGTCTTTTTGAGCGAAGACATACGGATATACTTTTGAATTATTATAATTTGAAATCTCCATTGTAAGCTCTGTATCATTGATCAGTTCACCTGTTTTGTTATAAAGAAGTGCTTTCATTGTGATTCCTTCAGTTTGGTTGTAGCTGTCGTCAACA
This sequence comes from uncultured Bacteroidota bacterium, assembly GCA_903891085.1. Taxonomy (GTDB): domain Bacteria; phylum Bacteroidota; class Bacteroidia; order Bacteroidales; family F082; genus CAJBPB01. The sequence continues at coordinate 34,597 of CAITDJ010000095.1, read as the reverse complement.
AAAATCTGCAAAGGATCATTATTTTCTTTTATTAATAAATAAGTAATTGATTTATTGATGAGTTGATCAAAAATGGCCGGAGTTCCCTTTTCACCCGCAATAGCCAAACGCCAGCGCCAAATACCTGTACCAAAAATAAACCCAAGCTTTCTGAAATCATCTGAAACAAAAGAAATCAATGGCTGATTGGTTTCTATTTCCCTTACTTTTTGGAAGAATAACACCTTATCCGTAAGTTTCTTTTCATATATGCCAAAAGGAGAGAAAAGCGGTGGCATTGTTTCCAGGTATTCATTGTCAGCATTTTCTGTATGAAAAAGACCAAAAGTTTCATTGATCGTTGGGCTGCTCTCAACACCTTTGACTTTGCCCGATTCAATCTGAAAGGCTGGTTGCAGTTTGTTAAATAAATTCATGTCAGTATCTGTTCCAACGATCATGAATACCGGCAGTTGCTTATTTGTTTCTAAATACTGACTAATTAATTGAAAATCGGTGCTATTAGATGGAAGCTGATGCAGGATGAGTAAATCATAACTTTCATTTTTGTCCTGAATATATTTTCCGAATTTCACGATAGACTCAAAATTTTCTCCCAGACTTGAACGGATAGCAGCAATATCGGGGTGTGGAGCTTGTGCCCAGATCAGAATTCGTTTTTTTTCGGAAACCACCTCAACGAAAAACTTTCGTTCATTATTGGTTGTGATCGATTCATTCACCTCTGTCTTTATTTTGACAGTCAATTGTTTGTATCCGGTTTCATTTGCTTCAACCAAAAAATACTGTGAGGAAGAGAATTTATCGCTTCCAATCTGTATTTTCCTTTCATCAATTTTTTTATTTTGATCGAAAAGCTCGATAATCGCAGTTTTTCCCTGTAATTGTGAAGCCCGTATGATGGTTTCAACTGTAAACATGGTTTTTTGATATACCTTTTTATTGTATCTCAGATCAAAAACAGATATATCCGGATGCGGAACTGTATCACCCAGTGCGATCGCTAAAACAGGCACATTGATCGATTCTGATGCATTGGCCGGATGTATGCCTTTGTTATATATTCCATCAGAAAAAAGTAAGATTGCACCAACATTACGATTGATATAGTTATTTTGCACAGTTTCAAAAATACCGGCCAGATTTGTATTTTGATCTGTAAATGAAAGGGTTTTTTCCTTGACTGTTTTCTGGCCAAATTGGTAAAACTCAATGTTGAATTTGCTTCCTAGCGAAGAAATTAAACTGTCAATTATGCCAGGGTAAACATTTTTATAAAAAGTTGAATCACTTGTTAATGCAATTGATGCAGAATTATCATGGGCTACAATGAGGATAGGTTGCTCGATTTGTTTTTTGGTATGAAGGATAAATGGTTTGAGTAAGAGAAAAACAATGATCGAAACAATCACAAATCGAAGAACAAATAGAATAATCGTAAGACCTTTACTATAAGGTTCTCTGCTGTTTTTGAAATAGAGAAATGAGGCAAACGCAATGCCGGTTATTATAACAATAACAAACATCCAAAAAGGATAATCAAAACTTAATTGAAAAGGCACTTTGTTTTAGGATAATATAAAAATGATGTTAATACGTTGGTTTCATTATCACAGAATAGGGATAAATATAAAACTACATACTCATTCCGCCGCAAACGCTTATAACCTGACCGGTAACATAAGATGAAAGACCACAAGCAAGAAATATGGCAACATCAGCAACATCATCCGGCTTACCGCTACGTTTCAATGGGATTTCACTAATCCATTGATTACGAACGTCATCAGGAAGTTTATGGGTCATTTCCGTTTCGATGAATCCTGGTGCAATAGCATTACAACGGATGTTACGGCTGCCTAATTCCTGTGCGATTGATTTTGTAAAACCTATCATTCCTGCCTTCGAAGCTGAGTAATTAGACTGACCGGCATTTCCATTCACACCAACCACCGAACTCATATTAATGATCGATCCGCTCCTTTGTTTTATCATGAATCGTTGAACAGCTTTGGTAAGGTTAAAAACCGATTTCAGGTTAACGGCCATTACCAGATCCCAGTCCTGCTCTGTCATACGCATTAATAAATTATCGCGGGTTATTCCTGCATTGTTGACCAGAATATCAATTCTTCCGAAATCAGCTACTACATTTTCTGCCAGCAGTTCACTATCCTGCAGTGATCCTGCATTGGATGCATATCCTTTTGCCTGTACACCAAATGCCCTGATTTCTAATTCAGTTTGCTGCATCTGTTCGTCATATTTTAAATCAGAAACAGCCACTGAAGCACCTTCCGCTGCAAATCGAAGTGCCAACGCTTTACCTATTCCACGTGCTCCACCGGTTATTAATGCTACTTTTCCTTCTAATAATTTCATTTTTGTAATTGTTTAAATTGATTCGCCAAAGATACAAAATTCACAATGGGATACCCTTGCTTAAGTCTATTTGTTAACTATCAGAATATCAGTTGATATCATCAAATAGTAATCGTATACAAGCACCTCCGGTATCGTTATTTTTAAGTTGCAGAATCCCATCATGCGCATCCATAATTAGTTTTACCGCTGCAATTGAAAGGCCAACGCCTTCACTCACGGTTGTTACATTCCTGGAGACAATCTCATTTAAGTGAACCAGCACCTCTTCTTCAAATCCTTTACCGTTATCTCTAATTTCAATGACGATTTTTTGATTTTCTTTGTAGGCAGATAAGCTGACGACTCCATGTTTGGGTAGATGATAAATGCTGTTTTCGAGTAACAACGAAACAGATTTATTGATTAATATAGTATCAGCGACTATTCGTATATCGGGCAATTCCAAATTTATTTTTATTTCGATTGACTTTTCATTGATAAGATGTTTCAGTTTTTCTGTTGCTGATGAAAACAAAATGGATGCCGAACTGCAAAATAATTCAACTTTTAAACTATCAGCCTGTAAAGAAGTAATAAGCAGCGCTGTTTCAGCAAACCGGGTGAGTCGTTGAGAGGTTTGTTCAAGAAATTCAAGGTATCGCTTTTGTTCTGAATTGACCTCAGTAAGTGCCAATAATTGGGTCAACCCGATGATACCATTCAGCGGTGTTCTCAATTCATGGCTGATAATTCCCAAAAATTCACTTTTGGCCTTTTCTAGGCGAAACAATTGTTTATTTGCTTTTTCCAGATCGATGGTTCTGACTTTCACTTTTTCTTCCAACAATTGATTCATCTGACTGAGTTGTTGTTTTTTTTCACGCAGTTCGAGGTGTGTTCTGACGCGTGCTATTAGCTCTGAAGCATTGAAAGGTTTTGATACATAATCCTGAGCGCCTAATTGAAAACCAGTCAGCATGCTTTCAACATCTGATTTGGCAGTTAAAAAAATTATGGGTATATCGGCAGTTTTTTCATTTTCGCGCAGGCGTCTACAAACCTCGAATCCATCCATTCCGGGCATCATAATATCGAGTAAAACAAGATCGAAATCATTCGAAAAAGCTAGTTGCAGGGCAGTTTCACCATTTGTTGCATAGGCAATCCGAAGCATTTCCTTGGATAAAATATTACCAACAATCTGGATATTTCGGGCAACATCGTCAACAATCAGAATCTGGCTTTCGCGTGTTTTGTTTGATTGTATGCTCATTTGGGTATTGTCTTTTTTAAATTTATCTAAGAAATCCTTGTTGGGCCAGTAACTGGTCGAATTCTGCCATTTCGGTATTTATTTTTTCAATATCAAAGGTGGAAACATAATTTTTAAGGTCATTGCCATATTCGAGCAATGCTTTGTTGTCAACTTGCTTAGCAAAATGTAATACCTGTTCGACAAACGATTCGCTATCATTCATAAATTGGGTGTATTGTGCATGATTTCTGGCTAATAGCAATTGATCAACCGAATCACGGATTGCTATGCTGATTGGCGGGAGGTCATTTGATTCAGATTCTGGTTCAGGTTTCATTTCAACAGCTATTCTTCTTACGAATTTCAATAATGCTTTGGTCATATCAGGAATCACAAATCGTTTGTACGGTAAAAAGTATGGTTGTAATATTGGATTGACTGCTGTTCCCACGAGAATGATACTGCTTTCCGGTATTTTATTTCTTAAAAGATGTATGATGCCATCTTCACTAAAACCATCAGGTTCAATAAAAATACAATCTGGTTTTGTGTATTCGAGAAAATTCATTAACTTATTTATCTCATAAAAGCTATGTATTTGTATGTCAAAGAATCTTAGTAAACTAACCAATTCATCTTCTGTTTGTTCCTGGGAGAGAAGCAGGAAAAACACAGGTTTTTCCGCTTGAAGATTATGTTTAAGAATACTTTGTTTCTTTACGAATTCATCCGATTTATTGGTCACATTTTTAAAAGTTATAAAAAAAGTGGTACCTGAGCCAAACTCACTTGTAACGCTTATTTTACCATCCATGGCTTCAATCAATCGTTTTGTTATTGTCAGGCCTAATCCGGTTCCACTACCTGAAGCCAGATTTGCCGATTCCTGATAGAAGGCTTCAAAGATTTTATTCAGACTTACTGCAGGTATTCCTATACCGGTATCAGTTATTTTTAGATGTAAATCAAAGCTATCATCTGATTCGTGTTTTTCTATCATGACGCCCAGCTTCACCTCTCCGTATTTCGTAAATTTAATTGCATTACCAACAAGGTTAAATAGAATCTGGCGAAGTCGGATCTCGCTTAAGGAAACTAATTCAGGAACACTTTCGTCAAGGTGCAGTGAAAACCTGATGTTTTTCTCCATAATTTGTAATGAAAAAATATTCCTGATTTCATCAAATAGCGTCTTGATACGCGTGGGGCCTTTATCGACTTCCATTTTCCCTGCTTCAATTTTCGATAAATCTAGAATATCATTGATAAGCATTAATAAATTATTTCCGCTCGAACGTATTGATTCTAAATAGGATAGTTGTTTAGGGTCGGTAATGATCATGGCTAAAATATCAGTGAATCCGATGACTGAGTTCATAGGAGTTCTTATTTCGTGACTCATATTCGCCAAAAACTGACTCTTTAATAAATTGCTCCTAATAGCCTCTTCTTTGGCAATTTCCATCTGATCGGCGTAAATTTTTAATTCGGATTGTGTCCGTTCAATTTCCTGATTTTTTACTTTGAGTAGCTTATTAGCCTTTGTTTTCATGCGAACAAAATATATGACCACACTGAAGGCTGCCAATACTCCCATTAAAACGATTCCGGTTATGAGTGTGATAAATTTTTGTCGCTTGCTACTTAATTCCGAAATTTCTTTTTGTTTTTTAAGCAGTGTAATCTGGTTTTCACTTCTTTCGCGGTTAAATAGTGTTTGCATCTGCAACACTGACCCACGTGTCTCCTCATTTAAAATCGAATCGTTTAGTTGCCCTGCCTTTTCGAGGTAATTCAAAGCTAAAACAGGCTTATTAAGATTTTTGTAAATCGTATACATCAAATGATATGCATCTTTAATATTTGCTTTTGACTTGGTTTGTAAAGATACTTTCAGGGCTTCTTCAAGGTATTTTAGTGCGTTTTTATATTCTTTTTTGTCGATGAATAATTCTGCAATATGTATCTGACTGTTTGCAAGGTAGTTTAAATCATTCATCGATTGATTCAATTCGAGGCCTAACAAACAGTAATTTAATGCCTTATCAAATTCTTTTCTTTCACGGTAAATATTGCCTATATCATTATAACAGATAGCTACACCCTTTTGAGAGCCAATAGCACGGTTTGCCTCCAATGATAACATATAGTATTCTAGTGCTCTGTCGTGATTGCCCATTTTTTCATAAACATTTCCAATATTATTCAGATTGATGGCAATGCCTAACAAATTATTTACTGATTGTTCGATTCGTAAACATTCGCGAAATAGCCGCATGGCTTCATCAAGGTTATCCAGCAGGTATTGGATATTTCCCAACCCATTGGTAGCAATCGAAATTCCGCTGATGTTGTTTGTTTCTTCGGCAAGTTTAAGTGCCTTAAAGTGGTACTCACTTCCAATTTGATAATCGTCCATCCGACGATGGACAACACCTAAATTGTTCAAAGCAACTATTTTTTCAGTGTTGAAATTGAGTGAATCGCATAGTTTAAGTTCTTTTTCATGCCAGGCCAAGGCCATTGTATAGTCTGCCTTATTGCGATGATCTACACCTTTTACATCAATTACTTTGAGAAAATGTTTCAGTAAATTATTTTTTGTCGCAAGGATTAGTGCGGTTTGAAAAAAATTTTCTGCAGAATTTTCCATATACGAATCGTTTGATTCAAAGTTTAATAATTCTGCTAAATCAAGGTATGTTTCTATTTTAATTGAATCGGGTTGGAGTGGGTCTAGTGATTTGGCATAAAGAACAGCTATTTTCTCTTCATCTGACTGCATGACCGAAGCAGCCAATGCTGTATTATCAATACATAAGGTGAAAATAAATATTAGAAACAGAAACAACTGTTTAATTCGGATTGTCATACCACTCAATAGTTTCAGAATAGTGATTTAAAAAAGTTCCGGTTCAGTCAATTACCAGTCTGGGGATGCTAAATCGGGAATAATTGGGTTAAAAATACGAAAAGTTTACATTATCTTGCTTGCAAACCTTTTTCTATCAGCGATTTCAATGCTGGCTTCTCGGTTTTTTTCTTTGTCAGTGATAAGACAATTTCGTTTTTCAGATCAGGATAAAGGTGGTTATCATGAAGAATATCGACCAATTCGACCGATAATAACCAATCATCAGCAAAGTTGTTATTTAACAATTTCCAGATTTCGGGGATACTTTCAAACTGGGTTTTTGACTCCCTAATTACTCTTACTTTTCCATAAAGCTCAAAAAGCTCCTGTATTTTTCCGTTATGTTCTATTTTGTGCGTTTTCTCTTTGGGCGGTTCATATGTAAGGCCAAAACCATTTGGGTCTGCCGGACCATTAAACGCTGAAACAATACTTTCGCCAACAGCCATGTCAAAGATTCCCCACTCCGGCTTAAATAATAATTCATCATTTAATTTTACAGTACAGTTAATAAAACTCATAAGGAGCAACGATGATTTTATTCGGACAAGTGATGTGAAAATGCCTTCAATGCTCAATCCTGATTCATATGAAAAGGCAACTTTTTTATTCAGTTCAATCCCAACTTCTTTCAAATCGCTGTCGGTAAGTAGTCGTGGTGGTTTTTTCGTCCCCTTTATTCTTCCAACAGGACTGCTGAAACCATCAGAATGATAATTTTTTCCATGATGGTCGAGTATCTTGTTTTGGAAGTTTAATGTGGTTGGTCCTGTAGTTTTGAAGTAAATAATCTGATTTTGGTGCAGCATGTAATCAGTGAAAGTGCCTGAAATCTGGAGTCCGGAACTCAAAACACAGGTGGCGGTATTTTTCGATTCGATGGCTTTCAATAATCCATCAATTCCTCCTTTTTTGAGAGCCATTCGATTGGAAAATTCATTCAGCACGGTTGTAAGGTGCTTAAAATCAGGAGTTACAAAAAGCTGTGGTTGCGGTTTTGTGATGTCAAAATTATAATCGACTGCATCAATTGAATAGGGTATTTTTTCAACATCCATATTAAACACATTCATGCTTTCACTGATGGATGAAAGAAGTCCTGCCCCATAAATTTTCGGATTTTCCATACTTCCTATCAACCCGTATTCAACGGTCCACCAGTGCAAATTTCTTATAAGTGCCATTTCTGATGGGATACCCATGTTTTTCTCTTTCCAATTGAGTTCTTTTTCAGCCAGCAAAATTTCATTTTCCGGAGTGTTCGGGTCTGCTTTCAGAATTGATAAGTGCCGTATAGCCTCATATAATTCGTAATCTGCAGCTGATGAGAAAGCTTTAGAACCTACTTCACCAAAATACCTGAGATAGGCTGCGTATTCGGGATCTGCAATAATTGGCGCATGTCCTGCAGCTTCATGAATGATGTCAGGAGCCGGAGTATATTCTATCTGGTCAATGGTGCGGATATCGGCAGCGATAACCAGTATTTTATGTGCTTGAAATTCCATAAACGCAGAAGGTGGAATAAAACCATCAACGGCCACCGCAGCCCATCCTGTTTTACTTAAAATTTGATTCATGGTGTGCATATCAGGAATTTTATCGATGTTGATTCCTGTTTCTTTCAGTCCCTGAATATATTTTTCGTGCGCGTACCTACCCAGATATGCCACGTTTTGGCGCATCACAAAACGCCAGACGGCATGATCCTGCCATGTATATAAGTCGTAAGGCTGCTGAACACAATATTGCAGTAAATGTTCTGGAATGCGACTTAAGATTTTACTTGCTGTCATAACAACAATTTAGATTGATTATGAATAAATCAAAAGTAAACAAATCAATCGATAGCAAATAGAAATTAGAAAAAGTTTTTACCGGAAAAATAATTATTGGTAGTTAACTCAAAAAAAGGCACTATAAAACATGAAAATGTTACTTAATCATTTCCCAGATTCTGCAACATGGGAACAAACCTGAATGCTCCAAATTTTTCTGTTTTAATCTGATTATCAGAATCTTTTGTGATTCGTAGCATATCTTGTTCGTCGCCACCACCTAAAGGTATTACAAGCACTCCATTGGGTTTAAGCTGCTCGATCAGTGCTTTTGGTACTTCGGGGGCCGCTGCTGTAATAAGAATCCTGTCGAAAGGTGCATAGGTTGGCAATCCTTTGTAACCGTCCCCTAAAAATACCTGCACCTGATAGGGCATTTGTAAAAGTAGATCCCGCGTTTTCGCAAAAAGTTTTCGTTGTCTTTCAACGGTAAATACCTTGCAGCCAAGTTCGGCTAAAATGCACGCCTGGTAACCTGAACCGGTGCCAATTTCGAGTACCCTCATACCACGTTCAATATTCAGCAATTCGGTCTGAATGGCTACTGTAAATGGTTGTGAAATGGTTTGTCCCGACCCGATGGGAAATGGTTTGTCCTGATAAGCAAACTCCAGAAATGAAGAATCGAGAAAAAAATGCCTTGGAACATTTTCAACAGCGGCAAGAACGGACTCACCGATGAGACCTTTTTTGCGAATATCTGCGACGAGTTGCTTGCGTAGTCCTTTATGCCTGAATGTGTCTAACATCTATAAAAATAGTCTTTCGGAAGGTGATTTTATGAATGAGTTTCTGTAGTAATCCGGGCAAATTTACGATTTGGCTTCCATAAAAAATTTACTTTTGTGAAAAAATTAACTTATGCTTCGTATTGGCGTTTTAGGTGCCGGACACCTTGGAAAAATTCACATCAAATGTATTCAACAAATATCTGATTTTCAATTAGTAGGTTTTTTTGATCCTGATGAGGAAAACTCAAAAAAGGTTTCAATTGATTTTGGAATTAAAAGTTTTGGAAGTATTTCTGAACTCATTAATGCGGTTGATGTAGTTGATATCGTAACCCCAACCATCTCACACTTTTCATGTGCCTCCGAATCTTTGAAAAAATCGAAGCATGTTTTTATTGAAAAACCTATTGTTACTACACCCGCAGAAGCCGAAGTGCTAATCGATCTTGCCCGTGAGGCCAATGTGAAAGTTCAGGTCGGTCATGTTGAGCGGTTTAATCCGGCATTTATTGCCGCGCAATCATCGATCAAAAACCCAATGTTTATCGAATCGCATCGTCTTGCACAGTTTAATCCCCGCGGAACAGATGTGCCTGTTGTTCTTGATTTGATGGTTCATGATATTGATATTATTCTGAGTGTTGTGCGGTCGCCAATTCGTAAGATCAGCGCAAGTGGAGTGGCAATTGTTAGTGATACCCCTGATATTACCAATGCACGCATCGAATTTGACAATGGTTGCGTTGCCAACCTGACCGCCAGTCGAATCTCGTTGAAAAATATGCGTAAAGCTCGCTTCTTTCAGAAAGATGCTTATATTACTGTAGATTTTCTGGAAAAGAAATCGGAAATTGTTCGTTTGAAGGAGATTGATTCCGAACCCGACGACCCAATGGCTATGGTACTCGATTTGGGTAAAGGCAAAGGAATGAAGCAAATTATTTTTGAAAAGCCTGATATACAACCAAGTAACGCGATAATGGCTGAGTTGCAGAGTTTCTATCAGGCCATTTCGACCAATCAGACTCCACCTGTTACAATTGAGGATGGATACAACGTTTTGCTCCTTGCTCACCAGATACTCGAAAAAGTGAACAAATCTTTATCGAATATTCAATAAAAATGCAATCGTGTGCAATATGCCATGGCATATTGCGTTCAAACGTAGTATTGTGAACGAATTCCTTAGTATGCATTTTACTTTACCAGTCTGGTCAAAATTTTTTCTTTTAGCTGCCTTTTTTGGTTTGTTAGGTGCTTCGTGCAACAAATTTGAAGGCGATCAGGAGGTTCCTTCTTACCTGCGTATTGATACAGTTTTGTTTCGATCAGATTATTATACAGAAGGAAGCAATACCCACAGTATCACCGATGCCTGGGTTTATGTAAATGATCAGTTACTGGGTGTTTACGAATTACCAGCATTATTTCCAGTGCTGCAGCGCGATAAACAAAAACTTGAGATCAGGCCGGGAATCAAATTGAACGGAATAAGCAGTACAAGGGTACCTTATCCTTTTTATGTGCCATACATACTTAATGATTTCAATTTTGTTGAAGATAGTATCAGGCTCGTGAAACCTTCATCAAAGTATTACAGCACATCGGTTTTTGCTTGGATAGAGGATTTTGAGAATGCGAGTTTAAGCATTGTTTCAACTTCTCACAGCGATACAAATATGTTCAAAACTGAACCCAGAAACAGTCCTGAGGCCATGATAAATGAATTTTCGGAATACTCCGGAAAAATTACATTGGATCAAACGCATAAAAACTTTGAATTGGCTTCCTTCAATGCATTTGTTTTGCCGCGAAACGGAGCCCCGGTGTTTTTAGAACTGGACTATAAGTGTGACATCCCCTTTATGGTGGGTATGTTTGCCTCTGAAGGTGGCTCAGTAATATCCGTACCATTGATTTTTGTAAACGCGAGTGAAAACTGGAATAAAGTGTATATCAACCTTGGACCGAATGTAACTGAACATACACAGGCATCAAATTTTAAAATTTTCTTTCAATCAAGTATTGATACTGAGGAAAGTGCAAACTTTTTCTTCGATAATATCAAACTTATATATCGACCGAATCAGTAATGAACAGAAAACTACAAGTTGTTAAATATTTGATTCTCGACTGGTTGGCCGCTTTGTTCGCCTGGACGTTGTTTTATTTTTTCAGAAAACAGGTTGAGGACCCAAGTTTTCATGAATATTTTGAAGTGATTTATCAGGATCCGAATTTCTGGATCGGAATTATATTTATTCCTCTTGGATGGTTATTGTTGTATGCCATTGTCGGCACTTACCGTAAAATTTATCGCAAAGCAAGGTTAAAAGAACTTGGACAAACCATCATAATCACTCTTATTGGGGTGACCGTAATATTTTTTGTTGCCATACTCGATGATGTTATTATCACATATAAGTCATATTATCAGTCTTTTATCGTTCTTTTCGTATTGCATTTCATTCATACCTATGCAGGCCGACTGGCACTTACTTCGGTTACTGTAAGAAAAATTCACCGCAAAGAAATAGGTTTCAATACAGTTATTGTCGGGAGCAACGGAAATGCATTGAAGATATTTCAGGAAATTGAAAAGCAGGAACGATCATCTGGAAATATATTTGTCGGATTTGCAAGTGTTTACGATAAGGATGATTACAAAATAGGACAGTTTCTACCTCATCTGGGTTCTTTTAATAATATTAGTCAGATTGTGAAAGAATATCAGGTTGAAGAAGTTATAATTGCTATTGAGCGTTCTGAAACTGATACCATTGACAAAATTATTGCCAAACTTGAAGATACCCCGGCGGTTATAAAAATCATTCCGATCATGCAGGATATTCTGTTTGGATCAGTTAAATTATCGGGGATCTGGCATGCACCACTTATTCAAATTTCACCTGATTTAATGCCTGCCTGGCAACAATCCATTAAGCGAATATTAGATGTGCTGGTATCCATTTTGGCAATAATCCTTTTATTACCGGTCTATATTTTTACGGCAATTGGAGTTTTGCTTTCCTCTAAAGGCCCGGTCCTTTATTCTCAGGAACGAATTGGGTTGCGCGGACGCCCTTTTCGGATGCACAAGTTCAGGAGTATGTTTTATGATGCCGAAAAATCGGGGCCACAACTTTCGAAGGAAGATGACCCACGTATAACACATTTCGGCAGATTTATACGTAAAGTCCGACTTGATGAAATACCCCAGTTTTATACTGTTTTAAAAGGAGATATGTCGCTGGTTGGCCCACGACCGGAGCGTCAGTATTATATTGATCAGATTGCAAAAAGAGCGCCGCATTACCGCTTATTGCTGAAAGTAAAACCAGGTATTACATCGTGGGGACAGGTTAAATTTGGGTACGCCTCCAACGTGGATGAAATGATTGAACGGCTGAAGTATGACATTCTTTATATCGAAAATATGAGCCTTGCGATGGATGTTAAAATATTGATTTACACTATTTTAATTGTCTTGCAGGGTCGGGGTAAATAAGCTATCATTTGTCTAATCTGGCAATTGTTCTTGTTTTTGGGAAATCAAAGTTGTCCATTCTCGATCATGAGAACAATGGATTCAATGAGCTCATCTTCTCCCTCCGGATCGTAATGCGTTTTTAAATTATAGCCCCACAAACGGGCAAATCCCTGGTATAAAGTAGCTGTGAATCCTCCACGAAGTTCTTTTACCAGATTATAGGAAATATCACCGGTTTCGCGATCAATCAACTTGAGTAATATTTTCCCCTGCGTAAAAGTCAGGTCCTTTAAATCTTCCCCAAATTGTTCGTTGAGTTCTTTCTCAGCCTGACGCATTATTTTACGCCGATCGCTGTCATCCTCTGTTTGGGCGAGAATGTCTTCATATTCTTGAAGTTTGAGCCCAGCAAGTTTGGCATATGGATAGGCTTTTTTAACATGATATATCATTCGTTGGATGTTCCGTATATCACGTTTTCCCTCAAAAATACGTAAGCCATACACTGAAACTTCGGGTAATTGAACGATTGGGATGGTATCTCCATGCTCAATTTTGGCAAATACAATCTGTCTGGTTGATGGCAATTTTTTGTTAATGGTATCAGGGTTCTGTGCCAACACGGCAAAACCATAGAGCAGCCACATAAATGATAACAAAAAATCTTTCTTCATGTAGGTATAATTACCAAGTTTGGTGCCAAAATAAACCTACCAATGAAATGCAAATAATTAGGTCAGAATTTTACTAACTAAGCAACTTTCAGTTTTGAAACGCCAGATTTAATGAATTTCTCTTCGGCATATTCAAGTGTGACAACCAATTCTTTTACTTCTTCATTTGATGGTAATTCAAACATATCGTCAGTAAGAATGGCCTCTAAAATCGATCTAAGTCCTCGGGCACCCAATTTAAATTCAATTGATTTTTGCACTACCAAGTCAAGAACATCATCGTTGATTGTTAGCTTAACACCATCCATTTCAAGTAGCTTGATAAATTGCTTCACCAGCGCGTTTTTCGGATCTGTGAGGATTCGTTTTAAAGTTTCCGGCGTTAAAGGGTGGAGGAAGGTAATAATAGGCAGTCGGCCAACGATTTCTGGGATTAATCCGAATTTTTTTAAATCTGCCGGAGAGATATATTGTAATAGCTGATCTTTTTCGATGAGAAGTTTTTTGTCACTTCCGTAACCAACAACATTGGTGCGCATCCGGGCGGCAATAATGCGTTCAATGCCATCGAACGCCCCACCTGCAATGAACAAAATATTTTTGGTATCAACCTGTATCATTTTCTGTTCGGGATGCTTGCGGCCTCCCTGTGGGGGTACGTTAACGATAGTACCTTCTAATAATTTCAACATGGCTTGTTGCACGCCCTCACCCGAAACATCCCGTGTAATGCTTGGATTGTCGCTTTTGCGTGCAATTTTGTCAATTTCATCGATAAAAACAATTCCTCTTTCAGCTGCTTTCACATTATAATCGGCTGCCTGCAGCAATCTTGTCAAAATACTCTCAACATCTTCACCAACATAACCAGCTTCGGTTAACACAGTGGCATCAGCAATGGCAAAAGGAACGTGTAACATGCGTGCAATGGTGCGGGCCAGTAATGTTTTACCTGTTCCGGTTTCGCCAACAAGAATCATGTTCGATTTTTCAATCTCAACATCGTCTTTTGTGCCCGGCTGATTAATCCGTTTGTAGTGATTATACACGGCCACTGCCAGTGTTCGCTTCGCTTCAACCTGTCCGATTACATATTGATCGAGAAAATCCTTGATTTCAACAGGTTTTAATAATTTGAAATCAGGCGCCTGACCGACGGATGTTTTTTGTGATAATTCTTCTGCCAGAATTACATTCGCCTGTTCAACGCAATTGTTACAAATATAAGCGTCGATGCCTGCAATCAGTAATTGGGTGTCCTTACGGACTCTTCCACAAAAAGAACAATTATCTTGTTTTTTGCTCATTATTATTTCGTTTGCGTCTGATTACGAACCAACACTTCGTCAATCATGCCATATTCTTTGGCTTCCTGAGCAGTCATCCAGTAGTCACGGTCCGAATCTTTCCAGATTTTCTTGTAACTCTGTCCGCTGTGCGAAGCGATGATTTCATATAATTCTTGTTTCAACTTTTGGATTTCGCGTGCAGTAATCTCAATATCAGAAGCCTGACCCTGTGCGCCGCCCATGGGTTGGTGAATAAGTATACGCGAATGTTTGAGGGCAGTCCTTTTTCCTTTTGTTCCGGCACACAATAATACTGCACCCATCGAGGCTGCCATTCCTGTGCAGATTGTTGAAACATCTGGGGCAATGTATTGCATGGTGTCATAAATACCTAAGCCTGCATATACTGATCCACCCGGTGTGTTCAGATATATCTGAATGTCTCTTTTCGAATCAACCGATTCGAGGAAAAGTAACTGAGCCTGAATAATGTTGGCCACATAATCATCCACCGGAACACCTAAAAAGATAATTCGGTCCATCATTAATCGGGAGAACACATCCATTGTTGCAATATTCAACTGTCGTTCTTCGATAATAGTAGGAGAGATATAGTTTTGAACCGTTGATGTGTAACGATCTAAACTTAAACTATTTATACCTAAATGCCTTGTGGCATATTTACGAAATTCGTTATTCATGGCTTGTAGTTTCGCTTTGATTGATTGATTCGATAAATGTATCGTAAGTTACTTCTTTAACAGTGATTTGTGCTTTTTCCTTAATTAACAACCCGATTTTGCGTTCGGCAATCTGATCTGAGATTTTCCGTGCTTCGTCCTGGTTTTTCAAAATCATATCAACAATCGGTTCCATTCTATTGTTCATCTCTTCATCCACAACATCTGCATTCATAAACTGACCAAAGAACTGTCGCTTTACGGTATCTCTGATTTCATCACGGGTAACACTTAGGCCAGGATTCGATTCAATCATCTTTCCTTCAATCAGTTGCCAACGGAAAGTACGTTCATAATGAACGTAATCCTCTTCAATTTTTTCTTTAGTGAGTTTCCCTTCAGCATTTTGCAATACCCATATTTTCATGAATTCGTTTGGTAAGGAGAATTTTATCTGATCTACCAAACCATCGATGGCTTTACCGGCAAAATAGCGGTCGCTTTCGGCTTCGAGTTGTCTGTTAATATCTTCAGTAATCTTTGACTTAAATTCTTCTAGCGAAACAATGTTTTGACCGGGAAAAATCCTTTCGAAAAATTCCTGATTTAGAACCGCTTTCTCTTCACGATGAATTTCTTTGATGACAAGATTAAACGTTGAAGGTGGAACGATTGATTCGTCTGACCATTTCAGGATTGTTTTCAACGCATCGGAACCACCAACTGCTTTTTCGAGGTTGATCACAAATTCGGAGCCATCTGTTTTCCCAACAAATAATGCCTTGCTATCTGCATCGGTCAGGATACTGAGTTTCAAAGTAATGTCCGAAACGACACCTGATTCTATTTCTTTACCATTTTCGTCAACTTCAGCAATAGTGGCTTCAATCTCATCGTTTTCCATCACCTCTTCAGGATGTGTATGGATCGGATTTTTTTCAAGCATATTGTTCACCGTTTCCTCAACCTGTTTTTCGCCGGCAATGATTTTGGAATATTCAAGTTGAATATTTTCAAGGTTCACATCGAATTCAGGTGCGATTCCAATATCGAAGAAGAAATTGAGGTCGTTGTCATGATCGAAATCAATCGTTCCTGTTTTCTCGATGTTTGCAATAGGATGACCCAGGATGGCAATTTTTTCATCAGTAAGATAATCATTCAGGGTTTTTGAAATGGTTTTGTTTACCTGGTCGGCCATTACCGAACTACCATACATTTTTTTTACCATTCCGAATGGAACTTTACCCGGGCGGAAGCCTGGGATGGTAGCTTTACGTTGATACTCTTTCAGGGAATTATTTACATCTGATTCAAAATCAGCATGCTGTAAATTAATTTGGATTGTTGCGGTTAATTCACCGGTTTGTACTTTTGTGATATTCATGCAAAATAATGTTTATTAGAGACAGCTATAAAATTATTCAGCCGGATCAATTGGTTAATCCGGCTAAAGCTATGTGCGGATGAAGGGACTCGAACCCCCACGCCTCTCGGCACCAGATCCTAAGTCTGGCGCGGCTACCAATTACGCCACATCCGCCTATGATCATCTGTTTTTCAGAATGAGGGTGCAAATATACTACTTTTTATTCTAAAAAATATTTTCCAAGAATTGGTTTTGATATCATTGATGCCAGATATGTAAATTATGTAATATTTCTCCTGACTTATGTTATGGAATTGGCCGAACCGGAACCGACCTTTGTGGTAATAAACTGTTGTCCGAGTCCCATAGTTAGGATTATGATTGTTGTAAAACGTTTGTTGTTATGGCTACTTTGTATATATGTGCTGCTTCCGCTTTATACAATGGACCTTCCTTTATGTTTTCAACAAAAAACATTCTTTTGGAATTCATACAGCCTCACGCAATTATGTTTCTGCAATAGATATTCCCTAAGAGATACCGGTTTTCGCAACGGAGTTGCAAGGTTATTCACCCTTGCATCATATCAATTTTAAGAATGGCAACTTTCAGCTTACTGGTTTGGCCTGGTCTGAAATCGGATTTTCATTTGCAACCAATCTTTATCACCGATATGGAAGCAAATTAGACGCAGGGATTGCAATAAACGGGCTTTTTGGCGTCTCAGGGGGATTCGTTAAGGTTAATGAGATTGGCTATATGTAGTGCTTGATGGTAAACTGTAGATTTTTTTCAAATGGATGTTGATGCTGGTTATTCATTGCCAATGGATTATGGCACGAATGATTTTGTCCCGGGACCCTATTTCAAAGGCAAAGGTCTTGGAATGGATGTTGGCATCACTTACACACAGTTGAAAAGCGGTATTCAGGATGAAATTGCCCGACGAAATTGCGAAAATCCATATCTTGATTACGAGTGGCGGATTGGCATCTCATTGCTTGATACCGGGTCAATTGACTTCAAAAATTCAGCGGAATTTAATAAGGGAAGGGGGATCAATGTTTTTTGGATCAGGTGGATACAATCAATGCAAACAACATCCATCAGCTTATTCAGGATGCAAGTTCAGTTTTACTTGGAGACGCGAATGCTTCTCTGGTTGCCGAAAATTTCAGTATTGCATTGCCGGCAGCATTAAGTATGCAATTTGATTGGCATATTAAAAGCATTTTTTATATGAATATATTAACTTTTCAACCGGTAAGTTTCTATAAATATAAGGTTCAATGGCCTGCCCTGTTAAGTATCGCGCCAAGGTACAGATCGACCCTGTTTGAGTTTGCTTTGCCTGTGTGCCTCTTCAATTACAGCATGCCCGGGATAGGTGCATCGGTGCGAATAGGGTTACTGGCCATTGGAACAGAACGTATTGGGGCGTTGCTTGGTTTGGATGATATAGATGGATTGGATTTATAATTTTCAGTCAGATTCGGTTTAAATATAGGTAATTGCCTGCGAAACAAAGATACAGGCGCTTGTTTTAACGGTGATTTTTATCCTAAATACAATAAATCAATCTTTAAAAATGAAAGTACTAGGATTTGAACGAGTTTGTGAACCGCAATGCAATAAACTTCATTTTATTTTGTTTTAAATATTTATGAGGATTAACGGGGAAAAAATTAATTTTGTATTCGGAACAATGTTTAAATATAATGTCGAACGACACTTTTTGAATGGGTAATCGTGGGTTTGTTTTTTATCTGATAGTTTTCTTTTTCATTTCAATTGAAAGTTTTTCACAGGAATCTCCGGGAATAACCCAGGGAAATTACGCCGGATCTTCCATGGCCAGGATAAATCCGTCTACCATGCTGCAATCAAAAAACTATTTTGATTTCAACATCGTTTCTGCAACTGTTTTTGGACAGAATAATTTTGCCTATTTACCCGGGAAAGATATCAGGATCATACCTTTGTTGTCTGGAAAAGACATTCTGGCCACCTATCCACCTAACGGAAATAATTTTCTGTACTTCAGAAATAAAAACACGAAAGATTTATCAGCCATTTCTAATGTTTATGCGTTAGGCGGAATGGTACAGTTTCATGAACAGGTAATTGCTTTCCACACAGCCTTTCGTTCCTATAATTCAGGAAGTAATATTCCGTATGAAATTCCGATTTTTGGTGTTGAATCATTGGGATTTGGTGAGTTACAAAATGTAAATTTCATCGACCATGATTTTTCTGCTGCCTCACTATCATGGGCTGAGTTTGGTATAAGTTATGCCCTGGCTTTTTATCAGGAAAGCAACCACCATTGGGCAGCAGGCATTACTGTTAATGTAATGGAAGGACTTGGGGCTTCATTTATTGATGTTCAGAATATTGATTATGTAGTGCTGAACAGAAATACAGTTCAGATTAATGACATGAATCTGGATGCAGGTTTTTCATTGCCGGTTGATTATCAGTCAAATGATGTGCCCATTGGCCCTCTTTTTAAAGGCCTTGGATTAGGGGTTGATTTAGGAATTACTTATACCCTGAAGAATGAAGGATATCAGCGTAATCACTCCAGACGCATTTGTGAAGAGGATTATAATGATTACCAATGGCGTGCAGGTGTATCAATTCTTGATTTGGGGTCAATTTCCTTTAAATCAAATGCCGAACTTCATCGGTTCAATAATGTAAATGTATTACTTAAGGATTTGGACCAGTTGAGTTTTATCAATCTCAACGAACTCATGAAAACATTAAGTGATTTAATGTTAGTAAACCCGGACGCGTCAAGTATTGGTAATTCATTTAAGATGGGATTGCCTACTGCGCTAAGCGCTCAGTTCGATTACCACTTGAATCCGAATTGGTATATTAATGCTACGATAGTTCAACCGTTCTCAGTGAGTAAGTATAGTGTTCGTCGTCCTGCCCAAATTGCCATCACACCTCGTTACGAAAGGTCATGGTTCGAGATAATGCTTCCGGTGAGTTTATACGAGTATCGTACCACACGCATTGGATTAGCGATGCGCCTGGGAGTTCTCACTTTAGGGACCGACCAGTTGGGATCCTTGGTTGGATTGGGCAAAATTCAGGGTGTGGATTTTTATGCTTCGGTGAAAATAAACTTCCGTAAGGGTATATGTCTGTTTGGAAATGTTGGTGGGGCATGCTCAACTGACTATAATTACCGACCGCGTAAAAACAGTCTCTTTAATCCGGGGAGATAGTTTTCAATTTTAATTTTCCAGTAAAATGTTGACAAGGTTAACGGCGAATTCCTAAATCGCAATGCTTTGATATTATGTATATTAACGATTTTTGTAGGATAATTTCCAATTTTTGTTTCAAGAAACTTGCATTTGATTAAAGAAATATCTTAAAATTGCATCCGGTTATAAAACATACCATTATCAGATAGTTAACCAAAGCTACTATTCGCAATCAAATTAATGTCATTTGTATGGCTGCTTATGTTGTTGTTTCTATGAAAATGTCAATAAATATGGAACTTCTTTATTAATTGACACATGAATTGCCAAATCAATTTCAAAATGCGGTTTTCTTCTTTAACAATCTCACATGCTTAATTTGCGTCCAATAAGTCCACAAGTATAAATCTAACAAATTTCTATTACTAATCACCTATGAAAACGGGTAAGAAAAAGGCTCGGGTACAAGAATTCTCAAACGATGATTTGATACGTAAACCGGGTAAAAAAATTGCTGTTAACAAACGCGACCGTAGAATCTCAATATATAACCCCATCGGGGAAGATGAAGAGGAGACGGAAATAGATAATCTCTTTGATTATGACCCTGATTCAGTGGATGATGAAGGCGACGACGAATCGGACTATTAAACAAACAATGTTTTTTTTCGTAGAATAGAAACTGATCGGGTTATTTCAATTATGACCTGACTTGTAACTATTATAAAGTATGAATGGCTGCTTCGAACGGCTTATTTTGTATTTTTATGGTTTAATTGAAAAAATTCGCTGGCCATGCTCATGCATTACGCATTGTTTATTTCTGTTATATTGCAGATTGTGGCCGTTATTGTTGTTGCAAGTTTAATCAAATCAACAAAGTATAACTCAAGCTGGATTTTATTGGCCATCGGACTTTTTATCATGGCCTTGAGCAGAATACTCGAATTGATATCCTCCTATTTCGAATTAAGCTCAGCGCAGTATTTTCAGCAGGTGAATAGTTGGATGGGTGTTTTGATTTCGATACTGATGGTGACGGGCGTTTTTTTTATTAAGAAAGTCTTTCGGTATTTATCCAGCCTGCAGGAAATCAGGGCTGAAAACGAAAAAAGAATCCTCAATGCCATCATTCACACCGAAGAAAACGAGCGAAAAAGGTTTGCAAAAGATCTGCATGACGGATTAGGACCGTTGTTATCTGCCGTGAAAATGTCATTGTCAGCCTTATCAAAGGACAAAGGAATTTCAAATAGACAGGAATTATTGGAAGGTTCATTGCAAACGGTGAATGAAGCCATTCGCAGTTTAAAAGAAATATCAATTAATCTGAGTCCGCATATACTCGAGAATTTTGGACTGCCAAATGCTATTCAGTCATTTTGTTCAAAAATCAATCAAACCGAAAAAATCAGCATTCACTTTCGGACTAATCTTGGCGAGCAACGTTTCAAAGGTAATATTGAAGTAGTTATTTACCGGACCGCATGCGAGCTCATTAACAATACGATACAGCATGGCAATGCAAAAACGGTTTTAATTAGCCTGGATAGGGAGGGAGATGTTTTAAAGTTTTTGTATCAGGAAGATGGTGACGGATTCGACTATCAGGAAGTTATTTTAAATAACAAAAGAGGTATGGGATTAAATAACCTGCGGACAAGAATTGGTTCACTCAATGGAAGCTTCAAATTGGAAAGCATGTGCCGTGAGGGAGTAATAGTCAGTATTGAAATACCAGTAATAATATGAATGGTTTAAAAATTATTATTGCAGACGATCACAACCTTTTCAGAAATGGATTAAAGATACTTCTTGAGGCATATCTTGACAATTGTGAGATACGTGAAGCCTCGGATGGAAAGGATTTCTTTGATGTATTGGCGACTTTTGAGCCTGATGTTGTTTTCATGGATATCGATATGCCTCATGTTGACGGTATAACTGCCACAAAACGAGCGAATCAGGAGCATGAATCGATTAAAATCATCGCACTTTCGATGTATGGCGATGAAATATACTACTACAAAATGATCGATGCCGGAGCCAAAGGTTTTCTGCTGAAAAATTCTGACATATCTGAAGTGATAGAAGCGATAGAAACTGTAATGAAAGGTGAGAATTATTTTTCAAAAGAGTTGCTGTTGAATATCGTCAGAAATCTCAGGAACTCAAGATTAAGTAATTGGAAGGGTGCTGAACTCACTGATCGTGAGATGGAAGTGCTGGAATTGATTTGCCATGGATTTTCGAATCAGGAGATTGGCGAAAAACTATTTCTCAGCAAGCGAACCGTCGATAAGCACCGAGCAAATATTCTTGAAAAGACCCAATCAAAAAATACTGCCCATCTTGTGATGAATGCAATTGAAAATCACTGGATTAAGGCTTAGTAATCAGTTTAGGATCTCAATTTCTTCATATTTTGAAGTTTGGGCCAATATTAAAAAAAAACTTTCATCTACTTCTTTATAACTTAGGTTCTTCTTTCACAGGAAAGAGCATTGAAGCAATTACTGCAACCACCAAGATGCCGAGAATAATCAGCAGGGAGAGTACGATAGGGAAATGAAAAAATCCTGCTATACTCATTTTCACCCCAACAAATATCAATATTGCGGCAAGGCCATATTTAAGATAATGGAAATACTGGGTAATGCCTGCAAGTGCAAAGTACAACGCCCTTAACCCTAATATTGCAAAAACATTGGATGAGAATATGATAAATGGATCATGCGAGATGGCCAATATTGCGGGAATTGAGTCGGTAGCGAATATTACGTCTGTAAACTCAATGACTATCAATACGACAAATAACGGTGTGGCAAATGATTTGTGATTAATTCTTACAAAAAAACGGTTTCCATGCATTTCAGAAGTGACAGGCATGAACTTTTTAAAGAAACGAACCAGCGGATTCTTATTCGGGTCAATGTGTTCCTCTTTATGCACAAGCATTTTGAAACCGGTGAAAATGAGAAAAGCTCCAAAAACATAGACTATCCAATGGAAACGATTTATGAGTGCAACGCCGGCAAAAATAAATATAGCACGCATAATGAGCGCGCCGAGTATTCCCCAAAAGAGCACTTTATGCTGGTATTTGGGCTCCACCTTAAACATGGAAAAAAGCATAATGAAAACAAAAAGATTGTCAATGCTGAGTGCTTTCTCGATGAGATAGCCTGTTAAAAACTCGAGTCCTTTTACTTTACCCATAAAGTGGTAGACACCGAAATTGAAAATGAGTGCCATACTTATCCAAATGGCGCTCCATATCAATGCCTCTTTGATGCCAACTGCGTGCGATTTTCGGTTAAAGACACCTAAATCCAGGGCTAACATTAGAATCACAAAAAGTATAAACCCTAACCAAACAGTTGATGTTACTTCCATAGTTGCTTTTTATTAAACAGCATATTTATTAAACAAATGATTATTAATATTTTAAATCCAGGCTACTCACTTGAAGAACATCACTTATAGTAGCAACTTCTTTAAATATCCTAAGGAAAATTAACTTGATTGAACTTTCACGGTTTTGTAAGGATCCAAAATTAGTCATTTCCTGTCTTCAAAAGTTCTTTGAAAATTCTATCTATTTGTTTTACCTTTGGAATATCAATG
Organism: uncultured Bacteroidota bacterium; assembly: GCA_903891085.1. Lineage (GTDB taxonomy): Bacteria > Bacteroidota > Bacteroidia > Bacteroidales > F082 > CAJBPB01. The sequence continues at coordinate 11,142 of CAITDJ010000095.1, read as the reverse complement.
AAAGTGAGGTATTAATGTTTTGAAAACAAGTAGGTTATATTTTTATTCAATTTATAAAAATATTAACTTTTATTAACTAATTTTGCCATCTTTTTGAAAATTCCACAGATGCAAAAACCTTCGCATAGCGATTTATCAAAGTTGACTCTTACAGGCGTAATTGTTACTTTAGGGATTATTTACGGTGATATTGGTACCTCTCCTTTATATGTGCTGAAAGCAATACTTTTTTCAGCAACTGAAATTAATGAAATGCTGATTTTGGGTGCCTTATCCTGTATCATCTGGACATTAACACTTCAGACAACGGTAAAATATGTTATTATCACCTTGCGTGCCGATAATAAGGGAGAAGGTGGAATATTTTCGTTGTTCACCCTGTTGCGCAGACGGCGGCGCTGGCTGACCACTTTTGCTATCATCGGAGGAAGCACATTGTTGGCTGATGGAATCATAACGCCTTCTATTACAGTTACATCAGCTGTAGAGGGACTTAAATTGTTTAACCCCAATATTCCGGTAATTCCTATCGTTATCATTATTATCACGGGTTTGTTTTTTGTTCAGCAATTTGGGACATCTTTTGTTGGCAAGGCTTTTGGACCTATCATGTTGGTTTGGTTTTCAACGTTAGGTATACTTGGTTTTTCCAATTTACTCGAATTTCCATCTGTTTTAAAAGCCTTTAATCCTTATTACGCTTACAATCTACTGGCAAATTATCCAAAAGGGATACTCCTGCTTGGGGCAGTATTTTTGTGTACGACAGGAGCCGAAGCGCTTTATACCGACTTAGGGCACTGTGGACTAAAAAATATAAGAACTACCTGGGGATTTGTAAAAGTCATGTTGATTTTGAATTATCTGGGTCAAGGGGCCTGGGTATTGAATCATTTGGGTGGTTTTTCTATTGATACAAATCCTTTTTATGCTGTTATGCCACCATGGTTTCTGCCCTTTGGAATTATTTTGGCCACTACCGCTGCTGTTGTTGCCAGTCAGGCCCTGATTACGGGATCCTATACGCTGATTAGTGAGGCCATATCCTTGAATTTCTGGCCGAAAATCAGAATAAAATATCCTTCACATGCCAAAGGGCAAATGTATATTCCAACCATCAATTGGTTGCTCTTTTTTTCATGTTGCTTTGTAATTCTGTTATTCCAAACTTCAGCAAATATGGAGGCCGCCTATGGCCTTTCGATAACGATTACGATGCTGATGACAACCATTTTGATGATTTTTTACCTGCGTGCAAGGAAGATTCCGATTTTTATTGTTATAGGTTTTGCTTCAATCTATCTCACCATTGAAGGCGCATTTCTGGTAGCCAATATGGAGAAATTTGCCCATGGTGGCTGGTTTACAGTCGTCGCCGCTTCGCTTATCTCATTAATAATGCTGATCATGCACCGTGGCCGTCAAATCAGAAACAGATATATTTCTTTCCTTAAAATTGAAAAGTATTTGCCTATCATTTTTGATGTTAGCCAGGATGTTACAATACCCAAGTATTCGAGCAACCTCGTTTATACGACACATGCTGATAAACGCACCGATATTGAAGAAAAGACAATTTATTCCATATTGAAACGTCAACCCAAAAGGGCAGATGTTTATTGGATTCTGCACGTTGATATTTTGGACGATCCATCCACACTTGAATACAAGGTAACAGAAATGTACCCAAACAGAATCTATCGCATCGATTTTTATCTTGGTTTTAAAGTACAGCCAAAAATTGCGGAATATTTCACACAGGTATTGACATGCATGCGCGACGAAGGGAAGATTGACCTCATCAGTCCGCATCCTTCATTGACAAGGCATGGTATACCCAGTGATTTTCGTTTTGTTCACCTCGACAGGCGGGTAAATCACAGTATTGAATTACCCTTACTCGAAAAGCTTTCAATAAATATTTATTATTATTTCAAGCGTATCGGGATTGGTGATGTTACTGCCTACGGTTTGGATTCAAGTTTGGTTACCATTGAGAAAATTCCACTTACAATTCCTTCGAAATCAAAGACTCCCGTTATTAAAATAAGAAGCTGATTATTCCGGATAGTGATTTTTCAGACTTTTTTATTTTACATTCTTTGTTTATAATTACGTAGTTTACCTTATTTAGCTGTACGCTGTGCGACATTATTTTTGCCGGACACATATTGGTGTGTATTCTTAGTTTTTCATGCAATTCATTCTAAGAGTTTGCAATGATTTTCTAAAGATTATAAAAATGTATAATACGGTTTAGAAAGTAAAAACAAAATCATGAAGTACGTAATAACGGTAATAACCATCTTTTTTTCAGTCTGCTGTTTCAATGAAGGCATTTACGCCCAAAAGATGAAAGCCAAAGAGTTTTATGAGCAGGGTAAAATTCAATATGACGAAGGAATTTATCCCAAGGCGATAGAATTATTTTCGAAGGCCGTGAAGGATGATCCACGGTATGAGGATGCCTGGAACAGTCTGGGCAACTCGTATTATTACAACAACCAATACAAAGAAGCCATCGATGCATTTCAATCGCTCGAAAAGGTTGACCCAAACTATTGGGCATGGTTCTATTATTACATCGGGCAAAGTCAGGAAGCATTAAACCGGCCTGATGAAGCGATTGCGGCTTACCAATCATTTTTATCAAAATATCCGCAAACCCCTGACCGCACGTTATTTCATCATCAGGCAAAATTCAGAATAGCCGCCATGGAAGGACTGAAAGAGCTGCTCAAACAGCCAAATACAATGAAAGATCCAGTAAATCTTGGTCTGCCAGTGAATAGCATTTCGGATGAATATATGCCCCAAATCACACCCACAGGATCGAGATTGTATTTTACGAGTGTTAGAAAAGGAGGCTTTGAATCTCCTGATCCCGCTAATCCATTGTGGTTTGGTGAGGATTTGTATTATGTTGAACAACAAGCTGATGCATGGAGTAAGCCAGTGTTGCTTCCCGAACCGATCAATTCGTTCAACAATGATGCAACCTCAACTTTCAGTGGTGACGGGCAAACCTTGATTTATGTAAAATGCGGACTGGAAGAAGGAATAGGAAGTTGCGATTTATATATTGCTCAGTTAGAGGGCGATGTGTGGAGCAAGCCGGTAAACCTGGGTAATGTGGTGAACTCAAAAGACTGGGATTCACAGCCTTCTGTTTCGGCCGATGGAACTAAAATTATTTTTTCATCCGATCGTGATGGGGGTTATGGTGGTTCTGATCTATATCTTATCGAAAAAAATCAATTTGGTGACTGGGGTGTCCCATCCAATCTCGGACCTGTCATCAATACACCATTCACCGAAAAAAGCCCTTACATCGCTGCGGATGGAATAACTCTGTATTTCTCCTCTTACGGTCATCCGGGTTTTGGAAAAGCGGATATTTTTAAGTCTGTTTATGAAAACCAAAGGTGGAGTAATCCTGTTAATCTGGGCAGACCGTTGAATTCGGAAGGTGACGATAACTATTTCACAATTTCTGCTTCAGGCAACAATGCATATTTTGCTTCAACCCGAAGCGGAGGAAATGGTGAATATGATTTGTATGAGATTGAAATTCCTGAATCGATGCGTCCACAGCCCACAGTAATTGTTTCGGGAATTGTAACCAACGCCAAAACAAGTGAACCTACCGGTGCCTGGGTGTTGGTCGAAGATCTTAGCTCAGGCGAATTGATTGCAACAAATAAAAGTAATTCAAAAACAGGCGAGTACCTGATTGTGTTGCCTGCTGGCCGGAATTATGGTGTATCGGCCAACAAGGAAGGATTTTTCTTTTATTCGCAAAACTTCGATTTGCCGGAAGATATCAAATACCAGGAAGTTAAAAAGGACATTGCGTTGAAACCAATCGAAAAGGGAACCAAAGTTGTGCTCAACAATATATTCTTCGAAACGGGAAAGGCCGACTTAAAACCGGAAAGTTTTGTTGAACTGGCTAAGGTGGTAGAACTGCTCCGAAACAACAGGACAATGGTTGTTGAAATTGGAGGCCACACCGATAATGTGGGTGCTGACGATGCCAATATGAAGCTTTCGCATGCCCGTGCAAAATCTGTCCGTGATTATTTGGTGAATGCAGGTATTGTTTCAGAACGTCTGCAGGCCAAAGGTTATGGTAAAACGGAACCCATCGCTACCAATGATACACCCGAGGGAAGACAGGCAAACAGAAGAACGGAATTTGTGATTTTAGAGAACTAATCTGAGCGCTGATTATTCATCAGTAAAAGATTTATCATACTGCCAGCCTGCCTTCAATTCAAACTTTTTGAGTTTGTTTATTCCATATAAAATATTCTCAATTTTTTTTGATGTCCAATAAGCTTTTTGTTGAATAGGATCACAAAATGGCCTAATTTTACCCACTGTGGCGGATGTCCTGTTTCTGTAACTCATGATTCAATTAGCGAAAAACGAATACAGACAAATTCTCGCGGGCTATATTCATCAGGTTTGTATCAGGCTGTCATTCCAGGTTCGTTGTATTTTAAATATCAATATTCAATTCCAGGCAATATGAAAACCTTTATTCTTATTCTGTTTTCCATTTTCTTCTTCTTTCAGACCGAAGCTCAGATTATAATTAATGAGTATTCTCTTTCGAATCTTTCTTCATTTACAGATAATTACCAAAAATATGAGGATTGGTTTGAGTTGCGTAATACTGGTAATACGACAGTGAATCTGAATGGTTATTATCTCAGTGATGATCCGGGAAATCCGATGAAATTTCAAATTCCTGGTGGTATCAATATGCTGCCCGGTAGTTTCTATCGTGTCTGGGCATCAGGAAGAAACGAACTGATCATGAATAGCCTGCATACAAATTTTAAACTTTCACAAACAAAAGATAGTCAGGAGTATATTGTTTTTAGTTCTCCCGATGGAACTGTATTGGACCAGATAGCATTAAATAAAACAATGAAGGAACATTCACGTGGCAGATCGGCAGACGATGACGGGCAGTGGGTTGTTTTTACCAGTCCGACCCCGGGAAATGCAAACACCGGCAATGATTACGTCGATTATGCGCCAAAACCTGTGATGAGTTTGTCTGCCGGTTTTTATAATGAGGCTATCACCATTGAAATGACAGCTTCAAATCCGGATCTTGATATCAGGTATACGATCAACGGCAATGAACCTACCGCATCATCTCCACTCTATTCAGCGCCAATTACTATTAGTCAAAATACAATTGTGAATGCCCGTTGTTTTAGTGACGATCCTTCGGTACTTAAAGGATGGATAGAGTTCAACACCTATTTTATCGGCATTCAGCATACGTTGCCCGTAATTTCAGTGTCTGCTGCTAGTCTGGATGAACTGCTGAATGGTGATCAGGGCCTTATTCCGTTCGGTACTTTCGAGTATTTCAATAAGAACGGTGTACGCACCACTACCGGATATGGCGAATATAATGAACATGGCCAGGATTCGTGGGTGCATCCACAGCGGAGCATCGATTATATCACCCGCGATGAATGTGGTTATAATTACGCCATCCGCGACACCATCATCTCAATAACGGATCGTGATGAATTCCAAAGAATTATAATCCGGGCTGCGGGCGACGATAACTATCCGGGGATAGATTCGAGTGCACTGCTGCGTGATATGTTTGTTCAAAACACAGCCCAGCTCAATGGCATGCATCTCGACGTGAGAAAAGGTGAAAAATGCGTGATGTATGTTAATGGACAGTACTGGGGTGTTTATGGTATCCGTGAAAAAGTGAGTGACCACGATTTTACCGATTTCTATTATGGACAGGACAAATACCACGTTTATTTTTTACTTCTCTGGGGTGGAAGTTGGGCCGAATATGGCGGACAGGAGGCATGGGATGACTGGAATGATCTGCATGATTTTATCAAGTTCAATGATATGAGTAATCAGGAGAACTTTGACTATGTGAAAACACGACTCGATTATACAAGTTTGGTTGATTATATCATTATCAACTCTTTCGTCGTTTGTTCCGACTGGATCAACTGGAATGTCGGCTGGTGGCGTGGCACAAATCCCGAAGGTGGGCATCAGAAATGGGGTTATATACTTTGGGATGAAGATGCTACCTTTAACCATTACATAAATTACACAGGTTTGCCTGCCACTGATCCGACGGTTTCGCCCTGTTTTCCACACGACCTGATGAGTGATCCTGAAGAGCATATCCTGCTGCTAAACAGGCTAAGAACCAATGCAGAATTCAATCAGTACTATATTTCAAGATATGTTGATCTGTATAATACAACCTTCAAACCTGAAAAAATGATTGCTTACCTCGATGAGATTGCCGCGAAAATGACTCCTGAAATGTCGCGTCATGTGATGAGGTGGGGCGGTAGTATGTTGGAATGGGCTAGAAACGTGCAGAAAATCAGAAATTTCATTACTGCCCGGTATGCGTATCTCCCCGAAGGCCTGCAGTCATGTTTTGATCTCAACGGGCAATATGCCTATCAGGTGCAGGTTGATCCTCCCGAAACAGGTATTATTGAGCTGAACTCCCTGCGATTGGAATCATTCCCCTGGGAAGGTACTTATTTTGGTGGATTGGAAGTAAATCTCAAAGCGATTCCGGCCAATGCCAATATCGAATTTGATTATTGGGAGATTCCCAATCATAATGTATTTCCTGATATCGATTCTGCTGCAGTTCATTTTAATCCGGCAATGAACGATAATATTATTGCCCATTTCAAGTACAAAACCTATGCAGATAGTCTGGTAATCAACGAAATCAATTACAATGCTGCCGAAACTTTCGATCCGGGCGACTGGGTAGAGGTATATAACCCACATCCTTACACGCTTAATATTTCCGGTTGGGTTTTTAAAGATGAAGACGATACGCATGCTTTCACTTTCCCACAAGGAACAACTATCGAAGCCAATGGGTATCTGGTGTTATGCACAAATGGGGTTGCCTTTGCTTCACTTTTTCCGGAAGTAGATAATTTTATTGGTGACACAGGCTTTGGACTGGCTGGTGGTGGAGAGCTCATCAGGATTTATAATCCCGAAGGAACATTGATCGATCAGGTTACCTATGACGATGTCGCACCCTGGCCCACAGAACCTGACGGTAACGGACCTACCCTTGAGTTAATCAAACCAACATTGGACAATGCCCTGGCAGAAAGTTGGATGGCATCGCCTTTACACGGCACCCCCGGCGCTGAGAATAGTCAGTTGGTGGGTATCAGCAAGTTAACGGATCAGCCCGTTATTTGTCAGATGCGTGTTATTCCAAATCCGGTGAATACTACTGCCACCGTGCAGATCGAAGGAGTAAGGGTTTCGGCCAATGATCAGCTTTATCTTACCAATATGTTGGGTACGACCATTCGTGTTTATCCACTTTCGGAGGGTACAGGCATTCAAATTAGTCTCGAAGGATTGTCAACAGGCGTCTATTTACTTCATTACCAAAACGCTGACGGAAGGGCAACACAACAGAAAATAATCCACTAAAGGCTTTGGTTACCCGGATTTGTTAGGTATGTTACTGATAATGTGTTGCATTAATGATTATGCACGGATGTTATGTATTAATACCCGGTTGAGTTGGAATCAATGGAAGTGATACGCCATTAAATATCTGAATCGTGGCAAAAAGTTGGAATAGGGATAAACGCGTATTTGTTATATTTTTGTTAACCAAATTAATACCTTTCATTGACTATGAAAAAAAACAAATTCTTGGGTTCGGTTGTTATATTTTCCTTAGGCAGCATGATTATGAATGGCTTGATCGTTTATTTCATTCTGATAAGCCGAAATCAAACCGGGTTTTCGCTCGAAAGTATCAGTTTGCACACAAAGAGTCCGGTTGGAATTTCGTTGTATGCGGCCCTGGTATTGACCATCTTTTTCTCGGCAATATACTTTGCCATAGCGAAGATGGAATCAAAAAAAGCAGGGATTGTTCATCCAACATCCTTGTTACAAGGCAGTTTCTGGCCTGATGTTTTTGTGATTGTGTTGCAAAATTCGATTTTTGCCTTTGGATTGATCGTCATTATCATTGAATTATTGCAAACACAACTGCCATTTGGTGCGGTTGGCATTGTAACCGCCTCCGCCATTGCTGGTTTCATTTCATTTGTGATTACCGGAATGACATTATACACAACCTTTGATACAATCTTATCTAAAAATCAATAATACATGAAAAAAATCCCTGTTTTTCTATCCGTGTTTTCATTCTTATTATTTGCTTCATGCAGCAACAAGTCCGAAATCAGGATTGCCTGTGTGGGCGATAGCATTACCGAAGGAGCCGGGATCGAAAATCAATTTTCAAACAGTTATCCTTCATTACTTGATGGCTTATTAGGCGATGGGTTTAATGTATTGAATTGTGGCCAAGGAGGGGCTACCATGCTGAAAAAGAGCGATCACAGCTATTGGAACACCAATGAAATGTATAATCTTCTGGCTTTTAAACCTGATATAATCACCATTGCGTTGGGAACAAACGACTCCAAAACGCATAATTGGAATGCCGATTGCTATGAGCAGGATTATATGGCCATGATCGATATGCTGAAAGACAGTTATCCGGAAAGTGAAATACTTATTTGTTTGCCACCTCCTGCATTTAACCATGCCTGGGGAATTAACGATTCCACTATCACAGCCGGTATTATACCGATACTTCAACGCATTGCAACGATTCATCATCTTCGGGTGGTTGATTTTTACACACCATTAACAAACAGTGCAGCACTCCTGCCCGACGGCATTCATCCTGATGAGGCGGGAGCGAAAGTGCTGGCCGATATTTTATATAAAGCAATTATAAATCAATGAGTATGAAAGTATTGAATCTAAAAAGAATTTTGTTCGGCTTATTGTTGATCATTTCGTGTCATGGCGTGTTATATGCGCAATTATCGAAAAGTGATCAGGTTCGTCTGGATGAATTATTGGGAAAAATGACACTCGAAGAGAAGATTGGTCAGCTGAATCAGTACACAGGCGACTATGAAGCTACGGGACCGTTACGCCAGGGTGGCGACAAAGTGGACGACATTAAAAATGGCCGGGTTGGTTCGATGCTGAATATCAAAGGAGCTGAGAATACACGAATATTGCAGGAATTTGCCATGCAATCGCGCCTGAAAATTCCCTTGCTTTTCGGGTTGGATGTGGTACATGGTTATTATACAACCTTTCCAATTCCACTGGGTGAGGCCGCAAGCTGGGATCTGGAAGCGATTGAACGGTCGGCCCGCATAGCTGCCACCGAAGCATCGGCCAGTGGGGTTCACTGGACTTTTGCCCCGATGGTTGATATTGCACGTGATCCGCGCTGGGGTCGTGTGATGGAAGGTGCCGGTGAGGATACCTGGCTCGGCGCCCAAATTGCCGGTGCCCGTGTGCGTGGTTTTCAGGGTAAAGGTCTCGGATCGATGGATGCCGTGATGGCCTGTGCCAAGCATTTTGCAGCCTACGGTGCTGCTGTGGGTGGCCGCGATTACAATTCGGTGGATATGAGCGAACGCATGCTCCGTGAAACCTATTTACCTCCTTTCAAAGCCTGTGTTGATGCAGGTGCCGCCACTTTCATGAATTCATTCAACGATTTGAATGGAATTCCGGCCACCGGAAATGTTTTTCTGCAACGTGAAGTATTGAAAGGTGAATGGAATTTCCAGGGTTTTATAGTCAGTGACTGGGGCTCAATGGGCGAGATGATTGCCCATGGCTATTGCAAAGATGAAAAAGAAGCTGCCATGAAATCGATCCTAGCCGGAAGTGATATGGATATGGAAAGTCGCGTATATACGCGTGAGCTGGAGAAGCTTGTCAAAGAAGGCAAGGTTCCAATGAGTTTGATTGACGAGGCAGTACGTCGGGTGCTTACCAAAAAGTTCGAGATGGGTTTGTTTGATGATCCATTCCGGTTCTGCAACCCTGAAAGAGAGAAGGCTGCGCTGCATAATACCGCGAACCGCGCCGCTGCCCGTGATATTGCCCGCAAAAGCATTGTTATGTTGAAGAACGAAAATCAAACACTCCCGATCGATTTGAAATCGAAAGACAGCAAAATCAGAACCATCGCTTTGATCGGACCGCTGGCACAATCGGAAAATGATATGTTGGGTTTCTGGTCGATCAGTTGGCCTGATGGTGATATCGTTTCGCTTGAAGAAGGCATCCGTTCAAGAATTCCTGGTGATGTGAAACTATTGGTGGCCAAAGGCTGTGAAATAAACGACAAGTCAGAAGCCGGATTTGATGAAGCCATTGCCATAGCAAAACAGGCCGACATCGTGATTCTTTCGATTGGCGAGGCGTTGGATATGAGTGGTGAGGCGAAAAGCAAGGGACATATCCGCTTACCCGGTGTTCAGGAGGAACTGGCACAGGCAATTCATGGCACAGGAAAGCCGGTTGTTGTTATCATGAATGCCGGAAGGCCATTGGTGTTCAACTGGGTTGCTGATAATATGCCGGCCATTCTTTATACCTGGTGGCTGGGTTCCGAGGCCGGAAATGCCATGGCCGACGTCGTATTTGGCGATTATAATCCATCTGGAAAACTTCCGATGACTTTCCCACGTGACGAAGGTCAGATTCCACTTTATTACAATTATTTTAATACCGGACGACCTTCTTTCGGAGACCATGACTTATTGTACAAATCGGCCTATATTGATATGCCAAACAGTCCTAAGTTTCCTTTTGGATATGGATTGAGTTACACAACTTTTGTATATTCCAATCTGGTATTGAGTAGCAAAACGATGACAGCAAAAGATAAAATTCATGTTACGCTCAATGTGCAAAACACTGGAAAGACGGCAGGCGAGGAGGTAGTGCAACTTTACCTCAGAGATCGATTTGGTTCGGTGGTGCGGCCGGTGAAAGAGCTGAAAGATTTCAGAAAACCGATGTTATTGCCGGGCGAAACAAAACGTATTGAGTTTGATATTGATGCTGAAAAACTTTCCTTCTATAACAATGATTTACAATGGGTGGCCGAACCCGGTGAATTCGATCTCATGATTGGTTCTTCATCCTCAGATATCAGGTTGCAGGAATCGTTCGAATTGAAGTAGGGCTACTTTTTAGTCAGGGCTTCAGTTTTTAGTAGTCAGGGCTTCACTT
>CAITDJ010000094.1 GCA_903891085.1 uncultured Bacteroidota bacterium | reverse complement strand
TGCCCCATGAACCAAGCAGTGCGTTTAAAATTGCAACGGCTCTAAGTCGCTGTGTATCATCTCCGTACCAGGTAACATGCCGTCCGGGATGTATGATAACCGCAGGAGAAGCATTGTACCTTTCTCTCGCAGTATCTCTGATTACATTAGGATCAATGGTTGTAATACCATAAGCCCATTCCGGACTATATTTTTTTACATGTTCTTTCAGCTCTTCAAAGCCATGTGCATATCGGGCGATATAATCTTTGTCGTACCAGCCATTTTCAATTAATACATTCATCCAGGCGAGAAGAAGCGCCATATCGGTAGAAGGTTTGATTGGTAGCCAGAATTTTGATTTGCTTGCGGCAGTCGAAAAACGTGGATCAACGGTGATAATGGTAGCTCCTTTATCGATGGCTTCCGACATTTCCTGAATCTGACCATTATGCATATTTTCACCGATGTGTGAGCCAATTAGGACCAAGCAGCGAGTATCACGGATGTCGGTTCTCTCCGGTGAATAGATAATATCACCGAAGGTTGTGAGAAATCCAACCTCTCTCGGGCCACGGCACTGCGCAAATGAAGGAGCTGTAACAGATTGGGAACCAAAAGCTTTTAGCATCTGACCAAAATGAGCTCCACCTGAACCATGGGTAAACAGAGCCGCGCATTCCGGGCCATGTTTTACCGCAATCTCTTTCATTCTTTGAGCGATAAAATCGAGGGCCTCATCCCAACTTGCCTCCCTGAAACTGTCGACACCATCTTTTGATGTCCGGATCAATGGTGTTTTTAATCGGTCAGAATCAGAATATTGTCCAACACCTCCAGTACCACGCGGGCAGAATCTGCCGTTGCAATGTGGATCTTCATCATTGCCAATTATTTTTTGGATTTCGCCTTTCTCATCCTTATAAACCCAGCCGGCACACTGCCAGAAACACACTTCGCAATAGGTGGGAGTTCGTATCGGGGATTCTTTGTTCTCCAAAAGTGATGCAGCTTTTGACCATGTGTAAGACCCTGCAAGAGTGATACTTCCGGCACTTAGTGCTCCAATTTTGATGAACTGTCTGCGTGTGGTTGTCATATCCACTTATTATTTAATATTTTTCAATGAAAAGACTAAAATATAAATATAGTTTGGTTTCAAAACTACAATTTATTTTGATTATATGATTGATAATTAATATTTTATGTGAGGTTCAATTTAGATTATGTCTAAATTGTTAACTAAGTAATTGCTAATAATTGAATTATGCTTTGAATAGACTGATTCCAAATTGACAATTGGAAATAATTGATGTCTAAAATACAGTCATTGAAGAAATCGAGACTGACCTGATAAGTTATTTTCCTAACATCAAAAGAAGTGAATTGGAACAGCTACATCACAGTTAATGAGTTATTTATTTGATTTTCAAGTGGTACATTTACTAGTTGAAATGAGTAGAAAATCATTCAAGTTAAATGGCAACGATTTAAGTATGTGATTATATTGAATCTGTTGTTGATTCTTAACTGGTGGAATCATAGGAGGAGGGAGCCTAAAATGTAATGGAAGGGTAAATGAAAATATGTAACATACAGAAATTTAGACTATTGTCTATCCTGACTAAGTTTTATAAGTTCTTCTGTTCCATATTTTTTACAATTCAAACATTTCACATGTTTCTCAAGACCCTCGATAAGCTTATAGCATTTATTACATCTGTACCAATCTTGATCCATCACATAACTGCCACCACTTATTTCGATTGCTTTCCCTTCTACGAAGGCCTGTGTAATGGTTTTGAGCGCTTTGTTGTAAATACGTGTCAGCGTTGGTCGTGAAACATTCATTAATTCTGCGGCCTCTTCCTGTGATAAATTATCGTAGTTCAATAACTTAAGACTCTCGTAGCCTTCAAAGGTCAAACAAACGCTTTCACTCACACAATTTGGCATACCAAACGGCTTAAGTCCTTTCATGATGGGAGGAGAACAAACTTTTCTGCTTTTTTGCGGGCGCGGCATCCTAAATCCAATTTATGTTTAATAATGCAATAATAATGAACGTGTGTTCATAATAAGTCAATAAATTACCTATAAAATATGATTCATCTCAACAAATATAAATTAGTATCCTGTAATAAACTTTCGCTTTCAGGATTAATAAGTATAAAGATTGACAGGTCAAAAGTAGTATTTGTTGGCTATTAATCCGCAGATTCTATGAAAAGTTCTCCTATTTGATGGAATTCTATTCTGAACATTAACAGGCCTTATGATGCTATTGGCCTCTGATTCGAATTAAAAAAGAGTCCATGTAGTAACGATTAAGAAGGTTAATTATGGATGGAAGTTCACATAAATTTTACCTTTCTTTGAATGCCGAAATTAAGAATATTGGAAACTCTTTCTTAGACCCATCGGAAATCTGTTTTTTAATGGTGTAACAGTTTTCGTGTTTTATGTTGGCAAACCCAATTATTTTGAGTTTCATAATGAATTCATTTAAATCAAAACCGAGATGGCCATTGAATCCTTCACCATGAAAGGAACCATCCTCGGGATATAGATCTGCAATCGCGATATACCCCAAAGGATGAAGTAACTGATAAAATATGTAAAGCATAGCATCCACGTTTTCAATATGATGCATCACCATTTGCGAATAAATAATATCATATTTTTCATGATGGTGCTCGTGCTCCAGATCGAAGAAAAGCGCTTTCATGTCTGTTAGTTCACTATAATTGATTTTTTCGTTACTTATCCGGGTCATTTCAGTTGAATTATCCATGAGTGTGATCTCACCCAGATTTTCTTTAAGTGCGAAACTGAGTAAAGCTGTTCCGGCGCCATATTCCAGCGCTTTCATCTCTTTATTCAGTTGAATTTGTTGTATCATGGTGGCAGCAACAGCCTTCGTCCTTGAAATGTTGTTAGGATTTTTATCCCAGTCGGAGGCTTTTAAATCAAAATCGCTCATCTTTTTTTATGAAAACTTAGTTAAACTGCGATTGTTCATGGCTAATATGATGAACTGTCTAACAGCTTTATAAATTACACTGGATTTCTAAAACTATGTTCATTTCCCAATCACACAAATGTTCCAAGTTTCTTTTAACCCCAAAAAGGAGATTTAGTGATTGCAGACGTGCTCATTTGTTTCAGAATGGTGCGACTCATGCGCCTTGCAACTTTCACCACTATCAGAGATCGATCCTGAAACAAATAGCTCAACTACTTTTGTGGCATCGCCTGAGCAACCTCTCACTACTTCGATACCTGCATTATTCAGAACATTGATGGCACCTCCGCCTATACCTCCTGCAAGCATGATCGTGACTCCGTCAGCTGCTAAAACACTGGCAATATTTGATTTACAGCCGCATCCCTGTACAGATGGGATGATTTGTTTTTCATGGATCGTCCCCTCAGAATTAATCGTAAACACTGCATAATATTCACAATGACCAAAATGATCATCAATCTGATTGTTAAGTGTGACCGGAACTGCTATTTTCATTTTATTTAATTTTATTTCATTTTATTGTTCCTTATAATTTAATCATTTTCCTTTACCTGGGCCTCCACCAGAATGTCGTCGTTTTTTCAGGCCTTTTCCAAGCTCTCCTGTTTTATTGAGTTCATCTGCGGTTTTATGACATAAACCAAGTTTTCTGCCTGTTTTTGGGCCATCATTGATTGGTCCGGTATGATTTAATTTTGGCATATATTCTGAATAATTATTGTATATAATAGATTATTAGATTGTTAAATAATTGTCGATATGATGTTTAGATGTGCAATTTTAATTTACTTAAATAATCGACAAACCCTGTTTCAAGTCCTCAATGATATCTTCCACATCTTCAATACCAACCGAAAACCGGATAAGATCATCTGTAATCCCGGCAGCAAGCTTGTTTTCTTTACTTACTCCTGCATGGGTCATGGATGCTGGATGCTGAATAAGTGTTTCCACTCCACCCAGTGAAACCGCCAAGAGGGCAAGATGCACATTGTCCATTAGTTTTTTTCCGGCATCGTAGCCTCCTTTCAAACCAAAACTCATCATCGAGCCAAATCCTTTCATCTGGGTTTTTGCCAGTTCATATTGCGGATGCGTTGTTAATCCAGGATATTTTATCCAGTTAACTTTTGGGTGTGACTGTAAAAAGTTTGCAATTTTCATGGCATTTTCCTGTGCCCTTTCAATACGTAACGCCAGCGTTCTTACCCCACGTAAAACCATGAAAGCCTGCGTTGGATCCATATTACATCCCATATAAACCATAGAATGACGGATTTTTTTATATAATACCGAATCTTTTGTAACAATGACACCTCCAACAATGTCAGCATGACCATTAATGAATTTTGTGATCGAATGTAGAACGATATCTGCACCCATATCCAATGGTTTTTGTAAATAGGGAGAACAAAAGGTATTATCAACAACCAAAACAAGGTTGTTTTCTTTTGCGATTTTAGCACATGCAACAATATCAGTTATTTCCATAGTAGGATTGGCAGGTGTTTCTATATACAGTACGCTGGTATTTGGTTTTAGAGCAGCCAGTATATTTTCGGTATTGGAAGTGTTAACAAAACTGGCCTCAACGTTAAAACGTGAAAAATCCTGTTCCAGTACACCTCTCGCTGGTCCATAAACAGCATCTGAACTGATTATGTGACTACCCGCAGACAGCAACGCCATATAAACGCTACTGATGGCACCCATTCCTGAACTCGTTGCGATTCCATCAAATCCGTTTTCAAGTTCTGCAATATTTTGTTCAAATGCCCGGATAGTTGGATTGCCAATTCTGGTATAGATATATCCATCACTTTTGCCCGAAAAACAGTCCGCTCCATGTTGGGCACTTTTAAATTTGAAAGTGGAAGTCTGATAGATAGGTATAGTTGCACTGCCAAATTCATCTTCAAAGGCACCGGCATGGATTAGTTTGGTGTTGAATCCTTTATTTTTAGTCTTCATAAATAACTATTTTTTAGCAAAGATAATGAACGTATGTTCATAATGCGAAGAATTAATAAAATTATTTTTTGTTCACATATTCAATCCCAAATGTCTTTGCTCAGAGAATATCATGGAGTTCTATAGGAACATTATTTTGGTGAAATTCCGCTGAACTGAATTTTAATAGATAAACAGATAAATCTGTTATAACTAAATCATAAAGATTTGTAATGAAAAAGAGTTGATAATGAGATTTGTACAAAACATTATTAGCAATTCTTAGAATGTAAAACAGTTGATGTAGCTTTCTTTTTTGAAAACGAGAAACTGTTATTCTAACTCTTTTTCGGCTGGTACGGGTTCAATATTTCCATTATATGAAATTGTGCTCCGGTTGTTGCTGGCTATAGTAAGTGATGCAGTCCCTTCCGGACTGATATTCAGGAAGATATCGTACGAATCGTTATTGTCTTTCACCTTCACTTTCAAATCGTAGCCTTTTTGAGTAATGAGGAGATCATACGATTCAGGTTTTGCCTTGAATTTGAAGCCGCCTTCACGATTGAAGTTTACCTGATAAGTACGTCCGAAAAATGGCATATAGCTTTCGATTAATTCAGGGCTGAATTTCAGATGATTAGGATTGGAATTTAGATCGACTGTAGGATAACCTTGTGGTATAGCCCGGTTCGCTACAAACATGAAGTTCTTTGAGTTTACCAATGCTTCAGTTTTTTTCTGTTGTTCAATCTTATGTTCTTTCCGTATTTCCTTTTTACTTTTTTCCTGTGAAAAACTTGTAGAAAAGTTGAGTAAGATTAGAACCATTAATAAAAAATCCCTTGTTTTCATGTGATTTCATTTTGAGGTTATCATCAGAAATTTTCAAAAACCGTACCATTTTGATCCTAAAACCGTCATTGATCAGAGGCTTGACAGAATTGTATGGTAAAGATACATCCGATTTGTTTTTTTTCATCCAAAGTAGAAATGAATCGTATGCATTACTTTTTATCTTTGTGAAGCTAATATGTAATGTCATGCTTCAAAAGAAAATATTGATCATTTATCCTGAGACACGCAGCACCCGGGTGGCCATTTACCGCAATACTGAGCCGTTGTTTTTGAAAGCAATCAAGCATCCTGCTGAAGAACTTGCTCATTTCAAAACCATTCCCGATCAAATGCCTTATCGTCGTGATGCCATTTTGGCTGAGCTGAAACGCAACGATTTCAATATCGAACTGGTGGAGATTATCATGGCACGGAGTGGACTGGTGAAACCGCTGAAATCAGGCGTTTACAGAATAAATGAAAAGATGATTGCCGATCTAAAGGTGGGAATCATGGGCGTTCATGAAACTAATCTGGGAGGTTTGATCGCCTACGACATTGCCAAATCAATCGGCAAGCAAGCCTATATGGCTGATCCGGTTGTTGTGGATGAACTATCTGATTTGGCGCGAATCACCGGTC
Source organism: uncultured Bacteroidota bacterium (assembly GCA_903891085.1). GTDB lineage: Bacteria > Bacteroidota > Bacteroidia > Bacteroidales > F082 > CAJBPB01. The sequence continues at coordinate 113,037 of CAITDJ010000094.1, read as the reverse complement.
ATCCTTTGTTTGTTCGTAAATCAATTTTTCATGCACTCAGCCACAAGCATTTTGCACGCAAATATGCCAAAAGTATTAATCGAAACTACGAGGACCTGAACCTGATTGTTTGCCATGTTGGACTTGGGGGAATTTCAATCGGCGCACACTCGAAAGGGTTGGTTGTTGATGTGAATCAGGCCTTTGATGGTGGTGGACCGTTTAGTATCACCCGCTCAGGTACACTGCCGGTTGGTCAATTGATTAATTATTGTTTCAGCGGAAAAGCCACAGAGGCCGAAGTGCTGAAGATGGTGAATTCTCAAAGTGGTTATTCAGCCTATCTGGGGACCGACAGCATCTCGCAGATCGATAAAATGATTGCCGAAGGTGACGAAAAAGCATTGTTTATTTCGGAAGCATGCGCGTACCAGGTGAGTAAAGAAATCGCTTCACATTTTGCCACACTTGAAGGCAATGTGGATGCCATTATTCTAACCGGTAACATTTTCAATAGCGAACTTTTTCTCGAAAATGTGAAGAAACGTGTCGGGAAACTTGCTCCGATTGCACTGTATCCTTCAATCAACGATCTTGAAGCGCATGCAGTGAATGCCTTGCGGGTGTTGAAAGGCGAGGTTGAAGTAAAAGAATATGAATAAGGCTTTTGTCAGGGGCTTCCTTTTTTTTGTTGTTCTTGCATTCGTTTGGTCAACGCCGGGCAGAACGCAGGTTTATGTTAATGGTTTTGAAACAACAGGCAAAAATCGGCAATGGCTGAATAGTAATGGTCTTTACGATTCAGATGCCTATGATGGAAATCATATTCACCGGACCTTTGCTGAGATGGAATATGGTTGCGGTCTTGAGGTTCCATTTTCAGATTCATTGGTTGGGAAAAACCTTCAAATTCGAATTGATGCAGCGTTCAGGCTTCGACAATTGCCAACATCAGCCTTATTTGTTATTACTATTCATCGGGGCGATTCGATGGTTTATTGGCACGGGCTTAGCCTGAAAGATGAAATTAGAAAAACCAACCGATGGACCAGGGCTTCTACCAGTTTCAGTATACCATCTGATATTGTTAATGGAAGCAAATTGAAGATGTATCTGTGGAATCCAGGCATGGAATTGATTGATACTGATGCACTTTCACTACAGATTGAATCAATTGCAATGCCAGTTTATATTCCAAAAATATCAAAAACAGAGCACGCCGGAATAGCTGAGATTTTGTTCAAAAATGAATTCTATCATCTTTTATTTTACAAAAAATCCGGCTCAGTTTTAATCGCTGATATTGCTGGTGAACCTATCACTTTTCCGTTGGCGTTGATTTCAGGTGAAAAAAAAAGAAATAGGGTAAAAAATGTTCTATCTGATGTCTGGTCGATAAAAAGTGCTGAAAAACTGAATGAATTTTATCGTATTACACTGGTTTCCAATAATAAAATTTCCACTGATGAATTATGCCTGACAGCCAAAGTTGGAAATTCTGAACTGCAATGCCAGCTTGTGTCGACCTTTAACAGAGGTATTAAACTCAACCGGCATAGTTTGGCAATTTGGTTTACAGATTCGGTGAGTAAAGTTTACCGGAAAAATGCATTGCTTGATGAAAGCGTTTTTCAGGATGAATATTATATTGACAAACAAGGCGTTACATTTGGAAAAGAAAAAAGACAAACAACAATTTATCATTTAAATGATATTTCTTCAGGACAGGTTTCAGTAAATGAGAAATTGCTATTACTCAATCTGGATTATGCTCCGGATCATCCGCAATTGTATTTTCCTTTGTTGAAACGGAAGTCAGATGTATTCAGGGATATATCTGATAATGAATATAGTAAGGATGATACGTTGTATGGACGATTCAATATTTCAATTGGCAGCACCCTAAAAAATTTGCCTCGGATAATGCCTGTTCCATCAGGTTACGAGGCTGCCATAATCTGGACCGAACATGCCGATTGGACCGATATGCGTACCCACCGCGCAGTGAATTTCGGTCGTGAGGATATTTTGAATATTGAAGAAGCTGTTGGTGGATTCGCAAAATATGAAATTCCGGTAACGAAGAGTGTTTTTTACCACAATCCGGACAATATCAGTAATGAATTGATCAGCAAGGGTTCATTTAAAGGATGGCATGCAACAATCAAATCAGATACTGCGTTTCTGCCTTTCCTGAAGCAACTCAATCAGGCTGGTTTTGAAATATGTTTGCACACACCCGAACAATTTACTTCCAACAGGCAGTTTATGGATGAAGCGCTGGGTTTTATGCAAACTGAGTTTGGATCACCCACCTGGATCGATCATGGTTACAACAATAATCCCAGTAATAACAGGGAGAATGTTGCCTGTGATGGATTCAATATTGATTCACCGCAATTTGCCGCTGATCTGTTCAGAAAGTATGGTATTCGTAATTTCTGGAATCCATATTACGAAGATGTGAGACCTTATGACGCCTGGCATTTTTATGGAAACCTGATTTTTCCGTATCCGGGTTTTGGCGATTGTTTTCCCGACCGAATGATTTCACGGAACCCAAGACGTTTTGATGGAATACTTTGGTCGACAGGCAGTTCTCTTGAATTGAAAAATCCATCTTTGTGGAATTATTTTTTTGATACAACACGTTTACTTGGTTTACTTAATTATCATTCGGTTTATATAAATCATGTATATCCCGCCTGGGTTGATAAAAACATCGGGTTTTGGACAAAAAACGCTGACGGAGATATTGTTGCCAGCGAACCTTTTAATCAGGCGCTTTCGAGAATACATGCGTTGCATCTGGCCGGAAGATTGTTGCCGCTAACCATGGGCGAATTTCTCAACTATCAGGAGTCGGTGCAACAAATAAGTTATTCCATTCAAAATGACGGAAGCATACTGATCGAAAACAATAATATAAACAAAATCAATGGTTTGAGCTTTATTACCAAGTCAAAATCAGTGACTGTGAATGGGAAGATGCCTTCAAGTAAGTCCATAAAGGATGAGTTGATATTCTGGTTTGACCTGGAAGCAGGGGAGAAGGTGATAATTGTAAGTGACCAGCACGATTAAATACTGGGTTGTAAGAATGAACAGATCAGGCAGCAGTTTTAAAATTTGAAAAACCTGATCCCATTGACAAAACAACACCCATGCTTGTTATGAATATAAATATCTACGGATACTGCGTTTGGGTGTTTTCAGGAATTCTTCAGGATAAATTTCATATTTCGAAATTTTCATATAGGATGGAACTGAAGCATTGACTTCTTTCAGGTAATGCTTATACATATTTTGCAGCTCTTCTTCCGATATTTTATTGGATTCAACAACTTCGGCATCAGGATAAATAAGGGCAACCAGTTTATTATCGCGATGCACGATCAGTGATTCTCCAACACCAAATTTGTTGTCAATATGTGCTTCAAGTTCTTCGGGGTAGATATTTTTGCCATTGGCACCGAGGAGCAAACTTTTACACCGCCCCTTGATAAAAATATTGCCCTGACGGTCAATAATGCCTAAGTCGCCCGTATGGAGCCAGCCTTCGGCATCAAGTATTTCGTTTGTGGCTTCTTCATTTTTATAATAACCAAGCATAACATTTGCACCACGTAACATTATTTCACCGACTGTTTTTTGTGGATTCGGAGAATCAATTTTAACTTCCAGGGTATCGACCGGTTTGCCGGAAGAGCCGCATTTAATTACCGTTGAAGGGGCATAGCTGATAAGTGGGCCACATTCGGTCATTCCATAACCGACCGTGTAAGGAAATTTAATTTTTCTGAAAAAAATCTCGGCTTCGCTGTTCAACGGAGCGCCACCAATGACTATTTCCTTGAAATTACCACCGAAAATTTTGACTAGCTTGGCTCTGATTCTGGTATAGATAATGCTTCTGATACCTGGAATTCTGAGTAAAATCTTCAATTTTGTTTTGGTAATTTCGGGAAGGATTTGTTTCTTGTAAATCTTTTCGATAACCAGCGGAACCGATAGTATCAATGCAGGTCTGATCTCCTGAAAAGCCTGAATAATTACCTGAGGCGATGGGGTCTTTGTAAGAATGGTAATCTGACAACCCAATGTGAACGGAAATATAAATTCGAATGCACATCCATAGGTATGGGCGAGTGGTAAGAATGACACGATTGAATCACCCGACTTCAGCGGCATATTGTTTTGAGCATATCGTATATTGGCTGTCAGGCTATTGTGTGACAGCATCACACCTTTCGAAAAGCCCGTTGTGCCTGAAGTATAGCTGATAACTGCCAACATATCATTCGTTACGGTAGGAAAACCGAAGTTTTTGGTAGCAACACCATCAGGGTATTTTTCATCAAACAATGTAGTTGCAGATGAAATGGCATTGGAAACAGTTTCACTGGCCGAATATAATAGTTGAGAATTATTCAGGGAGAAAACAACCTTTACCGTAGGAATTTTCAGAATATCCAACTCCTGATAGATGTTATCTGCACAAAAAAGGAAAACCGAATCGGAATGATTTATTATGTAGCGTAAATCTTCAGCCTTAAAATCAGGTAAAATGGGTACGATGACAGCGCCATACGTGATGACAGAAAGGTAACCTATACACCATCGGGCTGAATTTTTGCCAAGCAGGGCAACTTTATCACCTTGTTTGAGGCCTGCCTTTTCGAATAGCAGGTGAAATTTAATCAGTTGATTTGCAACTTCAGCATATGTATAACTATCACCATTATAATCTGTTAGAGCTGTAATATTTTGATTTTTCTTAAGGCTATTTTCAATATAGTCTACTAAGCGGGTGCTTAACATACCTATTTATTTTGGGTTAACGTGGCAAGGTAAGTAAAATGTTGACAGTTTAAACGGAAAGCACAAAGATTATTATTAATTAATTGATCCAGAGAAAGAATAATTATTTCAATTGTCATTTCGTCTGAAAATGTTCATCAAATCAATTTTCGATTAGATAATTCTTCCATTACAAAAATCATCATTCAATGAATGTTACGTTTGGCTGGATTCATACGATCAGCATAAAACAGCAATATTTCTGACTTCCGGCTTCATGGAAGTTTTGGTCAAAAAAAAACGATTTAATAAAAGTATTGGTAGTTTGATGGTGTTTCAAACATTCATCTCAGGAATTTCTCCTTCGACAATCAGGCGACCTTCGGTGGCAGCAACAATTTCATCAACACTCACGCCTGGCGCTCTTTCAATCAATTTGAAGCCATTATTGGTCACATCAATAACCGCCAGATCTGTAACAATACGTTTCACGCAACGCACACCTGTAAGTGGTAATGTACACGTTTTCAATAATTTTGATTTCCCTGAAGGGTCGCAATGAGCCATGGCCACGATAATGTTTTTGGCAGAAGCCACCAGATCCATCGCACCGCCCATCCCTTTTACCATCTTGCCCGGGATTTTCCAACTGGAAATATCACCGGTATCAGATACCTGAAAAGCGCCCAGCACCGTAAGGTCGATGTGTCCACCGCGGATCATGGCAAAACTCATGCTCGAATCGAAAAAAGCTGCTCCTTTGGTATAGGTGATAGTCTGTTTACCGGCATTAATCAAATCCGGATCGATATTTTCTTTTGTGGGGAAAGGACCGATTCCGAGCAATCCATTCTCAGATTGTAACACTACTTCGGCACCTTCGGGAATGAAATTGGCAACCAACGTTGGAATACCAATACCGAGGTTAACATAATAACCGTCTCTGAGTTCCTGTGCTATTCTTTTGGCAATGCCATTTTTATCTAAAGCCATAACCTGCTATTTTTCTGATTATTAAAAACTTATTTACTTGTTGTGGCAAATTCGATCCGTTTTTCAAGGTCTTTCGACTGGAAAATACGTTGTACAAAAATTCCCGGTGTGTGAATCTGGTCAGGATCGAGTGTGCCAGCCGGAACAAGTTCTTCCACTTCGGCAATGGTGATTTTGCCTGCCATAGCCATGGCCTGATTGAAATTATTTGCCGTGTGCCGATAAATCAAATTCCCGTAGGTGTCGCCCTTCCAGGCTTTTACAATCGCAAAATCGGCAGTCAGCGCATGTTCGAGCAGATGCATTTTGCCATTGAACTCACGCACCTCTTTGCCTTCGCCGACCTCGGTTCCATACCCAGCCGGAACAAAGAATGCCGGAATACCGGCTCCGCCGGCACGGCAGCGCTCTGCCAGAGTGCCTTGCGGAATCAATTCCACTTCGAGTTCCCCACTAAGCAGTTGTCGTTCAAACTCTACATTTTCACCCACATAGGACGAAATCATTTTTTTGATCTGGTGTTTCTTCAACAGAAATCCCAGCCCAAAATCATCCACCCCGGCATTGTTCGAAATACAGGTTAGCCCTTTCACATCGCTTTCGTAAAGTGCTGTGATGCAGTTTTCGGGGATTCCGCAAAGACCGAATCCGCCTAACATCAGGGTCATATTGTCTTCCAAACCACGTATGGCTTCGAGCGCGTTATTGACTACTTTATTCATAATAATATAATTTGTAGAAGTTTAGACAGGTTGAAACGCAGTTGATGGATTTCCAGAATCATTTTTCAGTTCTTGTATCAATATGAAAAGGTTTTTGCGAAATAAAATACTCAATTCAATGTTGTTGTTATAAATGTGTAATCACCTGTTAGTAATCACTTTTATTTGTCGTCCTGAAACCCAATAATATTGTGTGATCCGTCGCAATATGGTTTTTTGTGTGATCCACCGCAACGGCAAAGCGCAAACATGGTTTCTTTTATTTCCTTATTCCCTTTTTGATCTGTGATTTCAACATTTCCACCAACCAGGATCGGGCCATTTGGAACTATTTTGATACTCATGATAGATTCATTTTCCATTGTAATATTGTTTTTAATAAGATAAGAAAGTGCTCCCGAAGGACATAAGTCAATCGCGACTTTAATTTTTTCGGTGTCAGCATTCAACACATTTACCCAGGGGCGTTGTGCCGGACTAAAAACCAGAGGTAACTTCCTGACACAGTTGCCCGAATGGATACATTTGTGTGGTTCCCAGATAACGGTGATCTCATCATTGGAGTATGAAAGGCTTTTTTCAGGCATTTTTTTCAGGATATTTACAGACTGCCAATTCAATGTATCGAAAAGGAACACTAAAGTAGCAATTATTCAGTGCCAACAATATGCAAGCACAAAATTCTTATCTAAAAAGAAAAAAGGTTGCCTTGAATAAAGACAACCTTCTGCACATGTACCCGGAGCCGGGATCGAACCGGCACGAGTGTAACCTCACTGGTTTTTGAGACCAGCGCGTCTACCAATTCCGCCATCCGGGCATGTAAAAGAACGTTGGGAGCGCAAAGATATAAAAAACCTGATCGCCAATTAAAAATATTTTGAAATCGTTTTTTGTCTGTACCGCACAAATAATTCGGTTTAATCTTTCACACAACGAACCGAAAAGCCATATTGCTTATGAAAGTTGGCGCGATAGATGGCCGATACATCGTAATGAAGGTAGCGATACCACGAATAATCGGGATTATAAGCCGAACTAGTCCACCAGAATCCGTCATAGCCATCGTTAATGAACAAACCGGTATTGTATTCGCGTCTTCCACTTGGCAATGCAGTAAACCCACTTGCATTGGTTGCCCCGTTATTCGGACTGTTCCAATGTGTGTTCCCTTTTTCTTTTAACTTGCCACCGGCATTGGTTTCATTTCCCAGAAAACTTGTCAGCGTTGACCATTCGGCATCAGTGGCCACATGCCAGCCTTCAGGGGCAATATTGCGGCTGTCTGTTACAGCAAACCAATTGTACAACCGGCCCATGGTGGCAATCCTGATTTCATCCGTACTGTTTTCATAATTGCAGTAGGCATCCGTACTTAAACCGATCCAGGCAGTATTTCCGCTTACTTCGGGTATGGCATCACCATTGCGGTATTTTGTGGTGCGTAGGTTTTCGGCCATCCAGGTTTGTGTGCCGATAGTGATTGTTTTATACCTGTTGCCATCAATATCTGTGACTGAACCATAAGTTACATCAGGATTGAAAATGGCAGTACTTAAACTTGCCGGCAATACATTGATAATTACTGTTTTGCTGGCTGAATTGTATACAGTGGCATCATTGGGCGTAAAAATAACTTTCAACTCCTGATTAGTGCCTTCATTGAGTTTTGTATTTGCTGCCGGAGTATATTCAAAAGTACCTACCACATCGGCCGTTGCATTGAGTTGTAGGGTATCGAGCAGGGTTCCGTAAAAGATGTCAGCAGGATTTTCCCAACTGATTGCCGGATTGATTTTTGTTGCTTCTTCTTTTTGACAAGCACTCAATACTGATGCTAACAATGCAAATAACATTAGATAAGCAGAAATTGATTTTAAATTCTTCATGGATTCTCTGATAAAGTTTACCGAAAAATTTCGGTGTGGGGGATAAAGGTAGGGGATAATTGTTGAGTGCGGATTATTATTCAGCAGTATACTCATAAGGCAGCCAGTCGGCGATACGTTGTTTCGCCATTTCACCTTTCCATCCAATGGCCAAAGGATCAAAATATCCGTTTTTTCCGAAGAAAGTGTTTTCATGAAGAAAAACAATATTACTGATACTTTTATTAAAGCGAATGGATAAATTTTCGGAGTTTTTGAGATATTTTTCCCCGTTTACGTCTATAAATATAATGTCTTTATAGTCCAACTTTTCAGTTGCCGGACTTTTGATTGTAAACCCGGCCGAGGCCAAACTGTCAGTCCAAAGTGCCCTGAAAAAATGCATCCTTGACCCGAGATAGGCGTATTTTCTTCTATGTTCGATGGTTTCTTTTTTTGTTTCTTCCATTGTAGCATCTTCAGTGAAGATGATGTTTCCATAAAATAAGATGGTTTTACTATTTTTGTAGTATTCAAACCTATCGAGATAATAGGTTATTTTATAGCCTAATGCCTTGTTTTCAATCATGATTGGATTTGAAGCAAATGCTTTCAGCGTATCATTATCAGGCAGGTTGTCGAATGTAATATCGCTTTCATTTATTATTTTACATTTTTGCGCATTGGCTGTTTTGCCAAGAAATGCTGTTCTGAATAACTGTAGGTTTTCTTTCCTGTTTTTTGGATCCGATCTGGCACTAACAACAATCTCGCTTAATTCAAAAACCTTAGGAGTCAGATAAACCATCAGTGGTTCACTGACAGAAAAATTAGTCATCGTAAGGGAATAGTAACCTATGGCGCTAATGGTGATTGGCATGGAGCTGTGTTTTGAAATATCCAGCTCAAAATATCCATGCTCATCTGAGGTAGTTCCTGCAAATGTTCCGTTAAAATAGACAGAAGCCAGCCATATCTTGCTATTGGTGTGTTTGTCGGAAATGATCCCTTTAATCACCTGATTATATGCTGCTATGTTGAAATGAATGCATAGAATAAGGAGGACAAGTTTTTTCATGAGTGACAGGTATTAAACTGCTCAAATAGGATCAATCGCTATAGTAGCGACACTGATTAACAGTAAAGATAGTGCATTTTGCCCTAAAATTTTCTTGGATTGAATATAATACCTAACGCATTTCTTCATGTATGTGTATTAAATAAATCCGTTTTTTTGTTTTAACCCGAAATGAAAACCCACAATAACCGCCTACCTGCATGAATACTGATTCTCTGGCTATATATTGATTTGTTATGAGGTGAAGATAGAAATTTTCGTCGGCAGGTGAATTATTTTCGTATCAGTCAAAGACCGGAAATAATAAACGACCTGGTAACAAACAACGCCTCGCATGGGATTTGAAAATGATTTTTTACACGCTACGCCAAACGGAGAACCAATGTTTGATAAACAACTAATGTGTCTGTGGAGCATGGAACTGCCACTTTTGCCAAGCTCGTATCAGGTGCTATTTTTTTGTCAAACGTTGGTAATTATTCAAATGTGTTGTAATTTGAATTGCGCTAGTAGTCTTTTATGCCTGTGTCAATATTAGGGTTGGTCGATTGCTTTCTAAATAACTCAATGAAATAGCCAATTTGGAAAAAGTCTCTACCTGTTTCATCATTAATTTTATAGTCAAATTGATGCAAATAGCCAATTTGCAAAGTTGTCGCCTTTGAGGGTTTATAGTTAAAGGCAAGCAATAATCTGTTTCTTTCAAAATAAGGTTCTTTGTCGGTGAAAAAGATTTCATTACTTGCAATAATTTGAAATTGTTTGTAACCATTTTGTTCTTTTCCAAATGGATAAGATAAGCTAAGTCTGTATCTAAATCTGTTTCGATAGCCATTACTTGTAAATCGGGACTCTGCTCTGTATCGTTGTTCTATTTTAAGTTTACCAACTGATTGAAACAATACAACCTGGGGCCAAATTCTGAACTCATTATTGTTCTTTGGCAAAACAAAATCACCTCCTTCTTTATACGTCTGGTAACTGCCTGCACCTATTGTTAAATTTACATTTTTATGAGCTTTGAAATTAATTCCGCTTTTGTATTCGTAATAATGAAAGTTGTCATAAAATTTAAGAGAACGTAATTGTGTTTCTCCAAATACACTCCATTTGTCATTTAAATTATATTTTAGATTTAGAATATTCCAACTTCCTAAGTCCAAATTTTGAGCAGTTAGGTTACTAATAGACAAGCAAAGCATTAGTATTATTAAGTGAAATCTTTTCATTTTAACTACTATTCAAATTTACATGATTTGATTATCATTGTGTTGTACTTTATGCTTGCACCTAACTGGCATATATCCCCAAAGATATAGTACTTTTCTGAAATTTCATTCGCATTGCGTATCCATTATTATTCAAACGTATTTAGCGGTAGCGGAGCGGTAATTAGCAGGGCACTGCAACATGCCAAAGCAATCTCACCAGAGGTAAATCTGCGTTAACAAAAAAACATCAACTTTCCCATGATATTAACCCCAACTTAAGTACACTTTAGCTCACTTTAGTTCACTATCTTCACCCTCAACCCACCGCTGTGGCTCGAAAACTCGGGCGCATAGTAGCACTCAATCAGGGCACGGCCGTTTGAAAATTCACCGGCCTGTGAGGCGATCAGTGTATATTCAAACACATATTTTCCTTTGCGCAGGTAATCGAAAAAGAAATCGGTCGAAGCGTCTTTGGTGGTTTGGTAATAGCCAAGTCCGCCCCTGTATTCGTAACCCGAAATCACATTTATCGGTTCAAACGAGGCTGCCCGCTGGTCTTTCATGTGCACAAACTCCATATCACGGTCCACGGTGAGCACAATTCTCACAATCACTTTGTCGCCGATACTGATCGGTTGATCGCTGATGGAAACCAGTTCTTTTCCATTTTTCCCTATCCGTTCAACATACAGCACTTTGGTAAGCTGAAGTGGCGTTTTGCTTGCAGTAACCTTATCGATATCCATAAAATACTGGCGGAATGCGCCGCCCCAAGACATGGATTTGTTGGGATTGTTTATTTCTATCCCTGACATCTCGGGTGTGATTTCGTCAGTTTTCCATACACGGGTAAACATAGGTGATGTTTCGCTGGCTGACTGGTTTTCGATGACAATCTTACCAACCCTGAGTTCAACAGGTGTTGCATTGCCGATCCAGTCGGTTCCGCGAAGCAGCAAAGCATAAATAGCTTCGGCGGTAGCGCTGTTTGTTTTCCAACGGTTGGTTTGTTTCTGACTGAGCAGCCAGGTACGCATCTGGTCAATGTCGGCCGATTTTCCTTCGATCTCTTCAAAAGCATTGATGATCAGTGCCTGCGATTCAATGGGCGCTTCGTACCAGCGGTAGGAGGGGGTGTTTTTCCAAAACATACCCAACTCAGCATGATGAATGGCGTGTTCGCGCAGCGAAGCAAGGATGGCTCTGGCAGCATCCTTTTTCCCGAATCGCTCCAATGCCACAGCCGCCATGGCTTGTGTACCTTTATCGAAGGTTTTCCAATCTGTTTCGAGGTGTTTCAGTACAAACGCAAAAGCCGGTTTGGTGGTTTCATTCAGCGACTGATCGGGGAAGAAACTGCGTGCATAAAGGTAGTTGAGGTGATCGGTCTGAAGCGTGTAATCGGTCGTTCGTTTTTCCGAAATGATCTTTTCGTAGTCGCGGACGAGTTTTTGGTCAAGATAGTCGATTGCCGGAGAAACCATATTGTCTATTTCATTTTCATTGGCAAATCCTGTCTGCAATTTATTCAGTTTTCCCAGTCCGGCCACAATGCGGTTGGTGATATATTCACTCTCGGGCATCCCCGGAAACCATGTCCAGGCACCATTGGCAGTCTGCAATTGTTTGAGTTTCTTCATCGAAGCCGATTTCTCGTATTGCATCCGGTTGAGGTCGAAAAGTAAGGCAATGCGGCTTTTCTGGTCTTTTTCATCGATGGCCTCCATCACCCAGGGTGTTTCCTGCAAAAGCACCGATTTCAGATGCTGGTTTTTCTCAAGGTTGGAAAGCAATTCGCCGGGATCGAGTGTTTTCCATTGGTCAATCACATTCATGGCTCCCGGAATGTTTTGTGCGATAATGGAAGCCAGTGCATTGGCATAAAAACGGTTGAAAACACTTTCTGCGTTGTCGAAATCATCGTCAACAAGGTAAGGCAATGCCTGAATGGCATACCAGCTCGGGTTGGAACACAGTTGAATTTCAAGTCTCTCGATCCGGCTTACGTCTTTTTTGTTCAGTGGTTTGAAACTGAAGGATCGTTGCGTATTAGCTGGGGTATTCAATACAAGGCTTTCGGTAATCAGGGTTTTTTGTGGTAAAACAGGTATCTGGTGCTGCTCGCTGTCGGTGAAAGTGCCGGCAGTAGCCGAAAATTTCATTGTGATTAGGCTGCCTAATTTTCCAATGATGATTTTCCAACGGATGTTTTTACTCTTTCCGGGTTCAATGGCTTCGAAAATCTGTGTCTGATTATCGGCCAGGTATGCGGAAAGAAATTGTCCGGTAAATGCATCGGAAATTTCCAGTAAGGCTGTCCCGTTGATCGGTGTATTGCCGGTATTTACAATTTTCGCCTGCACAAAAGCTGTATCACCTTCACGATAAAAACGTGGTAAATTGGGTATGATCATCAGGTCCTTGGAGGCAGTGAATGAATATTCTGCTGTGCCGGTTTTCAGGTCTTTGCTGTGTGCCAGCAGTAGTAATTTCCATTTGGTAAGTGCATCGGGCAGTTGAAAACTGAATGTTGCCTGCCCGTCTTTGTCCGTTTTCAACTGAGGATAAAAGAAGGCAGTTTCATTGAAATTGGTGCGGGCTGATTGTTGTGTTTCAGCCGGTTTTTCGCCAATCGGTGTGGCTTCGGGCAACAGCGTTATATCTTCTGATTTGGCCTGGTCAATCATCATTTCCCCGTCATTTGCATCCGGCTGGCTTTTTGCAACCATCGATTTTGATTCTGCTGCCATGAGCCGGCCTCCCCGGAAATAGCCAAAAGATGACAGACCAAACCAATTAAGTGACGGATTCAGTATAGGTTGCGGGTAATAATCAATGGAGTTTCTATCAAATAGTTCAAATGAGTTTCCGGTCGAAAACCCCCGGTCAGCGGCCCATGGTGATAAAAAAGGAGTGTAAGGAAGCAGCGAAAAATACCAGTTATGCGGAACAAATGCATCGAGTGAGGCATCGTACATGGCGGCCATCAATTCAGACTGGATGCTTTCTTTGTTTTTGCCTTTCACAGTCACGGTCCAGGTATCTTTCATACCGGGTGTCAGCCGGTCGCGTTTTGTTTCGAGTTGGATGTCAAGCATTTTGTTGGTGTAAGGTATATTCACATCCAACACACTGTTCATTAAACGGTTGAACCGGATATGGGTGAATTCGTAATGCAACTTTCCGCGGTCTTCTTCTTTAACAACATAGGGTATATCTATTTTTTCATTACTCAACGATAGCCATTCACTTTTAACTATTCTTGTCCCAACGCTCAGTTCTACCAGCACCCGGTTGTTTTTTGCTGCAGATCCAAACTGAAATTCGATGGTGTCACCCGGTTCAGCGGTGTTTTTCGAAACAGTTGACCAGGCGAGAGAATTACCCGGAACTTCCTTCGATTTTTCATCAAACAAAAAAAACTCTTTGATCAGTCGCACATCTTTGCCGTACTTGTCTTTGGCAGATAAGGCCACATAATATGACCCTTGTTCCCATTGTCGAGCTTCTGGCGGGAATAAATTTGCTGCACTATCGACCACTATTTCACGGGTGAAAACGAGTTTTTTTGGTCGTTTTTCGGGATCAGTTTGTTTGTAAAAATTATCCTGTGGAAAATATGACTTCAACGCTTTATCAGTCAATAACTGACGATCGGGTTGTTGCAACAACTGGGGGCGTTCAATTTCGTTATTGGAAGTCAAAACAAATACCGACTGACTGATGGTTGCTGTCACACCTTTCCCCTGAAGGTTTGCCGCCTGCACTTTGTATTTTTCAAATGCTGAAATATTGATTTCATTCTCAATATTTGTGCTGATTATTAATGCGTTGGAGGATGCATACACGGTATTGCTTCCTGTGCGTGTTTCGCCATTCCGGTCGGTAACATCCACAGTAATTGTGTAAACAAATACAGGATCGAATCGGATGTTGGAACTTTCATCGGGAATTAGTTTAAATTCCACCTCAAAACTGCCGTCATTTTTTGTAAAAGAACTACCATTGGCAATGATGGTTTTTTCGTTTCCAACAGGCGGCCAACCCCAGCCGTAGCGCCAGTATGGGAACTGCTGTTCACGTTCCACTTTATAGGTAAAAGCCACGCTATCCAATCCAAATCCTGCGTACGCCATGGCCTTGCCTTTTAGGGTAACCATTTCATTCAATGCAAATTGAGCGTCAGGCGATTCGATGGTTACTTCAAAAGTCGGACGTTTATAATCCTCAACAAGAATACCAATTGATCCGTTATCGGTTGTCAGGCGCATGCTTCCATTGAGGATTCCGGTTGGAATCGTAAAACTCCCTTCGAAAGAACCGAAATCATTTGTTGTCCGTTTAATATTACTGATTTCCTGATTGTTGGCATCGTAAAAGGTGATTTTTTCAATATGTTTTACTTTGATGGAGCTTTCATTTCCTTCCCAATCAAGCACTATTCCTTTGAAAAAAACCGTTTGGCCCGGTCGGTAAATGGCCCGGTCGGTAAACAGAAATGTTTCTGTTCGTTTATTCCGCTCTGGTTTGTGATAGTAATTGTCAAAATAATTGTCGCTAAAAAGATTGTCCTTCGGGGTTTCGATTTCGATATAAAATGCCCGGCTATCATTGGTTTCACCTTTTTTTATTTCAACTTTTCCATCCTTAGCGGTGGCAATTTTATCTATGACTTCGACTTTATATTTCCGGCTTGCATAGTCGTAATTTCTCGACTTAATGGTGACCTGCGCATTTTTTACTGGTTTTCCAGTTTCGCGGTCAAGCACAAAAATAGTGTTGGTGTTTTCTCTTTTATTGTAAATGAAACTCAATTGGCTCACCTGAAAATTCGTATATGAAATCAATCCTCCGGATTTGAAAACGCTGTCTGCTGAGGCCAATAAAACATATAAACCAGTTTCAAGTGATGGATTGTTCAAAATGGCAGAATGGTAATGATAATCGGCTTCGAAAGGAATTTCGACTTGCCAGCTATGCATTGGTTTTAGTTTCAGGAGCTTTTCGTTTCTTTTATCCCGATTGTTTTCGTCGAGAATCGATTCCAATTCAGGTTGGGTGGTTTTGATCACCCTAAACGAAACATTTGTAATATTCTGATATCCAAGAAGCAGGGCAATAGGTTTATTGGGTAATTCTACGTTTTGAATAGATAGACGCAATGTTTTCTCTAAAATTTGTTGTTTCAGAGCAAGACAGGATTTTGTGCCCCGGCTTTCCGGAAATCTGGTAATGGCATCCTCGCAAATGGCCAGTGCTTTGCTCGCATTCCATCTGAATGCTGAATCCTGATTGTTCTCGCTGTTATAATTCTGATCAAGCAAAAAACGGGCGCGTAAGGCAGCTGCTTCTGTTGAAATTGCTTGCTTATTATGCGTTTGTTGCAGCGATTCCAAGGCATTGAGATATTTTAAGTCAGCATCATATTGCTTTTGTGAAAGATTTCTGACAAGTTCAAGACGCTGCAAATCGCAGTGAAAATAAGCATCCTGCATTTTATCATTGATGTGAAACCGCACCAATTGCTGCATCCATTGAAGCGCTTTTATCTGAGGATTTTCTGAATTGTCGATTTTCAGTTTGACGAAAACTGAACCGTCGGACCAGGCCTTTGGTTCGGAAAGTGTTATGCCAGCAACAGCTTTTAAAATACCGGCATCTGACGAAAGATAATAGGCAATCAACCGTTGAACCAAAAAATCAAAAATAGTTGGTTGAATCGTAATTGATTCATTATCTGTGTTTTCAAGTATGATTTTATAGGCTGAAAGATGATGTATTTTAAGGGAAGCAATATCCTCAACCGATTGTTCATAATGCGATTGGATGACAGTTTGTAGTTTGCCCAAATCCCATTCATTCAAATCATCCGACTCGTTGTTTGCAAGCTGCGTCCTGTTTAACCATTCATAGCGATGTTGCTGATAATAAAACACATACAATTCAGCCAGTATTGAATGAAGCCATTGTTTTGAAGGGCTTTCGAGCAGTACGAGCTGTGATTTTGCATATTCAATGGAAACCTGCAGATAGTCCTCTTCAAACATTTCCAATAGTTTGAAACGGTAAATGATTGACTTGAGCAATTGTGCATCGTTTTTCTCGGCCACTGCTTTCTGATGCACCATTTCAAGGACTTCCATGGCCGATTTAGGAAGGCTTTTATCGACAGACGATTCAATTTCTTTCCAGAGTTGGTCGAACGATTTGGTTTCACCTGAAGCAAAACTATTCGTGGTAACAAAAACGATCAGGGTAACAAGAAAGATGCGGACAAGGGCAGATTTCATATTGAATAGCATTTGGTAAAAATGTAAGATTAAAATAATCAATTAAAGACAAATATTGCGCCACAAATGACACATATTTTTAATCAATTTTTGCTTCGATTGGATTTCTAAGATTTTTGAATTCAATGAGTTCCATCTTCACACTTCCAATAATGACCTTTGCTTCGGCCAGAATGGGAAGATGATTTTTGTCGTCGGTAACCCATACCATCACCGGATAGGCATCGGAAAACACTTCTCCGGTCGCCATCATGGGCGCGATTTTTAAGCAACGGAATATACCCAAATCTGTTTTAATAATTTCTGTTCCTTCATATTTAACCTTGCTCACATATACTGAGTCATCGAGCAAAAAATTAATGAAATAGTTGCTGTCGGCGTCAAATTCCTGAAGACTAAGTGTTCGCATAAAAAACAAAGCAGAAACAAAATCCTGAACATAAGGCGGAAAAGGAGTTTTTTCTTTGCGGCTTACGGCAAAGCCATCCTCATGGTAAAAAACCACATCATCATCTTTTTCGTAGCTTCCTTCTTTGGTGCGTCTGACAAAAACGTAGGGAATCAAAGCCTCTTTGTCAACAAATGACTCAAAACGGTCGCGAACCTTATAAAACAAATTAAAGGCCCCTTTACTTTTTCCTTCTCCAACAATTTGCCAAACTTCACGGTCAAAAACTTTTTGTTTCGGCGATTTGACTTCAATGGTCGCTTCTCCGGCAGTTACATTGCCAGTGATAATCGAGTTATAATACACCGAAAAGCGGGTAAATTCCTTGTCGCCGAATGCCTCGTTGATGCGTTTGCGCAACGACTGCCCCTGACCTATTCCCGAAAGAAATACTAACCATAAAATAAAACTATATTTTCGCAAACTTTTCATCAAATTCATTTAAAAAACATGTTAAGAGGACAAAACCATCATTAAATCACCACATTTACAATGCGTTGTGGCACTACAATTATTTTTCTGACGCTTTTGCCTTCGATCCATTTCTGTGTTTCTTCGGAGTTCAGCACGGCTTCCTCAACGCTTTTTGCATCCATTTCAAACGGAAGATCAATCTTAAACCTTGTCTTACCGTTAAACGAGACAGGATAGGAAAAAATATCTTCAATCAGGTAACTATCATTAAATACAGGAAATTGCTGCAACACAACCGACTCATTGTAACCTAATAACATCCATAATTCCTCAGCAATATGAGGTGCGTACGACGAAATCAGGATGGTGAGTGGCTCAAGAATTTCGCGTTTGTTGCATCTAAGATCTGCTAGTTCATTTAAACCGATCATGAATGCCGAAACGGCTGTGTTAAAAGAGAAACGTTCGGTATCTTCCTCAATTTTCTTTATGGTTTTATGAAGTGCTTTCAACTCATTTTTTGAGGCTTTCTCTTCAGATATCGATAACTCATTCGATTCGTTGTGATATAGTCGCCACAATTTGCGTATGAAACGGAAAACTCCTTCAATACCTTGTGTGTCCCAAGGTTTCGATTGCTCTAATGGCCCAAGGAACATCTCATATAAACGAAGTGTATCGGCACCATACTTTTCGATAAGTTCGTCAGGATTTTGCACATTATACTTCGATTTTGACATTTTTTCAACTTCCCAGCCGCATACATATTTTCCCTCTTCAAGAATGAAAATGGAATCAGAAAGATGTGGTTGCCATTGTTTGAATCCTTCTGTATCCAGTATATCGTTATGAACTAAACTAATATCTGTATGAATTGGATCTGAATAGTATTCACGTCCACGGATGTTTTTCGAAACAAAAACATTTCCTGCTTTTAAAGCTGCTTTTTCCTCAAAAACCGGAACCTCACTACCGTTGATGGCGGTTTTGATTTTATTGATAATTCCAATAAAGTCATCAACGAATTCGCGTATGGGAATCAACAAAAGCGTGTATCCTTTTTCAATACTGTATTCGATATAATAATCGGCAAGCTTTTCGAGCGCCCCCATGCGTTTAACTTCGATAATTAGTTTTGCCTCTTCGCTGAAGAAATCAAATTTACGCCTGCCATCGCGAAAATCCTGCACGAAACTTACGCCTAACTGTTTGTCTTTGAGTTGTTCCCAAAGCATATATTCAGCCATTTTCTCAAGATTGACACGATAAACCATGCTCGATCTTCCCTGAATCATTCCCTGATTTATCAACTTCTTAAAAGGTTCCTGTTTCACAGCAAGGCCGATATCGAACAGAAACATATTCCAGAAACGGGCATAAATCAGATGGCCGGTGGCATGTTCGGCACCTCCCATGTATAAATCCACATTTTCCCAGTACCCGACTGCCTCTTTCGAGAAATATTCACTGGTGTTTTGCGGATCCATATAGCGCAGATAATAGCCACTTGAGCCCGCGAAACCCGGCATGGTATTCGTTTCGATGGGGTAACCTTCAGCGGTGTGCCAGTCTTTAGCGCGTGCCAATGGTGGTTCGCCACTTTCGGTTGGAAGATAAGCGTCAACCGTTGGTAACTCTAGTGGCAGTGACTTTTCATCCATGGCATAAGGCATACCCTCTTTGTAATAGATTGGAAATGGCTCGCCCCAATAACGCTGACGGCTGAAAATTGCATCACGTAACCTGAAATTGGTTTTTCCGTAACCGATATTTCTTCGTTCACACTCACCAACTACAGCCAATATGCCTTGTTTCACTTCAAGGCCATTGAATTTGCCTGAATTAATCAGTATGCCATCTTTTGATTCATACGATTCCTCCCATTGTGATGGTTCAGAAGGTTTATGTCCGATCTGGTTAATTACCTGAATGATTGGCAATTCAAAATAACGTGCAAAGGCAAAATCGCGGCTGTCGTGTGCCGGTACGGCCATGATAGCCCCGGTTCCGTAGCCCATCAGAACATAGTCGGCTATCCAAACCGGAATTTCTTTGCCGGTGAATGGATTGACAGCATAAGCGCCGGTAAATGCGCCGCTTACCTTTTTCACTTCTGACATACGTTCACGTTCCGAACGGTTTTTTGTCTTTACCACATAGGCTTCAACCTCTTGTTTTTGTTCAGGAGTAGTAATGTGCTGCACCAATTCATGCTCGGGTGCCAATACCATAAAGGTTGCTCCAAAAATGGTATCCGGACGTGTTGTAAATACTTCTATTTTTTCATCATTTCCAGTCAAATCAAATTGCATGGATCCTCCGATTGACTTCCCGATCCAATTACGTTGGATGTCTTTCAACGATTCGGGCCATTCAATGGTATCCAATCCCGAAAGCAAGCGATCAGCATAGGCAGTAATTCGTAACAACCACTGCTTCATTAATTTGCGTTCGACTGGATGACCGCCTCTGACCGAAACTCCTTCGCTCACTTCGTCGTTCGCCAATACCGTTCCCAGGTCAGGGCACCAATTTACCATTGTATCGGCAAGGTATGCCAGTCGATAATGCATCAGAATTTCCTGTTGTTCTTTTTCATTTTTCGTCTTCCAGGCCGCAGCAGTGAAGACCGGCGTTTCGCTATTAGCAGCTTCTGTTTGGGAATTTCCGTGGTTTTCAAATATCCTTACTAGCGTGGCGATACTTTCGGCTTTGTTTGTTTTCTTGTTATACCACGAATTAAATAGCTGGATGAAAGTCCATTGTGTCCATTTGTAATACTTTGGATCGCTGGTGCGGACTTCTCTGCTCCAATCATAGGAAAAGCCTATTTTATCGAGTTGTTCGCGATAACGGGCAATATTTTTTTCGGTTGTGATGGCAGGGTGGGTCCCTGTTTGAATGGCATACTGTTCGGCAGGTAGTCCATACGCATCATAGCCCATCGGGTGAAGCACATTGAAACCTTTCAGCCTTTTGTAACGTGAATAAATATCAGATGCGATGTACCCGAGTGGGTGACCAACATGCAAACCTGCACCGGAAGGATAGGGAAACATATCCAGGACAAAAAATTTAGGTTTCGATTTATCGATATTTACCTTGTATATTTTGTTTTCACGCCAGTAATCCTGCCACTTTTTCTCGATCTCGTTAAAATTGTAATCCATTGTATATTAGCTGAAAGTATGTTAATTTGTAATTATATCATTATTTAGTAATTGACCAAAAGGGAGGTCAACCAGACTGTAGTTTTCCCAGTCTTTGTAATCGAAATGCCACCATTCGGTCGGGAAAACCCTGAAGCCATGTTTACGCATCACTTTGATAAGATAGGCACGATTGGCAATCTGTTGCTCTGGTAATTGTGAATATTCCGGTGAAGCTTTTTCCGTAAAATCGTCATATACTGTTGGCATCTCAATCTCAATTCCTGTTTTTAATACGATGATTGTAAGATCAATAGCAGCACCACGATTGTGTCGCGATCCATTCCACGGTGTTGCCACAAATTTTGTGTCACCAACGAGATTCCAAAATTTCAAGGTAGCCTGATATGGACGGTAAGCATCAAATATTTTTATTCCCATGCCATGCCGGCGAAGTTCCTTTTGCACCGCTGCAAGGGCTTCGGCCACGGGCTTACGGGCGAAAGCTTTTGCTGCTTCATACACCACTTCATGTGTGAAATTGTTAGTAGTCGCATAACGAATATCAAGGATGATACCGGGAATTACCTCAGCTAAATCGACCAGTTCGTTGTCGGAGTTTAAGGTAATTTCGGTTTGGTATTTTTCAGTCGTGTTGGTTAATGGCAGGTTGTATGGATTATTATCCGAAACAGTTTGACTGAAAGCGAAAACGGGTAACAAGAAAAATAATAACAACCTGACCATGACAGTAAAGTCTTAATAAGTTGCAAATTTACGAAAAACCACTGATTCGGAGGTCGATCCTGAAAATGAGTTGCAACAGAAGTAATCCATTGTTGCAGTCAAGTCGTATCCTGAAGATTGGATTGAAAATGATTTAATAAGAAATCTGCGGGATTGTATTTCTAATTATGTATTTTTATACCGGAAACATGAAAATATGGGCTTAGAAAAAAAATACTTAAAACGCAGGTTAAGAAGTTCTTACATAACATCCGCGCTGAGTTTAATGCTCGTTATGTTTGTGTTGGGTTTATTGGGGCTTGTTGTATTGCATGCAAATAAACTCTCCGATTTCATTAAGGAAAACATTGGATTTGAAATCATCATGAAAGATGATGTGAAAGAGGCTGAGATTGTCAAACTTCAAAAAATGCTTGATGTTTTGTCTTCTGTAAAATCAACTGAATATGTGACCAAGGAAGAAGCAACAAAACGACTGAAAACCGACCTGGGTGAAGATTTTGTTAAGTGGGTTGGTGAAGAAAACAATCCCTTGCTGCCTTCAATCGATGTTCGGTTCAGGGCTGCATGGGCCAACAACGATAGTCTGGCAAAAATTGAAAAACAACTAATGGCAAACAATCATGTTAAAGAAGTTTATTATCAGAAATCGTTGGTACACAGCATAAATAGTAATCTGGGACGAATCAGTGTTGTTTTAACCATCTTCAGTGCCTTATTGTTATTGATAGCAATTGCTTTAATCAATAACACCATCCGATTGTCAGTTTATTCCAAGCGGTTTATTATTCGAAGCATGCAACTTGTGGGGGCAACCGAATCGTTTATCCGTACTCCCTTTGTTGTTAAAAGTATATTTCAGGGTATTCTTGGAGCACTTATTGCCGAACTATTGCTCACATTGGTTTTGTTGGCTGCCGGTGAAAATATTCCAGATCTGCTGCTACTTAAAGACATGTATCTTATTTTTCAGTTGTTTGGAATTATCTTGTTTATCAGTATTACCATTTCAGCTGTTTCAACCTATTTTGCCATTGAGAAGTATTTTCGCACAAAAACCGATGACCTGTTTGTTTGAGTGAAAACCTATTCATAAAAAAACCTGTATCTTTGACCCAAAATTAATAGTGATGATTAACACTAAATTCAATAGTAAAGACAAAATCACTGAAAGTCCGAATGAAGATGCTTTCGCTTTCACACGTGAAAACTACAAATGGGTGCTCATTGGATTGGCCTTTATCTTTATAGGTTTTATCCTCATGATCGGTGGTGGTTCCAATAATCCTGATGTTTTTGGAAGTGGAATTTTTAGTTTCAGTCGCTGGACAGTTGCCCCGTTGTTGGTTTTAGCCGGCTATGTGATTGAGGTGTATGCGATAATGAAAAAGAGTAAAGTATAGCGATGACTATTTTTCAGGCAATTGTAATAGCCATTGTGGAGGGCATCACAGAATTTTTGCCCGTTTCATCGACCGGACATATGATGATCACCCAGGAATTACTTGGGATGGAAATTAACGATTTCGTGAAAGCTTTTACCGTAAATATTCAGTTCGGTGCCATCCTGTCGGTAATTGTGCTTTATTGGAAAAAGTTTTTCCAAACAGTCGATTTTTATTTCAAATTATTTGTTGCATTTATTCCGGCTGCTGTTATTGGCTTTCTGGCTAGTGATTTTATTGATAGCATGCTCGAAGAAGTTTGGGTTGTGGCTGTCATGCTTTTACTTGGAGGGATTGTGCTGGTCTTTGTCGATAAGTGGTTCAATAAAACCGAAACGAAGGAAACGATTACCTACCCCTCGGCATTTAGAATCGGATTGTTTCAATGTATTGCAATGATTCCGGGTGTTTCGCGTTCCGCAGCAAGCATTATCGGAGGCATGACACAAAAACTTGATCGTAAAACAGCTGCCGAGTTTTCGTTTTTTCTGGCAGTACCTACTATGTTTGCTGCCTCGGCCTACAAACTACTTCAAAATTACCAGTCAATTGGTAAAGATGATATCGATATTTTATTGATTGGCAACGTGGTGGCCTTTGTTGTTGCCTTGCTGGCTATTAAAACATTTATTGGAATTTTAACCCGGTATGGTTTCAAATATTTCGGATATTACCGTATAGTGGTTGGATTGGTTATCCTGATCATGATGGCCTTTGGTTATGAATTAGCAATCGTATAATGGCGTTTAATTTCGAGGAAGGTGAGTTGTTGCTTATCGATAAACCGATTGAATGGACTTCGTTTGATGCGGTAAATTTTATCAGGTCTTTTTTAAAACATTGCTTTAAACTTAAAAAGTTAAAAGTGGGGCATGCCGGAACCCTCGACCCTTTGGCTACCGGTTTGTTGTTGGTTTGTACAGGCAGGAAAACAAAGACGATTCAGGATTTACAGGATATGGATAAAGTTTACACAGGAACCATGTTGCTCGGTCAAACAACCCCTTCGTATGATCTCGAATCGGAAGCGGACGCTTTTTTTCCAATCGAAAATATTACGCAGGAGTCAATTGAAAATGCGAGATTACAGTTTTTGGGTGAAATTGAACAAATACCACCAATATATTCAGCCATAAAGATTGATGGGAAAAGAGCGTTTTTATATGCACGTAAAAATCAGGATGTTATTATGTCGGCCCGTAAAATTACTATCCATGATTTTGAATTGACAGCCATCAACCTACCTGAAATTGAGTTCAGAGTCCATTGCAGCAAAGGGACCTATATCCGGAGCCTGGTGCACGATTTTGGTGCCGCATTGAACAATGGAGCCTGTTTATCAAGCCTCCGGCGAACATACATCGGTAACTATTCGGTAGAGGATGCATATACGATTGACAGTTTCAGGGAATTGGTTTTACAGACAAAAACCCTTAATATTTCTTAAAATGAGATCGAATTGGTGAATTAAAACTATATAAAAAACTTTTTCCTTGACATCGCCTCTATGCTGGGTTACTTTTGCAACTCCTATCAAATTAAAGCTTAAAACAGAAAGTGGATTTATTTAAATCTTGTTGGAATTAATTATTGAGCTAATGAAACTATCACAATTCAGGTTTAACCTGCCCCCGAATCTCATCGCGAGCCATCCTCCAAAAAACAGAGATGAATCACGATTGATGGTTCTTAATCGTAAAGACCAAACAATTGAACATCGGATATTTAAAGATATCCTTGAGTATTTCAGAGATGGTGATGTGTTTGTGTTAAATAATACCAAAGTTTTTCCTGCCCGGATGTATGGCGAAAAGGAAAAAACCGGAGCAAAAATCGAAGTGTTTTTATTACGCGAATTGAATCGCGAAAGTCGTTTATGGGATGTTTTAGTCGATCCGGCGCGGAAAATCCGAATTGGTAATAAATTGTATTTTGGTGAAGATGATTCTTTGGTTGCCGAAGTAATTGACAATACTACCTCACGAGGACGTACATTGCGTTTTTTATTTGATGGCCCCTATGAAGAGTTTAAAAAAACCATTCAGGGACTTGGAAAAACGCCGCTCCCGAAAATTCACGACCGCGCTGTTGAACCCGAAGACGAAGAAAGATATCAAACCATTTATGCCAAGCATGAAGGCGCGATTGCCGCGCCCACAGCAGGCCTACATTTTAGCCGTGAATTGATGAAACGCCTCGAAATAATTGGTGTCTCGTTTGCCGAGGTAACATTGCATACCGGTATGGGGAATTTCAGGACCATCGAGGTGGAAGATTTAACTAAACACAAGATGGATTCAGAGGAGATGTATATCAATGCTGAAAACGCCGAGATCATCAATACTGCCAAAGCCAGACGCAATTCGGTTGTGGCTGTCGGAACCACTACTATGAAAGCGCTTGAATCGGCAGTTACTATGCCAAATCATATTAAAGCAGTGAGCCAGTGGACGAATAAATTCATTTTTCCTCCGTATGATTTTGGAATGGCTGATGCCATGGTCACCAACTTTCATTTGCCCAAATCACCCATGATGATGCAGGCTGCCGCATTTGCTGATTACGACTTTCTTATGAAAGCCTACAAAGAGGCAATCGCCAACAAATACAGGTTCTTTACCTATGGCGATGCCATGTTGATTTTGTAAATGAAAAGTACGATTTGACAGTTAAAATGTCATAATTTCTTGATTTCGCCTGGATTTTCGCAAGTAATCCAGGCGTTTTTTATCTGATTAACTACGCATCCTTGTGTTCACAAACGCAATTTTTCTAATTTTGCAACATGATAAATCAGGAAGACTTTTTTAAGAAGATCACATCGCATGCCAAGGAGTATGGTTTTGTGTTTCAATCGAGTGAAATATACGACGGACTAAGTGCGGTATATGATTACGGCCAGAATGGCGTCGAATTGAAAAATAATATCCGCGCTTATTGGTGGAAAGCAATGGTTCAGTTTCATGAAAACATTATTGGACTTGATTCAGCTATTTTCATGCATCCAACCATCTGGAAAGCCTCTGGTCATGTGGATGCATTCAATGATCCAATGATTGATAACAAAGACTCAAAAAAGCGCTATCGTGCCGATGTGTTGGTTGAAGATTATATTGCCAAAATTGAAGACAAAATAGCCAAAGAAGTTGAAAAGGCTTCTAAACGTTTTGGTGAAACTTTCGATGAAAGCCAGTTTATTGCCACCAACGGTCGTGTGGTAGAATATACCCAACAAATTGAAGCCACCAAAAAACGGCTTTATGGCATCATGGAGCAGAATGATCTGGTCAGTTTCAGGCAATTGATTGAAGATTTGGGAATTGTTTGCCCGCTTTCCGGCACGCGCAACTGGACCGATGTTCGCCAGTTTAACCTGATGTTTTCGACCCAGATGGGATCAACAGCTGAAGGTGCCAATGAATTGTATCTGCGCCCCGAAACAGCCCAGGGAATTTTTGTAAATTATCTGAATGTGCAGAAAACCGGAAGAATGAAGATCCCATTCGGGATTGCGCAGACTGGGAAGGCTTTCAGAAATGAGATTGTTGCCCGTCAGTTCATTTTTCGTATGCGTGAATTCGAACAGATGGAAATGCAGTATTTTGTGCGTCCGGGTGAAGAATTGCAGTGGTTCGAATACTGGAAGGAGGCACGTATGAAATGGCATCTTTCATTGGGTATTCCTGCAAGTAAATATCGTTTTCATAACCACGAAAAACTGGCACACTATGCCAATGCTGCTGCTGATATTGAGTTTCAGTTCCCTTTTGGGTTTAAAGAACTCGAAGGCATCCATTCACGTACCGATTTCGATTTAAGTGCCCATCAGAAATTTTCCGGAAAAAAAATACAATATTTTGATCCTGAATTAAATGAAAGCTATGTACCCTATGTTGTTGAAACTTCCATCGGGTTGGACCGTATGTTTCTTGCCATTTTGAGTAACGCGTATATTGAGGAGCAATTAGAGGATGGTTCAGAAAGGGTTGTGTTGAAATTACCAACTGTACTGGCGCCATATAAGGCGGCAATACTGCCACTGATGAAAAAAGATGGCTTGCCTGAAAAGGCGCGTGAGATCATGGATATACTGAAACAGGATTTCATGTGCCACTATGAAGAAAAAGATGCTATCGGTAAACGATATCGCCGTCATGATGCCATCGGAACACCTGTTTGTATTACGATCGATCATCAAACACTCGAAGATCAAACTGTTACAGTGCGTGACCGCGATACCATGTTGCAGGAACGTGTTCCGATTGAAACCTTGTCAGTGTTGATTGCAAAGAAAGTGAAGGGGTAATTACAAATAACGTGATTTTAGTTTTTTTTGGTGCAGAGCTGTGGTTTTATTTCAGCTATTTGTTGTTAAACGTTGTCATGGTTAACTGAACACCCACGCTAACATAGCTTTTAATCATTTCGGCGGCAATATCTATTCTCGGCATGATTATCTCTGATTCCTGGCGCGACCATTCACCCAATACAAAATCCACCTGACGGCCACGCTGGAAATCGTTTCCGATCCCAAACCGAAGTCGTGCAAATTCATTGTTTTGGAGTGTTTGAATGATGTTTTCAAGTCCGTTATGGCCGGCGGCGCTACCTTTCATTTTCATGCGTAACTGGCCGGTTGGCAGAGCGATATCATCGGAAACCACCAATATATTTTCGATGGGAATATTTTCTTTTTGCATCCAGAACTGAACAGCTTTTCCGCTCAGGTTCATATAAGTAGTGGGTTTGATCACCACCAATGTTTTACCGCGGTGCTTAATTTTTGCTGTTTGTGCATATCGATTGGTAGTAAAACTGCCTTCACTACCACCAACAATTTGATCGGCAATCAGAAATCCGATATTGTGACGCGTATTGGCATACTCGGCACCAATATTTCCAAGGCAGGCAATTAAAAATTTCATTTCACTTTTATGCTAAGAAAAAAGGTATAGGTAATAAAACCTATACCTTTGTTATTTTATTGATTATAAAGTGATTAAGCTTCGTCAACAGGCTCTTCGTCAGCTAGCGTGATGCCGCGGGCAACTTTAACGTCGAGGATAACATTGCTGGCCGGATCAAGGAAAGTAATTCCGGGAATGCTCATGTCTTTAACTTTAAAACCTTGACCAACATTTAGTTTCGAAATATTTATTTCAATATATTCAGGAATGGCAGCAATCAGACCTTTCACTTTTAATCTTGTAAGTTTAATTTTCATTTTACCACCACGGATAACTCCAGGTGAAGTTCCGATAGCTTTAACCGGTAATGAAACAATGACTGGTTTGTCGGAATCAACCTGATAAAAGTCGGCGTGCAATAAATTGTCTTCAACCGGGTGATACTGAACATCTTTCAGGATGGCATCGTACGATTTGTCACCGATAGTTATTTTAATTAAAAAAGTTTCGGGAGTAAAAATGATGGTTTTGAAATTCACTGCATCTGTCGAAAAGTGAATTTGTTCTTTGCCACCATACAAAACGCAAGGCACTTTGGCTGCGTAACGTTGCATTTTAGCATCTTTTTTCCCTACGTTCTCGCGAAGAGAACCGCTCAATGATACTGTTTTCATGTTTGTGTAATTGTTTAATTATTATTTGGATGAAAATTGAAATAATGAACTGATCGATTCAGAATTTTCGACGCGACGAATCACTTCGGCAAACAAATCAGCTGTTGACAATACTTTTATTTTACTGCATTCTTTTTTGAGTGGAATGGTATCCGTGACGACAACTTCTGTAAAAGGGGAGTTTTCTATTTTTTGAATAGCATCACCTGAAAAAATAGGATGTGTGCAGAATGCCCTGACACTTAACGCACCATTTTCCATGATCAATTCACCTGCTTTGGTAATTGAGCCCCCAGTGTCGATGATGTCATCTATCAAAATAACATCGCGCCCTTTCACATCACCAATCAGTGACATTGATTCAACCACATTCGCTTTTGCACGCTGTTTATGGCAGATAACAAAGCCGGTATTCAGCATTTTAGCATAAGAGGCTGCGCGACGTGTACCACCAGTATCGGGTGATGCCATGGTAACACGGGGAAGGTTGAGACTTTCGATATAGGGAAGAAAAATATTCGATGCGAAAAGATGATCTACCGGAACATCAAAGAATCCTTGGATTTGATCAGCATGTAAATCGATGGTGATAATCCGGGTGATGCCTGAAGTGCTGAGTATGTTCGCGATTAATTTGGCTGCAATGGCCACGCGCGATTTGTCTTTACGATCCTGGCGTGCAAATCCGAAATAGGGTATAACGGCAGTGATTTTTCTTGCTGAAGCGCGACGTGCTGCATCAGCTAACATCAATAACTCGAATAAATTTTCAGTAGGCGCAAAGGTCGATTGAACCAGAAATACATCTCGTCCACGGATGTTTTCTTCAAATGAGGGTTGAAATTCATTGTCGGAAAACACCGTGACAGTAGTTTTGCCTAAGGTTGTGCCATAACTTGCAGCGATTTTTCGCGCAAGATATTCAGTGGCTCTACCGGCAAAAATACTTACAATTGGCTCGGGCATAATGAATTGTATTAAAGGTAAATCGGGTGCAAAATTACGAATTCCTGCCTTATTAACAACTTAATCTACAAACTTTATATTATTACACTTAAATATATGATATTCAGTGCTTTGGTCGAAAAAAGATCATACTTTCATTATTTCAATATTTTTTAAATAAGCTAATGAACAGTCAATTCCTTTTTCGGTCTGTTGTATTCCTTCTACTTAATTTCTTAATAATAAAGTACATTCATAGTCGGACGCGCTGCTTTTAGCGCATTAATCTGTTTACTCTTTATTTTGGTGTTATAACACTTCAACTGTTTCAGGTTGGGAAGTACATCGGCCGGACTCAGGGTTTTAATACCTGTATTGTAAATTGACAATTCTTCGAGTTTTGTAAGTGTCGCAAGTGGTTTGAGCGATTTCACCTGTGTTCCGCCGGCATTCAACACCTTGAGATTGATCAGTGTTGAGATGGGTGATAAATCATTGATCGGTGTGCTTTCGATGTTGAGCATTTCGAGCGTCGCCACACTGCTGATTGGTTGGAGGTTGACAACCGGATTGCCTGGTATTTCAAGCTTTTTCAGGTACTTCAGACCTGAAACCGGACTCAGATCATTCACGGTGGTGCCTCTAATTATCAGACTTTCGAGGAGAATCAATTTTGAAACAGGGCCAATAGAATTGATCGCCATATTGTCTTTTACTTCAATTTCTTTTGTGTCGACTATTGTCTGTAGTTGTTGTGCGTTCGGGTTGATGTCGATAACGATATTACTGCTAAAAATATCCTTCCATTCCTGAGGTAGATTATTCCACCATGATCGCAGCGCCTCAGTCTGATAAATGACAAGGGTTTCGGGTTGTTTTGTTATCAGGTTGGTCACTGTTTGCTGGCTTAACCTGCTCCCATCAGCCAACACCAATCGGAGGTGCTTTAATTCTCCCAGTGCATCCAAATTGTCAACCCTGGTGTTTTCCATCGAAAGGGATTCGAGATTGTGCAGCGACGTAAGATCTGCAATACTGTTAACACGTGTATTTGAAATATCCATAATTTTCAACTCACTTAACGTGCTTATTGGAGCGAGATCAGTGATTTCTGTTTTTGATAACAGCAGGGTATTCAGATTAATTAAGCGACTCACCGGATCAAGGTTTTGCAAATACCTGTTTCCGCTTAGGTCGAGCGCTTTCATGCCAATGACTTCATGCAACTCCTCTGGATTCGGACTGGCGCTTATGTTGGCTTGTTCGCTGAAAATGGCTTTCCAATAGATTGGGAGACTTTGCCACCATTTATTCAGTTCTTCAGTTTCATAAATTACCAGACATCCGGGGTTTTTCCGCATAAAAGTATTGGCTATTTCGGAGGTGATACCGGTTCTTTCACAATAAACTTTCTGAATATTTGGCATGCCCATCAACGCACTTAGGCTGCTGATTGCTGTATTGTTGAATTGAATAGTTTTCAATTCAGTAGAACCTGCCAATGCGTCCAGTGATGAAACCTTGGTGTTGTCGAGGTTTAATACTTCGAGTTTGCTAAGTTTTTTTAACGGACTGATGTCAGATACATTCGTATTACTTATATCAAGGATAAGTAAAAATGTCAATTCGCTCAGCGCATTAATATCAGTAATCTTTGTATTAGAGGCACGCAACGATTGTATGGTTTTCATCGCTGAAATGGGCGCCAATGAGGTTATTTCTGTATCGAAACAATATAGCTTTTCGAGTTGTTTGAAACCGGACAGCACACTGATATCCAGCATAGGAGTATTAAAACAGTAAATCTCTTTGATATTCACCGAATATTGCAATGGTGTAAGATCGGACACCTGGGTGCTGGAGAAGTAGATAGCGTCGAGTTGGTTCAGGTTGCGTAAGGGAGAGAGGTCTCCAATCACTGTATTTGAAAAGTCAATGAGTTTTAAATCAGTAAGTTCAGAAAGTGGTTCAAGGTCGAAAAATTGAAATTTATATGAAATATTTATCTCTTTCAACTGGGTAAATTGTTTCAGTCGGCTGTATACTTCCGAAACATCGGTGAGAATCGTGTCGGGGCCCAACACACCGGTTGTATCATTCAGAAAAAGTACTGTATCCGGCCGGTGACCATGCAGCATGGCGATTTCAGACAAAGGAAGTGTGTCAATATCCACTACCATAAATGAATCGTTGCGGATCAGGTCGTGCAACCTGTTCACAATAATGGCATCATCAGTGAGTCCGATCACTTTTGTTATAGGTAAAGTATCGTAGACCATGGTGTTGGCACCAAAAAACTCTTTCCATTCTTCTGCCATATTACCCCACCAATAGGCCAGTTCTTCGCGCTCATTGATTTTGGTGGTGTAGTAACTCACTATTTTGAGTTCCTTTTGAAAAGGATCGAGGTTTATTTCGATAAACCGCTGACGGGTATTGCTCACTGTTTCGTTGGCAATGGTTTTTGCCTCGAGCTTGCGCATGAGGCTCACTTTGAAATATGTTTCGTTGTTCGAATTTACCAGTTGCTCCACTTTCTGGATGTCGAATGTAAACCTTGCTTCTGTAAAAAAGAAATCCACATCTTTCAGGTATGCCTGTACATCTTTATTGATACTGGTCAGGCGGTTCTCATCGAGGTCGTCCTCAATTTGTATCTTATCGTCCTTGAAAATTTTAATATAACTTTCGTTGATCACGATTTCTTTTTCCTGCACCGTAGCTGATGGATCGCCTAAAAAGTTCAATGTTCCTTCGAGGTAAGAAACCATGGCACGGGTTTGCTGTGCATAATCTTCCTGTCCGGGAGATGATTGACCTATTGTATCCTGACCATATACGCCGGATAAACAGCATGTTATAAATAAAACTGCAATAAAAAGTAAAAATTGTTTTCTCATGGTTCGTAGAACTTTATAAGTGGGTCTTTTTCATTTTCTTTAACGTACATCAGGTTTGAAATCAACCATCCGGTGTTGTTGCCTTTGCGGTTGAAATAGGAAATCTCGAAATACCAGTCCCGCATCTGAAAAATGTGGAATTTCATTGTGTCGACGCTTTTGAATTTCATTCTGCCCAGTTTTACCTCATAAAAAAATAAGGTAAGGTAATCGGGCTGGTATTTGTGAGAAGCATAGTATTCAACGATTGAAGGTTCTTTAAACACCTTGTAGATATTCATAAAATCGAGTTCATGACTCATCGGGTGCAGAAAATGTTTCTCTTTTTCTGTAATGTCACCGGTCGGGAAATACTTGTTAAATCCCTGAAAATAAACGTTTGTCAGTACCCATTTCGAACCCAGTCTCTCTTTTTCTATGGTCAGAAAAAGTACCACCGGTATTTGTTTTCCCTCATATTCGAAAGTAGACGAAACCTCGGCGTACCAGCGACCGCCAGTGAATTTAATAAAATTTCCGGTGTCATTTTTGGTAAGGTCTTCTATAAAAAAATCACGTAACGTACTCGCCGTTCTGGGATTCGACTGATCGAACAAAAAGGGAAGTAATTGTTTTCTTTTTTCGTTATTGTGATAATTTGGGTCGGAAGGAAGGTATTTCTTGCCGAAAGCATCTTCTTCGTTGTTGAACCGGCTGAAAAACTGGCTCATTTGCTTTGTCATAGCATAGAAGGCTGTTTCATCCACCTCAAATTCACCCAACGATTGGGCAGAAACCCGCATAGAGAAGCTGAAAATTATGATAATCAGGAAAATACAACGCTGCTGGATTCTTTTCATAAACGAATTCTGGTGCAAAATTAAACAATCAAGTTAGTATTAACCTGCTTAACTGAAAAATAGTGTGTGTTTGAGGGTTAATAGTACAAAAAATCAAAAAATGGAATGTTTTTTGTGTAATAGAATCCCTCGTTCAATAAAGATATTCACATCATTTAACGAAGATTAACAGCCAACTGGAATACTCACATTGTATAGTAGTTATTTTTGTAATGGAGAATTCAATATGTAATCCATTAAGCATAACACCCTAAAATTCAATACAATGAAAAAATCAGTCCAGTTCATGATTGCTATCGGATTAGTTTGTATGATTCATTTGAATGGCAATTCACAGGAAATAAATAAATTACAAAATAAATACATCATTGTTCTTGATGTGCAACAATATTGGACCGACAATGCATTAACAAAACATGCTTCTGAAGAAATGCTCAGCGCAATCAATGCCCTCATTGAGAAAACAATTCCTGAAAAAATTATCTATGTTAAAACGATGGCTGGTTCAAAAGTGCTGTCAATTTCTTTCAAAGGAATTCATGTTGATACTGTGTCGGCCGGAGGATTCAATAAGAACCTGCTGGTTATAAACGACAACATTTTCGAAAAAAAGGATGGTGATGCGTTTACAGTACCTGAACTGACAGCCTTTCTTGAACAAAACAACGCAAAGGAAATCATCATTACCGGTTTGCTGGCAGATAAATGTGTGTATAATACTGGCATTGGTGGATTATCGAGAAATTACGAGATTTATCTAATACCGGAAGCAATTGGTGGAAAATCAGTGAAAAGTAAAGAAAAAGCAATCGCAAATCTTGTGAAGAAGGGTGCTAAAAGATTGAAATTAAGTGATTTCTAATCTTGAATTATTGAAGCATGATTCTTCGAGATCAGCACCGGTTTTAATGGTGCCGTCAAGTATAATGATCAGAAAACGCATGATATACTGTAAATTATAACAAGGATTGTAATTATTTATTTGAGATTGATTGAAATAATTCGCCCCGAATACGATCCAAAAACACCCAAACCACCTGTGATATTTGTATAAACAGGTGTTGGTTCCGAAAATGGGTTATCATCCTGAAAGTTTGTGACAGAGCGATGATAATTAAAATAATTTTCGTCAGTTACACCGATAAAAATATAAATATGTAACGATGTCTGATTAGGTACCTGACCGCCAATGCGGCCTGTTTTGTATAGAAAATATGATCCATCCTTGTTCACGTCCGATTCAAATGGCTCACCCTTTTCAAGATACGTCTCTCCCATAAAATCCTCTCCAAATTCGGTAACATATAAAATTCCGGCCTGCACGTGATAAAAATCCCCTTCACCTGCAACATCCTTAAATCTGAAACTGACTACTTTTTCAATGTATCCGTAATCATTAAATGTTTCAATGTTCGTGATTTCTATTTCAGGAATTACTGAATTTGGAATCGTACAACTTGATGTAGCCAAATCGCCTCGTGGCGTGCTCACTTCAAGATAATAGGTTGAGCCCGGCTCAATATTGAAAACATCGGAAACGGCAAGATATTTCTTTTGACTATTATTGTAAATCAAGGTAATACTTTTGTTTCCATCTGAAATTTTCACGACAGCATCAGTCACAACTGGATAACCAAGTTCAAAATTTGTACTTGGGGTATACAATGGTTCACTCTCCTGTATATTTACTTTCAATGTGTCATTTTCAGGCGAAAGGTATCCATTTATGACCAATTTGGGTTTCGATTCAGGAACAGCCACATCACTAATCATGCTTTCGCAGGCGGAAAGTGAGACTATTGAAAGTATGAGCAAGGTCTGTTTAATTTTAAGGAAGTTCATGGCCTAAAACTTAATATTATAGGTGATCGAAGGAATAATAGGGAAGATAGAAACCTGCTTTAGTTTTGTATATGAAGTTCCTTGTGATGTACCATAAGATTCAGTAAAATAGAAGAAGGGGTTTTTCCGGTTATACGCATTATAAAAACCGATTTCCCAGGTGCGTTCATATTTTGTAAATTTTTTATGAAACTGAATGGCCAGATCAAGACGGTGGTAGGCTTTCATCCGAAAACTATTTATTTCGCCATAATCAGATACGGTATTTGTGTATAGATAGGGGAAACCTGACCCAGTGAATGTTTCAAATGGATTGTTGGTGTTGGCCGGATAAGTACCCATGGGTAGTGTAATTGCACTACCGGTGCCGTAAACCCATGTTCCTGACAAGGTGATTCTTTCGTTAAACTCGTGTATGATAACAAGCGACATATCGTGACGGCGATCGTATCGTGCCCAGAATTTTTTACCAAAGTTGATTTCATCGAACTGAAGCTGGGTCCATGACAAGGTGTAACCGATCCACCCACTGGTTTTACCTGCTTTCTTATGTAGCAGAAGTTCAACACCATACGATTCTCCTGTGCCTGATGTTACATTATCCTGCCAGGTAAAGCTTTGTGCTTCGGTGGGATCATCTATAAGCAGGAAACTGGCGCCAGGTTTGTACCCCAGGATATTGGTGCTTTTTTTGTAATAGCCTTCCAGCGTAACCGAAGCATCGTAGGCAGGCAATTCCTTTGCCAGACCAGCCGAAATCTGACGCGACTTTTGAGGTTTTACCCTGTCGGTGGACGGAACCCAAAGATCAGTCGGGAGCCCTATGCCCGTATTACTGAGTAAGTGGATATACTGGTTCATTTCGGCATAAGCCACCTTGGCCGAAAAACCCTCCTGAATCAGGTAATTGAACGAAAGTCGGGGTTCGGGTGAGAAATAGTTTTTTTTATCAGCAATAAAATGACTCAGCCGGACACCTGCGTTCAATTGTGCCCGACCATTAAAATTAAATTGATTTTCGGCATAAAGACCTGTTTCAAGGGAGTTGTAGACCGTCTGACTGTTGAAGTTCATTGCGCTTTGATTGTCGACTTCGACAATCGCACTCGGCAAAAAGCGGTGCTGCGAGCTTTGAAGCCCGGTTCGAAGGGTGTATAATGGTGAAACGTGGAATTCTACATCATACTTGAAAGCGAAATCGCGTATTCCCGATTTGTATGTGAGTGAATAATTTTCGTAATTACTGACAGACTTTGAGTAAATGTTTAGGTCATACTCGCTGTAAATGAGCGACATATTACTGAAAATATGGTTGTTAAAAAGATGGTTCCATCTGAATGTTGCTGTTTTGTTTTGCCAAAAGAGTCCACTTTCGGATGTGTCATCGTAGTAGTTGCTTTTCACTGAAAATTTATCCCTGCCAAAATAACCACTAAGATATATTTTGTTTTTCCGGCCAAAGTCGTAATTGAGTTTGGTGTTGAGATCATAAAAATAGTAGCCGGCTTTTTCATTCTCGGGCATGAGTGGTCGCACTAATGCATCAATATAAGTTCGTCGTGCCGAAATCAGAAATGATGCTTTGTTTTTAATGATCGGGCCTTCGAACAACAGGCGTGAAGAGATCAACCCAATACCAGCTTCGCCGGAAAATTTTTCCTTGTTACCATCTTTCATGGTCATCTCCACCACCGAAGAAAGCCTTCCGCCATAGCGGGCAGGAAAACCGCCTTTGGTTAGTTCGATGCTTTTGAGGGCATCACCATTGAAAATTGAAAAGAAACCAAAAAGATGGTATGCATTGTAAACAGGTGCATCATCAAGGATAATCAGATTCTGGTCAGGTCCACCGCCACGCACATACAAACCGCTGCTGCCTTCCGATCCTTTCTGCACACCAGGCATCAGCTGCAGTGTTTTGAATACATCTTTTTCACCCAACAGTGTCGGGATGTTTTTAACCTGAGAAACGGGCAATGAGATCATACTCATCTGGCTGCTTTCGGTTGGCCGGCCGAGTCTTTCGGATGAAACGACCACTTCGCCAAGTGTGATACTAGGGTCGAGTTCGATATCAATAAGTAGACTTTCGTTGAGGTTAACCAGCTTTAATACAGTCTGATACCCTACAAATGAATATTGCACTTCATAGCTGCCTTCCGGGAGGGTGATCGAATAAAAACCGTAGTTGTTGGTGGTTGTACCAACTTTTTGATTTGACAAATAGATGTTTACACCAGGCAACAGTTCCATGCTGCCTTTCTCGTGCACATAACCGCTGATGGTAAATTTTTTCTGTGCAATCAGATTATTGGCCGCCAGCACAGTAATAATCAACAGAATCAGGTATTTATTTTTCATATTGCTTCTTACCATAACTTATCTGAAATAGTAAAACAGGAGAATGTCCCCTATATTGTTTCTATTGAATAATAAAATGGTAGTTTCAGTATTGTTTTAATAAATGTGGGGCAGAAGAGATTGAAAAATGCACTAAAATCGAAAAATTATAGTGCATCATCATAAAAACAAATTCGGCTCGGGCAAAGCCCAAGCCGAATATAAATTATTCAAATTCGTTGTCTTTTTCAGGCTACTTCGAGGTTTCCTTCACCCTGATATCTCCGAGCAATACATCCCAGAAACCGATGATACGGCCTCCGATTTGGGTTTCTTTGCGTTTTACATATACAGTGATGTCTTTCTTGGTGGTGTCTTCATACACCAGACCACCTTCTTTGTCGTAAGCACTGAATTTCTGGAAGATGGTTATAACACCAACATATGTTCCATCAGGCTGGCGTTGTAAATCGCTCACATATTCAATCTTAAACCATTCAATCTCAACACGGTCATAGTTTAAACGCATCAGTCGTTCGAAATATTGACGAACATTGTAGTATTTAACTTCAGGACCAACCAATGATGAAACACCCATTTCGGCACCAGCCATGAAAAGTTCTTCGGCACGGTCAATCACGCGGTTGGCTTCGCTCCATGGAGTCGATTTATTGCCGATGATACTCACATATTTGCTTAAATCTCGAACTTTTTCCAAGGCCAGACTGTCGATGGCTTGTTTGCGTTCAGGACTGATATCATCGGTCTGGGCCTGAACTGAATATCCTATCATCAGGCTGAATACAACAGCCAGTAATGTGCTTATTTTTCTCATTTTCTTACTTTTTTATCAATTCCAACTCAGTGATTCTATTATTTGTATCGTACTTAACCTGTTGAACGCGATTGTTGTACACTTTTTGATCTTTCAGATAATCGAGGTATTTACTTATGGTCGTAGGGCGATCGTAATCGTTAAAACCACCGGCCTGACTGATAATTATCAACACCGGCACATCGGGTGTTGCAAACAACTGCTTGGCACCTGCAATTTTCTCATTGGCTGTTGCCTGATCAGGTGATGCTGCAATGGCTTTAAAATAATTCTCAATACCATCATATTTGCTCGTTTCAGATTTTAATCTGGCTTCTTCTTCCTTCCTCAAACGCTCTTCTTCTGTTTTCCGTTCAGCATCGGCGCGTTCACGGGCCAGTTTGTCCTCAACTTTATCAAGCAATGCCTGGACATCTGTATCTTCAAGATTCCAGGATTTGATGGTTTGAAACCGTTGTTCTTTTTCGGCCAGCGACCATGAGGTTGTTCCATCCAGGATGGAGTTCAGGTCTTTTTTTGCTGATTCAACCTTTGAGGCGTACTCTGCCGCGGCTTGTTCCTGAGCCAGTTTTTTCTTGCTCTTACATCCGGTTGCTCCACCCAAACTTACCAGGGCTATCATCAGCACAAGGGTAAACTTTTTTATGGTCTGCAACAAACTCTGTTTTGTCATCATTTTATATTAGATTTGATTAGTACGATTTAAATATAACTCAGAAACAGCAAAATTATTGAAAGTTTAGCGATTTTTAGTATTTATTATGCAATTTTGTTTCGTGACTAAGCACTATAACATTCCGATTTTCATGCCTGAGCTCGCTTGTCCGCAACAGTGCAGCTTTTGTGACCAGCGACAAATTTCCGGAAAGGCATCATTTCCAGCAGTGGAAGAGATAATACAAAAAATTGAAACCCATCTGGCGAGCTTTACATGTGAAGATCGTGAAGTTGAGATTGCTTTTTTTGGCGGAACTTTTACCGGATTGCCTTTAATAACGCAGGAGAAATACCTGGCAATAGCCCGAAATTATATTGGAATGGGTTTTGTTACCGGAATCAGGCTGAGTACCCGACCTGATTATATTGATGAGGAGAATCTTCATTTATTAAAGTTGAATGGAGTGACGACGATTGAATTAGGCGCTCAGTCGCTTGATGATGAAGTATTGATCAGATGTAACCGTGGTCACACTGCCCAACAGGTTGCCGACGCTGCAGAAATGATTAACCGTTTTAAATTCAGTCTTGGACTGCAAATGATGATTGGTTTACCAGGCGATACCCCGGAAAAAAGTTATACTACAGCACAGAAAATCATTGCGTTGGGAGCGCTCGAAACTCGTATTTATCCTTGTCTGGTCATAAAAAACACCAAACTGGCAAAGGAATACGCTGAGGGCTTTTACAAAGCAATGGAACTCAGTGAGGCGGTTGGTTTGTCAGCGGAATTATTGCTGTTATTTGAACAACATGGGGTTAAGGTAATTCGTTTGGGGCTGCATCGAAGTGAAAATTTGCATAACGGAGCGATGATCACCGGCCCTTATCACATTTCCTTTAAAGAATTGGTTTTAACTGAAATATGGAACAAAATATTACTTGCAGAAATAGGTGAAACAAATTCGGAATCTATTCATATTCAGATAAATCCGGCTGAATTAAATTTTGCCATTGGATACCAGTCTAAAAACAAAAAGGTGCTCATGAATAGATTTCGTCAGGTGAAGTTTTCGGGTAATAATAGTTTAATCGGACGAGATTTTATCCTAAACTCACAATGAAATGAAAATTATTGCCGACAGCCGTATGCCGGATCAGGCCAAATTGACTTTGGAACGAATAGGAGAGGTGTTGTTCCTCGAAAAACAGCCTTTTTTGTATGATGCAATTGCTTCGCATCCGGATATATTTTTCTGTCAGGATGGAAATCAGCTGATTACGGCGCCAAATATTCCTCTTGGATGGATTAATTGGTTGCGCACAAATAAAGTTTCCTTTTCAATTGGTAAAACGAATCTTTTGGGGAAATACCCCAATACGGCCCATTATAATGGTGTAATAACAAAAGAATTATTTATTCATAATCTGAAAGTGACTGACCATGTGATATTGGAAAAGGTGCACTCTTTAAATCAAATTCATGTTAATCAGTCTTATACACGATGCAACCTGATTTCTTTGGATGAAAACAGTTTCATCACTTCTGACAAGGGAATTGAAAAACAACTTTTATTGATTCACAAGAAAGTGCTGTTTATAGGCGCCGGACAAATTCTATTACCCGGACAACCCTATGGCTTCATTGGTGGCTGTTGTGGGTTGGTTGACGGAACTTTATATGTTTGCGGTAACTTTCATTCATTAAAGGAAGCCGAAAAACTTCAGCAAATTGCTGATGATTGTTCGGTTAACTTGGTGGAATTATTTGATGGTCCACTTACCGATGTCGGGAGCATTATTTTCATGTCCTGAAATATGAATTTCAGAACACAGACATACAACTACTTATTTATCAAATTCTTGTAGTTTTCAAATCGGTCAAAAATATCTACAACGAATTCGTATGTTTCTTCCCCTCTGGCATAACCATAATATACTGCCGGATCATTATAAAAACTAGGTTTCGATTTATTACGTGTAAAGTAGTCAACATTATCAGTCCAGATATTTGGGTTTTTGTTATATTTTTCAGCCAATCGTATCGCATCAAGTACATGGCCAACACCTGTGTTGTAAGCAGCGAGCACAAATTTTGCTCTTTCGACGGTGTCCGTCACCGATTCGGGAATCAGGCGGTCGAGGTAAGAGATATATTTTCCTCCAACACGTATCTGTAATTCCGGCGTGGCGGTCGAGTCAATCCCGTATTGAAGCATTACCGATGGCATGAGCTGCATTAATCCATAGGCACCTGACCAATTTTCGGCATCCGGGTTAAAATTCGATTCCTGATAAATGAGAGATGCAAGCAAACGCCAGTCCCACCCGATTTCTGTTGCAACATCTTTGATCACATGATCATAAATCGATAGGTTTCCTCCTGTTGAAGTTTGATAATCGCGTTGCATCATGCGTTGCATCCGGTTGCTATTGAAGTATTTGTTATGCAAAAGTGTTGAAGTGGAACTTCTTGAGAACAACCGTAACCAATCATTTGTTTCATCGCGCAATTCGTTGGTTTTCTCTTTTCGGAATGCCCAGGCAATTTTGTGGTCGAAGCTAACAGCCATTCCGAAGTCGATTTCAGGATAATTTTGTTTGTTTGCCATCGCCAGATATTCATCAGCCACTGTATATTTTATTTCACCTGAGGCAACTGCCTGAATCAACTCTTCTGCTTCACGTTTATCTTCAATGATTATAATGGTGTCGCCTATTTCGTTGGCGATGGTTTCGAGTCGTTTGTAATAGGCACTCCCTTTGTTAACATGGATTTCTTTTTTTCCAAGTTCAATGGTGCTCCTGAGTAATCCGGCTTCTATTTCACTCAATGTTCTCATTTGCTGCCAGTTTTTCGGAAGTTTTTGAATGAGAACCTCTTTTGTAATGATTAATGGATCGGAGAAATCGAACCACTTCATGCGTTTTGAGGTGGCTGTCAAACCTGTAGCGATCAAATCTGCTTTTCCTTCATAGAGTAGATCAAGGCTTTTGGTAAGATCTGTTTCAACCCTGATTTCAAGCGTCACTCCTAACTTATCAGCAAATGCTTTGAGCATTTCATACTGATAACCCATTGTTTCTCCACGATAAATATAGTAGTTCAGCGAGTTGAAATTAGTAATCGCAATCAGTTTTTTACGGTGGATTACCCGTTCAAAACTGTTGGTCGTATCGAGATAACTTTTTTCAATTTTTTGAATTATTTCTATGCTGTATGTTTCTTCATGTACTTCTTCATCAAGAGGTTCTGAACAAAAAACAAAAACCAAACAAATGAAAAAAGTAAGGATAAACAGCCTGAAAAATTTCGAAACAAATACCATCTTTAATGAATGTTTTGAATGCTAAAAGTAGTTTTTTTTGGAAGATATGTATAGTTTATCAATTTTTGTATGGAAACAAGCAGGTTTCTACGAGTAGATTTTTGAACATGAATTTCTGAAAACAAAAGTCAAAAACAATTTTTTTATTGTAATGGCCAAGTCAATAACATATAGAAAATTGATTATTAACATTGTTTGACATTCACTATTAAAAATAGTATTTTTGTTTTACAATGACCTAATCAATAAACAATTTGACATGAAGAGACCGATTTTTTTCTTTCTGATCTTGCTTCAGTTGTTTGTTTTAAAAAGCATAACAGCGCAAGAAATCCTCTATTCTGACACCACGTATATGGAATCGTATGATGGTGAAAATCAACGTGTTGGATTTGGTATTGGATTTAAAGCCAGTACTTTTGGGCCAGGTGGTGAAATTATTGTTGCAATCACACCAGCAGTTCATGTTCGGCTTGGTGGATCGTATTTCAAATATAGTATTCCTGAAAGTTTTTCCTTTAGTAATGACATTAACTCGGATAATTATTTAATCCTGGGGGGAGTTTCATTACTGGGAAATTACCACTTTGGCCGTGTGTTTTTTGTTTCAGCCGGTGCTATTTACAATATGATTGAAGGTGAAATTGATGGTGCTCCGGCTAATTCATTCACCATTGGTGCCATTAATGCCACTCCTGATCAGGTTGGTACTTTAACTTATCATGTCGAACCAGGGCTTAAAGTTTGTCCTTATGTTGGCTTTGGTCTTGGAAGGTCTCTTGCAAAAAAAGGAATTTTCTCTTTTGCTATAGAAGCCGGCGCTGTTTATCATGGTAACCCTGATGTAACCCTTGGCGCTACTGGAATGCTTACTCCAACAGGTTCAGAGGAGCAGGAACAAACACTTGAAAAAAATCTTACAGATTTTGTAATTTACCCAATGGTAAGTTTACAATTATCCATTCGAATTTTATAACAATTTAAATTTATAGTCATGAAATTATTAAATGTTAAAAAAGTAGCCATTATTGCCCTGATGCTTGTT
Source organism: uncultured Bacteroidota bacterium (assembly GCA_903891085.1). Classification (GTDB taxonomy): domain Bacteria; phylum Bacteroidota; class Bacteroidia; order Bacteroidales; family F082; genus CAJBPB01. Next base: position 69,577 of record CAITDJ010000094.1, on the reverse strand, counting down.
ATGGTTGCATCCTGCGAAAAATTCAAAAATGTGGGTGATGGTGTGAAAGTAATCATTGATTATAACCTTATCAAAACATCCATTAATGTGCGGTTAATAGATGCATCGACTGGCAATTTAATTGGAAGAGATGGTTCAGTATCAGTTAAAACAACCATTACTGGTAGAGACAAGGATGGTGTAATTGACATTTCAGGTTCACAAAATGAAAACAATGTTTACATGTCTCAACGCGGCTTCGTTAGTCTTGGATTACTACCTGAATCTATGTATAAACCATCTGAAAGCAATCCAATTTCGTTCAATATTGTCGCCGACTATGATGGTTACTTATCAACCAGTCAACATGTTACAATTGCCGCAGAAGGTGATAATTTTGTGGTTATCAGGATGGTAAAACTTGACGAACCACCAAGTGGTGTGGAAGTTAAGAGAGAAGAATCTGCCACCAACAGTGATGCCACCGGAAGGGTAAGTGCTCCGGTTGTGGTTGATACACCAACTGGTAAGGCAAGCTTATCTATTCCTGAAGGTATCATTTTGAAGGATGCATCAGGGTCACCTCTGCAAGGAAGTATTGATGTTCTCATCGCGCATTTTGATAATACTGATCCTGATGCTATGGCATCCTTCCCCGGAGGTTTGATGACTAATGTCACTCTTTCTGATGGGTCGAATCAGGATGGTATGTTTTATTCTGCCGGTTTTGTTGCTATTGAAATTACTGATGCCAGTGGTCGGCAGGCAGCAAATTTTGAGCAAGGCACTTTAGGATTGGTTTCTCAGATAAGTCCGGAGACTTTTAATCCAGTTACAGGCAACAAGGTTGTTTCCGGGGACGAGATTCCGCTTTGGAGTTATGATGAGGCCAATGGTTTTTGGAAAGAAGAATCCATGCTGTTGATCGAAAGTTCAAGAAGTGCTTTAGAGGTTCAGGTTGAATTGACACATTTGTCTTATTTTAATTTTGACTGGTTTTATGGGGGATCCTATTGTAATTTAGGCGCACCATTTGTATTTACTATCAACCCGCCACTTATCGGTTGTTTTGTCATGTATGGTACTATGTACCGACAAATGGATCATGCATTCATGCAAACGGTTTATATGTGGGTATGCAATGATACACCGGTTATTACCTATTATGCTCCATCTGATGTTCCAGTGTATATTGAATGGTACAATGAGCCCACTTCCAGTTTGTCAGTTGACCCGGCAGATAATCCAACTTATATTGAAAATTTATGTGGAACGAATCCGATTAATATTAATCTGATAAATAATCCAAACACTACAAACACAACCGTAACAATACATGTTGAAGCATATTGTCCGAGTGATACCTCCATCGTAATCCTCCCATCTGGCGGTGCTTACATATGGCCAGTAGCTGATATTAACAATATGCGTTGGGTTGATATGATTACAGGAGATGCTCAAATAACGGATGTTCAGATTGGTGCTACTTATGGTGTCGGTCTTTACTATAAAGAAGTTTGGTATGAAACTGAAGTAGTTGTGACCCAATCAAATTATTCCTATTATGATTTTGAGTTACCCGCTGATGTTTGTGCTGAAGTTTACGGATTATAATAATTGAATTTTTTAAAAAAAAGCCATGCCGCATATGCGGTATGGCTTTTTTTGTTTCTAAAAGCACTATCTTTACATAACGATTGTTAAACAATAGTTGCTGAAAATGAGTTTTGAAAAGAAATATTAGCAATCGCTGCAAAAGTCATTCATTTATTAGTAACTCAAATGCAGAATAAACCATGATTGGAAGAACAAAATTATTGATATTGGTTCTGCTTTTGATTACAATGAATGCATTTAGCCAAGGATCAGGACTAAATTATGACAGTTTGTTTTCTGTGATAAAAACCACCGATAATATTGCCGAAAAACAATACGCATACGCCCTATATGCAAATAAGTTTGTAAGATCAAACATCGATTCGGCTGAAATTTTTGTAAGATTGGCTTCACCAACCCTGCAAAGCGATAATTATCAGGCTATTTCTGAGTATTATAGTGTTTTGGGTCTTCTTAAATGGCAAATGAAAGACATGGATTCCGCGTTGATTAATTATAAGAAAGCCTATCAATTAAGTTTGATCAATAAATTTGATAAAATAAATGCTAATGCTGCTGGCTATATTGGCATGTTTTTTAAAATCAACGGAAGTTTTGATTCCGCAACGTATTATCTGGAAAAGTCAATCAGTATATGTGAGAGAATCAATAATACAAATATTGTCAACAAAGCACATTATGATCTCGCTGGTGTTTATTCTCAACTTGGCAAACATGAACTGTCTCTCACACATTATTTTGCTGCCTTAAAATTGCAGGAAGCAGCAAATGATAGCATCAGAATTATTTACACTTACAATGGATTGGGTAACGCATATAAGTTCCTGAAAAAGGGAGAAAAGTCGAAGAGTTTCTATTTTAAGTCAATACAGTTAGATAAACTTATAACCAAAATCGATCAAAGGGTAAATAATTATACCAATATCGGATTGTTGTACGAATCGTTCTATAAAAACATTGATTCGGCGCTTTTTTACTATTTTTCTGCCATGGATTTATTACCTGAAAATGATAATTCCTGGTCAAAAGCATTACTTGTTGTTAATATTGGCAATTCGTATTATGCACTCAGAGACTTTCGCAAAGCACTCCATTACTACAATGAGAGCCTGCAATTCGATTTTAGAAAAATGAACCCCTATTTGTATTCGGCAATACTCATCAATAAATCAATCGTTTACTTTGAGCTGAATAAGTACGATTCAACCTATACCTTAGGAAGGCGGGGGCTGGAACTCGCCGAAAGCATTGAAGCACTTGATTGGCAAATCAATGCACATAGTGCACTTTTCAAAGTAGATTCGGCAACAGGGCAGTTCAACAGTGCAATAAAACATCTGCGAAAGATGTACTCACTCACTGATACCGTGTATAGCAAAGACAATAGAAATCGTGTTTCGGAACTGGAAGTTATTTATGAAACAGAGAAAAAAGATGCCCTGAACAAATCGCTAATTGAGAATAATGCATTGGATCAGAAAATGATAAAAAACCAACGCCACATTATTTTATCATCTTTCATAGCTTTTGTTTTATTTATATTGCTGATATTTAGTATTTTAAGATCAACCAAAAAGCAAAAACACATCAACAACAAATTGAATCTGGTAAATGTTGAAATCATTGAAAAGAACAAGGAGATCGATGAAAAAAACCAGCTTTTAATTGAGCAAAATCAGCAACTCATTAAGCTAAATGATACAAAAGACAAGTTCTTTTCAATTATCTCACACGATTTACGCGGACCGTTTAATGCGCTTCTCGGTTATCTGGAACTATTAAATACAGAATATGAGTCTCTTACAGAATCAGAGAAAAAGAATATGCTGAAGGCTGTACACAAAAGTAGTACGAACTCCTATAATTTACTGGTGAACCTGCTCGATTGGGCGCGAACCCAGCGAGGCTTGCTCGAAAACAATGCCGAGGAACTCGATATGTATGAAGTTATTGAAAGTACTATTGAGATTGTGAGGCAAAGGGCCGATAAAAAGAGCCAGCGACTTATAAATGTCATTGACCCGAAAACTTTTGTGTTTGCCGACTTAAATCTTCTTTCCTCTGTAGTGCTAAACCTGTTGAATAATGCCATTAAGTTCTCGCCCGGGGGAAGCCTGATAAAAATATCCGCTGAGTTGACAAAAGAGTCAGTGATGGTGCATGTGCAGGATCAGGGCATGGGTATCCCGAAAGAAGATCAGAAAGATTTGTTTACGATTGGAAATTCAGCTAAACGACAAGGTACAGATAATGAACTTGGTACCGGCATAGGACTGGTACTGGTACGTGAATTTGTTCAGCTGATTGGCGGAAGAGTTAGTGTGAGTAGCGAGGAGGGTAAAGGAAGTGTATTTAGCTTTACCGTGCCTTTGAAAAAGCCTGAAAACTCAAAATAGTCGAATCCTAATCAATTATTTACTGTTATTCAAGATGTTGAAGAAAATTGAGGTTGGATATTTGGTGAAATTTATGCTATTGATTGATATTAAAGAGTTGTTATGGGCAAGTTTAGAAACTTATACTTATGAAAAAAAACACACTTTTGGCAATTATCTTTTTCTTTCTAATATATCAGAATGGAAAAAGCCAGAATGTTTTTCCATTATTCGGTGACAGTGCGAAGTGGAATGTATTGCAGTGTGTTTATGGCATCGGGTACTCATGCAACACTTTGACTTACCAATATGACTATGACACGTTGTTTTGCGAAAATGTTTATTCAAAAATAAATGCAATAACAACTGGAGCCATTGGTTACATTCGTTCTGACAGTTCACATGCATATATTCGTGTGACTAATTCATGCTCCGACAAAGAGTATCTCATGCATGACTTTTCAATCAATGTTGGTGACACGTCTTATTTAGCCAATAATATTTGGAATAGCAATCCAAGTGACACTGCTAGATTTGTGTTGGATTCAATACACACCATTAATTTCAATGGAGTTGAACGCCGCATTTTTTATGTAAAATATGAGCCCGATCCTGATTTATGGCCCAACTGGTTTGGTGGCCAAATGAGTTGGATTGAAGGTATTGGCTCCACGACAAATCCATTTTTCCCGATTGAGTGTATTCAAGATTATTGCGAATCATCATGGCAATTACTTTGTTTTGACAGTTTAGGTGTCCAATTGTATCAAGATTCTGGTTTCAAAACATGTGACACAACTTATTCAGATGTTGGAGTAAACGAGTTTGCAAATGAAAATCGATTATTTATTTATCCAATTCCGTTTACAAAAAGCCTGACTGTTTCTGTCGAAAATGCGACTATTTCAGAGATAAATATTTTAAATATGCTAGGTGAACTAATCTGTGTCGTTGAGGGGAATGGGAATAATAGTATAAGACTTGACGCACCGGACAATTTACATGAAGGCTTTTATTTTTTCAAAGTGCAAACTGATAAAGGAATTCTGACAAAGAAAATAATTAGGATGGAATAATACCTTCCCATAACTAGCTTCTGCTTTCATTGGCTGGGTTTGGCTCGTGAGACAGAAAAGTAATATTATAAACGGCAGTGGGTAAACATCGTCACCGAAAAACAGCAGCCAGAACGCTTAAGCAATCAATCTCAGAAGGAATGGTAATAATAATGAACCTGAAAATAGAAAATATAAACAGTGGCAGAAAATAATAATCCATTAACCCAGAAGAACACCTTTTCAGTAGGCTGGCAGGACGTAAATGCAAAAGGAAAACTAAGCATGCGGGCAATCACGCAGTATTTGCAGGAATCGGCATGGAAACACTCGCGTCAGCTTGGTTTCGGGTACGATTTTATCCGACAACAGCAGTCAATCTGGGTGATGGGAAAATTGGAAGTGAAAATGGAGGTGTATCCTGCATGGGAAGACAACATCATCATCGAAACCTGGCACAGGGGCTACGAAGGCTTGGTGGCATCACGCGATTTCAATATTTATAATGCAGATAATCAACTTATTGGTGCAGCAACTTCAGATTGGTATGTCATCGGTGCCGAAAACCGGCGACCGAAAAGATTACAGTTTCTTGATCAGTTTCTCGAATCATCATCACCAATAAAATCAATTGATGAGGAAGGGTTGGTGATTGATCCGCGCAAAGAACTTCCACATCTGCTCGATCATCGGGTAATGTTTTCGGAACTCGACTTTCATGGCCACGTGAATACTAGCCGTTATTTCGAATGGGTAATCAATGCCTGTGACCCGGAAGTATTGTTCAACAGGCAGATTGAAAAATTCGGAATCCGCTTTCTTTCAGAATGCAATTTGAAAGAAATTATTCAAATCAGTGGGCAAATTGAGTCAGACGAAGCGTGTTTCAAAGGAATAAGGCAACACGACGGAAAGGTAGTTTTTGCTGCGACAATGAGGTTTGAGAAGTAGTTCAAAATTCAAATAGCAAAATGCAAATTGAAAATTCCTTCGCGAGTTTGATTTTATGTATAATACAGAGTAACAATGGATCAAATAAAACATTTGCATTTTGCCATTTGCATTTTACATTTTGCATTCAATCTTACGCTACCTTCCGATATCTCCATACCGATAAACTCAGCATTAACACTGCATACACCACAAGTGAATAAAACTGTCGGGTGAAATCACTGAAAACTGATCCTTTGAGCATAATCATGCGGTTAATCTGAATAAAATACGAAATCGGATTTAACTTATTCACGGTTTGTGCCCAATCGGGCATGCTCTCGACAGGGGTAAATAAGCCGCTCATCAGAATAAAAATGACCATAAAAAACCAGGAGATAAACATAGCCTGCTGCATGGTTTCGGTAATTGTCGAAACGAATAAACCAAAACTTAGTACAACAACCAGATACACTGAAACGGTTCCCAATTGCAGTGCCAGACTACCCAGCATCGGGACTCCAAAAACAAAACGGGCCAGAAACAGGCCAAACGAGAATTCAAACATGGCAATAATCCAGAAAGGAAGCAACTTGCCAATGATGAACTGATATTTTTTTATCGGGGTAACATTGATCTGTTCAATGGTACCTAACTCTTTCTCTTTCACTACATTCATCCCCGACAAGAACATTCCGATGATGGTGACAAGCAGCACCAATATACCGGGAACCATATACGTTATATAATTGAGGCGCGGGTTATACCAGTTCGAAACCGTAATTTGAATAGGATCGCTCAAACTTAGATTCGGATAATGCTCTATCAGTATTTGTTTGTTAAAATCAAAAAGGATCGAATGGGCATACGCACTCATAATGCTGGCGGCACTTCCGTTGATGGCATCGGTAATGATCATTACTTTTCCTTTGCCATCGCGTTGTAAATCTTTTTCAAAATGAGGTTGAATAATCAGTAACTGGTGGGTTTTGCCACTTTTCAATGCTTCAACACCTTTGTCGTAACTATCGTAAAACGAACTGATTGTAAAGAAGGGTGATCCGGAGAATTTGTTTATTAGGTTTCGTGATTCAACCGAATGATCATGATCAAGGATCGAAATATTTGTGTTTTTTATTTCAAAAGTGGCTGTAAATGAAAGAATCAGCAATTGTACCATCGGAATCACAAGAATGATAACGAGCATTGCTTTTTCGCGGAAAATCTGCCGGAATTCTTTTTGAAGTATATAGAGAATCGTTTTCATTTTCAGCAGATTTAGCCCAGGCGGATGTTAAATTTTTTCACACTCAGCCCGATAAAAAACAATGTCATTCCAAGCAAAATGAGTGTTTCCTTCCATACATAAGTGATGCCCAGCCCTTTAATCATGATGCTTTTCACAATAATGATGAACCATTTACTTGGCATGATGTTGCTCAGTATTTGCAATGGAAGCGGCATATTTTCGATCGGGAAAATGAACCCGGAAAGTAAAATGGTTGGGAGCATGAGCACAAACATCGAAAGTAACATTGCCTGCTGTTGCGTTTGGCTCACCGTGGAGATAAAAATCCCCATCGAAAGTGCCATTACAATGAATAAAATACTCTCCAGAAGCAGAAATAGTATACTACCATTGATTGGCATTCCGAAAACCGTGAAAGCCAGCACAAGAATAACAACAGCATTTGTAAAGGATAACAGTATATATGGCAGCACTTTACCAATGATTATTTGAAAAGGTTTTAAGGGTGAAACCAGCAATACTTCCATGGTGCCGAGTTCTTTCTCGCGGGCGATGGAAATGGAAGTCATCATAGCCGAAACCAACATGAGAAGAATGGTGATCGTTCCGGGAACAAACATAAAAACGCCTTTCAATTCAGGATTATACATCATATTCGATTCGATGGAGATTTGCATGGGTGGCGTTTTGTTTTCCATCATTTCACGTGAATAGTCGCGAACAATTCCGGATGTGTAATTGTACAATAAATTGGCTGTGTTGGGATCCGAAGCATCGGTGATGATTTGCATGTTGGCCTTGCCCTCTTTTTCCAATTTTCGTCCGAAACCTGGTTCAAAAACGACCACTTCCTTAATTACTCCTTCACCGAAAGCAGCTTCTATCTGGTCGGGATGGGTCAACACAGCTTTAAGATCGAAATAACCGGATGATAGTATCTTATCCGTAATTTTCATGCTCACTTCGTCCTTAGCCTGATCAAGAATGGCAATGCTGGCATGGTTAATTTCATTGGTGATTGCAAAACCGAATAACAAAACCTGTACGACTGGCATCCCAAACAGTATCAGCATGGTGCGCAGATCGCGGAAGATATGCAGGAATTCCTTGATAATAAAACCTTTCATTGTTCGGCGCTTTGTGCCCTTGCCAGGCGTAAAAAAACTTCATTCATACTGCTTGCCCCATATTGTTGTTTCAACATGGCAGGAGTGTCGAGTGCCTCTATTCTGCCATCAACCATGATGGAGACACGTTCACAATATTCAGCCTCATCCATATAATGTGTAGTAACAAAAATGGTAATTCCTTCATTGGCAGCTTCATAAATCATCTCCCAAAACTGACGGCGTGTCACCGGGTCAACACCTCCGGTTGGTTCGTCAAGAAAAACGATTTTTGGATGATGTAATATGGCCACCGAAAAGGCCAGCTTTTGTTTCCAGCCCAGAGGGATTTCTTTTAAAATTTTATTTGCCTCATTGGTAAGTTCAAGTTTCTCAAGAAAATAACTTGTTCTTTCTTTGATTTGTTTTCTGCTCAATCCATAAATACCGCCATAAAATTCAAAGTTTTGGCTGACACTGAGGTCTTCGTAAAGAGAGAATTTCTGGCTCATATAACCAATGTTTCGCTTAATCAGGTTGGTTTGGCGATACACATCAAAGCCGGCAACTTTTATTTCGCCCGAAGTGGGTGATTGCAATCCGCAAAGAATTTTAATGGCGGTTGTTTTTCCGGCACCATTGGCTCCCAGAAATCCGAAGATTTCGCCTTGCTTCACATCAAAGGTTAAATTGTCGTTTGCAACGAAATTTCCAAACTTCTTAACCAGGTGTTTCACCTCAATTACCTTGGGTCGTTCAGTTGTCATGCTGCGAAATATTAAATTTGTCCGACTTGCGCATATACAGCATGAAACTGTCTTCAATTGTTGGAACAGATTGGTTAACAGTTATTTCAGTATGACTGAGAGAGTCAAGATGTCTTGTAATTGACAGTGGGTCAAATGTTTTTGAATGACTTAAATAATGAACCACATCACCAAAACGATAAACGGCCTCGGTTTCAGGAATGGATTGAAGATCGTTCAGCAGATGAAACATACGATTCGACCTGACCGCATATATTTTTACTGGAAATGCATTGATGATTGCATTGGGTGTGTCAATTGTCATCACATGTCCGTTTTGCATCAGTGCAACACGGTCGCATAATGCCGCTTCATCCATATAAGGTGTCGATACGAGAATTGTGATTCCCTGCGAACGTAACTTTTTGAGCATTTCCCAGAATTCCATGCGGGAAACAGCATCAACGCCGGTAGTCGGTTCGTCCAAAAACAGCACTTCAGGTTTGTGAATCAAGGCGCATGAAAGTGCCAGTTTTTGTTTCATTCCACCTGATAGTTTTCCAGCTTTTCGGTGTTTGAAAGGTTCGATATGTTTGTAGATATCAGCAATCAGATGGTAATTTTCTTCAATAGTAGTGTTGTAGATGCTTGCGAAAAAGCTGAGGTTTTCCTCAACCGTCAAATCCTGGTACAACGAGAATCTGCCTGGCATATAACCAGCGATGTTTCTTATTGATTTATAATTTTTTACTGTATCAAAGCCTTCAACCGTAGCTGTTCCGGAGTCAGGATTCAACAACGTAGTGAGTATTCTGAACAGCGTTGTTTTACCGGCCCCATCGGGACCGATAAAACCGAACAGTTCTCCTTTTGCGATAGAAACATTGATTTCGGTCAGTGCTTTTACCGTTTTGTACGATTTTGAAATGTTTTGAAGGATTACTGCGCCGTTGCTCATTTCAGGTCTTTTATTTTACCCTTGTCCAATAGGTTGTTTTTCCGACCAGACTAAAACCGATATAACCTCTGATTTTGAGTGTATTCATATCATTCAAGTCCTCAAACTCCATATAACAACTGTATGTTTTTCCGCTTTTCGGATCATAAATCTCTCCATCGGTCCATTCGTCTACGTCAAAAATGAAATTGGATAATAACATCAGCCCCATTTTTGGCCTGCTTTGTAAGCTAACTTCAGGATTAAGTACATCAAGTTTTGGTTTTCCGGTTGCCGGATCGATTGGTTCGAGCATCCAGATTATTTTACCAAAATATTGATTCCCTTGCTGGTATACTTCAATGTGGGCATCTTTATCGGCATTTAGCCAAATGCCAAGTACATCACTTGCTTTCTGGGCTTTCACCTGCGGCGCTGTTAACAATACAAACACGATCAATGACAGTAATAAGGTAACTTTTTTCATAAAAATGTAATTTAGTTATTAATGAGTGATTAATTGAATGCTCAATATTACAACAATAGGTTAAATTGCCTGCAAAATGAATGATTATCTCTTAAATAATATTTCTCCCGGCATGCCAATTTTGAGCTGTCCGTTGTTTTGAACCCGCACTTTTGCAGCATAAACCAACTCAACTCGTTCTTCGCGAGTTTGGATCGTTTTAGGTGTAAACTCGGCAGTTGATGAAATCCAGCTTACGGTTCCCTTTAGTTGTTGAAATTCAGTTTTATTTTTATCAATGATAACTGTCACTTCATCTCCAAGTGCAAATTGCGAAAGCTGTCCTCCACTCACATATACTTTTAATTCCAATACACTCAGGTCGGCAAGTTTGTACAAGGGTTTTCCAAAACTTACGACTTCAGCGGATTCAACGTATTTCGAAAGTACCACCCCTTTTTGCGGATTGATGATGGTTGATTTACGGATGGATTCATTCACCTGGGCAACCTGGCTATCGAGTGCAACAGCTTCGCTGTTAATGCTTTCCAATTGTGATTTAGTGGCGGTCATCTGTCGTTCGATCAGTTTTATATTTCCATCAATATCATCTTTCTGTTTGATGGTGGCAGCACCCTCTTCCAGTAATTTATGAATCCGTTTCTGGTCAACCTGTGCATTCGTGAGTTGTTGTTTGTTTACTTCTAACTGCGCATTCACTGACCCAAGGCGTGAAAGAATAGCTCGTTTCTGACTGAAAAGTTGTGCTTTTCGAAGCGATAAATCAATGGTGTCAACCAAGCCAACCACCTGATTTGCCTCCAGAAGTTCACCTTCCTTTGCGCTTAGAAACATTAGTTGTCCCGACGAAAGTGAAGAGACCATGATCTCTGTTGCCTCAAAATTACCATAAGCGTCAGAAGTATTTCCGTTTCTGTCGCAGGCAGTTAATGCCGTAACACCTATCAAAAGTGCTGAAAATATGCGTTGTATATTATTCATTTGTGTTAAAATTTCCGGTTAAGAACATATAATCCATCCTGGCATTCACCAGTTTAATCGTGTTTAATTGGTAGTTTAATTGGCTCTTGGTGTATTTTTCAAATTCCTGAATATAGGCAGCTGAAGTAATTACGCCACTTTGCAATCTCTTTTTTGATGCGTCTACCACTGTTTCCTGAAGCGCGATGATCTCCTTGTCAGTTTCAAGTATCTTATTTATTTTGTCAATCTCCTGTAATTGTGCCGCGAAGTTGGCTCTGAGATTCATATCAAAGTTTTCTTTTTCCGATTCGAGTACATCCTGTTGCAGTCCCAACAGCTGTTTCTCGCGTTTGGTAGTATTCCAATCCCAAAATTTGTAGCTGAATTTAAGGCCGGTAACATAATATCCTTTGAAATCGTCTTCAAGCATATTTAATCCCGGACGGCCGTAACCCAGTTGTCCGAATGCCAGAATAACAGGACGTTGCTTTACACTTACCAGCGATTTCATTTTCCCCAATTTTTCCTGTTGCAGATTTAACTGCGTTAGTTCGGGACGATGGTTCATAAAAACGAGATCATTTATCACGATAACTGGCATGAGCAAACTATCCTCATTTTGCAATGAAACTGCTGTATAAGTGGAAAGCAGATCGAGTGTTGCTGCTTTATTGCTTTCGGCTTCCAATATCTTTTGCTGAACTGATAAATATTCAGCTTTTAACGAATTCACATCAGCTTGTAGAATTATTCCTCCATTCAATGCAGCCTGCATCTCTTTGATTGTGCCTTGCAGCGCCGTGGCACTCGATTTTAAAACATTGATGCTTTTATCGAATAATAAAACCCTGAAATATAGCTTTGCTATCATTTCTCTGAAATGATACTCATGCTGAAACACACTGTTAATCTGACCTTTATAATTAAAATCTTCGATCTCACGTTGACTTCTCCGGCTACCTCCGTCATAAATCATCTGTGTAATGTCGAGGTTGAGTTTATACCAGTCTTTCGCCATTTCCGGCACAGTAAAGCCCGGAATGGGCACATTCAATTGCGTGACGTCGGATTGGTATGAAACCTGACCATTCAACTGCATGCCCGGGTAATACAATTTTTCAATATTGCGTTGGGTAAGTTGTGTGTTTTGATCGTAGATTTCGCGTTGATTACTTAACGGATAATGCCTGATTGCACTGTCCGTTAGTTGATCCAGCGAAAAAACGGATCTTTCTGTCTGTGCCTGAACCCCAAGACCAAGCATGATCATTAAAAAAACAATAATACTATTTCTCATTTCTAATTTGTTTTGACACCAATTGCCTGTAATACAAATGGAATCACGACGGATTTTCGTTCTTCCAGAAAAGTTGCATATTTTATTTCATTATTGCCAAAAAGAACAGCCTGAATAATCGGTTTTGCAATAACCGGAAAAAGTACCATTGAAACAATATTTACCATCAGGTGTTCAAGTTGTATGGGTTTAATACTTCCGGCAGCAACATCCTTGTCGATGAGTGACTGTAACCTTGTAAAAGGCAATCCCTGTCCCTTAATTATTTCAACAATTTTAGATGGGTCACGGTGAATTTCATGTAAAACAAAATGAGGTAAATAGGGGAGTTCCTTGATCATTTCAAGATAATACTCGATAAAGAAGTTTACAAAATCACAGATTCCCTCTGATTTTTCGATAGAAAGCTGCACTTTTGGCAACAGTTGTTTCAGGCCTTCAGCAAAAATCTGTTCAAAAAGTTTCTCCTTGCTTCTGAAGTAATAATGCAGCAATGCCTTGTTAATACCGGCTTCGTCGGCAATTTCCTGCATTCGGCTGCCTTCCATCCCTTTTTGAACGAAAACCTTACGGGCTGCTGCGAGAATCAGTTCTTCTGTTGTCATTGTGTTAATTAAATGGTTTAACTAAATGGTTAAACCAGATGGCAAAAATATATAAATTCTGAAAGATGTCAAGCTTTTTTTTAATTTTGTTAAAAATAATATTTATGAAGTCTTCAAAATTAATATCGATAATTAGTATAATTATTTTATTTACAGTATTATACGCATGTAATTCCAATCCAAAAAGCAAGTTAATCGGAACATGGAAAGCCGAAACAGTGGATGTGAAATTTGATGAGCAGGTGGCAAGTCCCGAAATGATTCGTCAGGTTGGATTGGAAAACAAGCAGGTTTTCTTCAAAATTCAGAATGATTCAGCAATGTTGCTTTATATTGACGCCAAAAGTGAACCACAGTCACTGTTTTGGTTTTTGGATGAAGCAAGTGGATCAATTAGCTATGCTTACAAACAGGATGATCTTTCGCCTATCGGGCTCGGTAAACTTGTGGATAATAAAATTATTTCAGAGAGTTCAACACCACTTGGAACAATTAAAACCACTTTTACAAAGGAATAGGTTTCATTTCCACCCGGCTGTAATTTCAACGTTAAGAACATGTTAATGAATGATGTCATGGTGATATCAATTCGTTATTACTGCATATCCTAAATGGGTTGAAACAGGAAGTTTGTTAAACTAAATGGAAAATACTAGGGTAACAATTACTCTTGGGTAAGAAAATTTGATCAGATTGTATTGACTTTTAGCCGGCGGAGGCAACTTTTAATTTCTGGCCAATCTGGAGTTTAGAGTTTTTCCCAAGTTTGTTCAGTTTTTTTATCTGATCCACCGTTACACCATCATAGGCACGTGCAATATCCCAAAGGGTATCGCCAGCTTTCACCGTATGATAGATAAATTTACCACTAACTTCACCTTTTGATGTTTTTTCGTCGGAAGGCTGATAAACTTTGAGTTGTTGACCAACTTGAAGTTTGGTACTTTTTAGACCATTCCATTCCTGTAAGTCAGTAACATTACATTTATATTTATCAGCAATAATTCCGAGTGTTTCGCCAGCTTTCACGGTATGATGGGTCGAACTGGTCGAACGCTTCTGTGGCGACTTTGTAATTTGTGCCATGGGAGCCCCGGAATTGTATAGTGTTAGTTTCTGTCCTACGCGAAGGTTGGTGCTCTTGAGGTTATTCCACGATTTAAGCTGGTTCACACTTACATTATATTTTTTTGCGATTCCTCCAAGGTTTTCACCTTTACGCACAATATGCACCGATTGGTCACTCACTTTCTCAACTTCCTCGAGAAGCTTCACTTTTTCAACACCTTTTTTTGTTTTGTAGGCATACAACTCTGATTCATTATTGATAAAATCGCCCACATAATTTGTTGGAATCCTCAACAGATAGGGTTTTTCGCAGGTTGCAGGTATAATCTCCCTTTTGTACTGTGGATTGAAAAATTTCAGATCCCGCATGGGAATTCCCAACATTTCGTTCAATTGATCGAACGATACCACCTCGGTAACAGTAACTGTATCAGTCCCATTTGCAATTATCCCAGGACTTATCGGATAGATATTATGTTCCGAGGCATAGCTCATCACATAATTAACAGCAATAAAGGCAGGAACATAACCACGTGTTTCTTTTGGAAGAAACGGCCAGATTGCCCAATAGTCCTTTACACCACCTGCCCGGCGAATTGCGCGGTTCACTGTCCCGGCACCAGAATTGTAGGCAGCAAGTACCAGATACCAATCCTGATACATATTATAAAGGTCATTCATGTGTTTACAGGCAGCCTCGGTAGCCCTGAATGGGTCGAAACGATCATCTACAAGTGAGGTTACTTTTAGGTTATACACCTTACCGGTTCCATACATAAATTGCCACATGCCTTTTGCACCGGCTGGTGAACCGGCTGAGGGGTTGAGAGCTGATTCCACAATTGCCAGGTACTTCATTTCCAGTGGAATGTTGTACTTATCCAATTGTTCCTCAATCATTGGGAAATAAACATATGAAAGTCCGAGAGCCCGGCCTGTCAGTCCGCGTTTGCGCATGGCATACAAATCGATAAAAGCCCTTACATGTTTGTTGTAAATCAAATCGAGCGGTGTTTCCCGATCCAGTTCAGCGATGCGTGCAGCATAAACACTATCAGGATAATTGGGTATATCGAGAGGGGAAAAACCGTATTTATTCAGATTGACTGTGTCGTACCAAAGCATGCTGTCGCTAAAATACTGTATGCGCAACAAGCTGTCTAACATACGAACGATTGGTGAGTCTTCAATATAGGCAAGGCCATTATTTTGGGCTTCAATACTTTCAGGTGACTCAAGACTTAATGAATCAGTCTGATTTATTTGGAGTGTATCACCCAGCATTTCTTCAAGTTCTGACTGTGCCGCCACACTAATTGTTATAAGCACAAGAGCAATTGAAAGCAATGATTTAATCTTCATATGTATAGAGGGCTACTTTTTTTGCGACAAAAATATAATAATTCAGTTCGTTTACAAATTTATGTTTGACAATAACCTGTGCGAACAGGCGCAAACACCACATATTCCATACGTTTCGGTAATAATATAATCCACCGAAAAAGTAATGTCAGCTTAAATAACATGAAAAATCCGGAATTATTATTCCGGACAGGAATATTCAGGGGAAATGAGGAATGAAAAACAAGAATTATTTTTTCTTTGCTTCTTCCTTTTCTTCTGGTTTTTTCTCTTCAGCTCCGTTCATACCAGTTTTAAATTCCCTGATTCCCTGTCCAAGACCTTTCATCAATTCTGGAATTTTCTTGCCACCAAAGAGTAACAAAACTACTACTGCAATTAAAAGCCATTCTGTGCCACCAGGCATACTTAATAATAATATTCCCATCATTTTTGTAAAATTTATGTTGGCAAATATAGTACATAAATTTAACGATATGGCCTTACTTGTTTATCTTTGGCGCAAAATATTGTTAAACTATATGAAAAATATTTCTGACTTCCTGAAAAGCACATTTTTAATGATCTTTATAATGCTCATGTGTGCTACGGGCACCCTTTATTCTCAGCAAAATAAAATTGATAATAGGGATTACAGGAAGCTTCATTATCTCTCTGAAGAAGAGATGTTGGCACCAGTAAAACGTGATCCTAATTTCACCGAAACTGATCCTCCAGTTGGACCTGTCAGAATGGTTGCAGAATTTGAGCCGATGCAGGCGGTATTGATCCGTTATCCTTTCGGAATACCTTATACTGTCATTGCTGAAATGGCAGAAGAACTTCCTGTTATCACGATTGTTTCTAGCAATTCGCAGGGCAGTCAGGTGCTTTCAATGTACGAGCAAAATGGTGTAAACACTGCAAATTGTAGTTTTTTAATCGCTCCAACTGATTCGTATTGGACACGTGATTATGGCCCATGGTTCGTGTTTGATGGTAATAATCAACCAGGTATCTGTGATTTTCCTTATGACAGACCACGTCCGACAGATGATAATATTCCTGTAAAGGTTGCTCAAAGTCTGGGAATCAATCTTTTCGGCATGAATTTAACACATACCGGTGGTAATATGATGGCCGATGGATTTGGTTTCGCAGCATCCACTGATCTGGTTTTTGAGGAAAATACTGACCTGACCGAGCAGCAAATCAGGGATAAAATGGAAGCATATCTTGGTATTAATCAGTATCATGTGACCATGGATCCGTTGGATGACTACATCAAACATATCGATTGTTGGGGAAAATATCTTGCGCCCGATAAAATATTGATTGGCAGTGTGCCGCAAAGCGATTACAGATATGATGATTATGAGGCGGTTGCTGATTATTTTGCCAGCCAGAATTCTGCATATGGATATCCATATAAGGTGTACCGGGTTTTTTCTCCAGGCACCGCACCAAACACACCATACACAAATTCAATTATTTTGAATAACAAGGTGCTCGTTCCGTTAACTGGAAGTCAGTGGGATGATGAGGCTATTGCTGTCTATGAAGAAGCCATGCCTGGTTATGAAATTATTGGGATGACATGGGATAGCTGGTATAATACTGATGCACTGCATTGCAGGGCCATCGGAATTGCTGATCTGGATATGCTGTTTCTGGATCATCGTCCGTTATATGGAACGGTTGACTGGCAGGATTCATTGGCGGTTTCAGTAAAGATTATTCCCTATTCAGGGGAAGCGCTCATTAGTGATTCATTACTTGTTAATTATCAGGTCAATAATGGTGCTTATCAAACAGCATTATTACATTATTCTGAAAGCTCAAACTATGTAGGATATATCAAAAACTATAGTGAATCAGACACTGTTCGTTATTTTGTATCGGCGGTCGATGTTGCCGGCAATCGTGCCAGACTGCCATATATGGGAACTGCGGATCCAAATATTTTTGTTGTTGAAGAGCAACTTATTGCTGATTTGACAATTACGCCGGATACGTTGGTCTTTATAGATGAATATGTCGGTTATTTTAGAATTCTAAACGCCACTTCTTCTTCGGTTTCTATCGAAAGTATAAGTGTTGATAATCTGGTCTGGTTGCCAACTTTACCGAATTTTCCCTATGCATTGCTTGCTGGTGATTCGTTGATAGTGGAGGTTGATGTTGACATAATTACCCTGAATCCTGCCTTTGTTTGGTTATACAGTACTATTTTTGTTACTTCAGATATTAGCACACAACAAGTAAGTGTAAAAGTTAATTCTGATTTGCTTGAAACTATTGGGAGTAATACAGAAAAAGAAATAATTTCGGTTCACCCAAACCCTTTTTCTAATGAAATTGTTTTTGATTTGCCATCCTTGAAAAGTAGTGAAGTATTCCTGAAAATCTATGATGTTTTTGGTAAGCTGGTTTACTCCCGACAAGAAAAGTCATCTGACAAATTGATTTGGAATGGAAAGTCAGATCAGGGTAACGTTGTTAATAATGGTTTCTATTATTATCAGTTATATATTGATAATGAAATGTTTACGGGAAAGATGATCAGACTGAACTAGCGGTTATACCAGGATTTGCGAAAGATATACGGCCAATCCTAGGGCTGAGATAATTATCCAAAACATTAAAGTGCTTGAAAGGTTATCTTTTTCGGGATCATAATTGAATTCACTGTTTTTCATGACGGCCTGCATTATTTAGGTAGTTTATCCAATCGGTTGCCATTTTTGAAGGCAACAATAAACGCATCATACACTTTATTTACCGATTTAATTTCATTCCGTTTTTCTGCTGCCTGTTCGTAGGTGGCAAATGATCCTACAGTATAAATATAATATTGGTTGTGGGTCGATTCGCTGATTTCATTTTCCGGAATATTGTATTTCCGGCTTAAGTCGGCAATAGGCACTTTACCATCATAGCGCGCCCTTATTTGCACCCTGTATTCAACATCGGTAATCACAGCATTTTTTTCTATTGTTGGTAATGTTTCGACAACCGCTGTTTCAACGACAGGTTCCTTTTCTACAGCTAATACTTCAACTACCTGATTCAGTGATTTATCTGGTGTAACCGGTTCTTTCGGAACCACGATTAATTCAGGTTCACTTTCAGGAACCATGCTTACCCGTTTTTTGGCTGAATTGAAAGTATAAGATATGCCTATAGATGTATTATTATATACGTCATATTTAAATGTGCCACTTGGTGTTAAATCAAAATAATCTGAATTCATTATCCGGTTTGCCGTTTCAAGACGCAACGACCAGTTTTCGTTCAAACGAAAATCGAAACTTAAACCACCAACTACAATTCCTTCGAGCGTTTGCCCATTTATGCCTGATCCGCTTCCAAATCCGCCGGTAGCCACTACGTTTCCTGAATTCAATTCATACAGTGTTGAATTAAAATTTGCCAACCCCACCCCAAGTATTACGCTTGTAGTAAAAAATCTGTCTTTTCGGTCTCTGCCAAACAAATTATTCAGATCAATGGCTGTATTCAGGTTAAATTCTATATTCTTGGCGATGAGGTTTCTGTTCCATTCACGTCTGGTTCCGGTGTAATGCGCATAAACACCTTGTCCGCGTAAACTAAATACTGGAGATATCTGTCTTTCGATTAACAAGTTAGTGTTAAACCGCCATTCACTTTTATAATTGAAAACCGGATAAAACGTATATTGCTTGACATCACCAAAGAAAAGCGCCGTTCCTCCTCCAAACGTAATACGCCAATCATTGTTCCACTGCGACGGGGAATCTGCTGAAGCTGATCGGGTTCGTGTCGGACTATTGGTAGTGGCTGACTGTTCAGAAGTTGTTCGTTGTTTTGGCTTGATTATCTGGGCAGTAGCTTTTTCATTAAAAAATGCAGCCATCAATAAAAACGTGAACAAACTATATTTTATCTTTCGTGTTATTAATTCAATTTTCATAGCGGAGTTGTTTTTGCTTTAGGCAAAGTTATAAATATTTATTTCAAATAAGCAAGCAAAATGTTAGCTGTTTTAGGTTAATCTACTGAATTATTGTTGCAAAGTTTTGTTTTTGGTGCACAGCAATCCAATTTGAAAAAGTATTTTTTTTAATTGAAGTTTTATTATCACTACGCCTTAAGATAATTTGGTATTTCAAATCAAAATGAACTGTAATAGAATAGTTGTTAACCGTTCACAAAAAGGACACGAATGAAATAAATAATTCAAAAAAGTGGAGTAAACGTGGGATGAATTTAATTCAGGGCTAATGTTGCCATTTTTGTATTAAGTTCAATTTCAGGTGTTTTGACCTGTTTTTACACAAATTCTGCATAAGCGGCTATTTCACAATACGCAAATGCAGTTCGTTCAGTTGTTCATCGGCGATCGGTGAAGGTGAATCAATCATCACGTCGCGTCCGGAGTTGTTTTTCGGGAAAGCGATGAAATCACGTATAGAATCGTGACCGGCAAACAAGGCCGTTAAACGGTCGAATCCAAGAGCCAGGCCTCCATGCGGCGGCGCTCCAAATTCAAAAGCGTTTAATAAAAATCCGAACTGGTTCAGTGCCTCTTCATCGGAGAACCCGAGCAGACTGAACATTCTTTTTTGTAAACCACGGTCATGAATCCTGATTGATCCGCCGCCAACTTCTACCCCGTTAATAACCATATCGTAGGCATTCGCGCGCACTTTTCCCGGACTTGTGTCAAGCAAATGAATGTCTTCGGGTTTAGGTGAGGTAAATGGATGATGCATAGCATAGAATCGTTGGGATTCCTCATTCCATTCCAACAACGGAAAATCTGTCACCCACAGCGGTTTAAATACCTGAGGATCGCGCAGCCCGAGCTGGTTACCCATTTCAAGGCGTAACTCGTTGAGTTGTTTTCGGCTTGATTCTTCTTTTCCGGATATAATCAACATTAAATCACCGGGCTTTGCATCGAAACGGTCTGCCCACAATTGCAAATCGTCTGAAGTGAAATACTTATCGATGGAGGATTTTATCGTCCCATCCAAATTATATTTGATATACACCAATCCTTTTGCACCAATCTGGGGTTTTTTAACGAAATCGGTCAAAGCGTCTAATTGCTTGCGGCTGTATTCGCTGCAATCTTCGGCATTGAATCCGACAATGAGTTCGGCTTCATCAAAAATACTGAAATCGTGATTTTTAGCAAGATCATTCAATTCAACAAAGGCCATTCCGAACCGTAAATCGGGTTTGTCTGAACCATAAAATTTCATGGCAGTCGCATAATCCATGCGTTGAAAAGGGGCAACATCAAGGTTTTTTACTTCCTTAAAAAGGTGACGTGCCAATCCTTCGAAGGTATTTAACACATCTTCCTGTGTTACAAAAGCCATTTCGCAGTCGATCTGTGTAAACTCAGGCTGACGGTCGGCACGCAAGTCTTCGTCGCGAAAACACCTGACAATCTGAAAATACCGATCGTAACCGGCTACCATTAAAATCTGTTTGAAGGTTTGAGGTGACTGTGGAAGTGCATAAAATTCGCCTGGATTCATCCGTGATGGCACAACAAAATCGCGGGCTCCTTCGGGTGTTGATTTTATGAGATAAGGTGTTTCAATTTCGTAAAATCCCTGACCATCGAGGTAGCTTCTGGTGGCAATTGCCATTCTGTGACGCAAAGCCAGATTATTTTTTAACGGGTTACGTCTTAAATCCAGATATCGGTATTTCATTCTCAGTTCATCGCCGCCATCCGATTTATCTTCGATGGTAAAAGGTGGTGTTTTTGAGGCGTTCAGCAATTCAATCGTGTTGAGTTTAATCTCAATTTCTCCGGTAGGTATGTTTGGGTTTTTCGATTCTCTTTCAGATACCAACCCTTCAATTTTTATTACAAATTCACGGCCGAGACTACGTGCCATGACCAATAATTCATGTTTGCTTTCGCCTTCCTGCAAAAATAATTGTGTAATTCCATAACGGTCGCGCAAATCAATCCAAAGCAGGTTTCCTTTATCACGGGTGCGTTGCACCCAACCGCTGAGTGTAACATGTTTTCCTACATCTGAAATTCGTAATTCACCGCAGGTATGTGTTCTGAAAGTCATGGTATTTCGTTTAATTTGGCTGCAAATGTAGAAAATTGTTTGCTATTTAAAGGAGATTTTGCAAAACGGAAACATCATTCAAACGTTTTCAACAAGATATGCGCGTAATGTGCCTGATGATATTTACAGCTAAAGTGAGGGAATAATTTGCTTTTTCTAATTCCTGATACATTGAAGGTCATGGCTGATAAACAATTGAAAAACAATTATATAAATATCTCTCTCATCTAACCTGATCTGTTGGTAATTTGTTCGGTTTTTCGAAATGTTTCTTGCATTTTGTTAACCAATAGCAACAAAGGGATTGTTCACTTTTTCGCTACCGATTGTTGTTTCAGGCCCATGTCCGGGATACACAACGGTTTCATCGGGTAAAGTGAAAAGTTGATTCCAAATGCTTCTTTTTAAGATGTCGTAGTCACCACCTGGTAAATCTGTCCGGCCAATACTTTGGTAAAACAGTACATCACCGCTGATGACGAAGGAAGCTTCTTCACAATAAAAACAAACACTTCCTGCCGCGTGGCCAGGTGTGTAAAGTACCATAATCATGCTGTTGCCGAATGTAAGTAACTGCCGATCTGTTATATCGATTTGCGGATACACAACCTTTTTTAGTGATAAACCATAGGTTTTAGCGACATCCATGGCATTATCGAGATACATATTTCCTCCTGTGTGAGCCCCTAATGACACATTGAAATGTTTGCACACAGATGCATTTCCCAAAACATGGTCGATATGTGCATGTGTGTTGAGCAACAATGTTGGTGTAAGTTGTTGTTTTTCAATAAAATCGATGAGTGTTTTTTCTTCAGCCTCTGTTGAGCAGGCAGCATCGATGATGATACATTGCTTTGTTTCATCAAAAAGAATATAGGTATTTACCTGAAACGCATTGAAGACGAATTTTTTAATTTGAATCATATTGATTTATGGTAAAGTTGGATCGCAAAAATAGTAAAACCCTTGAAACAGGCACCTTAAAAAAGTATTACTTTAGCCACTGCGAAGTAGGAAATATGGAATGAATCACTACCAATCTCAGATAATTAAATCCGGATTGCAGTCAATCGTATTGATTGGATTGCTATTGTGTTCATTCCCAATTGATTCGTTTTCACAATTTTACAATGGTTCCAATATGTCATTCGGCAAAAATAGGGTGCAGTGGAACAATACGATCTGGACCTACTACCGTTTTGCAGATTTTGACACCTATTTTTATTTGAATGGCAATGAACTGGCCCTTTATACGGCCAAATATGCCAAGGAGCAGATACCTGTTCTGGAGAAACGGCTTCAGAGTGTGCTGAGTCAAAAAATACAGTTTATTGTATTTAACAACCTGAATGATCTGAAACAAAGTAATATAGGGTTAGCATCAGAGCAACAATACAATCTGGGAGGAATTACACATATCATCGGAACCAAGGTTTTCATTTATTTTGATGGTAATTATTTGCATTTTGAACAGCAGATCAGGGCAGGAATCGCTGACATGTTGTTGAACCAATTGATGTATGGTGGAAGTATCGGTTCTCAAATAAGGAATACAACAGTATTCAACCTGCCTGATTGGTATAAAACAGGTTTGTTATCGTATATTTCGGAGGATTGGAACACCTTGCTCGACGACCGTCTGCGCGACGGGATAACCTCAGGACGATTCAAAAAACTAAACCGCCTCAAAGGTAATGATGCTATTATTGCCGGCCATTCGCTCTGGCAATATATTGAAGACAAATATGGAAAATCAGCAATGTCTGATATTGTTCACATGACTCAGTTGAGCAGGAACGTGCAAAAAGGTTTTCTTTATGTGACCGGCCTTAAATATGCCGAGCTTATTAAAGAATGGTATGCATATTACAGTTCAATTTATGCAGCTGATCAAAAAAAAATACCCAAAAACCTGCTGGCCCTAAAATACCGCGACTATCGTACTTTCGACCGGCCGAATCTGAGTCCGGACGAAACACGCCTTTGTTACACAACCAACGAAGAAGGATTGATGAAACTTTGGCTGCTTGATTTACAAACGAATGAAAAGAAAAGAATGTTTCGGAGTGGCTATGGCTCCGATGCGCTTACCGATTACACATATCCTTTAACAGCATGGCATCCGGGAGGTAAGTTATTGGCATTTCTCGTTGAGGAGAAAGGTAAAATTTTCCTTTATATGTATAACCTAGAAGACGAAAGTCTTGAAAAGAGAAATATGTTTGATTTTCAAAAGATTACGCACATAAGTTATTCACCTGATGGACGGTCACTTGCCATGTCGGCAGTTCGGAAAGGTAAACCGGATATTTATATTTTCAGTATTACGGCGAATTCACACAGCCAGATAACAGATGATTTCTACACCGATCTGAATCCGGTGTATCTAGATAATCAGCGTGTTATATTTAGCTCAAACAGAGATTCTGACACGTTAAAACAGCAATCAAATCCCGGAATTCAGCCTGCACAATTCGATTTGTTTTCTTTTGAGTTGAATACTGACAATACTGTTGCCCGAAGGTTGACCAATACGCCAGGTGCAAACGAGATATTCCCCTCAAAGCAAACAGCAAACTCAATCAATTATTTGAGTGATCAAAATGGATTCTACAACTTATATAGCGGGCAGTTTGATAGTGTGATTACTTTCGTCGACACGACAGTTCATTATCGTTATTTCATGGAATCGGCCATGCGAACTGATTTCACTTCAAATATTCTGAATTACTCAGGTACAGTTAAAGAAGGTGCTGTTTATGTTCAGATGCAGAACAATAACAAACAAAAATTGTATAAACTTAGTCAGGATGAAATTGTTGAATCACAAGAATCTTTGGTAGGAATAACTGCTTTCCGATTAAAACAACAGAAGTCACTTTCATCCGATACCATTCCTTCTTTGGAGAAAACGAAACTGCGTAAGAGTTTTTATCCCTTGTTTCGGCCGTATGTAAAAAAAGACACAAGCCGGTTTGTTCCAATACCAACCCGTCAGGGTGCGTTTGGCATAAAGGGAAATTCGCGGTTAACCTCATTGTTGTATGGCGAATTCGGTGAAAATCAGGAAAAAATTGATCAAAACAGCCTCCCGAAAAGAAGGAATTATTATGTAGAATACTTTTACGATCAACTTATTTCGCAGGTTGATTTCACCTATGCAAATTTCAACTATCAACCTTTTGCAGGTGGAGGCGCTCCCATTTACCTGAATCCGGGTTTCAATGTCTTGATGGGCGTAACACTTACCGATCTTTTGGAGGACTATCGTATATTTGGTGGTGTGCGGCTGAATCCTGAACTGATAAATAATGAATATGCAGTCAGTTTCAGTAATCTGAAAAACCGCCTCGACCGACAAATCACATTACACCGGCAGAGTCTCGAAAATTACGGCTATACCCAAATCACGCGCACACATTCGCATCAGGCTTATTATATGTTAAGCTGGCCTTTCACCGAAACGCTCAGTGTGCGGGGTAGTGGTATTTTTCGAAATGATATGAAAGTGTATCTCGCTACCGATCCGGTGAATTTGACAAAACCAACAGCATTTGAAAATTGGGGCGGATTAAGGACTGAACTCGTGCTTGACAATAGCCGTGAAGTTGGTACCAATTTATATACAGGTATCCGCGCCAAATTGTTCGCCGAGTATTATCAGCTCCTGACAAAAAACAGCAGGAATTTTGTGGTTCTTGGATTCGATTTCAGGCACTATCAGCGTGTTCACCGAAATTTTATCTGGGCAAACCGATTGGCAGCCAGTACCTCATTCGGATCGAGCAAACTCATTTATTATATGGGAGGGGTCGACAATTGGCTGGCCCCCGGTTTTAATCAGGAAACCCCGATTGATTATACGCAAAACTTTGCTTATCAAACACTTGCTACAAATATGCGTGGATTCAACCAGAATGTCCGCAACGGAAACAATTTTGTTGTGATAAACTCTGAATTTCGCTTCCCCGTTTTTAGCTACTTTTTGCAAAATCCAATCAGTTCGAATTTTATTCGCAATTTCCAGTTAACAGCGTTTGGTGACCTTGGAACAGCCTGGACAGGTTGGAATCCTTATTCACCTAGTAATTCACTTTATACCAAATATATACAAAACGGACCGTTGACCATTTCGGTTGAAATTCAGAAAGATCCGCTCGTGGCAGGTTTAGGACTGGGAGCACGTACAACAATTTTAGGTTATTTTGTAAGAGGTGACGTTGCTTGGGGAGTCGAAGATGGAAAAATTGGAAAACCGGTTTATTATTTATCATTAAGCTTAGATTTTTAGGAGGTTTTATGACATTTTACATTTTTGTTGTCTTGGTTCTGATTGGGCTTTTAGCTGGCGCTTTCAGCGGACTTATGGGTATTGGAGGAGCAATTATCATGATTCCGGCACTGATATATTTTTTACAGATGGATCAATATAGTGCCCAGGGAACAAGCATTGCCATCATGCTTCCACCGGTCGGTCTGTTGGCTGCATACAATTATTACAAAGCCGGTGCGCTAAATTTGAAATATGCCCTTATCATCGCTGTTGCCTTTCTGATTGGTGGTTATATCGGATCAAAATTTGCTGTGAACCTGCCACAGGACATCTTGCGGAAAATATTTGCAATTTTGCTTATTACAATAGCAATCAAAATGTTGTGGGCTAAAAGTTAAAGTTTCATGCCCGTGCCAAACTTATCAACATTTGAAGTTTATAAATTTTAGATTCGTGAAATTGTTTCTGAAAGCCTTATCCTGATTGGGTTAAAGAATTTATCAACAACGGTTCGTTGAAAAAATGAACCCCGACTAATCTAAAAGGTATTGTATCTTGCGATACGTTTTTAAATTATGCTGTAGAAAGCTAAAAAACGTAAACAGAGGGGCTTAACATCGAATTCAAATATCTAATTTAAAACTCATATGGAAAACAATCTCTTTACAAATCTCGAACATGCTGTAAAACAAGAGAAAGACCAGAGTTTTTATACCAAAATACTTGAGTTACGAGTCAGACCTGATATAAATGATATACAACCGGTTGAAAATAAAGAAACTATGACACCTGAGTCGGGTAATACCCCCCCTAACATCACTCAAAAACCAAATACAATATATCAACAGGCTGATGTGTTGGCTGCTTCCGGCGCTTATTTTAATGGAGACACCATGGCTGCCAATGTTTGGATGAACAAATATGCTTTAAAAGATAGTTTTGGAAATTTATATGAGTTGACCCCTGATGAAATGCATCATCGACTTGCCTCAGAAATTTCACGTATTGAACAGAAATACCCGAATCCACTCAGCGAACAGGAAATCTACTTTGTATTAAAAGATTTCAAATATATTATCCCTCAGGGCAGCCCGATGGCAGGTATCGGAAACAATTTTCAGGTTTCTTCTTTATCAAACTGTTTCGTTATTGGTAATGATGGTCTCTCCGATTCTTATGGTGGTATCATGAAGATTGATCAGGAACAGGTTCAGTTGATGAAGAGACGCGGTGGCGTTGGACACGATCTATCTCACATCCGTCCTACAGGAAGCCACGTAGCGAACAGTGCCCTCACTTCTACCGGCATCGTTCCCTTTATGGAAAGATATTCAAACTCAACACGCGAAGTAGCGCAGGATGGACGCCGTGGTGCCCTTATGCTCAGTATAAGCGTAAAGCATCCCGATGCAGAGCGGTTCATCGATGCCAAACTCGAATTGGGCAAGGTTACTGGTGCAAATGTTTCGGTACGAATTTCCGATGAATTTATGCATGCGGTGATTCATGATAAAATGTTCATCCAGCAATATCCGATCGAATCGCCTAATCCAACTTTTGTACAGGAAGTGAAAGCACGCAAACTTTGGGAGAAAATTATTCACAATGCCTGGGCTTCCGCCGAACCGGGTATTTTGTTCTGGGACACAATCATTAATGAGTCAATTCCTGATTCGTATGCCGACCTTGGATTTAAGACCTTGTCAACAAATCCTTGCGGCGAAATACCTTTGTGTGCTTATGACAGTTGCCGGCTCCTGGCCATAAATCTTTACAGTTATGTTGACAACCCATTTACTGAAAATGCAAATTTCAATGTGGAATTGTTTACAAAACATGCAAGGTTAGCACAACGAATGATGGATGATATCGTTGACCTTGAGATTGAAAAAGTGGATGCAATTATTGCCAAAATAATTGCCGATCCGGAAGCCATTGAGGTTAAAAGCGTTGAACTAAATCTTTGGAGAAATATACGTAAGAAAGCATTGCAGGGCCGCCGGACTGGTATTGGTATAACGGCTGAAGGTGATATGTTGGCTGCACTTGGAACCCGTTATGGATCAGATGAGGCAATCACATTCTCCACCGATGTTCATCAGGTGTTGGCACTCGAGGTGTATCGTTCCTCTGTTGAAATGGCAGGCGAACGTGGTGCCTTTGAGATGTATGATGCTGAACGTGAAAAAAATAATCCATTTATAAGTCGTATCCGCGAAAGTGCCCCACAACTTTACGAAAAAATGGTGAGGACCGGACGAAGAAATATTTCAATGCTTACCATCGCCCCAACCGGCAGTGTAAGTATTTGTACACAAACTACTTCCGGCATCGAACCCGTATTTGCTGTTTCTTACAAAAGACGCAGAAAAGTAAACCCCAATGACAAGAATGTTACGGTAAGTTTCGTTGATGGCGTGGGCGATGCATGGGAAGAATACAATGTGTTTCATCCGAAATTTGAAACCTGGCTCAGTGTAAATGGTCATGATGTTGCTATGGTGAAGGCGTTTAATGACCAGAATCTTCGTGAGCTGATCATTGCATCACCTTATCACAGGGCAACCTCGGCTGATATCGACTGGTTGAGCAAGGTAAAAATGCAGGGCGACATTCAAAAATGGGTAGATCATTCGATCAGTGTTACAGTCAATGTTCCAAACGATGCCACCGAAGAACTTGTCAGTCAAATATATCAGACCGCATGGGAAGTAGGTTGTAAAGGAATAACCATTTATCGCGATGGCTCACGTTCGGGTGTACTGATCAGTAACGACGAAAAGAAAACGAGCGACGCCCATAACGAAGAGTTTAAGGAAACAACTGCTCCACCACGTCCGAAAAAATTAGAGGCAGACATCATCCGATTCCAAAATAATTACGAAAAATGGTTGGCTGTTGTTGGTAAAATAAACAACAAACCCTATGAAATATTCACGGGTAAGGCCGATGATTTTTTCCTGCCACCTTACATCGAAAGCGGTTGGGTAATACGAGAAAAAAATAAAAGCGAAAAAGCCCGATACGACTTCCAGTATCAGGACAAACAGGGCTATCATGTTACTATCGAAGGATTGTCGCGTTCTTTCAACAAAGAATACTGGAACTATGCCAAGCTTATTTCCGGAATCCTTCGTCATGGCATGCCACTACCTTATGCCATTGAATTAATTCAGAATCTTACACTCGACGAAGACACCATTAATACCTGGAAAAATGGTGTGGTACGCGGATTGAAGCGCTATATACCTGATGGAACCCAGGCTCAGGGAAAACTTTGTCCTGAATGTGGTGACCAAAACAGCCTGATTTATCAGGACGGCTGTTTGACGTGTAATGCCTGCGGGTATTCGAAGTGTAGTTAGAAGGAGAGTTTTATGGTCTCTGGTTACTGGTCACTTGTTTCCAGTAACCAGTAACCAGAAACAAGCAACTAGTCACGTGAAGACTCAAAACCTCATTTTGTGGTAGTCATGTGTCTGGCTTTCGCGGAAAGTACGGATGCTTCCTGCTAACATCAGAAATATTTCTAATTCTTTTGATGCCAGCCAGTTGATCGATTGTTGGTTACCATTCACTGCACCTGCAATACTGAGATATATTTCGAGGTTATATTTTTTTAACCATACTATCGCTTTTTCCTGGTTATCAATGGCGCCATCAAGGGCAGCCAGCGAGTAAAACTTATTCTGCATGAGCCATGCAAAGGCACCGTCGCTTCCTCTTACGGCACTGCTGAAAGCAGCCAACTCAGGAAACCCGTTGCCCAACAGCCAGGCATGAAATGCGTTATCCTCCTCCTTGAAAGTTTCAATAAGTGCCATTAGAATCTTTGCGGGATATTGTTGCATATGACAGATATTTAACCAAATACATTCGCTTCTATTCCGATTTCCTTTACTTTCTGTGCGATCAGAATTAGTTCATCCTCACTAATTTTTTCCAGTTCATGGGCCGGTGTTGCCCGGTCGAGTGAATAAATCATCACCGCTTTGGGTTGAATCTTTCGTAGCAAATCAAACCAGTCATTGACTTCCGTTGATATGCTATTATCAATATTTTTTTCGTTTAGCCTGCCCCTCAAAAATAGGGTTTGAATAATCAGATTTTTATGGATCCGTTTCAACTGTTCAACATATTCGTTCAGTTTAAAGGCCTTTAGGGGCATATTTATCGCCTTGATGATCGCTTCGTTTCCACCATCGAGTTTTTGAATATTGTTATCGATAAGCATCAAAGCATCAATCACCTGGTGCTTGTGTAACATGCTTCCGTTTGATAATACACTGATTTTTGCTGTTGGAATCAAATTGTTTCGCATTGCGATCACATCATCAATAATAACAGCAAACTGAGGGTGCATGGTGGGTTCACCGTTTCCGGCAAAAGTGATGCTGTCAGGTTCAGCATCTGTCCCAACCAATTCGTTTAACCGTTTTTCCAGCGCAACATTTACCTCGTCTCGTGTTGGTAAATCCATTTTCAGGGCATTCCGGCCCTTGGTCCAGCCACATTCGCAATAAATACAGTTGAAACTGCATTGTTTGGAATGTGTTGGCAAAAGATTGACGCCTAAAGATTTACCCAATCTACGGCTATGAATAGGTCCGATAATCAATTCATCAAACAGGAATACAGGCATGAGGATGAAATTTTCACAAAAGTAACTCTTTCAGCCCTTTGTTCATCAATTGTGGCGTTGATTATGTCGTTTCATTCGACAATTTAATATAAGGACTGGTGCCTATAAAATGGAAACAGTATATTTGTACTTTCATCCAGTCAGAAATTGGATGACAGACAAATAGGAAATATGGCAGGATTACAAGCGATAAAAAGGCCCATTGAAAAGGAACTAGATCAGTTTGATGTTGTTTTCAAAAAAGCAATGCGCTCCTCGGTTCCCTTGCTCGACAAGGTGACACAATATATCGTTAAAACAAAGGGCAAACAAATGCGCCCGATGTTTGTGCTTCTCGCGGCAAAAATTTCAGGTGAAATAAATGAATCCACGCTACGTGCTGCTACATTGATCGAGCTATTGCACAGTGCCACCTTGGTGCACGACGATGTGGTTGACGACTCAAATGAACGGAGAGGTTTTTTTTCGATCAATGCATTGTGGAAGAATAAGATAGCAGTGTTGGTGGGCGATTATCTCCTATCACGTGGTATGTTACTTGCCCTAAATAACAATGATTTTGAATTGCTAAGAATTGTTTCGAATGCTGTTCAGCAAATGAGCGAAGGGGAACTGTTGCAGATTGAAAAGGCAAGAAGACTTGATATTGAAGAATCAGTTTATTTTGACATAATCGGTAAGAAAACAGCGTCATTAATCGCTTCATGCTGTGCGGTTGGTGCTGCTTCAACCGGTGCTTCTTTAGAAATGATCGATCGTATGCGTATGTTTGGCACCAACGTTGGAATTGCATTTCAAATAAAAGATGATATTTTTGATTACCAAAGTACCCGTAAAACCGGAAAACCCACCGGAATTGATATCAAGGAACGAAAAATGACACTCCCATTGATTTATACCCTCAATAATTGTTCCTCCTCCGAAAAACGATATTTGATCAATATTGTGAAAAACCATGCTGCAAACCCGCAAAAAGTGGCATTGGTCATCGAAAAAGTGAATCATTCAGGGGGTATTGAATATGCCGAAAAAAAGATGGGTGAATATATTCAAAAGGCAAGCGACCTGCTGGCAGATCTTCCTGAATCAGCATCACTTACAGCATTAAGGCAATTGGTTGAGTTTACAATTGAACGACAGAAATAGTTCATTTTTTTGCCAGGGTAAAAGAGAAGGTGGTTCCTTGTTGCACTTTGCTTCTGACAGTAATCGTTTTGTCGTGTGCTTCTATGATATGTTTCACAATAGCCAATCCCAGGCCAGTACCACCTTTATCGCGTGAACGTCCTTTATCGGCGCGGAAAAATCTTTCGAAAATACGTGATAAGTTTTCTTCGGCAATGCCAGATCCGTTGTCTTTGATCTCTATAAGATAATTTTCGTCCATATCAAAGAACTTCACAGCAACCCTGTTATCCTCTTTGTCAGCATATTTGATGGCGTTTTCGATGAGATTGATCAACACCTGACGTATCCTTTCTTTATCAGCCAATGCAATCACCTGACCATCTGTTTTATTTTCGATGCTTAAATAAACATTTACTTTTCGTGCTTTCATCTCAAGAAAATCAATGACCTCTCGTGTAAGTTCTATCATATCAACACGTTGCAGATTCAATTTTAATTCTCCTGACTCAAGCTTTGATATATCTTCTAAATCTTTAACAATGGCAATCATTCGGTTGACGCTTTGTTCAGTGCGCATCAGGTAATTGCGGTTAATGGTAACATCTTCCAATCCGCCATCGAGCAAGGTGAGCACATACCCCTGAATATTAAAAATAGGCGATTTTAGTTCATGCGAGATATTGCCAAGAAACTCACGACGATAGGCTGCCAGTTTTTTTAATTCGTCAATTTCTATTTTATGGCGGGCTCCCCAATCAATAACAGCTTGATTTACTGAATCTAATGATTCGTTATTTACGGAGGAAGAAGCATCATTTGCTTTTACTGTTCTGAATGAATTTATGGTCTTGTAAATCAGTTTTATCTTTTTATAAATGAACTCATCCACTGCATATTTGAAGAAAAAGAAGCCGGAAAGGAAAATCAGAACATCTATCGAAATAATGATCCAAATATCGATAGGTACAAATAAATAGCGCAATATCAGCAATAAAATTGTAAGCAATGCTGTGTTGCCAGCCGAGGTAATCAGTGCAATTGAACGGGTTTCGTGGAATAATTTAGCCATATATAATCAGGCCTCAAATTTATAGCCTACTCCTTTTACAGTTCTGATATTTTCGATACCAACCTTCTCACGTATTTTTCTAATATGCACATCAATCGTCCGGTCGCCCACAATGACATCTTCGCCCCATACTTTTGATAAAATCTCATCTCTGGTAAAAACCTTGTTTGGTTTTGAAGCAAGCAGTCGGATCAATTCAAATTCTTTTTTTGGAAGAATCATCTCAATCCCTTTGCTTATAATCAGAAACTTTTCCGAATCAATGACAAGATCGCTCAATGGCAATTCTTCAATGTGAACGGATGTTTCGTGGTGACGACGAAGCAAGGCATTTACGCGGCTTATCAGAAGTTTCGGTTTTATTGGTTTGGTTACGTAATCATCCGCACCTGCATCAAAACCGGCAATCTGTGAATAATCTTCACCACGCGCAGTTAAGAAGATGATGAGTGTGTTTTTTAGTGATGGCTCCTGACGAATTGCTTCACAGGTCGCAATCCCATCCATACCAGGCATCATAACATCTAGTATAATAAGGTGCGGAATTTCGGAAATGGCTTTTTTCAGGGCATCGTTTCCGTTGGTAGCCGAAAATACTATAAAACCCTCTTTTTTAAGATTATAACTCAGGAATTCAAGCACATCAGTTTCGTCATCAACCAATAATATTCGATAATTAGGCTCTTCCATCTTTTTGATTTGAATACTTTGTTAAGGGCAAAATTAGTGTTTATCTTGCTACGAATGAATTCATCCAAGATTCAATATTAACGAGGTGGAATGATTCATAAGGAATAATCCCCGAATGTGCAGTATTTGGATGCAATCATTACATTTGTATGCAATTAATCTTCACTTCTCGATGAAAAAGATATTAATAATCTTGTATTTATTTCTAATTACAATCGCCGGTGAAGCCCAGCAATTTAATGGTGGAATGACATTTGGGTTTGCCTCCTCACAGGTGGCTGGTGATAGCTATGCAGGATTTAATAAAGCCGGATTGGCGGGTGGTTTTTTTGTTGGAATGGATTTGAATGAAAAGTCAGCATTGCAAATGGAACTTCATTTTATCCAGAAAGGCTCGAGGTATAATGATACTACTGATCAGGTTGATTTTCAGCAATATTTGCTTCGATTAAATTATATTGATTTGCCAATGCTTTATCAATATAAAAATAGAAAATTTTTGTTTGAAGCAGGTATATCAATCAGTTTCCTGCTGTCAAGTTATGAAGAAAAGGACTATTTTGAAAGTACCTATGATGATTGGAAAAAGTTGTGTTTTAATTCAATTTTTGGCGTGAGGTATCAACTAACACCTTCGTTATTTATTGGCGTAAGAACCACAAATTCAATTAATTCTATCCGAAAAAATCAGGTGGAAGGGAATGTTTACCGCTATAACAGAAATAAGTATGGTGAGTTTAATGATGTGCTTCAATTGAGTTTGTATTATCAGATCAAGTCACTGAGTGACTGATTTTTATTTGTTGCACATGTGCAGCTTAATCTTTCTTTTTTGCGGCTTCAATATTCCTGGTTAGCCCGCTGAATTTCGTACGTTTCACTGCTGAATCCTTAAAAATCCTGTTGAATGAATCTTCGGTAAGCGATTCCCAATCAACTTTACGCATGTTTTTTATCTCGTCGGATAAGCGAAAACGAGCCTCGTTATGTGTTGTTGAAAACCGGTTCCACGGACAAACATCCTGACAAATATCGCAACCAAAAATCCAGTCATTGAAATCAAAATCCTGCATAAATGGTTTTTTGTTTTCAATAGTGAGGTATGAAATACATTTACGCGCATCCAGCTTGTGCGGAGCAACGAGTGCCCCTGTTGGACAGGCATCGATACATCGGCGACAGGTTCCGCAATAATCAGTTACGGGTGCAGTTTTAACCGTGAGGGGATATGAAACAATCAGATGACCAATGAAATGAAATGAGCCTTTACGGGGGTGAATCAGACAAGTATTTTTTCCGATGAAGCCAAGACCACTTTTTTCGGCCCAGGCACGGTCAAGCACAGGTGCCGAATCGGTGAAAATTCTTCCTGTTAAATCAGGAAAACAGGTTTTCGTAAATTGGAACAATATCTGTAGTTTATCTTTAATAACAATGTGATAGTCAGTTCCATACGCATATTTCGAAATCTTATAATTGTCTGCTGATGGCAATTGTTCTTCCGGAAAATAGTTGTACAAAACGCTCACGACTGACCATGCGTTATCGACCAATAATTTCGGATTGTAACGTTTCTCTTTGTTCATTTCCAAATAATGCATATCGGCATGAAATCCAAGCGAAAGCCATTCTTCCATGAAACCGGCATCTTTCGAAAGGTGGCCTGCCTCGCTGATCCCACAAGCCGAAAAACCAAGTTCAAGTGCTTTATTTACAATTAGTTCAGAAAGGTTTTCCGGAATATCAGCTAAATTCATTTTCAGCCGTAATTATTCAGTAAAAAGTGTCCCCTGTTGAGGTAATCTTGATTTGTTAAGGTGCTTGTATGCAATATCTGTTGCTTCCCTACCACGTGGTGTGCGCATGAGATACCCTTCCATAATTAAAAAGGGTTCATAAACTTCTTCAATGGTTCCAGCTTCTTCGCCCACAGCCGTGGCGATGGTGCTGATGCCAACCGGACCGCCCTTGAATTTATCGATAATGGTTAATAAGATTTTGTTGTCCATTTCATCAAGTCCGTATTTGTCAACATTTAGCGCTGCCAATGCATATTTTGAAATTTCGATATCGATATTTCCGTTTCCTTTTATCTGGGCAAAATCGCGGACTCGACGCAACAAGAGGTTGGCGATACGCGGTGTACCCCGGCTGCGGCGGGCGATTTCAAACGCTGCTTCCTCGCTGATTGCTACTTTTAGAATGGAGGCTGAGCGTTTCACAATCCCTGATAATATTTCGGCATTGTAGTAGGCCAGGCGCGAATTAATTCCAAAACGAGATCGCAATGGGGAAGTCAGCAAACCAGAACGTGTGGTGGCACCAATCAAGGTAAAAGGATTTAGCGCAATTTGAACACTACGTGCATTGGGGCCGGTTTCAATCATAATGTCAATCCTGAAATCTTCCATGGCTGAATACAAATATTCTTCAACAACCGGGCTCAACCGGTGAATCTCATCGATAAACAACACATCATTTTCTTCAAGATTGGTCAATAAACCTGCCAGATCACCTGGTTTATCCAATACTGGTCCGGAAGTGATTTTAATATTTACACCCAATTCATTTGCGATAATATGCGAAAGGGTAGTTTTCCCCAACCCGGGAGGACCGTGTAATAAAACGTGGTCAAGTGCTTCGCCCCGCTGACTAGCCGCTTTTACAAATATTCTCAGGTTTTCGACAACCTTTTCCTGTCCGGCAAAACTTTCAAAAGCATCGGGTCGTAATGCTTTTTCAATTTCCTTATCGACTTTCGTAAGATCTGAACCGTGCGGATCAAGGTTTTTATTCATGGAATTCGTATGTTGGGCAAAAATACGAATTATGCTGTAATTTTACCAACAAAAGCCCATTCTTGCATTTTGCAGAAAAATGCATAATTTAGCTGCGAAATGAAGGACTTTCCTTAGTAAGAGGCAGTTCTTTAGTTTTGGATTGTATGTGATTGATATTTAGTGTATTAATTCGATCAAACTTACATTATGAAACACTTTTTGGTAGCATTCGACTTCTCAAAAAATGCGATTCACTCGTTGGAATATGCATTGATGTTTGCTAATAAGATTGAGGCAGACTTAAGTTTGGTTTGGGTTGATAATTCAAGTACACCCGAACATCTTTATAATATCGATCAGGAATTGCGTATCGAGACCAAGGTTCATTTTGATGATATCATCAATCAATACGAACCGTTGGTTCACCATGGAAAAATTAACCAATTCCTGCGTAAAGGAAAGGTCTACAGTGAAGTTGCTTCTGTAGCCAAAGCAATAAACGCCAGTTTGTTATTTACAGGAACTCATGGTGTCAGCGGATTTGAGGAATATTGGATTGGAAGCAATGCATACCGAATCGTGGCAAGCGCGCCTTGTCCTGTGATTACCCTTCGCCGTGATTATACCATAACAGGATCAATAAATAAAGTAGTATTACCGATCGATAATTCAACAGACACCAAATATAAACTTCCATATGCAGCGCGCATTGCAAAGGCATTCGATGCTGAAATTCATTTACTGCTTCTGAATAGTTCACCTATTCAGGTTATCCGAAAACGAATGAAAACCTATGCCGCTGAAGCTTCGAATTTTTTAATCCATGAAAAATTAAAGTTTGTATTGAGTGAAGTGGAATCGGAAAATATTACGAGTTCAATATTATCTTATACCGAATCTCAGCAGGCCGATTTAATTGCGATCATGACTGAACAAGGGGTTGAAAATGGAAATATGTTTTTAGGCCCGTATGCCCAGCAATTGATAAATAACGCCAAGGTTCCGGTAATAAGCGTTCAATCTGTTCGCAACGATTAATGCAAATGAAACAATTTATTTTCGTTTTGGTTTTATCTTTTTTGTTTGTTTCACAGTTGAGTGGACAATCATCATCCAATGGAAGTGTGAAAATTATTCAGGACAGTCGCGTTGAACAGTTGCTTTTAATTCATAGCAGGTTCAAGTTGGCGCATCCTGAAACGGAAGGATATAAAATCCAGATATTTATGGATTCGGGCAATGATGCAGTTGACCGGGCAAATTCAGTTGTTGACAATTTTTCTGTGAATTTTCCGGAAATACCAGTGGATCTAACTTATGGAGCACCCTATTATCGGGTCAGGGCCGGAAATTTTAGAAGCAGGATTGAGGCTGAAGGCTATCTTAAGAAAATATTACCCTATTTTTCCCAGGCTTTTATCACAAAAGATAAGATAAGGCTGTAATATTTCACTATCTTTGATATAATAAACAACGAGGATATATGAATAAAACAATTTTAGTTGGCATCGATTTCTCCGATTGCTCAATCAATGCGCTTGAACATGCAGTAACCATTGCAGAGAAAGCACAGGCAGATGTCGTAATGATTTGGGTAAACCGGCCGGATTCTGGAAAAGAAATATTTCGTGTCGATCAGGAACATATTGTTTCCGAGGTAATTAACCGATTTAATAAATTGGTTGAAACGCATAAGCCGACCCTCAGTAAAAATACTATTTCATACCTGGTAAAAGCAGGTAAAGTATATCAGGAAATTGTAAATACAGCTGAAGAACTCGATGCTTTCCTGATTATTGTAGGTACACATGGCTCATCAGGATTTGAAGAATTCTGGATTGGCAGTAACGCGAACCGGATTGTTGCAGCAACAGAACGTCCGATTATTACAATTCGATCGGTAGTGGATGCTGGCCGTACCATTTCAAATATCGTTATGCCAATCGACAGTACAGTCGAAACCCGTCAAAAGGTGCCAATCACCTCGTTGATAGCCAAATATTTCGATGCAAAAATTCACATTCTTGTAATGAAAACCACTACCATTGAAGAAGTACGGCAGCGGGTTGACGATTATGTTCAGCAAGTGGAAAGATATTTATTTGAAAATCAGATTGAATTTGTGAAAAAAATAATCGAGACACACCAAATTGCCGATTCAACAATTGAGTATGCGATAAGTATTAACGCAAATCTGATCAGTATTATGGATGAACAGGAAAGAATGCCTTCTAATTTATGGCTGGGAACTTTTGCCCAGCAGATGGTAAACCATTCTCCAATTCCTGTTTTGTGTGTTCATGTAAGAGATTTGATTGCTGATTTATCGCGGTAACCAATTTCTACAATAAAAGAAACGGGCTGCTTTTTCAAGAGCAGCCCGTTTCTTTTGATATATAATATGGTTTAATACCGTTGAATACAGTTCAAATCGTTGAAAGCAATTTTTAATCTTTCAATCAAACCGCGCTCACCTTCGCGAAGCCATTTACGGGGATCATAATACTTTTTGTTTGGGCTGTCTTCCCCGTCAGGGTTACCGATCTGACCCTGAAGATAGGCATGATATTTCTTGTCAAATTGCCTGATGCCATCCCAGAATGCCCATTGAGTGTCGGTATCAATATTCATTTTAACAACACCATAGGTCAATGCTTCACTGATTTGACCAGGTTCGGAACCTGAGCCACCATGAAATACAAAATTTACAGGATTTGGTCCGGTGCCAAAATGTTTTTGAATGTATTCTTGTGAATTACGCAAAATTACAGGCTGTAATTTTACATTCCCGGGCTTGTAAACGCCATGTACATTCCCAAAAGCTGCTGCGATAGTAAACCGATCACTGACCGAACTAAGAATTCTGTAGGCTTTTGCAACTTCTTCAGGCTGGGTATATAGTTTTGAACTGTCAACACCTGAATTATCAACACCATCCTCTTCACCCCCGGTAATACCAAGTTCGATTTCGAGGGTCATGCCCATTTTTGACATACGCTCGAGATAGGTTTTACATATTTCAAGATTTTCATTGAGCGGTTCTTCTGATAAGTCGAGCATATGAGAACTAAACAATGGTTTACCATATTGTTTGAAATGTTTTTCTCCTGCATCAAGCAGACCATCAATCCAGGGCAACAGTTTTTTTGCAGCATGATCGGTATGCAGAACTACCGGTATATCATAATATTCGGCAATGGCATGCACGTGAAATGCACCTGAAATAGCACCAACGATCGCTGCTTTTTCTCCACTGTTTGATAAGCCTTTTCCTGCGTAAAAGGCTGCCCCACCATTTGAAAATTGGATGATAACCGGTGAACCCACTTCACGGGCTGCCTCCATCACACCATTTATTGTATTGGTTCCTGTTACATTTACAGCAGGTAAAGCAAACTGATTTTCTTTTGCAATACGGAAAATTTCTTGTAAACTGTCTCCGGTAGCTACGCCTGGCGCAACTTTGGTTGAAATTTTTTCAGACATGATTTAATTAAATATTATGTTAATCAATTGATATTCAATAAATAAACTTTTGGTTTGTGTTATTGTAAACTATTTGCAAAGGTATATAATTTACAAATACTTCCTACGAGGCACTGATCCCTTTAAACTTTTCCAGCTGGTTTTTGATGATCGTTACCAGTTCGTTTTTACTAATCGGTTTTGCGAGGTAGTCATCAAAACCGGCTTCCAGCATTTTCTCCCGATCACCAGCCATGGCATAGGCAGTTTGGGCAATGAATGGTATATAACGGTATTCTTTGTAATCGGCACGTATGGTTTGCATCAATCTGATTCCATCCCATGGTGACGGCAGATTTATATCAAATAGCATTACCTGAAACAGGTGGCCCTTTTTATATCTCTCACTGATAATTTTCAGTGTTTCCTCCCCATCAACCGCTATGGTGACCTGTCCGGTTTTTTGTAGAATTTTTTGCAGCACCATGCGATTCATCCGGTCATCCTCAACAATAAAAATATCAAGTTTTCCAATGGGGGGAACGCTACTCACTTCAACTTGTTGAATACCCAGTGTGTTTATCATCGATTTCTCACAAGGGATATAGATATCAACAGTTGTTCCTACATTGTGCATACTATTAATTTCAATCCGGCCATGCATTAAAT
Organism: uncultured Bacteroidota bacterium; assembly: GCA_903891085.1. Lineage (GTDB taxonomy): Bacteria > Bacteroidota > Bacteroidia > Bacteroidales > F082 > CAJBPB01. Next base: position 29,014 of record CAITDJ010000094.1, on the reverse strand, counting down.
CGAGCAGGCGCTTTGCCAATGGTAAGCCAAGGCCAGCTCCCTGATACGAGCGGCTGAAACCGCTGCTTTCCTGTCGGAATGCTTCAAACAGATGGTCCTGGTAATTTTTTTCAATTCCGACACCGGTATCTTTAACACGAATCAAAACTTCATTGGTATCAGGCATAAAACTGCTTGTAATATTGACAAATCCACTGATAGTATATTTTATCGCATTATCAACGATGATATGAATGACACGCATCAGTTTGGCATTGTCAGCGATAACCTGTGGTGTTTCAGTAATTTTTGACTTGAAAGCAAGACCTTTTTCGTTTGCGGAGAAAACATAGAGTTCAAAAATATTATTGATAATTTCATTCACATTGCAGGGATGAAATTCAATATCAATGTCGTTAGCTTCAAGTTTACTTATGTCAATGATATTATTGAGTAAATTGAGTAATCGATCCCCACTTTGCTCTATACCTTCGGCATATTCATAAAGGGTTTTGTTTTCAAGCATCGAAAGTTCTGTCTCCAATAAACTTGAGAAACCAATGATGCCGTTCAGGGGAGTACGGATTTGATGGCTGATGATTCCGAGAAAGGCATTTTTCAGATAATTAGCATCTTCAGCTTTCTTCAGGGCAATTTTCAATTCCAAATCTTTTGATTTACTTTGGGCTAATTGATCAATTAAGGCACCGATTTTTTTGTTTATTTCATTTTCGGTGTGCGTTTCACTTTCACGAATCTTCGTTTTCAGTGTTTCAATTTCCTGATGTATGGTGGCGATTTTGTTGTTTTGTTGGTTTTTTTGTTTTTTCAGCAGGAGAAAAATTAATAATGAAGCAAACAGAATTACACCAGTAATAAGTGATAACACTAATGCGATGTTGTTTCCTGTCGATTCAGGTTTTTCTTGTTTTGAAATTGACAAAGCAATTTCTGCAATTGATTGATTATTTATTTTTGATCCTTTGTCAAAGTATCGGTGTAATTGAACTTCAGAAATATTCATGAAATAATTGGCAGAATCCGGATTATTTTTATTCTCATAATAAGTAGTTAAAAACCCAGCCGCGCTTGCTTTTATGAGGTAATCAGCGGTTTCATCATTCAGGCTGAGCAGGTGTTTTGCGTGTGAAAATGCGATATTGGGGGCGATACGGCCTGCGAGTTCAACTATTTTCATGCTGATCAAAGCCTGCTGGTAGGGATCAGCATTTTTCATTGCGTTTTCGAGACTGTCAATTTTTATTGCTATTGCACCCGACTGAGCCGAAGCAACTGTCCAAATGCCTATAAGTGAAGCAATTAAAAAAATTCGGATGCAATTCATACGATCTGAGATTCCAACAAAGTTAAGTATTTTTAGCAAAGATAGAGATATGGAATTATTGAGTTTTGTTTTTCATCGGGTTTATCTGGGGTGTAAGAAATGAATATTGGGTATATAATTGTAAATCAAACATTTAATTACTGATTATTTTTATTGACTTAATTAAATCTAAATTATGATTCTAAAAGAAATTGTATATCTTTACGGGCTTTTTTGAAGGGCCGATATTTTGGAAACTTACTGAATAACAAATATTTAACCAAAAAATATGATAAAGAAAGTATTGGTTGCAAACAGGGGCGAAATTGCGGTCAGGGTGATGCGGTCATGTCGCGAAATGGGCATCGAAACCGTTGCTGTTTACTCTGATGTCGATCGCAAATCCATGCATGTCCGTTATGCCGATGATGCAGTTTGCATAGGGCCGGCTCCCTCCTCCGAAAGTTATTTGCGAAAAGACAAAATCATTGAAGCAGCCAAACTGACAGGAGCGAATGCCATTCATCCTGGGTATGGTTTTTTGTCTGAAAATGCTGAGTTTGCCCGAATGTGTGAAAAAGAGGGAATCATTTTCATTGGACCATCACCTTATGCCATCGACACGATGGGGGATAAGATAACCGCCCGAAAGACAATGATAGCTGCTGGTGTTCCGGTTGTCCCGGGTACGACCGAGCCTATCCTCGACATCAAAACCGCCATCGAGGTAATCATGAAAATCGGGCTCCCGGTAATGATCAAAGCCAGTGCAGGTGGCGGTGGAAAAGGGATGCGTCTTGTGAAACGTGAAGAAGACATCATTAGCGCCATCAGTGGTGCACGTTCTGAAGCCAAAGCCGCTTTTGGCGACGATGCTGTGTATATCGAAAAATATATTTCTTCACCGCATCACATCGAATTCCAGATTCTTGGAGATAAACATGGTCATGTTGTTCATCTTTTCGAACGCGAATGCTCTGTGCAACGGCGTCATCAGAAAGTAGTTGAGGAAACTCCCTCGCCGATCATGACTCCTGAAGTGAGAATGAAAATGGGTGCCGATGCTGTTGCTGCTGCCAAAGCGGTGAATTATTATGGTGCCGGAACCATCGAATTCATCGTTGATGATAATCTGAATTATTATTTCCTCGAGATGAACACCAGGCTGCAGGTCGAGCATCCGATTACGGAGCGTGTCGTTGGCGTTGATTTGGTAAAACAGCAGATTCATATTGCCAACGGACTTCCCCTTGCCTTCAAACAGGAAGATCTTAAACAAAGCGGGCATGCCATTGAAGTGCGCATTTATGCTGAAGATCCGGACAACAATTTCATGCCATCTCCCGGCATTATTAAGCATATCCGCGAACCGCTTGGTTTAGGCGTGCGCCACGATGGATATGTGTATGAAGGGTATGAAATACCTATGTATTACGACCCGATGATTTCAAAACTTATTGTATGGGCCGAAACGCGTGTGGAAGCCATTGCCCGTCTGAAACGCGCCTTGTTTGCCTATAAAATAACCGGTGTCAAAACCTCTATTCCATATCTGCATCGTATCCTTGAAGTCCCTGATTTTATAAATGGTCGTTACAATACGCATTTTATTGAAGAGAATCATGAATATCTTAAAAAAAGGAATAATTGCACCGAACGATGTATGGATGTTGCTGCCATTGCAGCCTTCGTTGATTATATAACCAAACTCGATTCATTACAGGTTGAGCCCACTACAAAAGAGCTCGGTAATAGCTGGAAAGATTTTGGTAGGAAACGTTCAATCCTCCGTCTGTGATTCTCAAATAAAACTGAAAAACAATGTCTTACGAAGTAAAAATAAATAACCGTCATTCAACAATTGAATTGCTCAGCCGCGAAGGCACCAAATTCAATATTCTGATTGATAAAAACTATTACGAACTCGATATTGCTGAGGTAGAAAAGGGTGTGTACAGCATTCTTCACGAAAACAGATCCTTTAATGTGGAGCTTGTTGAAGGGAAAAACAGCAAAAGCTATATTGTGAACACACTATACGAAGCCTTTGATGTTGAGATCATTGATGCGGAAACTAAGTATCTGATGAACCGACGAAAGGACGATGGAGAAGACCAGAATGTTATTTCATCGCCAATGCCTGGTAAAGTGGTAAAAATCCTCTTCAAGGAAGGTGATTTTGTGAAAGCCGGTGAAACAGTAGTAGTAGTATCTGCCATGAAAATGGAGAGTGAATACAAAGTAAAACAGGATCGTAAAATTAAACGCATTCTTGTGAAAGAAGGCGATACAGTAAAAGGCGATCAACCAATGGTGGTGATCGAATAAAAGAATTTACTGATTAACATAAACCAAACAGCATGTCATCAGAAAACAAATTTCAGCTTTTAGAAGAAAACAGCCGCCTTGCCGAATTAGGCGGTGGCGAAGACAGAATTGTCAAACAGCATGACGCAGGACGTAAAACTGCCCGCGAACGCATTATTGACCTTCTTGACCCGAATACCTTTGTCGAAATCGACAAATTTGTGACCCATCGGACCACCGATTTCGATATGGATAAGCAAAAATTCCTGGGAGATGGCGTTGTGTCAGGCTATGGAAAAATTGATGGCAGGTTGATGTATGTTTTTGCACAGGATTTTACAGTATTTGGTGGTTCTTTAAGTCGCGCAAATGCTGATAAAATTGTGAAAATCATGGATTTAGCGATGAAAATGGGAGCCCCGGTAATTGGTTTAAACGATTCCGGAGGTGCGCGTATTCAGGAAGGTGTTGAAAGTCTTGGTGGCTATGCCGATATTTTTTACCGCAACGTAATGTCATCGGGTGTGGTACCACAGATATCAGCGATCCTCGGCCCTTGTGCAGGTGGAGCGGTGTATTCGCCGGCTATTACCGATTTTATTATGATGGTGAAAAACACTTCATATATGTTTGTTACCGGCCCTGATGTAATTAAAACCGTTACACACGAAGAGGTTACGAAAGAAGACCTGGGTGGGGCAATGACTCACAACAGCAAAAGTGGTGTCGCTCATCTGATGGCCGAAAACGACGAACAAGCTATGATGATGCTCCGCGAATTGATGAGTTTCCTGCCATCAAACAATATGGAGGATCCTCCGGTTAAGGTATGTACCGACAATCAATATCGCGAGGATGAAGACCTTGATACGATTGTGCCCGATGATCCGAACAAACCGTATGATATGCACGATATTATTACCAAGGTAATCGATGACCATAATTTCTTTGAGATTCAGCCTTACTTTGCGAAAAATATTATCATTGGTTTCGCCCGGTTAAATGGAAAACCAGTAGGTATTGTCGCCAATCAACCTGCAATTTTGGCAGGTGTGCTTGATATTGACAGTTCAGTTAAAGCCGCACGATTCGTGCGTTTCTGCGATGCTTTCAATATTCCGCTCATTACTTTTGAAGATGTGCCCGGATTTTTGCCAGGAACTGTGCAGGAATTTGGTGGAATCATTAAACATGGCGCAAAATTACTCTATGCATTTGCGGAAGCCACCGTTCCCAAGATAACCGTTATCACCCGAAAAGCGTATGGCGGTGCCTATGATGTGATGTCGAGCAAACATATTGGTGCAGATATCAATTATGCTTTCCCCACTGCTGAAATTGCTGTCATGGGTCCTGAAGGGGCTGTGAATATCATATACAAGAATAAGCTCGACGAAGCGCAACGCAAGATTGCTATTGATGATTACCGGAAGACCTTTGCCAGTCCCTACAAAGCAGCAGCTTTGGGGTATATTGACGAAATCATTCTGCCTCGTCAAACCCGGTTGAAACTTATTCAGGCGCTGGAAATGACCAGGACAAAATCAAAAAGTAATCCAGCGAAAAAGCATGGCAATATCCCATTGTAAATTAATGGAAATGAAATAAATACCTAATGAGCCCCGAATTTCGGGGCTTTTTAGTTTAATTTTGTTCAAATATCAAATTATAGACAAATGTCAGAATTCCTGCAATCCGACTTTTATTTCTGGGTAGTGTTGCCGTTACTTATCGCCATGGCACGTATCATGGATGTGACAATCAATACCATACGAATGATTTTCGTCGCAAGAGGTTATAAAACCATTGCCCCAATACTTGGTTTTTTTGAGGTGGTGATCTGGCTGGTGGCCATCGGGCAGATAATGAAAAACCTTGGTAATTTCATGAGTTATATAGGTTATGGAGCAGGATTTGCCGCTGGCAACTATATCGGGATTATCCTGGTTGAAAAGATGACACTGGGCACTGTCATTATTCGGATTATTGCCAAAAAGAATACGGTAGAATTAATTCAACGCCTCCGTGAAGCCAATTATGGTGTAACCAGCGTGGAAGCAGAGGGAAGAGACGGACCGGTGAAAATACTTTTCAGCACAATGAAAAAGAAAGATTTGGAGGATGCACTCAGAATAATTAATCAGTCAAATCCGAATGCCTTTTACACTGTTGAAGAGGTGCAACAGGCAAACGAAGGGTACTTTCGGGCCTCCCGAGGTAAATCGTTCTTTCCGGGTGTTTTGTCAAAATCAAAGAATTGAACAAAGCTGATAAAATTTGCATGATTCTTGTATCTCATCATTTATCAAATCTAATTATATGGAAAACGATGATTTCAAAAAAAATATAGATGAACTTTTCAGGTTATTCAAACGACTTGTTGAGAAACATCCGATTGAAGATATGCCGGGTATGAACCGCTTTCAATTTGAACAATTGAAGCTCTTTTTGTCGAGTTACGAATCGATGAGAGACCAGATTTCGTTTGAGATGGCTGATCAGGTGAACGAACCAATGAAGGAGATGCTTGTCATGTTCATCAAACAATTGCGCGAGCAATTAGGTGAAGAGTCATTTGAATTGGCAACCAGTGAACCAACAAAAAATGTGTCACAGATTCCTTCAGTAATTTCCACGAAAGAATTGGATATTAAAAAAATCGATGAATTGTTAACCAATCCTTCGTTGACAGAAGCCGAAGTTGACAATCTGCTCGACCAACGGATTGCCTTGCAGAAATCTCTGTAAATCATATTATTGAACATATTGCCTAACAGAAATCGAATCTGATGATTGAATATATTCGCAGAAAATGGACAAATTATAAGAATGAAAAATCCTTATTTGGTAAGATTAGTGATGTAATATTTGTGCTTTTTCTGATTGCAATTTTGATTCCTGCGACACGTAAGGAAATAAGTTCTTTCGCAATCCGGATTATATCCACATCTCCAGATACTGTGGATGCAGAGGAGCAAAAAACAGTTTCAATGCAAGCAATGCAATGGCGGTTAATTTCGATCGATGGTGATGCCGTTCAGCTTTCCGATTTTAATGGTAAACCTGTTTTTATTAATTTCTGGGCTACCTGGTGTCCACCCTGTGTGGCTGAACTCCCCGAAATAAATGATTTGCAAACTGCTTATCGGGATAATGTTGTTTTTTTGTTGATTACAGATGAATCGCCTGAAACCGTGCGTGCATTTATGAAGCAGAAAAACTATGATCTCCCCGTTTATTTTATTCAATCATCAGTGCCTGAAATATTTGCTACCAGCAGTATTCCCGCGACTTTCGTTGTGAGTCCTGACAATAAAATCGTGATTGAAAAACGTGGTGCCGCGAAATGGAATAGTGATTCGATACATGAATTACTTGATAAAATGATCAAAAAATAGGAATACATAAATTGTGAATTAGCACCATCGATTTGTTGTTTTTAAAATCAAAGCCGCAAGTCAACTCCCGGGTTTACATGCCATTTAACAAAAATTATATCATTTCCTTGGCAAGCCATCAATAGATTGGTTTTTGTCCCCCTATATTTCGTACTTTTGTAATAGTTAATTGCATTTTGTTTCCAGTAATACAAAAATCTATGAAAAGAATTGGTTTGATTATCAGCTTGTTATTAATGGTTGTAGCGTTACAGGCTCAAATTATAACAGATAAAACCAGTAAAAAATATACGGTTGGTTTTGATATTTACACTGATTTCATCACCAAAACGCCTGTTGATTATACAGCAGCGGCCTTCAACCCGGGTTTCAACGTTTTCGGGACCTATAATTTCGAGTTAGGAAAAACACCGCACATTTTTGCCATTGGCCTTGGAATCAGATCGCATAATTTGTATTCAAATACAAAAATCGATAATTTGAACGCCGACACTATCGTCTTCAGTCCAATAACAAATAATTATAAAAGGTCAAAAATTAATTTGGTTTATCTGGATATTCCTGCCGAATTGCGCTTCAAATTCGATAATAAATGGAAATTGGGCATTGGATTTAAAATGGGTATTTTAATCGATAGCAAGGCTAAATATATTGGTGATGAATCCATTACAGGCCCAAGGGTTTATGAAAAACGTAAACGTATCAATTCTCTTGAAACCTACACCTTTGGCCCAACCTTCCGTTTTGGATATAAATGGGTGAGTATTTTCGGCTATTATGAAATTGGCCGGACGTTTAAACGTGGTACCGGACCAGAGTTTAATCCTGTTTCGGTTGGTTTGACAATCAGTCCGTTCTAAGAAATTCGCCCCCCTTTCAGGAAATCATCCTGAACAACAATGTCATTGTAACAAATCCAAGGGCAAATCCACCGTAGACCTCAGCAGGCGTGTGGGCATTTAATTTGAGTCGCGCAGTGGCTGTAATTCCACCTGCGACCATTGCCAGAGCAATCAAAAGTATAGGAATTTCGATGAGCATTGCCAGACTAAGATATACAGCGAGTGATGCCCCATGGCCGGTGGTGTGCAAACTTATTTTCCAAACATAGTTGATCATCATGGTCAACAATGAGATGCTTGTTGCGCACAGCAGGTAATAGCCGAAAACAGGTATGAAATCAAAATAATCAAGGAAATAGTAAGTCAGGAAGAAAAAAATTGCCGAGATAAGGATAGGTCCATTCCTTTCGATCCGTTCATTGAGCAGGATTGATCTGATGATTTTTAGTCGGACTAACAAAAGTAAAATAAGGGATGGAAATAGAAACGTCAGGATGAAAATGATGGCTGCCAGCACCCATTCCATGCCAACTGGTATCTGCAAAACATAGGTTGGCGTGAAAAATGCCAGTGACAGATAAAACCAGGTTGGAAGTAAAATTGGGTGAAATATTACTGAAAACCAATTGGCAACAGAAAGTTCCCATTGACTAAGTGTCGGATGTGTTTCGCTCATTTATAATTCTTTGCGAAGTCTGGCAACCGAAATATTCAATTGTTCGCGGTATTTGGCTACCGTGCGACGCGCGATATTGTAGCCTTTCTCCTTCAGTATAACCATCAATTGTTCATCGGTGAGTGGTTTGCCTTTTTCTTCTGCTTCGATACAATCGCTGAGGATTTTTTTAATTTCACGGGTCGAAATTTCTTCGCCTTCTTCATTTTGCATCGATTCGCTGAAGAAACTTTTCAATAGAAATGTGCCGAATGGTGTTTGCACATATTTGCTGTTTGCAACGCGTGAAATGGTCGAAATATCGAGGTTTACCACTTCGGCAATGTCTTTCAGAATCATGGGCCTTAGCGTGGTTTCATCACCCGAAAGGAAGTATTTTTTTTGATAATTCATGATAGCGTTCATGGTAATTATCAGGGTGTTTTGCCGCTGCTGGATGGCATCGATAAACCATTTTGCCGAATCAATTTTTGCCTTTGCGAAAGTGAATGCTTCTTTGTTGCCCTTGTGTGTTTTTGTCTCGGAATAAATCTGAATCATCTCCATAAAATGCCGGCTGATACGCAATTCAGGAGCATTACGGCTGCTCAGCGAAAGTTCCAGTTCGCCATTGTGATTATAAATGATAAAATCAGGAATCACATAATGGCTTCCGGTTGTGCTGTCATCCGAAGTGCTGCCGGGTTTTGGATTGAGATTCAATATTTCGTTGAGTGCTTCTTTCAATTCCGCTTCGGTGATATTGGCACGTTTGATGATTTTATCGTAGTGTTTTTTTGTGAATTCATTGAAAAAACGTTCGATGATCAGGATGGGTAGTTTGAAGTTTGATTCAACATTTTCTTTGTGTTTTCGTTTCAGTTGAATAAGTAAACATTCCTGCAGATTGCGGGCTCCCACACCTGGCGGATCGAATTCCTGGATGATAAACAATACCTCCTGAAGCTCTTTTTTAGTCGTTTTCAGGTTGGTATTGAAAAGCAGGTCATCAGTCATGGCATCGAGCGGACGGGTCAAATATCCGGAATCATCGAGGTTTCCAATGATATACAGTGCGATTTTATTTTTTCTCTCGTCAAGAACTCGGTATCCCAATTGTTGGATCAATAACTCCTGAAAACTGGGTTCACTCGAAGAGGGAGCCTCGTAATGCGTGTCATCAGCACTGCTGTTGTTGGTGTTCAGTTTGTAATTTGGAATATCGTCGTCTTCAATATAATCCTCGAATCCAAATTCATCATCGGTACTATCGTAATTTTCATCACCATCATAATCATCATCCACCTCAGTGTCCGACTCAAACTCTTCTTCAGGCGCTTCATCCAACTCAGCATTTTCCTCAACCTCCAGGGCAGGGTTTTCTTCAATCTCCTGCTTAATGCGCTGTTCAAGGGCCATCGACGGAATCTGAAGCAATTTCATCAGCAATATCTGTTGCGGTGAAAGCTTTTGTAACAGTTTCTGTTGTAACCCTTGTTTGAGCATTTAATTCGCTTTGAGGTAGTTTTCTGATACGAATTTACAAAAGAAACTTTGAATACATAGTTTTTCTAATCGAATTAGTGGCTTTAATATTAACATTATACTCTAAGTAATTGAAAAACATTAAATTAATAAATGATGAAAGTTTTCATCGACCTTTTGACTTTAAAATGAAAAAAGACCGAAGCCATTTTATCGATTGCTTCGGTCTTCCCTCGTCATTCTGCCGAGGCAGGTGTCTCCGGTCTTCGGACCAAAATTAAAACTCGCAGTTCAAGGGTGTCCGTGGGAAAGGGATCACATCGCGGATATTTCCCATTCCGGTAACGAAAAGCATCAGACGTTCGAATCCCAAACCGAATCCGGCATGCGGAACTGTTCCGAATTTGCGTGTTTCGAGATACCACCACATCGATTCCATAGGAATGTGCATTTCGTTCATCCGGTTGAGTAATTTCTCATAAACCTCTTCACGTTGCGAACCGCCAATGATTTCACCGATGCCCGGGAACAACACGTCCATGGCACGAACAGTGCGGCCATCTTCGTTTTGCTTCATATAAAAAGCCTTAATTTCCTTGGGATAATCCGTTAAAATAACCGGACGTTTGAAGTGTTTTTCGACCAGATAGCGTTCATGTTCTGACTGAAGATCGGCGCCCCAGACTTCAATCGGATAACTGAATTTACCTTTTTTATTGTGATTCGAGTTTTTCAGAATGTCGATGGCCTCAGTATAGGTAATACGCTCAAATGGATTTTCAAGTACAAACTTCAGTTTGCTGATGAGTTCCATCGATTTTTCGTCGGCTTTTTTGTTTTTTTCTTCTTCTTCGAGACGTTTACTCAAAAACTCAAGATCATCCGCACAGTTTTCCAATGCATATTGAATGAGGTATTTAAGCATGTCTTCGGCCAGATCCATATCATCTGTAATGTCGTTGAAGGCAACTTCAGGCTCAATCATCCAGAATTCAGCCAGGTGCCGCGAAGTATTCGAGTTTTCGGCACGGAAAGTTGGTCCAAAAGTGTAAACCTTTGATAATGCAAGCGCAGCCAGCTCAGCTTCCAATTGACCGGATACGGTGAGGTTGGAGGATTTGCCAAAGAAATCCTGTTTGTAATCGATTTTTCCTTCTTCATTTTTAGGAAGATTATCGAGATGTAAGGTGGTCACCTGAAACATCTCACCTGCGCCTTCGGCGTCTGAAGCGGTGATGATGGGCGAATGAATATTGTAAAATCCCCTGTCGTTGAAGAATTTATGAACGCCAAAAATCATGGCATGACGCAAACGGGCAACTGCACTGAATGTGCTGGTACGAAAACGAAGATGCGCTTTCTCGCGCAAAAACTCAAGCGAATGTTTTTTGGGTTGTAACGGAAATTCATCGGGATCGGCAGCGCCAAGCAATTCGATGGAATGTACTGTTAATTCGACACTCTGACCACTTCCTGCGGAAGGAATTAATAATCCTGTAGCCGAAATAGAAGCACCGGTGTGCATGAAAGCGAGTTCCGACTCAGCAATCTTCTCAAGGTCGACTACCAATTGCAGATTTTTGATCGTGGAACCATCATTCAACGCGATGAATGCAACATTTTTGCTGCCGCGTTTTGTTCTTACCCAACCTTTAACATTGATTTCCTGCTCAAAATCCTGCATCTCAAGTGCAGCCTTAATTTCTGTACGTTTCACTTTATTTTGGTTTCAAATTCAGTGCAAAAAAACGAAAAATTGGGCAGTACTTCACATAAGGGTAATAAAAAAATCGTAAATATCATAAAAACAAACAATTATAAATATTATGGTGTTAAAGGAGTGTTTGAAAAAGATGGATGTAGATTCATCGCATTTTGGACAATAAAAAAATAAGCGGAACGCCTAAAGGCAATCCGCTGGTTTCGAACAGAACAGGAATTACCCTGAATCCATATTTTGGTTAGTAAAGTCCTACGAAATAATAACTTAATTTCAAATGGAAAATTATAGCAATTTGAAATGTTGTTATGGAATCAGAGTTTCATGAATTTACCGGTTGAAATTGTTTTTCCGTTATCAATCTGAATCAGATAAAACCCTTTATCCAGATGTTCTACATTCAGGGTAATCGTATTGGTTGAACTCACCGAGCCCTCATCAACAAGCTGACCGGTGACTGAATGGATTTTAAAATGTATTGCAGTATCATTCTGGTTTTCAATTGATAAGTTGAGTTGATTTTTGCACGGGTTTGGAAAAACGGTGATACTGCAATTCTTATTATTTGTCTCGTTGATAGCAGATATGTTTTTAAAATATGATGTAGCACTTTTTTCCATAGTCCATAAGTTTTCGTCTATATTCCAAATCGAAGTTGAACTATAGAATGGGATATTATGTTCATCATATCCAGTTTGGAATTTTACATTATATGACCATTCTTCATTTTTAATCCAATAGTAATTAATATTTGATACAACTTGACCGAATTCATTTGCTAACTTTTCAAATTTGACTTCCCCTATCCAGCTATCATGAGAATTCATTGATCTGTATGATTCCTGAAAAACAATATCTCCGTATTCATTCTCTCTGATTTTGGATTTATAACTCATATTAAACACCCAGATAGAATCGTTTTCAAAATGGTATGTATCATAAAGGACAGTTAGTGTATCTATTCGAAAAGCTTCAGTTCGACTATACTGTTTCCATTCATTCTCATCCCAAAAGTCATAATAATGGTTACTTAGACCATCTTCATATGTAAATGTATTTCTTTCAAAATTATTCCAGGAGCCTGAATCAATACTCCATCTGAAAATAGTTTCCGTTTCTTTTAAACCAGCCTCGTTAAAAGTTGTTACATATTTTTGAAATCCAACCCAGTCATTCGTGTATGCATCTATTGAATATAAAATTAAAAGGTTTTGAAGGCCTTGATCATTGTATCCAAACTCAACTTTAGTATTGCCTAGCCACTTTTCGTTTATGGTGTCCCAAGTGAAATAGGATTCCTCGTATGGTCTATCATTCTCATTATAAGTACATTCTATTTTTTTGAATTTAATCCATTGATCCTGAGTCCATTTAAATTGAATATTTTGTATTTGCAGATTTTCATCATTAAAGTACCATAGATTTCTATTGGTATTCACCCAGGTACTGTTCGGACCAGATAAAGTAATCTCTGTATATTCCACTGTTTTATTAACATCATCGTAGGTATAAAGTCTTCTATTCGTTGCAATTGAATCAAAATCAGTAACGAATCCATAAGAAATTGTCGAGTCGAGCCTCCACAAATCCTGCAAATCCCTGTTGTTTGTAATTTGCGTAACGAACGGATCAGGCTGTTCATCATTATTATCTAAAACCTTGTCAAATCCTGTTTTTGAATGATTAAAAAGATTGTGATTGGTTAAATCAATGAAGTGATCCGACTGACCAAATACAATGGAATTGATCAGTGCTACTGATAAAAGAAGTAATATTCTTGTTTTCATATTGGTTTGGATTAACAATTATTTAAAAATAAATATTCAGACCGATTTTAATGCCTGTGTTTGTATAACTTCCTGATAATGGGTAGTTTTTGTATATTGATCCCAATCCTTTTTTGAAATATGGTTTGATAAACACATCATATTTCCTGCTAAATGTATATTCCAGACTCAGGTCGAAGACCAGATTGGTCGCGATTGGTTTCAGATAGATTGAATTATACTTTATCTCATTGAAATTGGTAGAATCCAACTTAGGCAATTTGCCGGATGCATTGTATAAAAATCCAAATGTCAGCCCCATAGATGGACATATATTGAGTTGGTTTATTCTGAAATTATAACCAATCAATGCAGGTATCTCAATATAACTGTACCGGTTAACATTGTCGATTTTGTATTTTACATTTTTATATTCTTCTACCCTGGTTATATCATAGCCAATAACCATTGGTATCATTTCAAAATCAGGATTAATGATATTTGCCCAAATGGTATCATAAAGGTAATATCCACCTTCAGGATCAATAACCGTCTCTTCAAGATTGTAATTCAATTTTTCGCCAATGGAAGTATAATCGAGGCCAGTACTAACGACCCAATTTTTATGATGGTAATTGAATTTTATACCGTAGGATGAATTCACAAGCTGTTCTTCATTGTTGAGTCTAAAATCGATAAATTCTTGGAATTGAGGATCATTATCGAATGATTTCCGGGTAATCCCCTGCCCGTATTCCAATGAAATACTAAAATTCCTGAATAGAAACCTATCCTTATATGATTGATTATCCTGGCTTCTTCCGGTGTTTTCAGGCATTAAAGTCTGGCTATCTTCTTCTGTTGTCAGTTTGCTTACCAATCGGGGTTCAAGATTATTTACCTGAATGCTGTCACGCAAAATGAGTAAACTGTTTTGGATGTTCAGATTATTTGTTGGTTGTCTGGTTGTGACATTGATTTCGCCAAATGTTATTGCCGCAACCCCAACAGGTGTCGATACATTCTTTTCATTTACAGACTCAATTTGTTCATTTGCAACTTGAGAGTTATTATCCTGAGAATTGATGAACAAATTAGTACTCAATTGTTTTTCAATCGTTTGTTTCGAAATGTTTATTGTTGTATTTTGTTCAGTATTTGGTTTTTTTAAAATATTAGCCTCAACATCAGGTTTTGGCATCATCAACCAAAACAACAATCCTGCAATGGTTGCAATTGAAAGAATGACTCCATTGATAATACGTGGTCTGGACAATCGAGTGTTCAGCCGCAACCAAAAATTGGGGGAGGTATCTTCCTGATAATTGATCAGTTTTTCTCTGATTAATTCATCTATTTCTTTTATCGGTTTATCCATGGCTAAAATATTTATTCATAGCTACTTTTAAGTTTATTCACCAGCCATATTCTGGCCTTTCGTAACTGACTTTTCGAAGTGCTTTCGCTTATTTGTAGCTTTTCGGCAATTTCTTTATGGCTGTAACCTTCAATAGCGAAAAGGTTGAAAACAATCCGATAGCCCTGAGGCATTATTTGAATCAATGTTAGGATATCTTTTGCTGACATTTGATTTAATGCATCAAAGTCCGGGGAAACTAGTTCAGGAAAATCATCAATATTCTGATGCGTATTCTCCTTCCTGTTTCTACGGAAAAAATCAATGGCTGTATTGACCATCACCTTTTTCATCCAACCTTCGAAAGAGCCCTCGTTTGAATAACTTCCTATTTTTGTGTAAATCTGCATAAAACCCTCAAGCAGAATATCTTCGGCTTCGGCTTTATCACGCGCATACCTCAGACAAATTCCAAGAAGCATCTGACGGTATTTGTGGAACAGCTCTTTACGTGCGAGGTGTTTCCCTTTTATGCAACCATCAATCAGATTCTTCATGTAGTTTTTTCATTCTGCAATATAACAACAAGACGTTATACTCAATCAATAAGTTGCCCAACTATTTTTTTATTTATTGTTGGATGATTACATTGATGTTACAACAAATATATCGAACGTGATTGATAAAAGTCTTTATTGAAATTAATTGTCTGATAATCAAACGCTAAGAAATTCATGCGTACAATTGTCAATGTTTGGTTCGCTGGGCGGTTTACCAAAATTGATGAAGGACTATTGTCTTGGGTGAAAGTATTACTTTTGCAGCAGAAGAAAATTATGAGTCAGGAAAGTACAAACATTCAGGTTTCGGATTGGTTACATATAAAGGAACAACCTTTTGTTATCAGTGGTCCGTGCAGTGCGGAGAGCGAAGAGCAGGTGATGGTAACCGCCCGTGAGTTAAGGAAGATAGAACAGGTAAAAATATTTCGTGCCGGAATTTGGAAACCTAGAACCCGTCCGGGAGAATTTGAGGGTATTGGCATTCAGGGACTGAAGTGGCTTCAAAAGGTGAAAGCTGAAACAGGACTGCTTATAACAACCGAGGTGGCAAATCCAACCCATATCGAACAAGCCCTGAAACACGGAATAGATATTTTATGGATTGGCGCACGTACGGTAGTAAATCCGTTTTCGGTGCAGGAACTTTCTGATGCCTTGCGTGGTGTTGATATTCCGGTGATGATTAAAAATCCGCTCACACCCGATCTGAAACTCTGGATAGGCGCCATTGAACGCTTTTATTCAGCTGGCATAACACAGGTAGCCGCCATCCACCGTGGCTTTCATTACTTCAACCGATCACCTTACCGCAATGCTCCCATGTGGGAAATACCGATTGAACTGAAACGATTGATTCCATCGTTGCCCATCATTACCGATATCAGTCATATCTGTGGAAGACGTGATCTGTTGCTCGAAATTGCCCAAAAAGCACTCGATCTGGAAACAAACGGATTAATGATTGAAAGCCATATCCATCCCGACAAAGCCCTTACCGATGCTGCGCAGCAACTTTCGCCCGGAGCATTGGCCGAAATGCTTTCGAGGCTTGTAATACGTAAATACACTGGCAGCATTGAGTTTGAGCACCATCTTGAAAAACTGCGGAGTGAGATTGATAAACTCGATGTAGAACTTATTCAATTGCTTGCCAAAAGGATGGAAGTCATCGAAGAAATAGGGGATTACAAAAAAGAAAACAACATCACCATCCTGCAACTGAAGCGCTGGCAGCATATTATCGAAGACCGCCTAGCCATTGGTACAAGCCTTGGCCTCGATCCCGCTTTTTTACTTTCGATGCTCGAATTGGTTCATGAAGCTTCAATACAGAGGCAAACGCAGATTTTTAACCGAGGCGATTATTAGTTACTGCTTTGCGATTAATATTTAACCGCAGCACGCAGAGCCCTGATGGTAATCGGAACGCAGAGAACCGCTGAGATATTTTATTATTCTCATAAAATATTCAACTATAAAGAGTTACGCATTTTCAGTTTTAGATTTGATAAATCGAGACCACATTTGTTATAAACCAGTTCTTTCGCAATTTTTTATTATAAGCATTAAATTCTTCTAATTTCATCGTTTTATCCATTTTCCCGTTTCAATTGTTCCGTTTTTATCGTCAATTAGCCGGTAAAAGTAAATACCTGATTTTAATGATTCAATATTAATCGTATTAGCATCAGAGATTAGAATTTGTTTAATTTCGACCTGGCCGTTTAGGTTAATTAGTTCAAAGTCAAGTACTTTATTGCCAGTAATAATATTTAGCAAATTTGTACCGGGATTTGGATAAACAGTTGTTTTCTGTTTGTTACCAGGAATTTCCTGTGTCCATACGATCAAACCATCATGATCTACTTTAACAATGTAAATATCTCTTTCCTGATCTTGTGTTTCATAATCGTAACGATTCCCAACCATAATACAACCGCCATCATTTGTTGCAAGAATGCTGTACAGAAAATAATAGGCATCTCCTCCATACCAATATTCCCAAACTGGAGTAATGTCAGTATTGATTTTAATCAGATGAAACCATGAATCGGAAGAACTCCAGTAAGGGTTAGCATAATCTAAATTTGAAGTACCTCCAATGTAAATGTTATCTTCTTTTTTACTTACACCGTTGTACATCGCGGGATGCTCACGATTGTTGCCTTCAATTTTAAAAGAATTATAATCTATCAATTCTGTTTGGTCATTTATTGAAATAACATTTAACGCATAAAGTTCCGATTGGTCAGGGCTTCCTTTTCCACAAAGTAAAACATCATCTTCATTTATAAAGATAGGCGAATAATAATCATATATACCCAAAGGGATGGGATCAATGCTCAGGCTATCCAGATTTTTGTTTAAAATTAATTTTTGACCGCCAGATGTACTTTCAAAGTGACTAACAAAAGCGTAATATGAAGTACTGTCATAACTTTCGATAATATCAAACGAAAAATATAATGGAGTAGTTGAAGTATAAAACTTTGAGACTAATGAGTCACCATTGATGTTTAGTTTGTAAAAAAAAGCATCATTATTATAGTTATATGTATCATCCACTCTTGTGGTATAGCCGGTAATAACAAGATTGGTGTCAGAATCTATTATTGAGTTCATGTAAGAAAACCATCTGCCATAAGGAATAGGAAGTATCTTTTCATCTTCAATTTCCAGATTTGTGTTTAATTTCAAGTACCATAGTTTTGAAGTGTCAGGATAGTTAATTATTCCAGAACCAATGATATAATATTGATTATTAAAGAAATGAATATTTAAAAACAGGGACGATAGGGTATCATTGAGACTAATAATTTTTTCCTGCATTAAATTACCAGAACTGTCCAATTTAATGATGTATCCACTGTTTCGTGTGGCTTCAATGTTCTTAAACCGTCCCACCAAAAAATAATTGCCATCATTATCTTCAATTACCGAATTAATAACCTGGTCCTCAGGTTGTGTAATGATTTTTTCAAAAGTATGTTGAGACAATAAAAAGTTACTAAAACTCAAAAAGATTATTATTAGTTGTATGCGAATTGTTTTCATTCTGGTTAAAATTAAAACCCTGTGAAGCATTATACATCACAGGGTTTTGATAAATAATAGGGACTAAAGTTCAGATGGGGGGGTGCCAATATGCCATATTGCGTATTTAACCTTTGCAAAATGAGCCATGTCCCAGCAATCTGACGGATCACAAAGCCCAAATGCTGTATCATCCCATAAAAAGTATCTAATGGTACTTTTGCCCGAAGGTTTATACATGTTGCCTATTGTATTAAGAGTGTTTTTATAATAACCTATTTCTTCTGTTGACAGACAGGCATGATTTAATGTTGTTTCTTGGAAATCATGAAATAGAAGATAATCCCCATACGGGTTACTATTTGTGGGAACATCCCAATAATTTACCCATTTATAGCTAATATCAGTATAATATGAGCTTCCAGCTGGAACGGAAATTAACATATTAGCAAGATATGCAATTTTGTCGGCAGCATCCTGACCAACGCCTAGCCCTGTACCATCGCATCTTCCAAGCTCCCAACCCCAGTACCAAGGGTAGTCATTTCCAAAACCTGAAGTTCCATCGGTTCCGAAACCTGAAGCTACTTCAAATATTGCTGTATTATCATTAGTTGCTTTCAATGAAACATCAGCAAACATGAGTTGTTTTTCGTTTGCAGTAATATTAGCATTATGTGAAGACAAACTATCGATAATCTTATCGTATGTTACCTGTACATCAGACCAAAGAATTTGACCATTAGTAATTGTCACTACAATAAATGAAGAATCAGCAACAAATCCATTAAGTTCAGTACTTGCGTCTCCATAAGTAAGGTTTGATGCCGCTTCAATAAACCAGATAGCGCTATCAACTTCCATCGGTTCGGTACCCGCTTTTAAAGTCTGGTTTTCACGGATAAGGTCAATTTTGGCTCGAAAGGCGAGTATCCGTTTTTCTAATTGTGCGTCTTTTAATGATTGTTCGTTTGAGCTTTCTGATTTGTCATATCCATTTTTTTCTTTTTGACATGAAAAAATGAATAAACTTGATAGTAAAGCAAGAAGTATTAAATTTATTTTTTTCATAAATAAGTTGTTAATGTTAAGAAATTGTTTTTTAAAACTTGCATAAATTCGGTGGTTATGGGCTACCACATGAAAGAATTTTCATGCAGCCTACGTATTACGAATTTATTTTTCCCTAACTTGAAAATATACTTTGTGTTGACAAACAAATGTGCCTGATAAAGACATATTTCTTCTCCAATAATTACAACTTGCCATGAAAAGCCATTTTGAATTAATAAATGGGGGGGGCGTAAACAGTTGTATATTAGATAGTTGTGTCATGCCTAATTGGTTGATTAAATGTTACTTTTTTCGGGTAACTTTAACCAAATGTAAAACATGTTTTTTGAATACACAAAAGAATTCGCAAATTAAAGTTTAGAATATTCTTCTTCAAAGCCTACTACCACAACTAAACCAGAAATTTCTAAACGAAAAAAAAGCCGGAACTCCTACGAATCCCGGCTTTTGATGTTAAAATAGTAAATGTTAGTATTGTTATATATGTCAAACCACTCAGCTCATCAACCATTTATCTGAACAAATTAAAAGTGTCACAAAGCAACACAAAGAAGGCACAAAAGACACGAAGAAAAAAACCGTTTTATTGGCGTGCTATTCAACCTGTCAACTTATCAACTTATCAACCAATAAACCCATCAACTTATCAACCCATCAACACTACATTTTCAGCACAACTTCCCACTTCCCACTTCCCACTTAACTACATCCACCTGCGTTTTTTGAAATAGAAGATCATCCCCACACTCAGCAATACCATTCCGATAAGCAGAATCCAGAATGATGTTTTACTGTCTGCCAATGGCAGAAAAACATTCATTCCGTAAAGGCTGGTAATAAATGTCAATGGCAGAATAATGGACGAAATCAGGGTGAGAATCTTCATGATCTCGTTGGTCTTATTGGTCTGCATCGAATCGAAGGTTTTAGATAAGCCTTCGATCAGTTCTTCGTAATCCTCGGTCATATCCCACATTTTCTGGTAATAGTCGAGGATATTTCCCCAGTAATCCTCCATATTATCTGCATAACCACTTACCTGGCCGGTTTCAAATTTGTGAAACATCCGGAGTTGAGGTTTGAAAATAGTATTCGTGAGGATGATATTTTTTCGGGTAACAGAGATCCGTTCAATAATCTTAACTTGTTTATTGCCAAATAGTTCGCGGTTTATTAATTCAAGATCCAGGCCAACTTTTCGCAGCAGATACAATGATTCCGACATCAATTTCTCTAAAATACGGTAGAGCAGGGTATCAGAGGTTCCGATATCGATTTCCTCATCTTTTTCTTCCATGGTTTTGTATTCGGCGAACAGATTACCTACAATCCAGGGGTTTTTTTCAATGGTAATGATAAAATCTTCGCCCCAGAAAATTTTTTCCTCTTTTGTTTTGATGAATAGGTTTTGCTTGTCAAAAGTGGGAAAATGAAGTATCAGGAAGTAATAATCGTCGTAAATGTCGATTTTCGGACGTTGATTAATCGAACGGCAGTCTTCGATATCGAGTGGGTGGAAGTGGAATTTCTCTCGCAAAAAAGTAAAATCATCTTCATTGGGGTTTAACAAATGATGCCATTTTAATCGTCCCATTTTAATTGTATCAATCATTGGTTACCTCCTTCTTTGAAAATGAAAATTTTATTGGGCTACATTCCTTCTAATTTTTTGCAAAATTACTCTTTTATAATTTCTAAAAACGAAAAAACCCGCCCTTTCTTACATAAAGGCGGGTTTTAACATTATTTATAATTGAATGTTTTTCTAGTTGTTGATAATCAATTTTTTAACGATCGTATTGTTGTCGTTTATCAATCGAATGAAATAGATTCCATCAGGTATTTCACTGATATCGATCATAATTTTCAGATCACCATTGGTTTTCAACCTGCTGACCAATTTTCCCTGTAAATCTGTGATTTCGAGCTGCGCATTTGCCGAGGTGCTTTGTTTGAATGAAACCACCACCTTTCCTGCTGCAGGATTGGGTGTTAACTGCATTGCATTTGTCAGTAATCCTGATTCACTCGTGCCAGTTTCAACATCGAGTACTGTCAGTTTCAATTCATCAAAATAATATCCATCTTCGGTAACACCTGTATCGCTGAATAATCTGAACCGCAGTTTGATACTCTGTTCGGCATAGGCAGTCAAATCAATTTCCTCGTTTACCCAGCCTGAAAAACCGTCATAGTAAGGTTGGTCGTTTGAACCAGTTTTTGTGTATTTTCCTGATAAAGGAATCCATGTGATGCCGCCTTCAGGTTTAATTTCAATCTGCACATAATCGTATCCTGACTCAAGGCTCCATTTGGCCCAGTAACTGAGTGAAGCATACGTTGTAGCTGGAATTTCAATGGGATTTATCATGGTAATGATATTGTTTTCATTGTCCTGATAATCACCAATTTTGGAATCGGTTATTGAACCGGTTGGGGTATGATAGCTTAAAGTTGTGACAGACCATTTGGGTGATGTCCAGTTATCCATTTGGTCGCAATTGTCTTCGAATACCACGGTCGTTGTACCATACATTTTGGTGATGGTATCCGACAAAGTGTAACTTCCATTGTCGAGTGTTAGTAAAAAGCGGAATGATTGTCCGCTTTCAATATCACCTCTCAGTGTATAACTGATTGAATCAGTTATTGTTTCAAGTATTTCGAGGCTGCCAAAACTTACCGGATTACCAACTACTTCAATGTTTTCATCCAATGGTGTGACACTTACACTCCACGAATCTGTTTCACCAAAACCAAGACGCTGCACGTCAAAATGAAAAAACCCTTCTTTTTCGGACAGTATTGATGGCGATGTTTCAGTAAGGTTTCCATAATTTCCTGCAAGGTAGGCTGCCAATAAATCCTGAAGTATACTTTCCTGACACAAGGGGATAATCCTGTTCATCGATGGCCAAAAACCATCATTTGAGGTTCCAACTTCAGGAGTGTAAGAAAATATTTTGTTTTTATTTTCCGTGTCACCATACATCCAGTCATCTGATCCCCCATTTGTAGGGTAAATCGTTGTGCTTCCTGCACCAAATGTATAATGATTATCCTGAGTCATCATGCTAGCATGTGCGAAAAAGGTAGCAACATCCGGGCATGGATCTGGCGTCCAGCCCCATGGGTACAATAGCAAACCGGCAGCAGAATGGTAGTTAAGTGTAATAACAAAGTTATGTGCTTCACAAAACTGTTTTATATTTTGGTTTTCGGGTTCACTGAAAGCAGATGGTCCGCGATAGGTTTCATCATTTGGATATGGTGAAGAGCCTTCATCATCGTAGCCCCACATATAGCCATAGTTTCTGTTTACATCAACGCCAAAAGAGCCGCCATTGTTCCGCCGGTTTTTGCGCCACATACCACCACCATTTGGATCGTTCTGCTCATTATAGATATAACCATCAGGATTAAGTATGGGAATAAAGTACATCTCTGTATTGTCAACTAATGTGCGTATATCTTCGTTTGTGTCGTAGTTTTCCAACAAATAAAGCATATAATAAATCATTTGTTGAACTCCAATCCCTTCGCGTGCGTGATGAATTCCTGTATAAAGCACCTCCGGCTCATTTTCATCATCACCCGGATTGTCACTTAAACGCACCCACCATATTGGTTTTCCATTGTGAGAAAGCAAAGCAGGGTTTATTTCTTGTCGGACAGTCAAAAGATTTGGCCATTGCTGTGCCATGAAATCCAGTTTTTCCATGGTTTGATCGTAGGTGTAAAAACCACCCATGCTTCCATACTCCCAGTTTTCAGGTACCGGATAATCATCTGCTGGATTGCGTGTTATTTTTAAATCCTTTTCTTTTTCATATCTGTCGGCATAAAATTTTGACACATCAGGTATTAAGATATCATAGGTGAACCCTTTCTCGGTCAGACGGTTCAGAGCAGATTGTGAAAGTTCGGCCTCAAACCATGTATTTGTTTTATAGGTTCCTTCTGTAACATCAATTCCGGCAGCACCAAGCTGATTGATTGATTTATTAATGAGTGATACCCTTACCCTGGAATAGCTTTCGGATTGAGCCTGCAATTGATTAACTGCCAAAAATACAAGGAGAATGCAAAGAATTTTTTTCATGTCGAGATAATAATTACCAATTTATTTCGCGATAAAATTACGTAAAAGTACCGGACTATGAAGATTTTGATGCGATTACCAGTGAATTTATTTCCAGGTAAATGTTTCAATAAAATGGTTGATGTCCTGATTAATAAAACTGATGACAGGTGACAGGGAATCATTGTTTGGTCGTAAATTAAAATACAGTGCCCCGCGTAAAAAATGATTGCTGCTGTCAGTGAGGAAAAACTGGGTGGGAGATGCCACGCCTACACCCTGAATCCTGTAAATCATGCCATACACTTTATGATCAGGAATTGAAATCATGCTATCGCTTATGGCGCTTGCTTTTGGAATATGTTTCAAAACCAATGACCTGGAGTCTTCCAGGTATTTAACCAGATCCTGATGAATAGGATTATAACTGATATGAAGTGTGCCTTTAAACGCCGGAAATTCGATATTTAACCAGTATATTTTGTCAGGAGATTGATAATCAGGGGTTAAAACTGCATACTTCGGGTAGTCGAATGAATATGGAAATAATGAATCAAATGATTTGTAGCTTTTGGCAGGAAGGTCGATTCTAAAATAGCCGCGGGGTTTAGGCGTGAAAGTCTCATCACAGGAAGTTAGCAAAAGCAGCAAAAGGCCTGTAACTAAAATTTTTTGAAGGTTAATTGAGTTCAACATCGGGTTTGCGGATTTTGATCTGTTTTATCCTTCGTGAATCGGCGTCTACCACTTCTAAAACGAGATCTTTAATTTTTATTTTTGCTCCTTTTGTCGGAATACGTCCTTCAATCTCGAGTATCAGGCCAGCAATGGTGTCGGATTCGTCTTGTAAATCATCAAAATAATGTTCGTCAAAGTCAAGTACCTTGCAAAAATCGAGCAGATTTGTTGAGGCGTTAAACAAATACGTTTTGTCATCGATCAACGAGTAAAAGCTATTGTTTGAGTCTTTATCAAACTCATCACTTATTTCGCCAACTATTTCTTCGATGATGTCTTCCATTGAAATTAACCCTGCGGTACCGCCATACTCATCAACAACAATAGCCAGATGGATTTTTTTCTCCCGAAATTCCTGCAGTAAATCGTTGATCCGCTTGTTTTCGGGAACAAAAAATGATGGACGAATGAGTGTGGTCCAATCAACATCAGTTTTGTCGAGAAAAGGAATCAGGTCCTTAATATACAGCAGACCAATTATATGATCAAGACTTGATTCATACACAGGTATCCGCGAAAAACCTGTTTTTAAAATCAGGTTGATTACATTTTCAAAAGAGGTTTTTTTGTCGAGAGCAGTTATTGCAATGCGTGGTTTCATCACACTTCGAACTTCCTTCTCGTTAAAAGTTGCAATACCTTTCAGCATTTTTTTTTCGTCAGGTGGAGTAGTATCGTCCGAGGTGATATCGATTGCCGCAGATAATTCACTCATCGACAGATTGTACGAATTGTGCATCAATCTTTTATCGAGAAAAGAGGTAGATCGAACAAGTATTAAACTGATGGGTTTGAACAAATGAATCAGCAAGTCAAGTGGGCCAACCACTGACCTTGACAATTTCAGGGGATGACGGTTTGCAATCATTTTGGGTGTGATTTCACCAATCAACAAAATAAGTGAAGTTACAACCACGATCTGAATTACAAAGGTCAGTACAGGGCTGTGGGAAAGGTCAAACAATTTTGATGTGATGTAGGTGGATAGAATAACAATCGCAACATTCACCAGATTATTTGTTATTAACAGTGTTGCAAGCAGAGTTTTCGGTTTTTCCCTGAATTCAAGAATCATCTTGTCCTGTTTACTGTCGGATGCCATGAGTTCATTGATATCGGAGGGTTTCAATGAAAAAAGTGCCGTTTCACTCCCTGAAACTACCGCAGAGGCGAGGAGCAAAAGTGCCAGAATCAGAAAATTCAAAATCATTATCAGCGAAAATCCAGTAGAATTAATATTTGTTAGAATAAATAAAGTACTGGCAGATATTTCGGACATTTCCAAATGAAAAAGATTTATTTAGGTCGCAAAGTTAGTGAATAACATTAACTTAACAACATATAATTCAGGATTGGTTTTGGGATTACGCTTAGAAAGGAGGGTCGTCTCCCTCTTGAACCGGTAGTGAAGTGGGCTGATCCTGAGCAGGTTTGGAATAAGATGGCGCTGTATTATGCTCAACCTGTGCGGGATTACCTTGTCCGGCTTTCATAATCATATTCAGTCTTTCGGCGTTAATATCCGTAATGTAACGGGTAACTTCCTGATTGTCTTTATACTGCCTGGTTCTAATTCTACCTTCTACAAATAAAAGATCTCCTTTTATATAATTACGTTTTTTATCAGCAATATCGTTTGCCAGTGTTCCCCAGACAACAATATTGTGCCATTCGGTTTGCTCTTGCCAATTGCCGTCTTTATCGCGATAGTTGTCACTGGTGGCAAGCGAAAAACTTACCTTTTTTGTTCCGTTTTCAAATGAAATCACTTCCGGATCTTTTCCAATCCTTCCGATGAGCATTACTTTGTTTAATCCTGCCATTGTATTAATAATTTAGTCATTGTTATAAATTGCGGGCAATTCATGTTGATGTAAGTATCTGTCAATCAATCTTGGTAAGGGATATTGACCCAGACTTTCCCTGCTCACCAAAGATAAGAAATTCAGATCGTTTTTCAATGGTTTTTTCAAATTTAATATATAAAATTTTGCATACAGGGTTTGGTGAGTCAGTTGATGCTTGATGTTGGTTGATGTAGAAATTAAGGTGTATTTATTGTCGCCAACAAGTTGTTTGAAATCATCCACATGAACAAGGTTATCAAATTCTGCTTGTTGGATTGTTTCAATAAGCGGAAACTGGTACAAGCCTTTCCAGATATCGTTTTCGGTTCTTTCGTGCAGATAAATATAATCTATTTCATCCATCCTTACCATCAACAGCAGGTAGTTCAGGTATCGTGATTTGATTTGAATCTTTTGTTTTTTTGCCGGTAAATCCGCTACAATTTTATATTGAAAGGCGTAACATTGTGTTGAAAACGGACAATGGATGCAATTGGGACGTTGTGGAACACAATGGAGTGCGCCAAATTCCATGATGGCCTGATTGAAATTGCCGGGCAATTCATCTTCAATATTTTCGTCTACAAATTGCTGAACCGATTTATAGCTAGCACTGCTGTTGACCGGACTTACTATTCCCACCAACCGTGAAATAAACCGCAACACATTTCCGTCAACAACAGCAACTTTTTCGTTAAAAGCGTTGGAAGCGATAGCCGCTGCTGTGTATTTTCCGATGCCTTTCAGGCGCATTAATTCCTTTGACGATCGTGGAAATTCACCATGATACTCTTTCATAATGCTGCGGGCAGTTGATAAAAGATTACGGGCGCGACTATAATAACCCAACCCCTGCCATATTTTCAAAACTTCCTGTTCTGATGCTGCTGCGAGTTCAGTCACAGTGGGCCATTTTTCAATAAATCTGTGATAGTAGGCGAGTCCCTGATTGACACGTGTTTGTTGGAGAATAATTTCTGAAATCCATATCAGATAAGGATCAGAGGTCGATCGCCAGGGCAGTTCGCGGTAGTTTTTGTTGTACCAAAGGAGCAGTTGTTGCGAGAATTGTTTCATTTTTCGACGAAAATATTTATTTTGAGCGAATTAGATGATTTTTTTCGAAAATATTTATTGTGATATAAAAAAGTTGTTACCTTTGCCATCCGATTAAAACACACATTTATAATCTTTTAAAAATTTAAAGATATGACAAAAGCAGAAATCGTAGCAGACGTTGCAAACAAAACAGGCGTTGAAAAAGTTGCCGTTCAGGCCGTCGTTGAATCATTCATGGAATCAGTAAAAAGCTCTATGGTAAGCGGAGAAAACGTTTATCTAAGAGGGTTTGGTAGCTTTATCGTTAAAAGAAGAGCTGAAAAAACTGGTCGTAACATTTCAAAAAACACAACAATCATCATTCCTGCACACAACATCCCGTCGTTTAAACCTGCCAAAACATTCACCGGCGAGGTAAAAGGCCACAAATAGCATCTTATTGTAACTACTAATATTAATCATTATGCCAAGCGGGAAAAAGAGAAAAAGACATAAAATGGCGACCCATAAGCGCAAAAAACGCTTAAGAAAAAACAGACATAAGAAGAAATAGTTTTTTTCATTGTCACATTAATTTGCTTAACACAATGCTGCATTTCATATTGTGGCATTGTGTTATTCAGTTTTAGGGCCGGCAATATGTCGTTTCCTACATTTTATTAACCTATTCCACTCATTGTGTGGAATCTAAAAAAACCAAAGAAAGAAAGTGAACAGAGAATTAATTATCGATTCTCGTGCTTCGGAGGTTGACATTGTTTTGTTGGAGGATAAACTTTTAGTTGAGCTCCACAAAGAAAAGACAAATAACAATTATGCCGTTGGCGATGTATATCTGGGAAGAGTGAAGAAAATCATGCCCGGATTGAATGCCGCCTTCGTTGATGTCGGTTACGAAAAAGATGCTTTCCTGCATTACCTCGATTTAGGCCCACAGATCAAATCCCTAAATAAATACATCAGGATTGCCCTCGACGGAAAATCGTCCCCCTTGAAATTAGAATCCTTTCACCTGGATCCGGATATCGAAAAAACCGGAAAAATTACACAGGTGTTGGCAACCGGAGCCCAAATCCTTGTCCAAATAGCCAAAGAGCCTATTTCGACCAAAGGTCCGCGTATCTCTTCTGAAATTTCATTTGCTGGTCGTTATCTCGTATTAGTTCCATTTTCCAATCGTATATCTGTTTCACAAAAAATACGCAGTAGTGAAGAGAGAAATCGTCTTAAGAGACTGATTCAGAGTATTAAGCCTAATAATTACGGTGTTATTATCCGTACAGTTGCCGAAAACAAAAAGGTAGCCGAGCTTGATTCAGATCTTCGTTCACTCGTCGAAAAGTGGGAAAAAACCACTATCAAACTTTTTGAGGCCAAAGCGCCCGTTAAAATTGTTAGTGAAATTGACCGTACATCTGCCTTGCTGCGTGATCTTCTGAATGAATCGTTCAACAACGTACACGTAAACGACGCCGCATTATTTGAAGAAATTAAAATTTACATCAATACCATTGCGCCACAAAAACTCGATATTGTAAAACTTTACAAAGGTAAAGTGCCAATTTTCGAAACATTTGGTGTTGATAAACAAATCAAAGGTCTTTTCGGTAAAACAGTCACCATCAAGAGTGGCGTTTACCTCATAATTGAACATACCGAAGCCATGCACGTGATCGATGTCAACAGCGGTCACCGCGTGAATAAAGAGAATACCCAGGAAGAAAATGCCATGGCAGTGAACCTGGAAGCTGCAGCAGAAATTGCCCGCCAATTGCGTTTACGCGAT
>CAITDJ010000093.1 GCA_903891085.1 uncultured Bacteroidota bacterium | reverse complement strand
CTATCGACAGTAACCATACAAACCGGAGTTTCGGGGTACGACATAATAGTAAAAGCTGCACTGATATCAAAGGATGAATATGCATAAGAATCAGTAATACGTAACATACATTCGTCTGAATCC
Source organism: uncultured Bacteroidota bacterium (assembly GCA_903891085.1). Taxonomy (GTDB): domain Bacteria; phylum Bacteroidota; class Bacteroidia; order Bacteroidales; family F082; genus CAJBPB01. The sequence continues at coordinate 2,977 of CAITDJ010000093.1, read as the reverse complement.
ACAACAGGTGTAATCCATTCAAAAAACCCAGAATTACCTTGGCTACTGCCATTGCCGATAATCTCCCAGCTTTCACCATTATCTGAGGAAAATTCAATGTAATTAGCAGGTGAATAAGGATTTTCAACTGTCCAGAATATTGTGAGAGGACTGTAAGTATTTACAATTTCACCACCCGATGGAGAGGTTATAGTATAAACAGGAAAAGGATTAATGGAAAAAACCTCGCTAAGGCCATATTGCAATGGATTTTCAGCGTTGTATAGTTTTAGCACACATGCATCTGAAGGGGTGTCAGATAAAACAAGATATGTAAATGTTGGGTAAGCATTTATGTTTTGAGCAAGGGGTGTAAAAGTCTGACCGTTATCAATTGAAATATCTACATTAATCAACGTGATACCTGAAATATTCAGAATCCAGTAAACCTGTGTAAGCGAGTTTGCAAAAACTGCAGAACTGCCAGAAGGTTCCCAAATGTAAATAGCCGGAATGTAAACAGTAAAGGGCGCATCACTTACATCATTAACCTCTGGATTAGCATAATCCAAGATTCTTAATACTGCATTAGTGGTTGATGTATTGGGTGGACTTAACAGAGTACTTCCTCCGTTTGTACCTGTGGGGACTTGACCTAAATACCACCAGTTTACACCACTATCATATGAAAATTCGATGGTAACAATTCCACTCAAATTTTCCCCAGTCCAGGTCGCTGTTTCATTTGCTCCATAAGTCCATGTCTCGCCACCATTCGGTGATTGAACCGTCAGGCTTTGCGCAAATGCGGATGAAGCAAAAGGGGATGAAAACAGCATCAATCCAAAAAGGAAAGTCTTCATTTGGATAAAATAACGATCGTAAATAGATTTCATAAGTGAATTATTTTAATTTAATCTGATAACATCAAAATAGTTGAATTGTTCAAATAAACAATTCAACAATAAAAAATATGGAAACTCAACAAAAACCTATGGTTTAATACAAAGAGGACTACCCTCCTGTTCCGCTTGGATTTGTATAGTTCTTGCGCAACAATACCATCTTGCAAAGTATAGATTCTTTATCCTCAACTTCAAAATCATGCGGATCATCGCTTATGGTCATTCATATGCAAAGAACATCTGATGAGAAATTAAAAAAAGGCAGGAATACCGGTTAAGCCGACCTTCCTGCCTTTTCAGTTTTTGCTGAATAAGCTTCTAAATCAATGCCTGAGCACAACTTTTCTGGTGCTCCTGTTTTCACCGGATTGCAGATGCAACAAATACATACCTTCATCGAAGTCGGTACTGCTGATTGACTCTACCTGTCCGGGATTCACCTCACTGAAAGCCACAATATAGATTTCTCTGCCAGCTAGATCAGTGATGCTCAGATTTACCTGACCATTGAATTTGTCACTGAAGCTGATATTAATCAGATCATTTGCCGGGTTTGGATAAACGTTGAAATCAGAACTTCCATTTTCTGACACCTGCACCACTGCATTCGAAGCAACGTTGGAATACACTTCCGGAATGCCGTTTTCACGCATCATATAATCACATCCGGTCGGATGAATAATCTTAATTATATAGGAAACGTCGCCTGAAGGAGCGTTGAAATCGGTATAGGAGTTGAAACTTGCCGAAACAGTAGCAATTTCTTCATACAAACCTTCTCCTGATTTACGCATGATATAATAAGATGTATAATCAAATCCGTAATAAGGTGTCCAAATGAGGTTCCAGTTTCCATTCACACCCTGATTGATGGTCAGGTGAATAGTCTGGTGATAATCTCCGGCCGGAAATTCCCTGTTTTCGTTATCCAGGAAACCAATCTTATAACGGTAAGGACGCATCGCCGGATTGGAACCAAAATCGGTCACCATGGAGGCTTCATCATAGCCGACAGTATCAATCACTTCATACAAATCCGACTGGTCTGTTTCCTTATAAACCAGAAAATCAGCAATCAGGTCAGTAACTGGTTTTTCCCAAACAACAACATTATAATTTGTCAGACTATCAACAGTCACCATACAAACCGGAGTTTCAGGGAAAGTAAAAATTGCAAAAAGCTCACTGAATTCAGTAGAGGAAGCCGCATAACCATCAGTGATACGGATCATGCATTCTTCTGAATTTGCATTGGGTGTTATCCATTCGTAACTACCAGAATTACCCACGTTCACAGCATTATCAATCACTGTCCAGTTGATACCATTGTCAAGTGAATATTGCAGAAAACAATTCTGTGAATAAGGATCTTCCACATCCCAGCGTATTGTAAAAGGACTGAGTGTATTTACAATTTCGCCGCCGGCAGGTGAGGTAAATGTGTAAACAGGCACAGGACTAATGGTAAAAACATCACTTAATCCAAATATCTCAGGATTTTCAGCATCATAAAGTTTAAAAACACAAGCATTGGCGGGTGTATCGGATAAGGTAAGATAGGTTGTACCTGCATTGCCAGCATTGATGTTTTCGGCAAGAAGGGTAAACGTTTGTCCGTTATCCAACGAAATTTCCGCATTCAACCAGTTCACGCCGGTCACGGTAAGCATCCAATAGATATACACCTGTTCATTGACAAAGATAGCTTGTCCGGCATAAGGTTGATTAATGACGATCGGAGGTACGTAGTTAGTGAATGGAGCATCACTTACATCAGTCACATCTGAATTCGCTAAATCTGTAATTCTAAAAAAAGCATTTGTTGTATTCAAATTTGGTGGACTAACTAATGCACTACCTCCGTTAGGTCCGGTAGGAACATCGCCAAAATACAACCAGTTGATACCATCATATGAAAACTCAAGTGTGACATTTCCACTCAGATTCTGTCCTGTCCAGGTCGCTGTTTCATAGCTGCCATACGTCCATGTTTCGCCACCGTTCGGTGATTGAACTGTGATGCTCTGTCCGAAAGTGCTCGATGTTATAACAGAAGAAAATAAGATCAATCCAAAAAGGAAAACCTTCAAATG
>CAITDJ010000092.1 GCA_903891085.1 uncultured Bacteroidota bacterium | reverse complement strand
GACGAGTTCACCGAAAGTTTTCAAGTATATGCTGATTGGAAACGTCAGAGTGGTATTGATATACATATCACTAAATTCAGTGATATTGGCGCCAATGCAAATAATCCGGATATCATTAAAAACCATATTTCAGATGCCTACCACAATTGGGAATTTCCTCCTACTTATGTGTTGATGGTCGGCGATGATGGGTTCTTCCCAAAAGATATCGTAGAATACCCCGACTATTCATTTCCGAATGAAGATTATTTTGTAGAAATTGATGGAGATGATTACTTCCCCGAAATGATGATTGGTCGTTTTACAAATCAGGGGGATGTTCGGATGCAGATCATGATTAATAAATTTTTATTATATGAGAAGAATCCGTATACGACAAATACGGATTGGTTTAAAAAAGCCACATGCTGCTCAAACAATTACTATCCTTCGCAAGTTGAAACCAAACGATTCGCGGCCAAAGTACTGCGTGAAGATGGTGGTTTTACAAATGTGGATACTTTAATGAGTGACGGTGATGGCTGGGGAAATGATTGTACCGTGGTTTTAGATGATATACTCGCTGCGATCAATGATGGGCGAAGCTATCTGAATTATCGTGGTGAGGGATGGTATTATGGTTGGTCTGCAAGTTGTTATGAATTTTCAACCTCTGACGTTTCCAGTATAAATAACGGTGAAAAATTTCCGTTTGTAACCAGTATTGGTTGTGGCGTTGCCATGTTTGACAGTCCGGGAGGCAATTGTTTTGGCGAAGAATGGGTTGAGATGGGTTCGCTTACAAATCCTAGAGGTGCGGCAGCTTTCATAGGACCAACCTCAAACACACATACTGCTTATAACAACAGGATTGATAGGGGTATTTATGTAGGAATGTTTCAGGAAGGAATGGACACACCCGGAGAAGCCCTGTTAAGAGGGAAACTTTATATGTATAATGTTTTTGGTAATGATTATTACACCCAGTATCATTATAAAGTATTTTGTATTTTGGGAGATCCCAGCATCCATATCTGGAAAGACATACCTAGGGCCGTGAATGTTAGCTATCCTGCAGTTATGCCAGTGGGTAATAATGAAATAGATTTTGAAGTTACTTTAGCCTCTACCGGGCAGGCTGTTGAAAATGCGCAGGTTTGTGTAACCGGTGACGAACTCTTTTTTACTGGGTTTACAGACGAAACAGGCCATGTTATACTCAGTATGACAGTTGAAACTGAGCAGGTATTAACTGTAACAACACGTGGAGGTAATGTAATTCCTTATCAAAGTACACTGAGTATTGAGCAACCCGTTACGCTTGTTGAACCCGAGGGTGATCCTGTTATTGTGGACATGGACGGGAATAACGATGGATTGATGAACCCCAATGAAAATGGTTTCATTACCTTCACCTTAAAGAATTGGGGATCTCAAACCGTCAATAATGTGAAGGCAACTCTTACGGTAACCAACACCGAAAATATTGAGATCATTTCAACAAACCCGGTGAGTTTTGGTAATCTGGTTAGTGGTGGTACATTCACCGGTAGTCCGTTCCAGTTTTTTGTTTTGCCCGAATGTCCTATTGATCAGGCTGTTACATTAAAATTACATGTATTCAATAGTAACAATACCTGGGACTATTATTATAATACCGAAATAGTAGGATGCAACCTGAATTTTGAAAATTTCGCAGTTCACGATGCTAGTTCTACTGAAATGAATTTCAGGATGGATCCGGGCGAGAATGTGGTCGTTGTTCTTTCAGTCGCTAATAACGGGGATGATGTTGCCCCTGAGGTTAGGGGTGTTTTAACATGCAATGATCCATATATCACGATAACAGATTCGGTTGGAACTTTTGGGACGATTGAAGTCGATGGATTTTTTATGAATTTGGACGATTATTTTAAAGTCAGTGTCGATGCAGCTTGTCCAAATGAATATTTGGCGGAATATTCGTTAATACTTAATACACAAAATGGTAATTATCCCTATCAAACAATTCAGACATTCACCATGCCGGTTGGACAGTTGTTGCCAACTGATTATACCGGACCCGATGCATATGGCTATTTCGCCTATTCGAGTGATGATTCATTTTACGATCAGACACCGGTTTTTAACTGGTTTGAAATTGAAAATGCTGGGACTAAAATAAACCTGTCGAATAATGGCGATTATACGAAGAATATTTTGATGCCATTTTATTTTAAATACTACGGTATTGATTATAATCAACTTCGTATAAGTACAGATGGTTGGCTGGCATTTGGAAATGGTACACAAATAGCTCCAAATAATGCCATTTTGCCAAATTTTGACAATGTGAATAATATGGTTGCCGTTTTCTGGGATGATCTGTTTGATGCCGAGTTTTTCTCGGGTGATATTTATTATTTTAATGATATTCTTAATCACCGTTTCATCATTGAATGGAATAATGTACCTCATAATCATTTCGAATCGGAACCTAAAAGAGAAGTGTTTCAAGCGATATTATTAGACCCCGACTATTATGAAACAATAACGGGTGACGGTGAAATTATTTTCCAATATAAGAATGTCGGAGAACCTGAAAGTGTGACGGTTGGCATCGAAAATCAAACACAAATGATCGGTATGCAATATCTTTTTAATGATGTGTATGATCCAACAGCATCTGATTTGGTGAATGAAACTGCCATTAAATTCACAACTAATCCTCCTTTTGCATCAATAATTACAAGCATTGATGAAAAAAACATTGGCATGAGCAAAGGTTATACTTTATCACAGAATCATCCTAATCCATTTAAAAGCAATACAAGAATTGATTATTCATTACCAGAATCTTGCAATGTTACAATACAGATTTTCAATTTAAATGGAGAACTGGTAAGCACACTTCAAAATGGTCATCAATCTGAAGGATTTTATTCATTGGAATGGAATGGGATAAATAATTCAGGTATGACAGTGAGTCCGGGGGTTTATTTTTGTCGCATTCAAACAAATGCATTTACGGGCACAATGAAAATGTCAATTTTGAAGGATTAGATCAGGAAATGCATGTTTAGTTTTTATATTTTACTGATCATTATCCTGTTAGCAGTTGTTGTCGGATTCATCGAATATAATCGGCATCAACGACGGATTTATTCGATTCCAATACGTATTCATATTAATGGAACGCGTGGGAAGTCGAGTGTGACACGTTTGATCGGTGCCGGATTACGGGCTGGGGGCATCACAAACATCACCAAGGTTACCGGCACTTTTCCACGTCTGATTTTGGAAGATGGTACCGAAACCTACATCCACCGCAAATCGGCTCCCAATATCCTGGAGCAGTTGTCAATTGTGAAATATGCTGCTTCGCGTAAAGTGCAGGCAATCGTGATGGAATGTATGGCTTTGCAGCCTCAGTATCAATCAATTACCGAAGACAAAATGATTCATTCCAACCTGAATGTGATGACCAATGTACGGCTCGATCATACAGATGTGATGGGTCATACACTGCCCGAAATAGCTGAGACCATGGGGCGAACCATTCCGAAAAACGGTCATTTTTTCTCTTCAGAAAATGTAAATCCGCAACTCCTTAAGCCAATAGCTGAGAAACGACATACCGTTTCACATTTTATTAACTCACAATCAATATCTTCGGGAGAAATGAAAGGCTTTAGTTATATCGAACATCGCGAAAATGTAGCCTTAGCTCTCGCCGTTTGTCAACATTTGAAAATTGACCGCGACAAAGCATTACAAGGTATGTACGAAGCTATTCCCGATGCCGGTGCCTTAAAAGCATACAGGGTCGACTTTTTTGGAAAACGGATGGTTTTTTACAATGCATTTGCCGCCAATGATCCTGATTCCACCCTGTTGGTCTGGCAAAAAATAAGGGATGAAATCGGATTTGAAGGAACCCGCATCGTTTTGTTAAACACCCGGCAGGACCGGCTATACCGGGCCCGTCAGCTTGCAGAAATGGTTGGAAGCAAAATCGGATTGGAAATGGATTACCTGATACTGATCGGGCAATCAACAGATGTGGTTGAGGGTATGGCGATCGGTTGCGGAATTCCAAACCAAAAGATTATCAGCATCGGCTGGTCAACTCCCGAAAAGGTTTTTGAGAAAGTTCTGGCTTTAACCGATAATGAGTCAGTGGTTATCGCCATTGGTAATATGGGGGGTATGGGCGCCGG
>CAITDJ010000091.1 GCA_903891085.1 uncultured Bacteroidota bacterium | reverse complement strand
TTGGTATATTTAATGGCGTTTTTAACCAGATTTGTAAGAATGGCATATAGTTTTTCACTGTCGGTTCTTATAATGGCAACATTTGCAGGTAATGAGTTTATGAGAGAGAGTTTCAATCCTTTTGATTCAACTTCGGGTTTGAAGAAATCAAAGATATAATCTATTTGATGATTGATATTTGATTCTCTATTACTCACTTCCATTGTTCCGGATTCTATCTTGGATATGCTGATAATATCGTTGATGATATTAAGCATACGGGCTCCGCTTTTATCGATAATTCTGATATATTCATGCTGTTGTTCACCAGTAAGTCCGGGCACTTTCAATAATTCGGAGAAACCTAAAATGCCATTCATGGGTGTACGTATTTCATGGCTCATATTGGCCAGAAAAGCTGATTTGAGTTGATCGCTTTCTTCGGCACGTTCTTTGGCTATTTGCAGTTCATTGGTACGTTCCTGTACAGTTTTTTCAAGGTTATTGTTAATCGATTTAACAAGATTTTTTTCCGTGTCAAGTTCATAGTTCAGATAAAAGTTGCGACGGGTGTAAAATTCTATATTGTATGCTGCAAACATTCCTATTAAATTCGCACTGATAAAAAAGAAATTCGAGTTGATCAGTAGAATGCTGGAGGCGTGCGAATAAAATATTGCTCCGAAATTGAAAATAAGCAGTGTAAGCCAACCTGCTATTGATGCTAAAAAGAAACGGAGTTTAATAAAACAATAACCTGCAGAAAAAATCAACATCATGCCAGAATAATAAGCATAATTATCTGTAACAAGCAAAATCATTAGAATAATGCCAGAACCACTTATGATGAAACTTATAAGCAACAAAACTTGCCAGATTTCCTGAAAAACTTTAGTAAAAGATAAAAGAAATACCACCAAAAGTATCGGAATAACAAATAAATAGCGAACATTATGGAAAAGTTTTGCATACTCCTGAAACATGATTGAATCAAGGTATCCAAATAATCCATAAAGGATAATAACTAATACAAAGGCTACCCGAAATTGAATAAGAGAGTCGAAAAAGTATTTTCTCAAGAATAGCTTTTCCTCCTTTTCAGAAAAGGCCAAAGTTGTTTTATTGTATAACATCACTAACGAGTTTATTGTAAAATGAGTATTGGTAAAGATAAACAAGAAATTTGTACATTAAGTCACTATTGTCCACTAATAAGTTTTTTTCGTTCTTTGAAAGTTTTGAGAATAAATGATTAGAGCGGTTTTTTAGCACGGTGACGATTTGAATTGACTTAGGTTTACTCAAAAATAGGTAGGCCATGAATCAAGGAAAATATGTTTTTGCTAAAATCGTAGGTTTATAACACAAAGGGCTTTTGACCGTTTTGTTTTACAGTTTGATGGCAATAAGTATGTCAGGCATTTTTTCTACTGGAATCAACTGCTGTGTATGCTTTTTGGACAGCTCACAAATCGTGATAGTTTGCGAGACCTTGTTGTTGCCATTAATGCACATTCTGGCAAAACGTATCATCTTAGATTCGGTTAAAGCGTCTACAGAAGTAATCTGGCACAAGCGTAACGATGGGGACGGTTGGAGTGAAGCGGCTTTTTGCTTTTGGTTGGGTTTGGAAATGAACCGGCTGATCCCGGATTCAATCGGGAGAAGCTGGTGGAATTGCCAATGGTGCGGTGGGTTCAAAAAGTGTAGAAGAAAAACAACAGGGAAGGTGTCATTAGACTTCCCTTCGACTAAAATGAATGGGTTCATTAACGATCAAAAACATTGAAATCATACAAGAAATATACTTGACAAGAAAATAATGGTTAACTAATTTCGTCGTTAGATTACATACCAATAGAGTGTCTCGAAGCACTTTAAACCAAACTTCGATCATGGATAAAGACAAAAATCTTGCTACAAATCATTTTAAAACGGTTGGTTTTGTTTGGTTTAGCTGCTGGTTTGCTTTTTTTCAGTTTATCCATATCAATTTAATCGCGAAATAACTTCAACAAAATGGAAAGCCATACCATTGGTGTTCATTGTACGATAGAAATAACAGACAACAAACAAACCTATTAACTTTTAAAATTGAAAAATCATGAAAAGGAAAAACAAAATTTGGTTTTATTCATTGCTATTACTGGGAGCTATAATTATGCTCACAAGCAGTTTTGAGAGAAATGAAAATAATATCCCTTCAGGAGATAACGATGGTACAGTTACCGATATAAAACCATTAAGATAGGAACCCAGACATGGATGATGGAAAATTTAAAGACCACAAAATATAATGATGGCACGCCTATACCAAATGTAACAATTGAAGATGATTGGTTTGAACTTGAAACGGGTGCTCAATGTGATTATGATAATAACCCTGAAAATTCAGTACTTTATGGGAAATTATATAATTGGCACGCTGTTAACACTGGTAAACTCTGTCCCAAGGGTTGGCATGTGCCTACTTTGGCTGAATGGGAAACATTAGAGAAATACCTGATAGCAAATGGTTATAATTTTGATGGTACAACGTCTGATAATAAAATTGCAAAATCTTTAGCTTCTACAACAGGTTGGACATCCAGTGAAAATGCTGGATCTGCAGGGAATAATCAAAAAACTAATAATAAAACAGGTTTCACAGGCTTACCATGCGGTATTCGTGATAATTATGGAGAATTTAGAGGTATGGCTACGAATACTCAATGGTGGATATCTTCCATATATCTTAATTATAGTGGTTATTGTGAATATCTTAACTATTCTGAAAATGGGAGTGGTCGTTACTTTGCCTCCACAGAGTTTGGCAATTCAGTTCGTTGCGTGAAGGATTAATAAACCTTTGAATTTAGTTCCTCAATAGATAGGCTTTTTAGTCACTGGGTTTCTTTATTACTTTCCGATACAGAATTTACTAAAGATATTTCCAAGCACCTCTTCGTTTGTAATCTCACCCGTGATAGTACCTAAATGATACAGTGCCATCCGGATATCAATTCCTGCCAGATCGGTGGGCAGACCCGATTGAAAGCCGTTTTCGACTGATTCAATCGCGGTGAGCGATTCTTTTAGCGCCTGGTAATGGCGTGCATTACTCACGATGGCATCTGTGTTCAAATTGAGGTTTTTTATGGCATTCACCAGACTGTCGGCAATCAGATGGATGTTTTCCTTGCGTTTGGCCGAAACGAAAACCGTCTCCAGCTCAACAAACTCTGCAAAGTGGGCGGGTATTTCTTCCATTAAATCGGCTTTGTTGACTACCAGGATAAAATGTTTATTCTCGTCATCAATATGCGAACGGAATTCATCCAGAATCTCAACTGTCGACTCTTTGGTGAAGGTTGTCAGATCGCAGACGTAGAGGATAACGGATGCCTGATCTATCTTCTGATATGTTCGTTCAATTCCCATATTCTCAATGGTATCGTCCGAATCACGCAGGCCTGCAGTGTCAATAAATCGGAACGAATATCCCCCGATGACAATGGTGTCTTCGATAGCATCGCGTGTCGTTCCGGGGATTTCGCTCACAATGGCTTTTTCCTCGTTCAGGATGGCATTCAGCAAGGTCGATTTACCGACATTGGGTTTGCCAATAATAGCCACCGGAATACCGTTTTTAATGACATTACCCGCTTTGAAACTATCAATTAACAAAGTGATTTCACTTTTCAGCGCAAGGATAAGCCGGTGAAAGGCTTTCCGGTCAGCAAACTCGACATCTTCTTCAGCAAAATCGAGTTCCAGTTCAATGAGTGAACTGAAATCGATCAGTTGCCTGCGCAATTCTTTAATTTTGGCAGAGAATCCGCCACGCATCTGTTTCATGGCAATGCGATGTGCTGCTTCCGACTGCGAAGCAATCAGGTCGGCAACAGCCTCGGCCTGGGCCAGATCGAAACGTCCGTTGGCAAAGGCACGCATGGTAAACTCACCTGGCTCAGCCAAACGGCAGCCATTTTCGATTAACAATTCAATGATACGCTGCTGAATATATACCGAACCATGACAGCTGATCTCGGCAGCATCCTCACCAGAGTAGGAGTGGGGAGCCCTGAATATACTTACCAGCACTTCATCAATTACCATTTCACCTTCATGGATCGACCCAAAATACAAATGGTGACTAAATGCAGCTTGAATATCAAGATGTCTATTTTTTGGTTTAAAGATGTTTGCGATAATAGCAATACTTTTTGGCCCCGAAATCCTGATAAGCGCCACAGCACCCATCCCATGGGCAGAAGCCAGTGCACAAATGGTATCTTCACTCAGATAATTAAACCTCATAATGCGAATTTGAGCAAAGGTAGGTTATTGAATAAAAAAGAGCAAAGGAATGTTTCGGCTTCACAGGAATTGATAAGTTTTTCGAGTCGGGATTGTCTGGTTTTTTTACTGCCCGCCTTGTAATATCCTACCCACAATTCTTTCTTAGTGGCATGGTGTTGCAGCAGCCATTGCCTGAAATCGGATTGGGTGGCGAAAAAATAAGGGTTTCAAGTTACATGCATTAAAATGACAATGAAAATTATAATTCAGAATCCCATTTCTGTCGTATAAAACACAATAATAGCATAAATCTGAGGCTTATAACTCCTGTCAGTAAATTATGGGTTACTGATGATAAAGAATATTCTTAGTAAAGAGTCCCTTCAAATCGATTTCACTCAAAAAAACTTCAGGCTGCCATCCAAATCAAACAAATGCTATATCTTTGACAATAAATTAATCGAAACCCTATTTTCAATGAGCGTACTTGTCAACAAACAATCAAAAGTGCTGGTGCAGGGCTTTACTGGCACCGAAGGAACCTTTCATGCCGGACAGATGATCGAATACGGAACCAACGTTGTTGGTGGTGTTACTCCAGGTAAAGGTGGTGAAACCCATCTCGATCGTCCCGTTTTTAACACAGTGTCAGATGCTGTTATGAAAACCGGTGCCGATGTGTCAGTAATTTTTGTTCCGCCTGCCTTTGCTGCCGATGCGATCATGGAAGGGGCTGCTGCTGGTATTAAAGTGATTGTTTGTATCACCGAAGGCATTCCAACCTCCGATATGGTGAAAGTGAAAGCCTACCTCGCAGGAAAAGACACACGTTTGATCGGGCCAAACTGCCCCGGTGTCATCACACCCGGAGAAGCCAAAGTGGGTATCATGCCCGGCTTCATTCACCAAAAAGGCAGGGTTGGCATTGTATCGCGCTCAGGGACCTTAACCTACGAAGCCGTTGATCAGCTTACCAAAGCAGGTCTCGGTCAAACCACAGCCATCGGAATCGGTGGCGACCCAATCATCGGAACCACCACCCGCGATGCCGTACAATTGCTGATGGCCGACCCTGAGACAGAAGGGATCGTGATGATTGGAGAAATTGGTGGAAGTATGGAAGCCGATGCCGCCTATTGGATTAAAGACAACGGAACCAAACCGGTTGTCGGATTCATTGCCGGTGCAACAGCCCCCAAAGGACGGACCATGGGCCATGCCGGTGCCATCATTGGCGGAAAAGCCGATACTGCCGAAGCCAAAAAAGAAATCCTCACCGAATGTGGCATACATGTGGTAAACTCACCCGCCGACATTGGTAAAAAAATGCTGGAATTGCTTTCAAAGTAATTTTCAAGTATTCAGTAGAATGTTAAGGCTGGTTGCTTGTTGCTTGTTTCTGGTAACTAGCTACAAGTCACTAGTTACCAGTCACCAGATTCTAGTACTTCTGTTTTACTTCCCTTTCCCGATCACTTCAAAATACTGCTCCAGGCGGCCGCCATGCTCATCGATCAGATATAGCAAATGCTCACCGGCAGCCGGGTAGAGCGCCATCTGGTGAAAATTCTTTGTATAGCCGAGGTATTGATCATCCAGATGCCAATAAATGATGGTGGAAGGATTACGATGGGCCACCTCGAAGATGGTTTTGCCCGGCGTCCCGTCAATTTCGATCGGAACATAAATAGTGGTCGACTGCTTCGGGTAGATGATCTCCATATCGGCATCACCGCTGCCATTCTGAATACAATCGGCCCTGAAAACGGGCAATACCCGATAGTGATCGTTTCTGGTTTTATAATACCATTCCATGGCCGGAGGAAGCACAAACCATGATTTGTGGATCATCGTTGCAGTGGATTCGCATTCACTGTGCACACGATATTTCCCGGTTGCATCCAAGTGTATCAGCTGATGATAGGGGCAGGGAGGTGTTTTCATACCCGAACGCGGAATCCACACCGAATCCTTTTGTTCGCAGATATCGAGGGCACGAAATCCACTTTCAGAACAAACAGCTACCTTTTCGAGATCATCATAAGGCATATCGAACCAGTTGGATTCGGATAATTGCGCAAATATCTCAAACATCACCGGTGCAGCGGTTGCAATGCCTGTCAGCCCGGGACGTCCTTCGCCATCCGCATTACCAACCCACACACCCACCACATATTTCGGGGTGCAGCCGATGGCCCATCCGTCACGAAATCCATAACTGGTGCCAGTTTTCCAAGCGATTTTCTGGGTGATATTCAGTTCCTTCCAGATCGCTTCTTCACCGGGGCGCATCACATCCTCCATGGCTTCGAAGGTCGACCAGATTGCCCCGGCATTCAGAAAAAATGTTTCATCCAGTTTAAAAATATCGTGTTCCTTCTTTAATAATTCAACATTTGAAAGATAATAAGGCATATGCCAGTCTTTTTTATCATACCGGCCGCTGTTTCCGCCATAATGATTCAGTATGCGTGCCATGCTGGCATAGATGCCGCTTAACTCCCACAACGAAGTCTCTCCGCCTCCGAGAATGAGCGACAGGCCGTAATGATCTGCAGGTTGATTGATGGTAGTCATGCCCATACGTTGCAGCAACAGATGAAATCGTTCGACACCATAGCTGCGCAGCATGCGGATGGCCGGCACATTGAGCGAGCGCGAGAGTGCTTTTTTCGCCGCAATGGCCCCATCATATTCTAGATTAAAATTTTTCGGTGCATAGCCGGCAATCTGGGTTGGAATATCTGGAATCAGGGTCGTAGGCAATATCAGTCCATCTGTGAGCATGGCTGAGAAAAGCAGGGGCTTCAGGGTACTGCCCGGACTGCGTGGGGCAACAATCACATCCACTTCGTTGTGGTGTGCTTTTTTGTCGTTCGGGATATTGCCGGCATAAGCAAGGGTTTTACCGGTTTCCACCTCAATGACGATGGCTGCACCGTTATGAATTCCGTTAGCAATCCATCCGCTGCTGTGCCGTGCCAACATTTCATTCACCTGCTGTTGCAAAGGAGCGTCGATGGTGGTAACAAATTTGGCTATACCCGGTTTTTTTTTATTGAAGCGGTTGAAATAAATTCTATCGACCAGTTGGGGCGCCAGTTGAGGCAGTGATACAGGCTTTTCGGGTAAGGGTTCCAGTTTGGAAATCAGACAGGTGAGGGAGTCGATGGTACCATTGTTGCAAAGTTTGTCGAGTAAGAAATCCCTTTTTATTTGTAATGATTTTCTGTTTCGTCCGGGATGAATGAGTGCCGGACTGTTGGGAAGCACCGCCAATGTGGCAGCTTCACTCCATGAAAGCTGTTCGGGTTTTCTTCCGAAATACCTCCACGACGCTGCTTCGAGCCCGACTACATTCCCGCCAAACGGAGCCTGCCAGGCATATAAGGCCATGATTTCATCCTTTGAATAAACCAGGTCAACATACAATGCCAGCAGCATTTCGATCGATTTCTGAAAAATATTCCTTGGTTTGTTACGCGCCAACCTCACCACCTGCATGGTGATTGTGCTTCCACCACTGACTGTCCGTTTCGAACGGAAATTCTGTAACAGCGCCCTGCCTACAGCTACAGGATCGATACCAATATGGGAATAAAAGCGTTTGTCTTCGAAAGTAATGGAAGCTTGACGAAATTTCTCCGGAACCAACGGGTTGTAAGGAAAACGCCATTGGCCGTCGCCCGCAATCACCGCGCCAAGTAATTGTTCATTCCTGTCCTCAACCACTAGACAAACTGGCGTTTTAAAGATCGGATCCGGTAAAAATATTTTCGAAAAAATAAAAACAAATAAGGGCACAAGCAGCAATGCAATGCACTTTCGCCTGTGCCTGTTGACAAAGGAAATCACTTTTCTCATTCTGTTACTTCCACCCATTTACCCGGCACACGCGCATTGATCGTTGCGTCATACATGGCCTCACAGTTAGTCGATGGTAAAAAATACCTTCCGGTGTAACTGGCATTCAGCAGGACATAGTAGGTCAACGACTGGTTTTTATTGATGTTGAAATAGGTATATACCCTGTCATCACGAATATCCTGATGAGTAAACGGAGATGCTTTCAGTGCGCCTTCTGTTCCAAACAAACGGGTATTGTGAATTTCCCAACCCGAAGGGAAAACCTGTGATAGCGCCATTTGTTCATAATTACCTCTGAATCCGGGATTGGTTACAGTTACCTCAGCCATAAAATCAGTTCCCTGTCTTAATTTACTAATATCTATATCCTTCCCTTCCAATGTTTTATAAGTCAAGCTGATTTTCAGGCCATTCTCCTTACTTCCTTTACTTTCACCGCTTTCGGGTTGTCCGGTAATAATAACCCGTGTAAACAACATACCCTTGCTTTTATTTGTAATCTCAACTTTACCATTTTCGGCGTTTTCAATGGGTATATTAGTTTGTGAGAATGGAGAAACTGTATTCACTTCTTTTGAATTTTTATTGATGTTGTAAGTGAAATTCAGTTTGTCAGAAACACCATTTTTATCAATGAATTTGGCGACCGCTACTAGACAATAGGCGGTAGTTTGTGTACCCATCCATTCATAACTGCTCAAACGTCCTGCAATTTCCTTCATCAATGGGGCCGCTTTTGATTGATCTCCGATCAACGTCAATGCCTCCAGCATCATAGCCTTATCGCGCAAATCAGAGCCATAGGATGAACCCGATTCGGTGTATTTCGTTACCGTAGTTCCAATTTTCGAAGTCAGGGCTTTGGCAACTTCTGATTGTCCGGACAACTGATAGGCAGCTGCAAGACACCACAGGGATTCAACAGGTAGATTCGTTTGTTCACGCAATCGGTTCATGGCGCCCAACTCAGGTGATTTTGCCAGGGCAAGTGTAAACAGGCGATACGCCTGCATCAGGGTCGATCGTTCATAGGCACCAAGCGTCCAGTTTGTGGCCCTCGATCGCTGGAATCTTTTCCATTGCTCCAAAAAGGCCGGAGGAAGATTGTATCCCATCATTTGTGCCTCAATCATAAAATGACCGGCATATGAGCTTGACCAGTCATCGGATTGTGAAGTGCCAGGCCAATAGGCCATGCCGCCATCAGGTATCTGAAAGGTGGATAACCGTTGAATACCAGTTTTAATATTATTTTCCACTTCAGATTTCTGTTCAGGTGAAAGATCAACAAATTTCGAAATGAAAAGTTGTGGAAACACTGCTGATGTAGTCTGTTCGACGCAACCATACGGATAATGAATCAGATAATCGAGCCGTTTGCCAAGATTGATAGGAGGGAAGGAAGAAACTTCAAGAATGCCAGTATTTGTACCCGGCATACCCAGTGGTTTGTATGGAATTGTCATCTTTTGACCTGCCTGGATGACAGTATCTATCACATCGGTGATATAAGGATTCGGATTGCGTATATCAATCTCTACCGAATAATCAGCCGTTTCGTTTCCACTTTTTGCGATAATTTTTACATGACCAACACCCAATACCGGTTTAACTTTTAGGTTGAAATTGACCAATTTATCTCCAATTTCGGTGAATTTCAGACTCTTTAGTTTTTCCCCTTCCACTATAAACGATGTATCGGCCTGTACTTCCACCGAAACTTCACTGACATTCTTTTCCATGGCAAATACATTCACCGGTAAACTTACTATTTCGCCCGGACCGATAACACGCGGTAAGGTTGCCAGCAACATAAGGGGTTTGCGGACAGGTATTGTTTTTTCGGCTGAACCATAGGCCCCTTCAAAAGCACACACTACCATGGCACGCACCGAGCCAACATATTGAGGCATCTTGAATTCATGGGTTTGCTTTTCTCCTTTTTTCAAGTAGAATGGTCCCAGTGAGATGACGACCGGTTTAAAACGCTTTGCCTTTTTATCATCTTTTGGTCTGTTAAAATCATCACCTCCAATACTGAACATCCGCTCCAGTTGCGCGCTCCAGGCGCCAATAACATTGTCATACAGATCCCAGCTTTTCACCCCAAGTGCTTCTTTGGCGTTGAATTTTGTCCACGGATCGGGCGTTTTAAATCGTGTCAGATCGAGCAGACCATCATCAACAATGGCGATTGTATATGTCATTTCTTTGCCTGCTTTCTCTGAAACAGTGATTTTCGATTTTTCTTCAGGACGCAGCACGTCTTTCATACTAATTACAGGCTGCAATTTTGTGTCAGGATCTTCTATCATTAGCGGAATGATACCGTACATGCGAATGGGAAGGTCATTCATCGTTTGTGCATGTGGCTGAAGCAGGGTGACATGAACAAAAACATTCGGCGTCATTTCCTGCGTTGCTTTAAAGGAAAACTGTGTTTGTCCGGGATTCACATCCACCCAGTTTGTCTGCAACACACGGGAGCCGTTTTCAATACTCACCAATGCACAGCCTTCATTTCCTGTTGGAATGGTAAGCGTAATTTTTTCACCAACGGTATAATTGGTTTTATCCGAGGCAAAACTCAGCATGGTGGCACCTCCGGGCTGATCCTTCGAATTATGGGCATATTCGCCTCCCCAATCCACATAAAAAGATTGTCCGGTACTATGTCCGCCCACTTCATCAATAATCCGGATCAGAAATCGTCCCCATTCAGGATAATTGATTTTCAGCTTGTATTCACCCTGTCCGTTCGTCAGTGAAATCTTTTCCCATTTGATGGGTTTATGATAACTCGAAGTGTTGTAATTGGTCAGATTTTCATCCGAGCGATCCCACCACCAGCGCCATTCAACCTTATAGATTTGAACCTCAACCGATTTACATTTATTAGTAAGAATTCCTTGCTGATCGACGGCAACAATTTTGATGTTGTGATCAGTATTGGTGAATATAGTCGAGTTAGATTTTTCATTCTCAAATAGTTGCATTCCGATGAATGTTGTAAAGGGGTAATATGGAATGCTGAACTTATCGATACTGAAGTTGCCGCCCGGTTCGAAAACCCGGGTAACAAAGACGGCATTCAACATACCCGGAGCATTGTCAGTCGTAAATTCAGGCGAAATTGTTGCTTTTCCGTTTTCATCTATTTCACCATCAAAAATAATCTTCTTCTCACTTTCAAATCTTCTGGCAGGATCATCAAAACTGTAAGCAGGGAATTTTTTAAAAACGGTGTTGGCTCCTGTCAGGGTTGCTTCGATAGTCGCTTTAAGATTTTTAGCTACTGCGCCATGCAGCCAGTTAGCCTGTAATACTCCGGTAACTGTCTTGTTTTTATAGATTGCGCCTCCAAAATCGAGGTTCAGTTTCAATCGATTGGGCATAATGGTTTCGATACTGATACTCTTCTGGAAAGTCGCACCTCCGACTTTTACTTTTACATTCCACACACCTGTTGGTGCATCAGCATCTGTGCTTGTTTGAAAATCATAGATCCCATTCACCGATTCGGTTCTGATTATTTTTCGGATCAGTTGCCCGAACGGGTTGAACAATTCAAACGAAACGGGATGATTCAACGGAATAGTTTTCAATCTGTCTTCCAGCATAAACTTCAGATACAAGGTATCGCCAGGCCGCCATACGCCCCGTTCCCCATAAATAAACCCTTTGATACCCTCCTGCGTATTTTCACCCGAAATATCAAATTTACTCAGTGAAAGGGATGAGCCATCATCCAAACGGAGATAACCTTTTTGGGAACCATCAGATGCAATGAGCAGATATGGGGTACTTTTTACGCTGATATAGGCGATCCCCTCACTGTTGGTTTTTCCTTCGGCAATCAATTGCTGCTGATAATCATATATTTGAAGTGAAACATCAGCCACCGGTTTTGTGGTTTTCAGATTGTTTACCACAAAAAGCATATTGTCACCTGTTCCTTTTTTGGCAATCAGTCCGAGATCCGAAGCCAAAATATTCCGCGTTACCCAACGATCGCTTGTATAATAGGAATTATGACATGGATTATCCCTTTGATTCCAGCGATATCCCCTTGGATAGTAATAGGTATCAAAATCGTCACTGTATTCTTCACCCGAATAATCTTCATAATAATAGTATTCTTCATCCGATTCATCTGCCCCGTCAATCGTTGTTGCTGCGGCTGCATTACAGGTGTATAAGGAGTAATCAAGTTTGAATCCGAGGGTAATCTGATAAATTGCTCCGGGTTCGGCCTTGATCAGATCATTCAGATCGAGAGAAAAGCGATTCCATTTATTCAAATCGAGCAACTTATCTTCATCCAGGGCAATTGTTTTTCTGGCTACAACTTTACCCACCCGCCTGAGTTCGTAATTGCCATCAAGGGAATTGACTTGTAGGAATTGTTTGATATTGTTTTCATAAATTTTAATCACTTTCACATCCACAGCGCGCAGGTTGACCGATTCAAATGGAAATGCAAGTTTTCCGGTATTGGGTAAAATGACACCATTGTTTGTGAGTCTGACAGCAGGCAACAACTCTTCAAACGTCGTGACAAACTGAATCGTTTCTTTAAGTTTTCCTTTCGCGCTGTTTTGAATTCCCATATCAACAAACACTTCCTGATCACCGGCAAGGCGCTGTGGCGCGTATACCCTGATTTCATTATCGAGTATCACAAATTTCAAATTTGTTACCTGTCCAATGCGTATCAACCCATCCAGGTTCTGGTTTTCGAGAAGCGGACTCGAAAATTGCAGTAACAAATACTGATCGGGATTGTAAAAAACTTTTTTGTGTACGAGAATAAATTCACTCAGGGCCGGTACTGGCACTTCCTGACTGCTTTTTACAACCATGTTGATGTCCTTGCCATTCCAGGCCAGCTTCACCACTGAAGCCTTATCACCCCGAACGATGCTATCGACAACGAAGCTGAATCTTTTCCTTTCACCATCGTATTCCCAGGCAATCGGGAGTGTATGATTGTCTTGTGTGGCTTCCAATACTTTTTTAACAGCCTCCGGATCTTCAACATCGGCTGTAACAATTGCTCCATGCAACCGCTGCCTTTCAGGTTTCATTTTATCAACCGATTTCAAACCATCGACCACCACATCAAAGGACTGATGAATAACATGAAAACTGAAGGTAAATGATTTCAGGGCATCGGCAACCTTGATTGTTTTCCAGAGGGCAAACTCAGCTTCAAATAATTGTCCCGATGGGAGCGGAACTTCAGGAATAAAATCGACGGTAGATCCATCCTGCCAAACAGTTTTACCCTTTATGTCAGGGGAAAATTCGAAAAGCCGGATCCCTTCAAGTTTTACCAACTCTTCTTTTGAAAGTTCCTGTGCAAGTTGAATCCGAATTGGGCTTTCTTTTGAAATATTGCCTGAAGTGAAGGCAGTTATAAAAGGAGTAAAAGCCTGATTGAACGGAATATGCGCTGGTTTTTTATTAAAAAAAAGAAAATAACCGGCCAACAGCATGGCGATTACTGCAAAGGCAATAATGAGTTGTTTTTTGTTTTTCATTCGGAAAAAAATTAGAATTCAAATTTACGAATTAAGCATTCGCATTAAGAAAGTTTGTGTGATCAAAAAGCAAATGTTTTCAAATGTTCTTTATAAGTTGAAATGGCTCTGTTACGGGCAAATACGTGATCGACAATGGGTAATGGATATTCAGAAGTCATTAATTCAGGAATCCATTTCTTGCAGTAATACAGTTCAGCGTCGAACTTTCGCTGTTGCTCGGTTGGACTAAAAACCCTGAAATAGGGTGCTGCGTCGCAACCACAACCGGCAGCCCATTGCCAGTTACCATTGTTTGAGGACAATTCGAAATCAACTAGATGTGAAGCAAAATAGGATTCTCCCCAACGCCAGTCAATAAGCAAATGTTTTGTCAGAAAACCAGCGGTTATCATGCGCACACGATTATGCATAAATCCTGTTTCGTTTAGCTCCCGCATGCCCGCATCAACCAACGGATAGCCAGTTTGGCCGGCACACCAGGCAGCAAACTCTCTCTCATTATTCCGCCAGGGTAACCCATTATATTTTTTATGGAAACACTCATTTTCAACATGCGGAAAATGAAATATAATCTGCATGAAAAACTCACGCCATATCAATTCATTCAGATAAGTTTCGTTCGTGTTTCGTGCTATTTTTACCAATTTCCGTGCACTGACAGTGCCAAAACGCAGGTGAATGCCATTTCTTGTTGTGGAATCCTTACCCGGAAAGTCTCTCGTTTCATTATATTTTATGATGCAATTGGCTGCCAGGACAGGTCCGGCAATAGGATACTTCGTCTCTTGAAAGCCAATTTCTTCCATTGAAGGAATGGTATTGCTGATGCTGACAAAATTTGCCAGCAGCGTTTCAGAATCATAATGAATACTCTGTTTAGCTGCATAGGCTTCTTTCCAGCGACGGCTATAGGGTGTGAAAACAGTATAAGGCGATCCATCTGCTTTTAGCACTTCATCCGGACCAAAAATTGTGTGGTCCGCGAAAGTCTCAAACATAATATTGTGTTGATATAGAAGAAGTTTCACTGAATTGTCGCGTTGTAAACCATACGGTTCATAATCCTCATTAATAATAACTTTTTCAATGTTGAATTCCGCGATAAGTGATGTAAAAATATCAACAGGCTTACCAAACTTAACGAATAAACTGCTATTCAACTCGTTCAGTTGTTTATTCAAACTCAATAATGTATCATGGATGAATTGTACCCGTATATCAGCTTTATTTTCAAGTTTACCTAGAATATTGGTATCGAAAATAAACAGCGGAATCACAGGTTTACCCGAAGACAGCGCATGATAAAGGCCGGCATTATCATGCAAACGCAAATCGCGTCTGAACCAGAAAATTGTTACGAAATCTTTCATTGCTATTTGGCCCATTCATCCAACCATCGAATTGCCAAATACAGCGTCGACAGTTTGTTGGTTCAATTCTTTAATATCCAGGCGTCTTTATATTTGTCTTTGTATTTGTCTTTGGCTGCCATGGCTTCTTTTATGCTATCGTAAACGCCCAGGGCCACACGGATTTTATCGCCATTTAAAACAATCTGAGCATTTTTAAGACCAGCTAGTTTATATTTTTTTACTTCTTCTTCAGCATCAGGCTGTCGGCTGAAACTACCGTAGATCAGGTAATATTTTCCGGTTTTTCCATCCGGTTGTTGCGATGCTACAGATGAAGAAACGGCTTGTTTATCATTTTTGCAAACGGTTGGTTTCCCTTGCGGATCGGGTCGCTGACCGAGCCAGATACATGCGTAATTATCACTGATTCCCACGCCAATTGCCAGCCATTTCTTATCTGAATGTATTCCTTTGCATAACAACATATCACTTACTTCGGCGGTGGCAGACCAAAGCCTGAATAAACTGTCTTCATTTACAATTCCTTCTTCAAAATAACTGATTTCATATCCTTTAAATTTATACGGGGTCAACTCCTTTGGCTTATCCCACATACATTCTGTCTTTAACACATATTTATTGAAACAACAGGAGCTCCATTTTCCCTTATCCGACCAACTTGCAGTATTACATATACTTGTATCAGGCCGGTTAATTTGAAGGTCATTCACATGGGTTTTCGCTACTACAAACAATGACTTGGATAATGGAATCTCAGGTAGTTTGTTTTGAATCCGGAAGCTATTGATGAGTTCGGCCAATCGCAATTCATTCCGGTTGACACACATATCGTCATCCATCTTTTTCTGTGCATGGACTTTCAACGATGAAAAGGCAAAAATTGTGAGAATAAATAGCAGGAAATATTTTCTTAGTATCAACATCTTTACAGGATTAACAGGCACAAAGATAGTTTTTCATTGTTTTGAGAATGCAGCTTTGTTCCGGTAAATTAATAAACGAAATTCGTAAAAAGTATCACTCAATGCTTCGATAAAAGCTTTATCTTGTTGATAAATAGTTAGTAATAACTTCTTTTGCTTTTTCAAAATCTTCACCTTCAACGTAAATAAGTCCTGAATCTTCGGGTGATCCCGATGCCCAACCGGCAATGATACTTTCGTCCAATGTATCACGGAAAATAAAAGAAATTCCATTTTCATCAAGAATTTCAGCGATGAAACTTGCTTCGATTGCCGAACCGGTAAACACTAATTTTACATCTTCCATAATGCTATTATTTAATAATCAGTTCTAAATTAGCACTTTTCTTCAAGTAAATCAACTTTTATTATCACTTGCCGTGAGTTTTAGAATCGCAAATATCATCACCCCGGCAGCGACCCACTGAACAGGTGAGAACAGACTACCATTTACAAAATAATCGAAAACAACTGCTGATAACGGAAACATCAACTCACTGATAGTGGCAAGACTCGCTTTCACTTTTCTGAGTCCATAATAATAGAGGAAAATAGCACCCGAACCAGTGGTAGCGCCAATAATGAAGATATACATCCAGTTTTCGGTTGTTGTCGTTCCGAATTGCGAAAAATCACCGGCTATCAGCATGAATAACAGCATAATAAATGAAGTAAACCCATAACGGAAAAAGGTCGAAGTCGTGAATTTATACGTGCCTAAAATCTTTTTTGACAGAACCGTGGAACTGCTGAATGATAAGGTAGCTAACAACGCCAATAGCGAAGCATACACCGTTTTTTCATCGGTTTGCATATTTGGAAGAGCAAAACCAAAAGTGAGGAAATACCCTCCAACTACTGCCAAACCAGCCCAATAGAAAAAGTTTTTTCTGAGTTTTTCGTGTAAAAAGGTTGTTGCGAGCAGAATAGCAAAAACAGGCTGTAGCTTTTGAAGCAGAATCACTACGGAAAGGTGGTTGAAATCCATCAGGAACAAGGCTTTTACAATTGCCAACGTACCAATTGCACCACCAAATAAACTGATTAACAAAAAGATAATGATATCCTTTCGTTCCATCGAAAGAATTTTCCGGTACTCCCGAAACATGAAAATATTCATAACAAGAAAGGGGAGAAGATGCACAATAAATACTACAAATATCACATCGAGGTTATATAAGCGCGGAGTAAGGACCGCGCCATCAAAACCCCACAAAACCGCTGAAATGCCAATGGCAAGTGAACCTGTTATGATTGCTTTTCGTTGTATTGCTGTCATCTTTTTCTGACTGTATTTCCATGCGAAATTACGGATTTAAGCAGCATCAAATCATGGGTTGAGAGAAATGCATCATATTCAGATCTATTAATTTTCAATTGACTATTTTTGACGTAAAAATCAAACACATGGATTTGCAACTTAAAGAATCATTTTTCATTGTAACTGGCGCAGGTTCGGGTTTCGGACGTGCCATAGCCGAATTGCTTCTCAACGAAGGAGCGCAGGTGCTTGCCGTAGCACGAACCGAAAAGGTACTTGCCGAATTCAAGAATCAGTGGAATAATCAGTTAAACTATATTGTCGGTGATATCACACAATCAATTATCCAACAAGAAGTTATTCAGTTTATTGACGGAAAGTATTTATCTGGTGTTTTGATTAATGCCGGTGGTCCACCAGCAAAAAAAATGAACGAACTCACCCAGGCCGATTGGGACGAATCGTATCATTTACTGGTGCAATGGAAAATTGCTTTTACTTCCTTATTGTTACCTGTTTTCCGTCGTCAACAATATGGCAGATTCCTCTTTATCGAAAGTATATCGGTGAAACAACCGGTTGAAAACCTGATTCTTAGCAATACATTTCGTCCGGCAATAGTGGGTTTTGCAAAGAGTTTATCGCAGGAGTATGCCGCTGAAAACATCACTTTCAATGTAATGGCACCCGGATATCATAATACTTCGGCGATGCAGCGTTTGTTTATGAAGAAAGCTGATTTGTTAAAAATATCGGTTGAGGAAGCAAAAAGTAGCATAGAAAATTCTATTCCGGTTGGCAGGATGGGAGAAGCCTTTGAAATGGCACAACCTGCAGTTTGGTTGCTTTCCAAACAAGCCCGCTTTGTCACTGGCCAAACATTCAGCCACGATGGTGGAAGTGTAAAAGGAATATTCGGATAAGTAAAAATTATTTCCGGGTTATTTCTTAAGCCAGTCAATAATTTCAGCGTCCAAGGGATCAGTTTTCGGACTGATAACTTTCACAATCATACCGTTTTCATCGATTAGGTACTTTTGAAAATTCCAGGAAACATCTGAATCTTCAACACCATTCAATTCTTTGGTAGTAAGCCATTTGTATAATGGGTGCTGATCCTTTCCTTTTACTGAGATTTTTGACATCATAGGGAAACTAACACCGTATTCAAGTGTGCAAAATGACTTGATCTCCGTATCAGTTCCTGGTTCCTGACTTAAAAAATTATTGGCAGGAAAACCAATAATCACAAATTTGTCACCACCATACTGTTTGTAAAGCGCTTCAAGTTTTTCATATTGTGGCGTTAGTCCGCACTTTGATGCTACATTCACAACCATCACTTTTTTACCTTTCAGTTGTGACAATGCGAAATCTTTCCCATCAATGTCCTTCACAATAAATTCATGAAATGTTGATTGTGAAAATATTGAGCCACTGATCATTACCAATAATATTAAAAATAGAAAGTTATTTTTCATGTTTTTTATTTTGATAAACAAATTATTCCGGAAAAAGTTTGAAAGATCCTCAAAAATTATAGCATTATGCTACAATTGAAGCCAAATATGTAAGGGTTCAACCTACTCCAACTTTCTAAGTTTGAATTCAGTGAAATCAAAATCAGGATTATCAACAAAGATTTCCATTTCATCTACTTTTCCATCCCTGTTCAATTTAAAAGTGACCAGTCCTTTGGGTAAGGATGGAAATTCTTTAAATTCAATTTCATAGGTATCATATTGCCAATGTGTTAAGCCGGTTTTTAGGCTTGCAGTACGCATAAACTGTAAGGCGAGTTTACCGTTTTCATTATAAACTTGAACGCTGTCATAGAGCGCACAACCATAAAAACCTGTATATGAGTCAATATCCAGACTTGGTTTTGTATTTATATTTCGTAACGCTTCTTTTTCAGCCTTGGCTTTTGTTGCATAATCTTCATTTTTTTTAACCCTTTCGAGGATCAATTTACTCCAATCCTTATCAACAGGATTTCCAAGTAAAACATCCAGAGTTTTATACATCATGGGGTAATATAAGGTTGAATTGGCATTTGTAACAATCACAAAACCAATATTTTCCTCTGGAATAAAAACTGTTTGTGAAATCATGCCATCATAACCGCCATTGTGTGTGACTATTTTTCGTCCGAGGTAATCCATCAGACTCCAACCCATGCCATACGCTTTGAAATGGATACTTGGAAACATTTTCGAAGAACTTTCACCCACATTGATCAGGGTATTGGGACTTTGCAATTCAAAAATTCTTTTGGTACTAATCAGTGTATCACTATGATAGATCCCATTACCGAGATTCATTTGCAGCCATTTTGCCATATCAGAAACACTTGAAATAAGAGAACCTGCCGGTGCCATATTGTTCCAGTCTAACCAGGGGATCATTACAGGTTTACCTTCCACATAGGTATGGGGTTGCGCGACATTTGCAACACTTTTCAGGCCAGTAATCTGCAACCTTGAATGATTCATTTCCAATGGTTTGAGAATGTTTTCCGCGACGAAATCTTCCCAGCACTGACCGGTTACAGCCGGTATTATTTCGCCGGCAGCAATAAACATAATGTTTGAATAACCAAAATGTTCACGGAAACCATACACCGGTTTCAGAAACTGTGCTTTTGTCACAACTTCTTTTCGGGTGTAGGTGCTGCCATACCAAATCAAATCACCAGAGAAGGTCTCCAAACCACTTCTGTGACAAAGTAAATCTCTGATAGTAAACGAATTGGTGACATAAGGATCATACATATTGAACCATGGCAAATAGTCAGTTACCTTATCATCCCAATTTATTTTTCCCTGGTCGACCAATATGGCCAGTGCTGTTGCCGTAAACGCTTTTGTATTGCTGGCAAGCGCGAATAGGGTATTTTCATCGACTGGTTTTTTTGAAACTACATCAGTCACACCAAATCCTTTTGCAAATAGCACACTATCCTTTGAAACAATGGCAACTGCCATTCCCGGAACATTCCAGTCAGTCAGGCCAGCTGTATAGTAACTATCCAGCAGTGATATTTTCTTTTTTAAAGTCTGATTCTTAGCGTTTAAACTGAATAATACGCACAACGAAATCAATAAATATATTCTTTTCATTCTTATAAAATTTCTGCTTATCAACTTATGATTAATATGGAATTTTCTTCTCTGTCAATACCCATTCATCAAAAACAGTGATGGCATTTTCGAGAATCAATTGCCGTGTAGGAATATCTCGCTCAAGGGGTGGCAGCGGAATCTGATTATAGATGTATGAATCGTCAAACCCGGCCATAGCGGCCATTTCACGGGTTGCTGCAAAATATACTTTGGATGGGCGGGCCCAATAAATGGCGCCCAGACACATCGGGCATGGTTCACAACTTGTATATAATTCACAATCATTGAGTTGAAATGAATTCAGGTTTTTGCAGGCTTCACGAATTGCCATTACTTCGGCATGGGCAGTTGGGTCGTTCTCTGAAGTTACGCTGTTTGCACCCCGTCCTATGATCAAACCGTTTTTTACGATTACGGCCCCAAAAGGCCCGCCATTGCCACTTTTAATATTCTCTGAGGCGATTCGTATCGCTTCCTGCATAAATAATTCCTGCTTCTTTGTCGCTTTCATTTTATATTGCTTTAAACAATGCTAATAATTCTTTTTTCAACTGCCGAATCATTCCATTTTCCAATCAGGGTAGGTTTTTGGATTGATCGTTTAAGTATTTCCATAAATTCGGAACGCGGAAGTGCCTTTGCTCCGAAGCCTGCAAGATACGGTGTTTCCTGTTGCGCATCGATCAGGTCAAAGTTATTTGATTTCAGAAAATCTACCAAATAATAAAATGCAGTTTTTGATGCATTTGGCTCCAGATAAAACATAGATTCACCAAAGAAAATCTTTCCCAACGAAAGTCCATACAGTCCACCAACCAGTGAATCACCCTTGTATGCTTCAACCGAATGGGCCAAACCAGCTTTATGCAGGTCAATAAATGTCATTTTTAACGCTTTTGTAATCCAGGTTCCTGTTTCTCCGTTACGACTTATTGTAGCACAACGACTTATAACTGATTCAAAATCTGTATCAAATCTAATTTGAAATTCATTGTTTCGTATTGATTTGAGAAGACTCTTCGAAAAAACAGCTTTCTCAGGCTTCAGCGCCAAGCGTGGATCAGGCGAATACCACATAACAGGCTCACTTTCGTTACTCCATGGAAAAAGCCCGAGTGAATAAGCCTGAAGAATAATGCTAACATTGATTTCACCTCCTATTGCGATTGGACCTTCACCTACTTCAATATTGGCAATCTCATCGAAATATTCATTATTCACAGTAAACGACTGCATTATACACGATTTTCAAATGATTTTTGACTATAAAAGTAGGAAAAATCGTGATTGAGTGTTATCGTAAATTCTAAAAAACCAGCGCTAAACTCTCGAATAATGTAGATTATTTTGGTATATAAACTTAATAACCAATGATATACCCATTTCCTTTTGATCTGGATAAACCCTGATATCTGTTTTTGTCTGACAGAAGAAAAAGAGCCTGCAAACCAACAACCGGCTCTGAGATAAATTTTATTCGTTGACCGGCTGCAATCAACTCTCTTACAACCTGATAATTAATTCCCTTTTCAATGGTTGTCCAGGGAATATTTTTACCTGACTCCTTTGGTTTGGCAAACAGATTATGATAAATGTATGGAACCTGCATCGCTTCGATTGGTTCCATATTAAAATCGAGGGTATTTAGAATCAATTGCGTTTCGGTAAGTGCATTTAACAAGTTGTTCGTCAAACCTATACCAATAATTGGTCTGTCATCTTTAAATACGATACATGGTAAAGCATTGAAAAAAGGACGGCTTGAAGCAGCATAAACATTGCCCTCATTCTTTTTCAGGGAAAATGCAGCTGCCCTGTTTTGCAATACGAAACCCAAACTATCAGGTACGATTCCTGAACCCATTCCTGAATAATTATTTTGCGCCATAACTACCAGATTACCTTCATTATCTGCAATAATAATTGACAGGGTATTCCTCTCATTTTCAAATTGAATGGAAGGGATATTTACAGCACTTCCCGAACTGAAAGATAGCAATTTCTTTTTGGCGTATTCCTGACTAAGGTATTTATCTGTTTTGTATTTATGATATGTGGGATCACCAAAAAAATTGGATTGGTCCTGATAGACTATTTTTTTTACTTCGATTAAGGTATGAAGATACTTTTTCGAACCATAATTCAACTGAACCAAATCAAAATTTTCAAGGATTTCAAGCATTTCCAACAAATTAATACCCATGCTATTTGGAGGAAGCTGGTAAACAAGATTACCACGATAATCAGTTGAGATAGGTTCAACCCATTCGCTGTGGTGCATGGTCAGGTCGCTAACACTCAAAAAACCCCCAAGTTCAGTCACTGATGCAGAAATGTTTTGGCTGATTTCTGAATTATAAAAACTTCTGAACCCTTTACTAACCAATGATTTATATAAATATGCAAGATCTGGATTACGGAATATTTGACCAGCAACAGGTGAAATACTATCAATCAGGTATGTTTTTCTGAAATTTTCATAACGGTTTAATCTGATCGTCTCATTTTCCAATAGTTCAGCAACATCTTCTGTTATTACAATACCATTTTGAGCATAATGAATAGCGTCTAAAAGAATTTCATAAACGGGCAGTCTTCCAAACTTTTCATGCATTTCATTCCATCCATCAACACAACCCGGAACGGTTACTGAATACGGGCTATTTTCATCTATCGTATTTATTTTCAGAGATTTCAATTTTTCAAAACTTAATAAATTTGAACTTCTTCCGGAGGCATTTAATCCATAAAGTTGCCTGGTTTTAGCATCCCAAATCAATGCATACAAATCGCCTCCGACACCTCCGGAAGTGGGATTGGTAACTCCGAGCACCGCATTGGCGGCGATGGCAGCATCAACAGCATTTCCTCCTTTTTTAAGAATATTCATAGCAGTTTGTGAGGCAAGAGGTGTATTTGTAATAACCATGCCATTTTTACCAGTGGCCTCATCCACCACGGTGATTTCATCGGGAACAATAACAATACTCTCCTGTGCAACAATTGATTGTTGAAACAGAACAATTATAACTAAAAAGAAATACAAGTATCTCATCTGTAAATTAAGTAGTTATACACTTTAGGCTTCATTTTTGGCTAATGCATCCTCAAGCGATTGAAGAATTATTTTTATAGTCAGGTCAATTTCATCCCATGTAATTGTTAAGGGTGGTGCGATCCTAAAGGCATTTTCATTAAACAGAAACTGATCAACAATAAGATGGTTTATTTTAAAAACCTTCATTAAGTTATTGATATTTAAGCTATCAGAAATCTCAACACCAAGCATAAGTCCCGTTTGACGAATCGTTTTAACGGCTTTGTGATGCATTAATGCATTTACATATATTTTCCCTTTTTGATCAGCACTTTCTATCAGTTTTTCATCAAAAAGTACATCCAAAGCCGCCAACGCAGCAGCACAACAAACGGGATGACCTCCAAAGGTTGTTATATGACCCAGTGCAGGATTAAAAGTGAAGGTCGACATTTTTTCTTTCGAACTAATGAAGGCACCAATAGGCATGCCACCGCCCAGCGCTTTTGCCAAACAAAGAATATCAGGAACAATATGATAATGCTCAAAAGCAAATAGTTTGCCGGTTCGGCCCATACCCATCTGAATCTCATCAAAAATGAGCAGTGTTCCGGTATCATCACAACGTCGACGAAGTGCTTCCAGATAACCTTCCTTTGGCAGGATGATGCCGGCTTCCGCCTGAATCGGTTCAATCAATACACAGGCTGTCCGTTCGGTTATTTGCATCAGTTCATCAAAATCATTAAAATGCAGCATCCTGGTGTCAGGAAGTAAGGGTCTGAATGCATTTTTCAATGTTTCATTTCCTAATAAACTCAATGCTCCGGAAGTCCCGCCGTGATAAGCATTTTTAAACCCAATCATCTCAGTGCGGCCTGTGACTCGTTTTGCGAGTTTTAATGCACCTTCGATTGCTTCACTTCCTGAATTCACAAAATATACGGAATCCAGACTATTTGGAAGGTTTTCGGCCAGTTTGGCAGCCAGCATCACCTGAGGCGATTGAATGAACTTGCCATACACCATTACGTGCATATAACTTTCGAGCTGCTGCGTGATGGCTTTTACTACTTTCGGATGCAAATGACCGACATTACTCACCGAAACCCCTGACACAAGATCAATCAACTCATTTCCTTCAGAATCAATAAGATAAATACCTTTTGAACCAATTATCTCAATAGGATCAGATTCAACGGAAGGAAGACCAAGGTGAAGTTGAAATAATTGCCGGGTGGTCATCATGCTTTTTTTTGGCAAAAATACAGTTTAAGAACTTATCTAAAGTATTGATAATAACATAGTTTTGAACGAATTATAAACAATGAAACTTTTTGTCGACGGATATACTTTATATTTGTCTTCTAATCGAACAACTTTACCGAAATTTGTAAACTTATTGGTTAGCCATTCAAAATGAAAAACAAAGTAATAATCATCACAGGTGCGTCATCCGGTATTGGAAAAGCATTGGCATTTGAAGCAGCCAAACAAGGGGCAAAACTGATGCTGGCTGCCAGAAATGAACAGCACCTTATCGAAATTACTAAAAGCATAAAAACTTCAAATGAGCATGTAATTTATTGTGTGACTGATGTTAGTAAAGAAAAAGACTGCGCTCAACTCATAATTAAAACGATTGAAAGCTACGGCCGAATCGACATATTAATCAGTAATGCCGGCATTTCAATGCGGGCATTGTTCCTTGAAACCAATCTCGATGTGATACGACGCCTTATGGATGTTAATTTTTGGGGAACAGTTTATTGCACGAAATACGCTTTACCTTTTCTTTTAAAAACCAAAGGTTCCATCGTGGGTGTTTCTTCCACAGCAGGTTTTATCGGCTTGCCCGGTCGAACAGGTTACTCTGCCTCAAAATTTGCAATGCAGGGTTTTTTAGAGGCGCTTCGGATCGAAAATATCAAAAATGGCCTGCATGTACTTATTGCGTTCCCCGGCTTTACTGCATCCAACATCCGAAATACCGCGCTGAACGGTGTAGGCGCTCCTCAGGGAGAATCTCCCAGGAATGAAGACAATATGATGACTGCCGAAAAAGTCGCTGTATCTATATTAAAGGGGATAAAAAAACGTCAGCGAAATCTGATCCTGACGTTTGAAGGTAAGTTTCTGCGTCAATTCAACCGTGTAATCCCGAATCTTATCGATAAAAGTATTTATAAGGTAATGTCAAAAGAACCTGATTCACCTTTCAAGTAATTGAAATACTGATTACTATTACATTACGATTTATTGTTTCAGCGCTTATTCAATTTAGTTCGCGTCGTTTCTACGTTGCATTCTGATATTTGAAAAAAGCGTATAATAAATTCCTGCCTTGAAGGAAGTTGTTTTGGATTGAGCAACTACCATCTCAGGGTTTTCGAAATATCCTACCATGCCCATATAAACCATCGCATCGATAAACAGGCCCAGGGTAGGGGACATATCATAAGAAAGTCCAACACCCAGTAAAACTCCTGCATCATAAGTATTTACAACATTTTTAACCCGTCCGGTGAAAATAATCCGGTAACGGCCTGGCTCAAAACCATAGGGAACAAGCGGTAATCCTGTTTCTGTGTCAATAAACATTTCTTCGTATCCATCCTGAAATGATTGTAACATCAGCGAATAGTACAAGCCGGCCTTCAACGAAAAACCGAAATTCCCTTCTTTTTTTTGAAATTCAACAAACAAAGGCAGCGTGAGATAAAATGACTGATAATCAACAGCTGAAATATAGGAACATTCCCAGCAGATATAACTATTGGCATCAATAATCTGTAAACCAAAATTATAGACACTTGCACTGAAGCCTCGTCTTTCGAATTCGATTTCAGTTCCGACTGCAACATTTGTATTAAAATTAAATTTTGCAATTATTCCTGTACGAAAACCATTCTTCTTTTTGAATTCATATGAGGTATTGTTTGCACTGACATTTCCTATTGAAGCACCTCCGGCTACACCAAATTGCCAGGTTTTTTCATTTTCTGATTGCTGTCCGTAAACTGTAATATTTATTAATAGAATCAGGTATAACAGTGTTGTTCGCATTTCATAAACTCATTGATATCCAATAAATTCCAATAAGAATTGATGCAAAAGCCCCGGTAAGCTGAACGCTTCGGAAAAGAAAGGGTCTGTTCGATTTGTCAGTTTTGAAAGCAACAAAACCAAGAACAACCGAAAATAGTATCATCGAAATGATTGTTCCTGTTCCAAATCCTAACAAATAAATGGCCGATTCTGTCGTGGATTTGAATGCCAGTGTTGGTAAAAGTCCGAGTAGATGTGAAAAACCAGCCATTCCATGAATGAGCCCGATGATAGCTGCAGAAATAAACGACTGATTCACCTTTTTTTTATGCTCATGCCGGTGAATATTAGTAGCCGGGTGGTTGTGTCGGTGAATGTGTGTAAATGTATCTCCCTGATTATCAGCATGGCTGTGTGGATGAAGATGAATATGCTTTTTAGGTTTTCCAAAAATCCTCCAAAGTGCCCAGATTCCGATGATTAGCAGCACAAATCCAACAATGGTTTCGCTGGATGATGAAATTAATTCAACAGGAATGAGATCGCGGAAAAGCATTAATAATAATCCAACAGTAAGCATTCCGGCAGTATGTCCTACACCCCAGCCAAGACCAACAATCCATGCTTTCAATTTGTTTTCAATAGCTAACGGACTCACTGCAGCCAAGTGGTCGGGGCCTGAAACAACATGTAATACACTGGCAACAAGCCCATAAACCAACGGAATACCAGTGATATAGCCAGACTGACCAGCTTCAACCATCATCAATGTATGGATATAATTTTGCATGATTGCATTTTTGACAAAATTACAAGTTTTACAATTGAAACAACTTAATATTAACAGTTTTAATGAATGGTTTGGTTCAGAATAAACTATTGGACGAAAATTCGGTTTCTATAAAGTTTAATCAGATATTTTGATAATTATTTGCGATTTTTGTGCAAAATATCAAAATTGACAAGATACTTTCTACGATTGGCCTATGATGGCCTTCATTACCACGGTTGGCAATCTCAGGAGAATGCTGTGAGTGTTCAGACCGAGATTGAAAAGTGTATGACGCTGAAACTTGGAGAAATTGTAAAACTTTCAGGATGCGGAAGAACCGATACCCGTGTTCATGCGAGAACCTATTATGCGCATTTTGATTTGGCCAATCCTATTGATTTAGAAAAAAAGGACTCATTTTTAAATAACCTGAATCAATTTTTGCCTGCTGATATTGTGCTAATTGATCTATCGGAAGTTTCACCTGAAGCAAATGCCAGGTTCGATGCTATTTCGCGCACCTACAGCTATTATATGCACCATACGAAAGATCCGTTTATCCGGCATCATTCATTATATTATTATGGTCCGCTTGATGTTGATACCATGCAGGAAGCCTGCAGTGTATTGTTGGAATATGAAGATTTTACAAGTTTTTCGAAACTTCATACACAAACAAAAACGAATAACTGCAGAATAAGTAAGGCTGTATGGGTACAATCAGGTCACAATTTAGTTTTTACAATCACAGCTGACAGGTTTCTGCGGAATATGGTACGTGCGATTGTTGGAACAATGTTGGAAATTGGCAAAGGAAAACTAACCATCGAAGGGTTTAAGGAGGTTATCGAATCAAAAAACCGGTCCAATGCGGGTTTTTCAGTTCCGGGCTATGCACTGTTTCTTGAAAATGTAAGTTATCCAGAGGAATTGTTTTTACAAAAGCAAGGTAAAAACACGAATTGATGATATTTTTTTGAGTTCCATGACCTGAAAATAATTTTCCGCAAACGATTTCTGCATATATTTGCTTTCCTATACATTACGTCCAGATTTTTTATTGATTATTATTTATTTCTAAACCAAACACCATGATCGGATTTACACTCGACGAACGTCAACTGGCTATCAAAGAAAAATACCGCGATTTTGCCAATCGCTGGGTCATTCCAAATCGATTGAAATATGATAAACTTGCCGAATTTCCGTGGGAAGTTGTAAAAGCAGCATACAGCGAAGGAATCATGAATGGTCCGATGCCCATAAAGTTTGGTGGAAAAGAATACAGTATTTTTGACAGTGCCATTGCTTCTGAAGAATTGGGAGCGGGTTGCGTCGGGATTGGGATCAGCATTGATGCAAATACATTGGCATTAACACCGCTATACCTCGCCGCGAATGAAGACCAGCAGAAAAAATTCTTTGGAATTATCAATGAGCAACAAGCAGTAGCTGCCTATGCCCTAACCGAACCTAATGCGGGTTCTGATGTGGCCGGAATAAAATCTGCTGCCATAAAACATGGTGATAAATATATCCTAAACGGACATAAACGATTCATAACCAATGCTGAAGTTTCCACTTTTATCACTGTTTTTGCATTGACAAATCCTGAAAAAGGAGCAAGAAGCCTCACCGCGTTTTTTGTCCCGACTAATTCTCCCGGGATTGAGATGAAACCTCACCTCGACAAGATGGGGCAACGGGCATCCGTTCAGAATGAGATTATTTTTCATGATGTTGAAATCCCCGAGGCCAACCGCCTTGGTGATGAAGGAACTGGTTTTTTGATTGCCATGAAAACTTTTGACAGAACACGTACAGGAGTTGCAGCCTTAAGTGTTGGAAATGCGCGTGCAGCCTACGAAACTGCCTTACATTGGGCAAAAAACAGGATTCAGTTTGGCGCTCCGATCACTGCAAATCAGGGTGTTAGTTTCATGCTTGCCGACATGGCGACTGACCTTGAAGCAGCACGTTTACTCACCTGGAGCGCAGCCTGGGCGTATGATAATGCGCAAAAAACAGCCGGCAAACTTTCTGCCATGTCCAAACTTTTTGCTTCCGATGCCGGTATGAGAATTACCACAGATGCAGTTCAGGTAATGGGCGGTGATGGTTACAGCACCGAATTTGCTGTGGAAAAAATGATGCGTGATGCCAAGTTGTGTCAGATTTATGAAGGGACGAATCAGATCCAGCGTTTGGTCATTTCGAAAAGTATTTTGAAAGGATAAATCCAAATAAATTTAGATGGAGAACGGTCAATTGATCTTCTTTTCTTATTAATACCTTAATAATCAGTGAACTTGGTGGTATGATTTTACTGATTAAGCCTCATTATTAATTATATTAACAATTATTCACTGAGTTGGAGTGAAATGTAATATTATGATTTTTAGGAAATTACTTTTGATTCTTGTATGCCTAGTCCTGAAGCTAAGTGTATTTGGGCAGATTGCTAAATCAAACATCGAGATCAGAGAAAAAAACGATTATGCTGGTGAATTTTCCAAATGGTTTCATACTGGTGATGATATAGGTGAAACACAATCACTTTTTCTCTCTGCGAATTTCTTCCCAAAGAAATTAAAATATAATTTTAAAATAAAGGTTGAAAGTACCGAGTATTCAAATTTTGATAATAATACTCCCGAACCAAGAGATCTACTTTTTGTTGAACTGAATAATTTTCAGTTTTGCATTGATAATAATAGATTCAAGGATAGATCCTAGTTCTATTCATTGGCAATCGGTTTAATGTATATTCAAGGAAATAGAATCAGTATAGGCGCCGTTGGTGAGAAGTATTATTTGCACAAATGGATCATTGAAAAAATTTATCCAAATAGATATTGGATTTACAATAGCTCGGAAATCAAGGATATTTTCGTTCCTTACCTCGAATTAAAGTATGGATATAGAAGAGTACTTTTCAAAAAAGGTCAAACCAGCCTCATTTCCTCAAATAATTTGGAATGCAGAATTGCAAGTAAATTTAATTTTACGGGCATTGGTGCCAAATCAAATTTAGATTTAAGATTTGAAAATGACCGTTTTAAAATGCATACGCTTGATTTTGAGCTGGAAGGCTTTTATCTAACAAATATCATTCAATACAATATTGCTTATTATCAATTAGGACTTCGACTTAATTTCAAGATATTTTCAACTTATCTTCAAATAAATAAACCAATTAAAAAATACCTAAACAATCCATATATCAAATATGATGATATGGAAACACTGTTTAACTACGGATTAGTTTTCTACCTTTAATTATGTCAATTACTTATTAGAAGTTATAGAAATTATCATCAATCAGCTTCTCGGCGATCCGTCGTCGGGCATCTTTGATATTTACCGGCTTTACACAACAAAGTTTGTTTAAAGCTGTTATCATAGTTTCCTGCTGTTCTGTGGTCGCAAATGAAACAATCGCATCATTACCCGATTTATGCACACTAGAAGAGGCTTCATACACCAATACATCAAGGATATCGTGATAGATTGAAATATCTTCTTTTAACTTATTAGTTTCCAGTTTTTTTACGCGCAACATGGTTGATTCAACTGCATAAACCTGCATCAACATATCCGAAAGGTTCATCATCACTTCTTCTTCTTCAGCCATTTTACGTCCAAAGGCATCCGAAAATCCTGGAATCATCATCAAAACAGCCTTTTTCAGGTTTCTGATGACAGCCACTTTTTCATCAAAATAGGGGAGACCTTCAATAGAAGTTGCTTCATTCATCGTGTCGTAACTAATGCGAGCGATTTCAAACAAGTTGAAATCATTTTTCATCCCACGTTTCAATAATGTATCTACTGAAAGCAATCGGTTGATTTCATTTGTTCCTTCGAAAATACGGTTGATTCGGGAATCTCTGTATGCTCTGTCAACAGGTGTTTCAGCCGAAAAACCCATTCCGCCATAAATCTGAACTGCTTCATCAACCACGTAATCAAGTGCTTCAGAGCCATATACTTTCATCAAAGCACATTCAATAGCGAAATCAGCAACACCTTCGATAATTGCCCTGCCATGTTCAATACCTTCCGATTTCATACGCAGTATATTGTCTTGAATGTCTTTGCTTGATTTATATATCGCTGATTCTGTGGCAAATGTACGTATCACTTGTTGGGCGAGTTTATGCTTTATTGCACCGAATTCGGCGATACTCTTTCCGAATTGCTTACGTTCGTTGGCATAGTTTACGGAGTGAAGAATGGCACGTTTTGCACCTCCAACCACCGTTGCACCCAGTTTTATTCTTCCTAAATGTAATATATTCAATGCGATACGAAATCCCTCACCCCGTTTACCGAGTAGATTTTCAACCGGGACTTTCACATCGTTATAAAAAATCTGGCGGGTTGAGGAACCCTTGATACCCATTTTCTTTTCTTCCGGATTCATGGTAACGCCTTCCCATTTGCGTTCAACAATAAAGGCGCTCAGCACCCGGTCATTGTCGATTTTCGCAAAAACAGTCTGAATATCAGCAAAACCTCCATTGGTAATCCACATTTTTTGTCCATTAAGGATATAATGCTTGCCATCATCCGACAAAACAGCACGGGTACGTCCTGAATTTGCATCGGAACCTGCACCGGGCTCTGTTAAACAGTAGGCGGCCATTAACTCACCAGAAGCAAGTTTTGGAATGTACTTCTGTTTCTGCTCTTCGTTGCCATAATACAATATAGGTAAAGTTCCGATTCCGGTATGGGCCATCAGGGCAACTGAGTACGAATAACCAGATCCCAGAGCTTCATTGGCACGCATGATATTTAAAAATGATTGTTCAAATCCATCATACTTTTCCGGAATTGATAAACCTAACAAACCGAGTTCACCAGCTTTCTTAAGCAACTGAGCCATCAATCCATCTTCCTGTTTGTCAATACGATCAAGGTTTGGGAATATTTCACTATCAAGAAAATCATGGCAGGAATCAACAATCATCCTGGCTTCTTCGTCAAATTCTTCCGGAATGAAAACGTCCTCAATATCAACTTCTTTAATAAGAAATTCGCCGCCTTTAATCGTGGTGTTGCTACTCATAAATATTTAGTTTTTGTTAGGAGCAAAAGTAAAAAAATAGTCCATAACTCAGGCATCGCTGCGCATGGTCAGGCTAATTTAGATTCAATTCATATAGAAATTCGCATTAAAATTGCATAAGTGCTTAAAAATGAATAGCAACCAGCAATTAATGATGGTTGCTATTTTCATAATTTCTAAATTTACAATGACGACAAATCAATTTTCGGTTTGATTTATACCTTTTCGATTTTGATGGTTATTTCTGTTTTTTCCTCGTCAAAATCGATTTGTAGTTCATCACCGGGTTTTGGCTTTGACTTAATAATTTCTTCTGCCAATGAATCCTCAACATATTTTTGAATGGCTCGTTTGAGTGGGCGTGCACCAAATTGCTCATCCCAGCCTTTTTCCGCAATATAATCCTTGGCTTTTTCAGAAATAGTTATTTTGAAACCCAGATCGTGAATGCGTGAATAAAGATGACGCAACTCCACATCAATTATTTTGTGAATATCTTCTCTTTCCAGTGAATCAAATATGACAACATCATCGATTCTGTTCAGAAATTCCGGAGCAAATGATTTCTTCAATGCATTTTCGATTACTCCCTGAGAATAATTCGCCTTTGCTATTTTTTTGGCAGAGGTTCCAAAACCCACGCCTTGTCCGAAATCCTTTAACTGTCTGGAACCAATATTCGAAGTCATGATAACAATTGTATTCTTGAAATCGACCCTTCTGCCCATGCTGTCGGTGAGTACACCATCATCCAGCACTTGCAACAACAAATGAAATACATCCGGATGGGCTTTCTCAATCTCGTCAAGCAAAACAATGGAATAAGGTTTCCGTCTGACTTTTTCGGTGAGCTGTCCGCCTTCTTCATAGCCGATGTAACCGGGAGGAGCTCCAACCAGGCGGGAAACGGCAAATTTCTCCATATATTCACTCATATCAATTCGAACCAGGGTATCTTCTGAATCGAAAAGATATTTCGCCAACACTTTTGCCAAATAGGTTTTACCCACGCCCGTAGGACCAAGGAAAATAAAAGTTCCAATGGGTTTGTTCGGATCTTTCAGTCCTGCCCGGTTGCGCCGGATAGCCTTGGCTACTTTTTTAATGGCCTCATTCTGTCCGATGACAGCGTCCTGCAGCTGTTCTTCCATTTGAACCAGTCTTTCGCTTTCATTCTGGGCAATTCGCTGAACCGGAACACCAGTCATCATGGCCACAACTTCAGCCACATTTTCCTCTGTAACAGATTCACGCTGTAGTTTTGATTGTTCCTCCCATTGCTTTTTGGCCAATTCGAGACGGTTCGCGATTTTCTTATCATTGTCACGTAATTCAGCCGCTTTCTCAAACTTTTGTTGCTCTATCGCTTTGGATTTGTTTAACTTATTCTCTTCGAGTTCTTTTTCTAAGGCAATAATCTCACTTGGTACCTGAATATTGTTGATATGCACCCTTGCGCCGGCCTCATCGAGA
Organism: uncultured Bacteroidota bacterium; assembly: GCA_903891085.1. Lineage (GTDB taxonomy): Bacteria > Bacteroidota > Bacteroidia > Bacteroidales > F082 > CAJBPB01. Next base: position 36,024 of record CAITDJ010000091.1, on the reverse strand, counting down.
GCATCAATGGCTTTATCCGGCAGGCAACGATCTGACATATAGCGGTTTGTAAGTTTAACACACGCTTCAATAGCAGCCTGTTCGTACCTTACGAAATGATGATCCTCATATTTCTCTTTGATATTATTCAATATCTCTACCGTTTCTTCAGGTGAAGTTGGATCAACGAGAATTTTCTGGAACCTACGCTCTAATGCTCCGTCTTTTTCTATATATTGCCTGTATTCATCCAGCGTTGTGGCACCAATACACTGAAGTTCTCCGCGGGCAAGTGCAGGTTTAAACATATTTGATGCGTCCAATGAACCACTTGCATTGCCGGCACCTACAATGGTGTGAATCTCATCAATAAAGAGGATGATATCCGGATTTTTCTCGATCTCATTTAACAAGGCCTTCATTCTTTCTTCAAACTGCCCGCGATATTTTGTTCCTGCTACGAGGGAAGCCACATCAAGCATAAAAAGGCGCTTATCGAAAAGGGCACGCGAAACTTTTCGCTGTACAATACGAAGTGCCAAACCCTCGGCAATTGCCGATTTACCAACACCTGGTTCACCAATCAAGATAGGATTGTTTTTTTTACGACGACTCAGAATCTGACTGATACGTTCCAATTCCTTTTCACGTCCGACGATCGGATCAAGCCGGTTTTCGGCAGCTGCTTTTGTTAAATCCCTGCCAAAATTGTCCAACACCGGAGTTTTTGATTTGGCATCTTCAGGTTTTTTTGCTCCTGATCGCGGAAATCGTGGTTCATCATCTTCCATGGGATCACCGGGTAGTTCATCTTTTGGAAGGTCTTTCTTAATTTCTTCCGGTAAAATATCACTGTTTAATAGCATGATCTCTCGTTTATATGCGTTAAAATCAACCCCTTCACTCTCAAGAAGTTGTGAAATAAGATTGTTGCCAACTTTCAAAATGGCCAGCAAAAGATGTTCAGTATTAATCAATTCGCTGTTAAACTCCTTGGCCACAAGATAAGTGAACTTCAATACTTTCTCCGTTTGTTTCATTAATGGGATATTTGTCAGATCGCTGGCCAGAACATTCGGATTTCGGATAGATTCTTCTATTCTTCGTTTGTAATAATCAATATCAATTCCGAATCCTTTCAGAATCTTTATTGCTTTTCCATCCCCATCCCGCACCATTCCAAGAAAGAGATGCTCAATACCAATATAATTATTCCCCAGGCGCACGGCTTCTTCATGACTGTATGTCAGTATATCTCTAACGCGGGGTGAAAATTTTGCATCCATACCTGATAATTTCAAAATAATTAACTCAAAATCAGAACAAAAACATCAAAAAACGTTTCTTATAAAACGTAATTTGATATATTTTCCCTGTTTTATCAAAAGTAGAAACAAACATCAGTCCAAAATTGTTTGATCGACAAAAATATTAACATTTCAATGTTGACATATAAAATTTTGTTCTAACCTATTGTTAAAAAGCTATATTGAATTTTTGTATCTTTGCATCCAAGATGAATTAAACTCAAATTAGAAGAATTTATTGAATGGAAGAGGTTTTTGAAGGAGAAAAGATTGTAAAGGTAAACATTGAGAATCAGATGAAATCAGCCTACATTGATTACTCAATGTCGGTAATTGTTTCACGTGCACTTCCTGATGTTCGAGATGGTTTAAAACCAGTACACAGACGCGTGCTGTATGGAATGCTTGATTTAGGTGTTTTATCGAATCGTTCTTATAAAAAGTCAGCCAGAATTGTTGGGGAAGTGCTCGGTAAGTACCATCCACATGGTGATACATCAGTGTATGATGCCATGGTTCGAATGGCACAGGACTGGTCACTTCGTTATCCACTCGTCGACGGACAAGGTAACTTTGGTTCTATTGATGGCGACAGTCCTGCTGCCATGCGTTACACCGAGGCAAGATTGCGCAAGATTGCTGAAGAAATGCTTGCCGATATCGATAAAGAGACTGTTGATTTCCAGTTGAATTTCGATGATTCACTCACTGAACCGACAGTTTTACCATCCGGGATTCCAAATCTTTTGGTGAATGGTGCAAGCGGTATTGCCGTGGGAATGGCTACCAATATGCCACCGCATAATTTATCCGAAATAATTGACGGAACCATTGCCTATATAAATAATCGTGATATAACGATCAGTGAATTAATGCAATACATCAAGGCGCCTGATTTTCCTACCGGTGGTATAATCTATGGTTTTGAGGGCGTTCGTGAAGCATTTGAAACTGGACGTGGACGAATTGTCATGCGTGGTGAAACAAACTTTGAAGAACACAATGGCCGTGAATGGATTATTGCAACTTCAATACCATATCAGGTAAATAAGTCCGATATGATCAAGAAGACGGCAGACCTGGTAAATGATAAAAAGATTGAAGGGATATCGGATATCCGTGATGAATCGGATCGTACCGGAATGCGCATCGTTTATGAACTCAAAAAAGATGCGGTTCCTAATGTTGTGCTGAACAAATTATATCAGATGACAGCGTTGCAGACGTCATTCAGTGTGAACAATATTGCACTGGTTAATGGTCGTCCAAGAATGCTTAACCTGAAAGACCTGATCCATTATTTTGTCGAACATCGTCATGAAGTGGTTGTACGACGCACTCAATTTGACTTGAGAGAAGCAGAAAAACGTGCACACATTCTATTGGGTTTAATTATTGCCCTCGACAATATTGATGCTGTTATTGAACTGATCAAAGCTTCTAAAAATCCGGATGAAGCGCGAACCGGTTTAATGGAATCGTTCAAACTGACAGAAATTCAAGCCAAGGCCATTCTGGAAATGCGTTTGCAACGTTTGACCGGCCTTGAAATTCAGAAAATAAAAGAAGAATATGATGAGATTATCAAGACCATCGCAAATTATCATGAAATTCTGGATAGTGAAGCGTTGAGATACGAAATCATTAAAAATGAACTGCTGGTTATCAAGGAAAAATATGGTGACAAATCGCGTTCAACTGTCGTGTATTCAGCTGATGAATTCAGAATTGAAGACGTAATTGCAGATGATGCCGTTGTGGTAACCATTTCACATTTAGGTTATATTAAAAGGACTGCTTTGACCGAATACCGCCGTCAATCACGTGGTGGCAAAGGTGCAAAAGGTTCTGAGTCAAGGGATGAAGATTTTATCGAGCAGCTGTTTATTGCAACCAACCATAATTATATGCTGTTTTTTACTGAAAATGGCAAGTGCTTCTGGCTCAGGGTTTTCGAAATACCTGAAGGTACTAAAATCAGCAAAGGACGGGCGATTCAGAATCTGATAAATATTGATCCTGCTGATAATGTTAAGGCATTCATCAATGTTCAGGATTTGAAGGATAAAGAATACACTGATAATAATTTTATTATCCTTTGTACCAAAAACGGAATCATTAAGAAAACCAGTCTTGAGGCCTATTCACGTCCACGTCAGAATGGAATAAATGCAATTACTGTTAGAGAAGGCGATGTATTGCTTGAGGCACGTTTAACAAGTGGTTCAAGTGAAGTTGTCATGGCTTTACGATCGGGTAGAGCTATCCGTTTCAACGAATCAACAGTTCGCCCGATGGGTCGCAATGCATCCGGAGTTCGTGGTATCCGTCTCGCATCAGAAAAAGACGAAGTCATTGGAATGATCTGCATCGAGAACAACGCTTCTGATGTATTGGTTGTTTCTGAAAACGGATACGGAAAACGCTCTAACATTGATGATTACCGCATCACCAATAGGGGAGGGAAGGGTGTGAAAACCATTAATATTACCGAAAAAACCGGTAATCTTATTTCAATAAAAGACGTAACGGATACAGACGACCTGATGATTATCAATAAATCAGGTATCATCATTCGTATCGCAATCGAAAGCTTGCGTTTGATGGGTCGTGCCACACAAGGGGTGAGGTTGATCAATATTCGTCAGGGTGATGAAATTGCCGCTGTTGCAAAAGTAACTGCTGAAGAGGAAACTGAAACAGAGCAAACGGACATCGCGGAAGATAATGAAGTTCCTTCGACAGAGGAGCAAGTATAAACATGGTATAGTATTTGAACATAAACCTTAAAAACCGAAACTTAAAAATCATGAAGAAAATTGTATTGGCGCTTGCCTTGCTTATCGCAACTACAGCTGCAATAGCACAAAAATCTGAACGGACAAATGCTTTTATGTACAATAAAAACGGACAATACGACAAAGCCCGTGAATCAATTGACAAAGCAATTGTGAATGAAAAAACAGCCCTTGATCCAAAAACCTGGTTGTACAGGGGTATTATCTATTTGAACATTGTTTTTTCAGATCAATTTAAATCAATTGATACAGAAGCCTTGCCAAAGAGTTTAGAATCTTTTAAAAAGGTTATGGAGCTTGATCCGCAAGATGTTGAAAAACAAAGTATTGAAATAATACCAAGGGTGAATGCTATCAGTCAGCAGTATTTTTCGATTGGAGTTGAGAAATTTAATGCCCAAGATTTTAACAATGCTACTGATAACTTTTTAATGGCTTATAATGTAGCTGCGTTGATTAAATCGGTCGACACAATGGCCATCGAAAATGCTGCATTGGCATCGTTACGTGGTGAAAATTACCCAAAAGCTATTGAATATTATGGTGTTATGCAGGGCTTAGGTGTCGAAAAACCAGATATTTATAAGAATATTGCAATGGCTCAACGCAGCTCAGGAGATATTGAAGGGATGAAAAAAACCATCGAAGCTGGTCGTGCAAAATTCCCTGATGATTCAGGCTTATTACTTGAAGAAATAAACTCGTATCTGGCAATGGGTCAAGGTGTTAAAGTTGTCGATAATCTGAAGAAGCTTGTTGAGAAAGATCCCACGAATTACTCAATTTACTTTGTGTTGGGAACAATTTACGGTGATGATACAAAACCAGAGATGTATCAATTGGAAACAGCCATAGGTTATTACAAGAAAGCCATAGAAATTAAGGCAGATTATTTTGATGCAATTTATAATCTTGGTGCGTTATATATCAATGAATCGAATAAGCTACAGATGAAAGCAAATGATTTGCCGCTGACCGAAACAAAGAAATATGATGAATTGACTGAGCAGGCAAATGCAATCATCAGAGAAGCATTACCATATCTTGAAACAGCATATCAGATGGATCCTTCAAATCAGGAAACTGTGTTGGTACTGAAATCAATCTATACCCGTTTCAAAATGAATGACAAACTTGAGTCACTGAATAAATAGGGGACACTACAATATAATAAGGCAGCAATTGATTTAATTGCTGCCTTATATTTTAATATTACAATTTAACATAATATAAATTATCTGAAATATATTATCATAAAATATTGACAGTAAATCAATTAATAATTACCTACTGCTTTATCTTTGCTGAAAACACTTTCTCAAACTTCTCAAGTTTTGGAACAATCACAAAACGACAATATCCCTGATTCGTATTTTCATTAAAATAATTCTGATGATATGATTCTGCTTTATAAAATGTTTCGAATGAATCAACTTGAGTTACAATTGCATTTGTCCAGATGTGCTCAGCATTTAATTCATGGATGAGTTGTTTCGCGATTTGCTGCTGATCAGTTGTATGGTAAAAAATAACTGAACGATACTGCGTACCCACATCTGCTCCCTGGCGATTCAATGTGGTTGGATCATGTGTTTTAAAGAAAACTTCGAGCAGTTCATAAACACTGATTTGATTTGGATTATAAGTAACTTGTATTACTTCCGCATAGCCGGTAGTTCCTGAACACACTTGCTCGTAAGTTGGATTTTTAGTTTGCCCGCCACTATAACCCGATTCTACCTTAATGACTCCTTGCAACCGCTGAAATATGGCTTCGGTGCACCAAAAACAACCTGAACCTAAGGTGATTTTTTCCTCTTTTATTGTTTGACTCATTACGTAATTATTTGTTATTAAGATAGTTAATGCGATTATCGATGTCATTACGATTTTCATAAAAATTCTTTACTACATAACAGTTTCGTAACGGAAATGTTTAAATATCCCACCATGTAATTGATTTTTATTTAATTTTGTAGCAATAACTCCAATAAATAATCAAAAAAAAATACATCTATGTCAAACATCGAAGTCTCAGGAAAAGTCACTATGCTTGGGCAATTGCAAAGTGGCGAAGGTAAAAACGGCACATGGGTACGTCAGGACCTGATTATCGAAACAGACGATCAATTTCCGAAGAAATTATGTTTATCATGCTGGGGTGACAAAGCCGCTGAGGCAAAATCATTTGCAACCGGGGAAAAGATTAAAGCATCGGTCAATCTTGAGTCAAGAGAGTTTAATGGCCGTTGGTATACAGATGTGCGTGTATGGAAATTTGATAAAATCGGAACCAGTTCATCACCTGCAGTTCAATCTGCTCAGCAAGCATCTCCTTTCGAAGATTTCGCAACTCAGGATTCCGGTGGCGATCTGCCATTTTAACTGATTTCTGATTGAAAAACAGAACCCCTGCCCTGCTGGCAGTTATCAGTGCCAATGTCATTTACGGTTTAAACTATGTCATAGCCAAAGGTATTATGCCCGGATATCTTCATCCGCGTGCTATTATATTTTTACGGGTTTCGATTGCATGCATTGTATTCTGGATCATCGCTTCATTTATGAAATCGGAAAAAGTCGGGCGTAAAGACTTGATATCCATTTTTATTATTTCATTTTTTGGAATTTCACTGAATCAGATCATGTTTTTTGAAGGACTGAATTTGACGACTTCGATCAATGCCAGCATTTTAATGGTGGGAATTCCGATTGCTGTACTCGCCTTTTCCAGGATTTTTCATAAGTTTTCAATTTCATCAGACAGGCTTTTCGGAATGGCACTTGGTACGATTGGTGCCGTTTATCTGATACTTGGATATGGAAGCATCGATTTGTCCGGAAAATCATTTCTTGGAAATATTTTCATCATAATCAATGTAACCTCCTATGCGCTTTATTTGGTCATGATAAAACCCCTGACAGCGAAATATCATCCGATAACCATCATGAAATGGATTTTTTTGTTTGGTTTTCTTGTCATATTTCCTGTCACCTTACCAAAAGTTATTCAAACAGATTGGACAATAATTCCCATAAACATATGGTTGTCAATATTCTATGTTGTTGTTTTTGCAACAATTCTGGCATATTCTTTTAATAACTATTCATTAACCAGAATGAGTGCCTTTACTAACAGTGCTTTCATTTATTCACAACCTGCCATCGCAACACTAGCAGCCGTAATATTTGGAAAAGAACAGCTGCATTACCAGCAAATAATTGCTGCAGTGTTTATATTTGCAGGCGTATATTTTGTTATTCGACAAAAAAAAGAAATTAGTGTATGAAAACTAAAGCGGTTATCGTCGGAGCCTCCGGTTTAGTCGGCAGTCATTTACTTGACTTGCTGTTACAAAACAATCAATTTGATGAAATCAGGTGCTTTAGCAGAAAAAAACTTCCAATAAAACATCAAAAACTTATTCAGTTTGAGATTGATTTTCAACAACCTGGACAAATAATGGATGATTTCACAGGAGATGTTGTTTTTTGCTGTGTGGGAACAACAATCAAAAATGCAGGTTCAAAAGAAAAATTCCGAAGCGTTGATTACGAAATTCCTTGTGAGCTTGCTAAACTGGCGGAAAATAAACTTTTTAAATCGTTTGTTGTCATTTCTAGTTTGGGTGCTGATCCTGAATCAACGAACTTTTATTTGAAGACGAAGGGCCAGATGCAACAATGTATCGAAATGCTGAAAATTCCACAAAAGGTATTTATTCAACCCAGCCTTCTGCTTGGAAAACGTCCTGAGTTTCGGTTTGGAGAACGTATAGGTGAAATTGTAATGCGTTCTTTTGGTTTTTTGTTAATCGGGAAGCTAAGAAAATACAGGGCAATTAGGGCAGAAATTGTTGCACTGTCAATGATAAAAATTGCGCTTGACAATAAATTTACGGGCCCTATATCTTCAGATTTATTGGTAAAAATTGCAAATAGTTAGATGAAGTTATGCTTTTATTGAATTCTTTAATTTATACAATATGAATGAATTAGTCGCTAACAAAATTTGGAATACGCGGTCTGACAGATTTTTCCTCATGGCAGGTCCCTGCGTTATCGAGAATGATCAGAATCCTTTTGAGATTGCTGAAAAACTTGTAAGTTTATCAAAACAGTTTGACCTTCCTTTGATTTTCAAAGGCTCTTATAAAAAGGCAAATCGTTCGCGTCTTGATTCTTTCTCAGGAATTGGTGATGAGAAAGCGCTGAACATATTAAAAGCGGTTGGTCAACAATTTCAGATTCCTGTTGTAACGGATATTCATGCTGTTGAAGAAGCCTCGCTTGCAGCCCAATATGTTGATGTATTACAGATACCGGCTTTTCTTTGCCGGCAAACTGAATTGTTGGTGGCAGCAGCCAAAACAGGCAAAATTGTTAATATTAAAAAAGGCCAGTTTTTATCAGGCAAAGCTATGAAACATGCCGTTGATAAGGTAAAACAGTCAGGAAATGAATATGTTATGCTTACCGAACGGGGTAATATGTTTGGTTACAAAGATATGGTGGTTGATTTCAGAAATATTGCTGATATGCGTGAAATTGGTGTTCCGGTGATCATGGATATTACCCATTCATTACAGCAACCAAATCAGGAATCGGGTGTAACCGGTGGAAAACCTGAATTGATTGGGTTAATTGCCAAAGCTGCCATCGCCAGTGGTGCAGATGGTATCTTTCTGGAAACGCACCCAAATCCCGCAATTGCCCTATCAGATGGGGCCAATATGCTCCGCCTTGACCTGTTGGAACCTTTGCTCGAAAAACTTGTTAGGATTAAGGAAGCCTTGCAGTAATTCAATCACGTTTCACTGTGGTAACCATACCTGTGTTTGCATCGAATATCAGGCGGGTCTTGCTTATGGGAGCTGTTGAAATCGATCCTAACTGACTGATTAACAATTTTTCTTCAGCCAAGACACTTCCTTTATAAAGTATTTTCACATGAATATATTCAGGAATCCTGCAGTAAAGATTATTTGTGATTTTTGCCTTGCCTATATTTTTGTTTTCAGTGGCAATCGAATTTGTGTTACCAACTTGCGTGATTTCAATCTGAATTGATTCTGCTTTCGATTCAAGTCCCGTAATTCCACTTGTTTCACTAAATTTTGCCAATATCTGTAATCCTGTATTCTCTTTTGTTGGCAAATACTCAACACTTTGTTCCATAAGGGTTTTAACTTCTTTCCCAACAAAAAGGCTCACATAATCATCTTCCATTTTTGCCAGCTTTTCATCCATAAAAGCAATACTGTTACCATAATTTACTTCCTGGTAACCACTGATTAAATTGAACCGGCTCTCGCGAATCTTGTGTATGTAATCAGCAGCGGCACGGGCTTTTTGCTCAGGACTGCGATCAACCCATGATGATTGAAGTATATTTCGTCGGATTGTGGTTGTGTCAATGGTGATTTTACGCACAATCGTATCGACTTTTTGATAAAGATTACTTTCCGCATAATATTGAAATTCCTTGGTATCATTGCCATTCACCAGGGTTTTGCTAATAGAAACCTGTTTTTGTAATCCTTTATCTTCCGTGTCGTTTGCGCTGAGAATAATTCCATCAGCCTGTAAATTGAAAATCAAACTTTTAGGTTCTTTTGAAGCTTTTTCGTCAAATTCAACATAATAAGTTGCCTCAGGATCGGGTTCGGTAACTGCCGAAACGATTACATCAACCAGAGAAAACTTCGTTTCATCTTTGAGAATTACATCATCAATACCGAGAATTTTTGGGGCATATTCGCTGTAAGGACCTTTGAAAGATTTGTTTTTTTCAATGATAAAATCCACTTTGATCAGGTTTCGCGGCAACGAATAATAAAAACCTGACGACTCAGCATTAATCCCTGTACTTCCGGCAGGTGAAACGATAATCTGGGCATTTGCTGAATGGTTAAGCGATACTAACAGCACCATGAAAAAGAATGCCGTTACGATGATTACATTTCTTTTCATTTTATCCATATAACTGATTGAATTTAAATTTAATACAAAACTCTAATACAAAAGTAAAGTAAAAAGGATTTGGAACGATCATGGTAATTGTTTTTTATCCCTTCAAATGTAATTCCGCTTTGAATTGTGCATCACAATTAAACGTAATTGAAATGAATAATATTAATGACCTCATTCACCAAAGTGCATAAAAAAAGGACGCAAATGCATCCTTTTATTTTATCTATAAAATTGTAAATCAGATTGTTATTTAATAAACATCAGTTCACGGTATTTTGGAAGTGGCCATAGCCTGTCGTCAATTACCATTTCTAGTTTGTCAACATGGTACCTGATTTCATCGAAATATGGCTTCACTTTATAGCAATACGCGATGGCCTTTTCTTCTTCCGATTCAAGTTTGTTTGCTTTTTTCCGTTCCTCGGTCATTAATTCCACAAAATTGCGGATTTCGGAAATATGCTCTGATATTTCCTTGATGGTTTGAACCTGATTACGGCTTAGTTTCACATAGGTTTTCTGATCCAGAACATCCTTCAATCCACGTGCATTTTCGATGAGCGTATTTTGATATAAAATGGAAGTCGGGATAATATGATTGATTGACAGATCACCGATCATACGTGATTCAATCTGCAGTTTACGTGCATATTTATCTAATTGAATCTCATGTCTTGCCTCCAGCTCACGTTTGGTGAGCACATTGTTCTTTTCGAACAAAGCAACTACCTTGGGTGATACGAATGCTTTGATCGCATCAGGTGTGTTTGAATGGTTTGATAATCCACGTTTGGCGGCTTCCTTCTTCCATTCTTCACTGTAACTGTTTCCTTCAAAACGAATTGGTTTCGAGTCTTTTATGTATTTTTTTATTACGGTAAAGATGGCATCTTCCTTTTCAACTTTTTTGTCGATGAGGGCCATTACTTCAGTATAAAAATGACCCAATTGTTCTGCAACAATGGTATTGAGCACAAACATTGGCTTGGCTGAATTAGCCATTGATCCAACTGCCCTGAACTCAAATTTGTTACCTGTAAATGCAAAGGGAGAGGTGCGGTTTCTGTCGGTGTTGTCGAGAAGTATTTCAGGAATTTTTGGAACACCTCTTAACACTTCTTTTTCCGATTCACTTTTCATGCCTTTGTGGTTTGGCATCTTTTCAATTGCATCCAGTGTTGCTGTCAATTGTTCGCCTATAAAAGCAGAAATGATCGCTGGCGGAGCCTCATTTCCTCCCAAACGTAAGTCATTTGAGGCAGAAGCGATACTGGCACGCACCAATTCTTCATAGGTGTGTAATGCTTTTAATATGTTCACCAATACACTGATGAACCGAAGATTATCCTTTGGAGTTTTACCTGGAGCAAGCAGGTTGATACCGGTATTGGTAGCCAATGACCAGTTGTTGTGTTTGCCACTTCCGTTTACACTTTCATATGGTTTTTCATGCAATAATACTTTGAAATGATGTTTACGGCTTACTGTATCCAACAGGTGCATGAGTAATTGATTATGATCGACGGCAACATTCACTTCTTCATAAACCGGAGCACATTCAAACTGACTAGGCGCAACTTCATTGTGTCTGGTTTTCAAAGGAATACCTAATTTATGTGACTCAATTTCCAGGTCCCGCATAAATGCTCTTGCACGACTGTGGATAGTGCCAAAATAATGGTCATGCAATTGCTGATCTTTGGCTGATAAATGTCCGAAAACAGTCCTTCCGGTTAACACAAGGTCTGGTCTTGCTGCAAACAAGGCAGAATCCACAAGAAAATATTCCTGCTCCCATCCTAAGGTTGGATATACTTTTGTGATATCAGTATTAAATAACTGGCAAACTTTTACAGCAGCATGATCAATTGCATCAATAGATTTCAATAACGGAGTCTTGTAATCAAGAGATTCGCCTGTATAGGAAACGAAAATTGTTGGAATACAAAGTGTCTTATCGAGAATAAATGCCGGTGATGTTGGGTCCCATGCAGTATAACCTCGGGCTTCAAAGGTATTTCTGATTCCACCACTCGGAAAAGAGGATGCATCAGGTTCCTGTTGAATCAATTCATTTCCCTGGAACTCTTCAATGGCTTTTCCGCCGAAAACAGGATTAATAAATGCATCATGCTTTTCAGCAGTTGTTCCTGTCAAGGGATGAAACCAGTGTGTATAATGGGTTGCTCCTTTATTCATTGCCCAGGCTTTCACAGCTGAAGCAACCTGATCGGCAACTTTTCTATCAATTTTTTCACCTTTATCAATTGCGAGTTGTACGCTTTGATAGGCTTCTTTTGTAAGATACTCACGCATCACGGTCATATTAAAGACCATGGATCCATAGTAATCGGAGATTTTTAATGATGGATAATCCACCGGAACAACCTGACGGTCCAGCGTTTGAGATAGGGCAGTAAATCTGAAATTTTCCATATTATACGTGTTGTTTAGTTATTGGGTTTTACGTTTACTAATTAACCAAAGGCCTGTGTACATAAGTAATCCATTCAATATCAATAATTCGAATCCGAATTTATAACCATTGAGAAGTACTTCTGAATTTGAACTGATGATATAACAAATGACCGGAGCAAGTATTGCCAAAACCGGCACAAATTTATCTTTTATTTGTCTTTTGCTGAATAATCCGAAGGCAAATAATCCGAGCAAAGGACCATATGTATATCCGGCAATAGTAAAGAGCTTGTCAATAACACTTCTGTCGTTGATGATGCTGAACATTCCAATTAGTAATAGCAGAACTATAGCAAAACCAATATGCACCGTCAAACGAGTTTTCTTTTTACGGGCTTCGGACCAGGGCTTTTCCTTTAATCCGAGTATATCGATCGAAAAAGAAGTTGTAAGTGACGTTATTGCGCCATCTGCACTTGGATATGCAGCGGAAATAAGTCCGACCAGAAAGACGATTCCTGCCAATGGCGTAAGGTATTGTAACGAAACGGTTGCAAATAAATCATCTTTCAGATCGGGAATAGCAATTCCACTATCATTGGCATACATAAACAAGGTAGCCCCCAGAAATAAAAAAATCATGTTTACAAACACGAGAACAACGCTGAAAGTCAGCATGTTTTTTTGCGCATCTCTTAAATTCCGGCAACTAAGATTTTTTTGCATCATCTCCTGATCAAGTCCGGTCATGGTAATTGTGATAAATGCGCCACTTAGTAATTGTTTTAGCCAGTGATTCCTTGCACTGAAATCAGTAACAATCACCCTGCTGTAATCCGAATCCATCACTCTTGTAAATAAATTTCCCAGTCCAATACCCATTCTATTACTGATAATCACAATTGTCATCACCACAGCAACGAGCATGAAAGTGGTTTGTAAGGTATCGGTCCAAACGATTGTTTTTATACCTCCCTGAAAGGTATATAAGAGTACAAGTAAAATAAAAATAGAGGCAGTTACAAAAAATGGAACACCTAAACCATTGAAGAGAAATATTTGTAATACATTCACTACAAGAAACATACGTAATGAAGCACCGAGTAATCTTGAAACGATGAACAACAAAGATCCGGTTTTATAACTGGTGAATCCAAAACGACCACCCAAATAACTATAAATAGAGGTAAGATTTAACCGATAATAAAGTGGTAATAAAACAAAAGAAATAACAAGGTAACCCAGCCAATAGCCAACCACCACCATGAAATAGGAAAAACCTGTATCGCCAACCCAACCGGGGACCGACATAAAAGTAACACCTGACAAGGAAGCGCCAATCATACCATAAGCAACCACATACCACAAAGAGCGACGGTTACCTATAAAATAACTTTCATTGTTTGCTTTGCGCGATGTCAGGTAGGTGACAAGGAAAATGAAAGCAGTATAAACAACGAAAACGGAAAGAATGATGTTGGTATTTAACATAACTCTCCTTTCCTGTGCAAAAGATCTGATTCATTTCTTAAATGAAGTGTAAAATCGAACAATGAATCGAAAACAAAGTCAGCGTTATGAGGAATATCATGAATTCCAACAAAAACTGTGGTCATATCGAGCCTTTTGCCAAATTCAATGTCTGAAATGGAGTCACCCACCATAATAGATTTGTTGAATTCAATTTCAGGAAAATCACTTTTAGCCTGATATGCCATTGAGCTTCCGGGCTTTCTGCAGTGATTTGAATCGGTGATAAGATCAGGGCAAAAATAAACTTTATCTACCTTCCCTCCTGCCTGATAAATATCATTAATCATTTGATTATGAATATTTTCAAGCATATTAATGGTCATTAATCCCTTTCCGATTCCCTGTTGATTGGTAACAATAATTATCCGATGAAAAATGGCGGAAAGTGCAGCCAGACTTTCAGTCACACCTTCAATAAATTCAAATTCAAGTGGGGTTTTAACATATTCATCGGGTAGCCGTTTGTTAATCACACCATCCCTATCGAGAAATAGTGTCCAGTCTTTCGACAGGGCATTAACAAATTGCCTAAATTCCTTCATCTTTTGGAAAGATCGTTTTTTCGATTAATTCACAAACAATATGGCCAATCAGGATGTGTATTTCCTGAATACGAGGTGTACAGATACTTGGAACATTCAATAAAATATCGCTTGATGAAAGCTTACCGCCTGTTGAACCTGTAAATGCGATAGTTTTCATTCCTATTTCTTTTGCTGTCAACATGGCGTTCACCACATTGGCCGAATTGCCTGAAGTGCTGAGTCCAATCAGCACATCCCCTTTTCTTCCCGCGGCTTCCAACATCCTGCTGTACACTTTGTCGAAATGATAGTCGTTTGCCACAGCAGTCAGGTAAGAAGTGTTTACATGTAATGCTTCTGCATATAATGGAGGTCGGTCATAATAAAACCTGCCAGACAATTCAGCTGCAATATGCTGCGCATCCGAAGCACTGCCACCGTTTCCGCAGAGTAAGATTTTTCCGCCTGATTGCAGTGATTGAACACATATATCAACAGCCATCTGTATCTTTTCCAAAAAATTTTGGTCAGACAGAATCAATTGATGTATTGATATTGAATCGCTTACAATTTGATTGATGGTCATTAAAATTCAGATTACAAGCGCAAAAATAGCATTAATTATCAAATTGAGTGATTTTCAATATTTACGGTGCACGAAAAGTGGTTTTTTTTCAGTTTGTGATTGAAAAATGTAGATACTATCAAAATACGATACAATTCATAAAATATATGTATTTGGATTACAATGATTTAATAATACAGTTAGACCATTTCAAACGATTGAAATTTTGAACCTTAATGAAAGATAGTTATATGTCTGATTTTTCGGATAATTGATTCACTCATGGGCATATATTTTTTTGAGGACTTCAATTTTTTATGGCTTAATTTGGTACCATACGTGGCTTTTATTATGGATATGGTTCGTTACTTTTAAAAATTAACAGATATTTGCCCAAAAATAAGCTTAATGAAAAATCTCACTACCATAGGTTTGTTGGTATTATCAAATATTTTTATGATTTTTGCCTGGTATGGGCACCTTAAATTCAAAGAAATCAAGGGATTTGACCAATTGGGCCTGTTTTGGATCATCATTATCAGTTGGTCTATCGCATTGTTTGAGTATATTTTTCAGGTTCCGGCAAACCGAATCGGATACACCGGAAATGGAGGAAATTTTAGTCTGGTTCAACTGAAAGTTTTACAGGAAGTGATAACATTATTGGTTTTTATTGTATTTTCGCTGCTTGTTTTCAAAAACGAAACATTTCGGCTAAACCATTTTATCGGATTCATTTTTTTAGTGTTGGCAGTTTTTTTTATTTTTAAAAAATAATTATAAATAACTGATAATCATTAATAAACTTAATTTAAAAAAAAATTGTTGGATATATTTTAAATACTATTACTTTTACATTAATCATTAACGCAAACACTGTTTTATGAAATTTTATGATGTTGAATCGGAGTTCACTTTTGGAAAATACGAAGGAAAGACTTTACAGGAAGTTTTTGAAAAAGATCCAAAGTACATCGATTTTTGTTTCAACAATTATGATGAATTTTATGTCTCTCCCGATGTAATGAAAGAACTTCGGAGTTTAAATCTTCAGGCGATCAGTCCGACTTTGGCTGATGTTGATGATTTGAGTGATGATGAGTTAGATTCTTTTTTTGATGAAGTTGAGGAAGTGAATGATTTTGAACCTGAAAATTTTAACGAGGAAGATCTGGATTGGGATGACGACGATATTAGTGGAATCGCAGATGATGATTTCGAAAGTTTTGACGATTTCGATGATGACGATTATTGATTCCCAGACCTCTGTTTATGATAATAGAAAGCTGCTAATGAATTTTCAATAGCAGCTTTCTTATTTTATTCGATCAATCCCAATAAACTTTGTGCATAGTTTGTCCAACTCATCAGTTGGGTTGTTTCTGCAACTGCTTCACGATTAATTGGATGGGTGATCGATTTCTGCATTACCTCTTTCATCGACAAAACATCTCTGTCATTAGCCAAATATCCATTGTACCCATCTTTCACTGTATCAGTAAAATGACCCACCCTTGTAGCAAGCATCGGCATATAAAAGTTATACCCTATCGATTCAACGCCCGATGGCGTAGCCGTTAAATAAAAAAGTACCAGATTATCACTTACCTGAAAATAGGCATGAACATCTTCATTTGGCACAAATTCATTGACAACTATCACTGAATCATTTAGTTTCAATTGATCGATTAAGGCGAGAGGTTGGTAATTTCGTTCATCATCCTGTTTTTTCAGGAAAATACTTTTCGCTAAACCAAACATACTGTTTTTGATGCGGGTCGATAATTTTTTTTCATCCAAAGTCTGCCAGAACGACTCACCAACAATCAGCAGGCTAACATCATCCCTTTCCTTACATAATAATGAAAAAGCTTCGATAGCCTGATGTAATCCCTTGTATTTTCGAATGAAACCGAAAAAAAGAAAAACATGCTTTTTCAGGCCAAGTTCTTTTTTAACCTTCTCTTTATCGAAACCTGGATCAGGCGCAAACATATCATACACCGGATGATACAATTGCAGAACGGAAGTACTATGGATATCCGGTGGGTTAACGATTTGTTTCGAAATAGTAAAATGTCGTTTAGGAAACAGTATTTGCAATTGTTCGGCTGTTTGACGTGCATGCACGACATACGAATCAGCCCATTGTATACCAAATTTTGTGAAACGGTTATCGAGAGCACTTCCTTCCTTCTGAATCACGAAATGAAGATCGAAAACAACCTCAATATGTTTATTTTTCGATAGTTTACGTGCAATAAATCCAAGTGGAATTCCCTGAACAGCTATTGCCCACTGAAATACAACAAGATCAGGTTCGAGTGACTGAATGAGTTTTACAGTAGCCATCCAGGTTACCGGATTGTTATAGTTTGTAATATAATGAACCTTTATAGCTGTACCCTCCAACTGATCCGCTTTGCTTTTTCGATCGATGAAATCGCGTGGAATAATTGCCGGGTATTGTTGGGTCCACGAAACAATATGCACTTCCGTATCAGCCAGCTTATCAAAAGCCTTTGCTAACGAGGTATTATAATTGGCAATGCCCCCTTTAAATTGTGGGCCGGGGCCGAAACAGACTATCTTTTTCATAATAAGGATAAAGGCTAAAGTTTAAAGTAGCAAGTTTAAAGGCGAAATCTAAATGTTTAAATCTTCTGCTTGCGACAATTGTATAATACTTTTTACTTTTCTTCTTTTTTAATCCTTTCAAGTTGTTTGTTATACACCCGGGTCATACCTTCTTTGATCGAAATCTTTGGTTTCCAGCCAAAGGTATCGGTTACCAACTGCATATTGGCATAGCGTGAGTGCACTCCAACAGGTTTATCCAATAAGGGTTTGATGTTTGGTTTATAACCGGCAATTTCGCCGAAGACTTCAATCAGCTCAAGAAATGAAGTCAATTTTCCTGAACCGATATTGTATGCCGAACCGTCAGAAACTTTATCCAACAAAATGAAAATGAAATCAATCACATCGTCAATATGCACAAAATCACGTCCTTGCTTGCCTGTCCCCCAAACTTCAAATGGATTTTCCTTTCCAGCCGCACGTGCAGCAATGGCTGGCACCGGATAGGCCAATTCCTGATCCTCACCATATCCTGAGAATGGACGGATACAAGCAATTTTTATCCCATAATATTTCGCCGCAATCTGAGCCAGAAATTCACCGGTCAGCTTCGACCAACCATAAGTCATATCAGGGGTTCCAAGGTTTTTATTGAAATCGATATCACCTTCACTCAGCGCGATGGCATCGGTGGTAGTTTGGAGGCTGATGGGGTAAGCGGCACTTGAACTTGGATACAATACACGCGCAGGTTTATGCTGTGTTAACCAGTAAAAAAACTCAGCATCAATGGATAAATCAAGGGCGACAATCATGGGATCACCATCAATTTTCAATCTACCACCCACAATGGCTGCAAAATGAAATACATCACTAAATCGTTCGAATTCAATACCATACTTGTCCTGAATATAACGAGGATTTTCACGCATATAGAACAAAAGGTTTCTGAAATCTCCTTTCCAAAAATAGAGCCTTTCTTCGCTGCCAATAATTTCAATATCCCCGGACATTTTCGATTCATAATTATCAAGCCAGTCCGATGGATGACGACCAATCGAAAGGTCATCCACCATAAACACCTTATCTTTTGTTGTATCGATTAATCTCTTTACCATATTGCGGCCAACAAAGCCACAACCACCCGACACCAAATGTATCTTCATCACGTTTGTTTTAAAAATATAATTTAATTAATAGTTTCAGAAACAGCGTAGCCGCTGTTACGATCACGGTTTCCCAACGATACCAATTCAGCCAGAAAACCTGTCATGAACAACTGTGTTCCAATTATCATTGCCAATAAGCCCGCATAGAATAGCGGACGATCAGTCATTTTATATTCTGATAAAAAGATTTTACCATAAGCCAGATAACCGGCAATGGCAAACCCGATAATAAAAATGATCGTTCCCAGCGTACCAAACAGGTGCATCGGACGTTTTCCAAATTTTGAAATGAAAGTGATTGACAACAAATCGAGGAAACCTTTGATAAACCGGCTCATGCCATATTTGGTGACACCATATTGCCTTTCGCGGTGATTTACCACCTTCTCCCCTATTTTTACAAAACCACCCCATTTGGCAATAACCGGAATATAACGGTGCATCTCGCCATGTACTTCGATGTTTTTTACCAGTTCTGATCGATAAGCCTTCAAACCGCAGTTAAAATCATGCAGTTTGATATGGGAAATTTTACTGGTGAACCAGTTAAAAAACCTGGAAGGAATGGTTTTTGAAATCGGATCGTGTCGTTTTTTCTTCCAACCTGAGACAAGGTCATATCCCTGAAGTGCAATCATTTTATATAGTTCAGGTATTTCATCCGGACTATCCTGCATATCAGCATCCATAGTGATTACAACCTTTCCCTGAGAAGTCCTGAAACCTTCATTCAATGCAGCTGATTTGCCATAATTACGTCGAAAACGGATGCCTTTAACGGCAGGATATTGGTTTCCAAATGATTGAATAACACGCCAGGAATTGTCGGTTGAACCGTCGTCAATAAAAAGTATTTCGTAGCTAAGACCTTCCTTTTCAACCACATCAATGATCCACTTTGTCAACTCAGGCAATGATTCTTCCTCGTTTAAAAGCGGAATAACAATAGATAAATCCATATTTGATTTTAAACCGGAATTTGTTCGGTTTTGTCTTTCTTAATAAATAATGCGATAATTGCACTTACGATTGCAGCTATGATTGGTGACATCCACAATGACTGAACAAAGTTGGATGTAGCATTCTTTGCTTCTTCAAATTTCGATGCGATTTCTTTCATTTGTGCTTCAGGAATATTGCTTTCTTCGTATTTTGCAATGGCGCTGTCAATCTTATTTGGCATATATTCCGGATCAATGACACCATTGAGCAGGTAACTGAAAATACTGTTTAAATACATTGAAATCAATAAAATAGCGAATGCTCCGAGGGCTGCCTGAATAAAGGTAATCTTTTTTTCAAGGTCTTCGTCTCTCATTTTATTCACTCCGATCACAGCCAAAACAATCATTAGGCCAATGGTTAGCAGACCGTTGATGAGTGAGAAAGCGATACTGAAAATATCTACATCAAGTACATAAAGAAGTACAGTGTAAATAATCAAGGCAAATCCGGCGATCAGTCCGAATTTTACCGGTTTCTGAAATGGAATCATGGTTTATTTTATTTAGGTTAATAAATTATTCAATGAATCGGTTTTTTCTTTTTGCAAAAATAGCAATAATCAATGCAAAAAGAGGTGTTAAAACAATATTCAGTAAGAAGTACATGACTGCGATGGAAAGTGGCGAAAGAATCTGTGCTATTTGTTCTTTTTTATCACGCATTTCATTATATGTCAACCCCTGTCTTCCAAGTATATAATCCGATTCAATCATTGTCGATCTTGCACTGATGGCAGGTTGATTTAGCTGGCTGAAAACAAAATACATACCAATTGAAAATATTGCAGCAGAGATAACAGATGTCAATAATGACAACCTGAATGCGTGTTTAAAACGCAACACACCCATGCCAAAAAAGCGTTGCAAAAAATAACATGCAGCCCCGAGTGAAATAAGGGGAAATAAATAGATGAATATGTAATATACAGAAAAATAGCTGTTTGCAAGATAATTCATACCAAAATACAGGAGAAGCATCAAAAGGCCGGAGAAAATTCCGGTTGAAATTCCAACCAACCAAAAATGCCATGACTTATGCATCTGTAAAAAAATGATGATGTATCATGCAAACATAAGAAATCATACAATACAAATCAAATATGGCAGGTTAGATTATAATGTGGAACCACGTTGTTAAATGGATACAAGGAAAAGTACCTGGTATAGTCCTAATCCAAATTGCAAATTACATCTGCACATTTATTACCCTAAACCTTAGTCATATTACTCACGTTTACTAAATTTTCAGGAAAAGGTAGCTAAACCGGAAAAAAGTGTACTTTTGCAGCGGGTAAGTCTTATACGACCAGCTCCTGTTGAATTCCCCCAGGTTTGGAAGAAAGCAAGGGTAAATGGTTGAGCGGTGCGATATAAGTAGCTTACCCATTTTTTGTGCCCTATTCCGATTAATTTCAATATCTTAGCAAAAAAATCTTTTTACCATGTTGTTGAAGATCTACGCTGAGAACATTTCACCCCGACATATAAAAATTATTGCTGATTGTCTGAATGATGGAGGATTGGTGATTTTTCCGACAGATACAGTATATGGGTTGGGTTGCAGTATCGATCAACCCAAGGCTGTTGACCGCATTGCCCAGATTAAGGGAATCAGAAAGGAAAAAGCAAACTTTTCGTTTATTTTCAACAATCTGAGTATGTTATCCGAATTTACCCGCCCTATTTCGAGCGAAATTTATAAAATGATGCGACGCAATCTTCCGGGTCCGTTTACCTTTATTCTGGAAGCAAATAATAATATCCCCAAGCTATTTCAGAGTAAGAAAAAAACCGTAGGCATCCGGATACCCGATGAAAGAATCATTCAGGCCATTGTTGCGGAACTTGGTCGGCCACTCATGACAACATCAATACTCGATGATGATAAAATCATTGAGTACACCACAGATCCGGAGATTATTTTTGAGAAGTTCAAAGAAAAAGTAGACATTGTGATCGATGCAGGTTTTGGTGGAAACCAGGCAAGTACAGTGGTCGATTGTACTGGAAATGAAATAGTTATTATCCGACAGGGAAAAGGCATCCTTGATTAGCTGAAAATAATCAACTTTTTTGTTGGTTATAATGATTATAATAGTACTTTTGCACCTCGTTTTAATGATTCGTTAGCTCAGCTGGTAGAGCATTTGCCTTTTAAGCAAAGGGTCTCGTGTTCGAATCCCGAACGGATCACATAAAAAAAAGAGACTCTATCAAGGGTCTCTTTTTTTGTTTATTTCTTATGGTAAAAAGTCTACTATTGAATCAATAATTGATCAATAATTTTTTCTTTTAACGGGCGATATTCGTCGAAAACAATATCCTCCTGAAAATCTCTGTGTTATCGTAAATCCCGGTAAAATGGCTGGATGAAGGGCCAAAGGCGAAAACAGGAACCATGGACGCAGTATGATCACCCGTTGAAAAAGCCAGTCTTGTCTGGTTTTTGATGTCCTTTGGATCATGTGGCAATGTCAGTCCGCCTGTTTCGTGATCGGCGGTTACAACGATCAATGTATTACCATCAGCAGCCGCAAAGTCGAGGGCAACGCCCAGCGTGCGGTCAAAATCAAGCATCTCGGCAAGTAAATATGCAGAATCATTGTTATGTCCTGCCCAATCAATCTGTGAGCCTTCCACCATCAAAAAGAAGCCATCCGGATCATTTTTCAAAGCATTGATGGCAATAGCAACAGATCGTTGCAGTTCATCTTCCCTCCCCTTGTTGGCAGCTACCGGATGTTCATCCGATGTGAAAACGACAAACCTGGGTGTTTTTTGTTCGGCCTCCATCAGACATGTCATTACTTCCCATCCTTTTACTTTCATCTCTTCGGGGAGGTTTCTTCCATCTTCTCTTACGGCAAAATCGGCCATTCCACCACCTATCAAAACATCAACCGGTGAATCAGCAATGTCAGCTGCAATCGCCTGGGTGTTTCTGCGCGAAATATCATGTGCCAGAAATGCGGCCGGGGTAGCATGTGTAAGTGCACAGGTCGTGACTACACCTGTTGCTTTGCCCAGCGAAGAAAAAATATTGAGCATGCTTTTCACTTCCAGACTATCAGGCCCCATACCAATCATGCCATTATTGGTTTTTTTGCCTGTTGCCAGCGCGGTACCACCTGCACCGGAATCAGTAATTACATTATCTGACGATTTGGTTTGAATCATACCCGTTACCGGAAATCGGCCAAAATTCAAGGCACGATCAGAAGCAGCAATGGCTGCCTGAACCTGCGCGAATCCCATGCCATCACCAATAAACAAGATTATGTTTTTCGGAACGTCTATCGGCTGGTCCGTCTTTTCCTGACCATTCGCCGCTAATTCGGTCTGAGTTGATTGAAATGAAGTTAAAGCAAGGCTTAGCATTGCCAAAACAAATACCGGAATGAGAAAGAGTGTTTTTTTCATAAATTATCTTATTGATTGCAATTTAATTACTGTTATTTCAGGTAAGATTCCTATACGGCCGGGATAACCAATCGAACCGATACCGCGGTTTACATAGAGTTTCTGATTTGTTAGCGGGTCAGTATATAAGCCGGCCCATTCATTGTACATATATTGGGCTGGGCTCCACTTTATCCCGGGTATCTCGATACCGAACTGAAATCCATGGGTGTGGCCGGCCAACATCAGGTCAATATCGTTGTATTGTGGTAAAACTACTGATTTCCAATGACTAGGATCGTGTGAAAGTAATATTTTAGCCGAAACCTCTCCCATTCCTTCACTGGCTATCTCAATGTCGCCCAACTGCGGGAAACGCGGATTGCTGCCCCAGTTTTCGACTCCGATTATTCCCAGCTTCTGCCCTTCACGCTCAATAATAATATGCTCATTACGGAGCAATTTCCAGCCAATTTTGTTGTAAAACCTGAACAGGTCCTCCATATTCTGTTTTTTATCTTCCACCGAAGGCCAATGGGTGTAATCGCCATAATCGTGGTTGCCAAGAATGGCGAGTACGCCATTTTTTGACCTGATACCGCTTAAAATGTTCTGAAAACGAAACGCCTCATCGCTGGCATAGTTCACCAAATCACCTGTAAACACAACCATATCTGCCTCTTCGTCATTGATCAGATCGACAGCGTCTTGCAGTGATTCGCCGGAAGACCACGATCCCAGGTGCAGATCAGAAATCTGAACAATTTTATAACCGTCAAAAACATCGGGCAATTTCGCTATAGATATTTCATGTTTGAAAATCCTGAAATCATGTACCCATTTAAACATTCCTGTTATCAGACTTCCGAGTACGATGCCACCACTTACATATGCAACATTTTCAATGAAACGTGCACGGCTGATGCGTGATACATTTTCATCATATTCTATTTTGCTTTTTCCCAACAACAGGGTAACTAGTCGTCGCACACTACTGATCAGTTTGTATGTCAGTAATATCAGGGCAGGAATAAGTTTGGCGAGATAAAAAACAAAAATAAAACCAAATAAATAGATAGTAAATGTAATGTTCCACGCTGTAGATGGCACATAAACAGCCACAACAGTGCTCAATCCCAAGGCGAAAAGTGGTAGCCAGTAGAGCAGGATGAGTGAGGAGCGAATCCACAGATGATAAATGAATATTTTACGTTTGATGAAATTCCACAGATAAAGTTCAAGCAGAACGATCATCACGAGGCCGGGATAGCGGTTCAGATTTTTTGGGAATACCAGACTCGTCAGGATATAACCGGATACGATCAAGGCAATAGCAATAAGGTAGGGTAAAAACTTTTTTATTCTCATTTTTCAGGCGGCAAAGGTATGAAAAGCAACGAAAATGCTGAATAAACTATGTTAATTTTTCATTAAGTTTACCATCTGCGAAATCATAATGAAGTGTTATATTACAGTAATTCAATATTATATGAAATACTTCCCTTCGTGTTTCGAGATTGAATCAGCAAAGAATTCAATATTTTTACTAAATAATTTGTATACATGAGATAAATCTCTAATTTTGCACCTCCAATTACGCAGCCATTGGCAACGAAGGTGTGAAATTGAGAAGTTCTTAACCGTTTGGAGAGGTGGGTGAGTGGCTGAAACCAACAGTTTGCTAAACTGTCGTACTCGAAAGGGTACCGGGGGTTCGAATCCCCCCTTCTCCGCCAACATTCGGGGCATAGCGCAGTCCGGTTAGCGTACCTGCTTTGGGAGCAGGGGGTCGTAGGTTCGAATCCTACTGCCCCGACACTGAAAATGAGCCACTTACAATTTAATTGTAAGTGGCTTTTTTCATTCCGTTCAAACAATTTGAATACATCTTGAAGGTACAGAAATGGTGATAAATTACAAGTACAGTTGCAAAATACATCCTATACAACTAGTTATAACTTGAAGTTTGTCTTTGAGATAGTCTAAAATTCTTAATTTAATTCGAAAACTATTAGTTCTTTTGAATATCGAATAAGGATGAATGATTTTTGATTTATGAAGTACCCAATCTACAGGATTTGTGCCCACTTCGTAAATCGTAAATCCATGTTCGTTGTTCATAAATCTATCATTTAGCTGAATTTCTACAGTTACTAAGTGTTGAATAAATGAAAAATATGACGAACCAGTAACCAACAAATCCAGGTTTAGATTTGCACATTGCTCCGCATTTGCGGGATCCATTTTTCATTCAAAATTATCCCGATCCCGGATCGAGAGGGTCGTTAGGTTTTAATCCATTCCGAAGCGACAACAGAAACCGTTTCATGAAAATGAGACGGTTTTTTTTATTAACGTATCCCGATCCCGGATCGGGAGGGTTGTTAGGTTTTAATCCATTCTGAAGTGACCACAGAAACCGTCTCGTAAAGATGAGACGGTTTGTTATTACCATGACAAATTGAAGCAACCGAAAGCGCTTTATAGGCAAACAAGAAATAAACAGGAAAGAAAGATTAAGAAACAGTCATTGCCGCCAAAGCGACCTTGACTAAAATATTCTACGAAATGCAATTCAGTCCGCCACGATCCTTAATAATTGTATCAATGGTCTCAATCTAACGTTGTTTGGAGAACTACACTGAGCGAGAGAAATAAAACGCTGATTGATCATTAATTCGGTACTAGTGGTCATAGTAGTGTAGTTTTTTGATTTTAATCGGTCAAAGACCGGAATGAAATACGACGTAGTTGTACACTGCGCCGAAAGGGGGGCGATGGGTCACTCTAATTTTAGTATTCAGGATTTTGAGAAACATAAAAGATGAAATAAGAAATAAAAATGGGGAAGCTATGCACCTCCCCATTTACCCTATCATCTGACTAAAGGGTCCTTCAACTTAAGAAAAATTTAGATTATTTGACAACCTGTAATTTTTTGGCGTATGTTCCCTGTTCGGTAGTAACCAGAACTATATACAATCCATTATTTAAGGATGATAAATCCAATAGTTCATTGTAATCAGCACAATGAACTGTGTACAATGCTTTCCCTGCAATATCTGTTATGCAGATACTTTCTATCTGGTGATCTGCTTTAACTGTCAACTGATTGGTGGCAGGGTTTGGAATTAATTTCACATCAAGCTGCTGCAATTCGCTTACTGAAATGCCAAGTTCTACCTCTAGCGTTACTGGGATAATTAAAAGTGGGTTGTCAGTATCGTTACTTGTGATTCTGAGGTTAGCAAAGTATGTTATGGGTTCAAGCCCTTCAGAATTAAATGAAATGGCTATATCTTGGGTGGAAGCCCCGTCAATCACTCCTGACCCCGGGCTAACACTCAACCAATCCATGCCATTGAATGAAAGATTTGCACGAATATTCCAATTTCCATTCAGGCCGTTGGCGGAGAGACGATCCCAATTGATAGCATCCTCACTTATCCAATCACCATCCTGAACGACCGGACCTCCATCAATCCCGAGCACGAATGATCCTGCTTCGTGTGTGACTTCAAAGCCTACCCAGATATCAGAACCACTGATAGTTATGGTATTATCGAGTACAATTGTATTCCAGCTTTCAGGTGTAGGAGTATAAATTTGCTGGTAGAGAATTGATCCCGGCGTAGTTGTGGTGCCTGCATCCCAGACAATGAGTTTAAGATTTGATGGGTTATCGTTTATATAAACATCAACAGATTCAAATTGATAGTTTTCAAATACGGATGTTAGCTCTGATGGAAAGCGGGCTGCTCCATAAAAAGTTCCACCATTCATCAACCCAACGGAATTGGCATTCATTCCGTCGTAGTTAAGTACGGTTCCCGATTTGCTGGCTTGATTGTCGGGTTTACTTTGATTAGCTGTTTTTTGTTCCACCAATTCAAGTTTTTCTGACTTATAATCAATGCCAATTGGAACCTGTTGAACTTTTGGTGTAGCAGCGGTATATTGCACTATAACATGATAATGAAGTAAACCGGCACCAATATTTTGAATAGATAAAGTTTGTGTTGCCGTGTCTCCTGGAACAAGATTTTCGCTTAGCTCCAATTGATTTATTTCAATTCCAGGATTGCCCGGATTTAAATCTAAAATAAAGCTTATCGATTCGCCAGATGGTAGTAGGGCTGCACCAATGAATTTATTTCCATCAGGTGTAACATCATTGATACTGTAAAATATCCAATCTGAGGCCTCAAACCAACCTCTACCGGCTGCATACTCATTAAATGTTTCCATGACACCATCAGGATGTCTCACAAAAGCTCTTCTATCTGGAGGCATTGGTGGGAATCCTTCTCCTGTATAGCCGAATACCGTGCCATCATCAAGGACCTTAAGTGGATTCAATGTACCAAGATTCAACGTATTTTGGAATAGAGTAACACCCTCCGTTGGTGACCAAATAAAACCATTTTCCCAACCTAAAGTACCAGTAACATAATTACCGCTTGCTGAAGCACCAAATGCCTCGCCATTCAGTGTTTCATCTAAATAGATTATTTCATTGTTATACCAAATAACCGGGGTTCTGGTCCAGTTCGGTTCAGCCCAACCAAATATAACACTTCCATTGGCGCTTATTCCATTTGCTCTAGTGTTTGATTCAATAGGTGAACCTATCATATCGTAACCGTTCTCCAGCGTCCAACTGAAAGCTTTAACAGTCCAATCAGGATACCATTGCATCCCGACTACTTTATTTCCATCGGCTGTGATGTCATAGGCCAGATTATAGGATGTGCCAAATATTTCAGGTGAATCAGGATTCATGCCCAAAAACTGCCATTGGCCTGTTGTTTTATTCCATAGACCGGCAGTGCTTACTTCCATTCCTTCGTACATATATTCAGTTGTATAAGTCCCTGCTGTTATCCCATTATCAGAAACACCCTCTGCATCCCCAACGAAATCAACGGTTCCACTAAACATTGTCCATAAATAGCTGCTCATTCCACCAAACTGACTTCCAGATACATACATGCCGTTGGATGAAACACCCGTCGGGAATGTATACTGTGGGGAAACTATTGTAAGATTTACCGTTTGAGCCGGCAATACAGTGAGTGTTGCAAGTATTGTTGCTGTTGGATTCACCGTATCATTGCTTGTAATGTTAATATTTGCCTGATATGTACCCAAATCAAGGCCTGAGGCATCAAAGGCTACAGAAATTGTTTGGTTAGATTTACCGGGAATACTACCACTTATTGGGCTTACAGTTAACCAGGAGTTACCATTAAGAAATTCAATTTCTATTTCGAATGTCAGGTTTCGAACACCATCATTCATGACTTTAAAGGATTTTGAGCCGGAGCCCTCCTGCCCCACCGTTTGGTTTAATACCACTGTGCTGACAATCATAATAGGAGAGTCGTCAATCTCCTCGCCGAAGGAAATATCATCAACAACCCAATAATGAGCCAATTCACCTTCATACCTGAATGCTATGTAAATATCCTCCCCGGCATAAGCCTCAAGGTCAATGAAATGCTGCACCCAGTTTTCCACTACATCCCCAACTGTCCATACCTCAACAAAATCCCCGTCAGCCGGATTGCCGCTTCCTGTGCTTACCATAACGCTGTTCTTGTAATAATAGGCAGCATCGCCGACAAGGCTCCAAAAGGATAGATAGAAAAATCCTTCTTCAGGAATAGTTATTTGCGGCGAAACCAACCAACCATCCTGATATTGGTTGCCCGATCCATGATAGGCAGAATATTGCCCCTCGGGAGTATTATTATACCAACTTAGGGCCCATACATTTCCGTCATCATCTGAATCAAACATTGACCACCCGATAGGTGGAAAAGTTTCACTTTCAAAATCCTCCGTAAATGGATATACATTAGTATCAACTACTTCTAAAGTTATCAGTACTGTGGTTGTTGGGTTCACAGGATCGTTGCTACTTATGTTAAGGTTCGCCTGATATGTTCCATACTCCAGACCAGTAGCATCGAAATCAAGCAATATCTCAACAGAAGCGTGGGTGCCCACACTTCCAGTGGTTGGATTTACTAAAAGCCATCCTTCTGCATTCAGATACTCAATTGCAATATCGAAATTCAGGTCAAGAATTCCATCGTTAATAACATTAAATGTTTTTGAGCCGGTTCCATTCAACCCTACCGCTTGGTAAACTTCTAAAGTGCTAACATTCAGCACAGGAGAATCGTCAACTTCCTCTCCTAAAGCAACATCATCTACATACCAGGTATGACCCCATGGGTCACCTTCATATCTGAAAGCGACATAGATGTTCTGACCGGCATAAGCCTCAAGGTTTACAAAATATTGATACCAGACCCCTGCGTTATTAGTTTCTGTCAGCGCCCAAACTTCAACATAATCATTGTCGGCGGGATCAGGGCTTCCGGTGCTTACCAGCACGCTACTTTTTTTGTATGACCAGTTATTCGCAAGCCAACTCCAGAACGTGAGGTAGTAAAACCCTTCGGTGGGCATGCCTATTTGTGGTGTGACTAACCAGTTATCCATTGTAAATTCAGAGCTTTGGTTATGGAATGCCGAATTAGTTCCACCCTCAGTATGGTTAGTCCAGGGATCAAGTTCCCAGTTTTGTGAATCATTCAACAGGCTGTACGAGGCCCATCCTGTTGGGGGAAATA
Organism: uncultured Bacteroidota bacterium; assembly: GCA_903891085.1. Taxonomy (GTDB): domain Bacteria; phylum Bacteroidota; class Bacteroidia; order Bacteroidales; family F082; genus CAJBPB01. The sequence continues at coordinate 6,131 of CAITDJ010000091.1, read as the reverse complement.
CCCCACCCTCAAAGGTCTCTACTAAAGGATAGATAGTTCTCCCTTTATCTGGTATCTCATTTGGGTAAACACGAATAGTGCTTAAAGTTAGTAACATCAGGGCTAATAGTGGTACCCCAATATTTAAAGTAAAATTTCTGCGCATAGCAATGAGTTTTATGTTAATGAATATTGATCAGTTTTTAATTTTATTGGTAACTTTATCTCGGCTTTCATTAAAGAGTTTATCTTCTGTAGACTTTTTCTCTTCGATGAATTTGAGCAGTTTTCTTAATGCCTGCGTATTAATTTTGTTTTGCTCAAGGAGCTTTTGAATATTATCTTCTATTTTTGATTCCTTTTTCGAATCATCTGATGATTGTTCCATAATTTTCAAATTTTTACAATAGTATTATTGAACACGATACTAATAACACGATAATTGTAATTCTTAACTTCATAACAGCATATTTTTTGGGTTGCACTAAAAACTTATGCAATATTAAATAGGATCAGAAGATGGAGCAAACTATTCGTATGCACTTTTTCGCTACATTGGAATAAATGTATTGCTACATCTTTACTACAAAAACGCATTAAGCATTGATATATAGTGCGTTAGAGTTGAATTGATTTTTAAAATGCAGGCACTAATGTTCGGAGTAACAGCTTGTGAGAAGAATATAGGTCAAATACAGGAAAGGTACTCAATCAATCCAACCTCTGCATTGGTCAGATTGAGTTTTTGGCGAAGCCGGGTTCTTGCAACATCAATGCTTCTGAGCGATTGGCCTGTTATAGAAGAAATTTCTTTAGTTGTCATATTAAGACGCAGAAAAGCACAAAGTCTTCTATCGTTTGGAGAAAGATCAGGGTTAATCTCATTAAGTTTTTCGTAGAATTCGTTGTGGACTTGATGAAACCGTGTTTCAAACTCAATCCATATGCTATCTTCCTTAGAATTCTCAAGCTCTTTGATGATAACTTTGATAAGGTTCTGATTCTCTTTTTTAAAGTTGTGCCTGTTAGACATCAATTTATCAGCAATATTATTGATAAGCTCATTCTTTCGAATTTGGCAAATCACATTTGTTGTAAGCTCTTTGTTCTTAATTTCTAATTCTTTGGAAAGCGATTCTTTTTCTAAAGCTCCTTTTTCCGAAGCAAGCTGTATGTTGTTATTTAACAGGCTTAGTCTTCGCAAACGGCTCTGGGAAAGCACATACAAAAGCCCAAGTATGACAACAATAAGCAACATAAGAATGGCAATAAAAAGATATCGTAATTTTTGTTTTCTCTGTTCAATGAGACGGATTTTCTCTTTTTCCTGAAATTGCGATGTGATCTCCATTCTTGTAAACTCTTGCAAGGTTTCCTCTCCTTTAAGCTTATCAGAATACTGTTTTAATAAGATGTGATATTTTAGCGACGAATCGGATTGGTTTAATGAATTGAAAACTTCAAATAATTGTTCGCTTATTGAGGATAATATAGAGGTACTTCCCACAGAAGTAGCTAAATTATAACCATTGTAAAAGTTGTAAATCGCTTTATTAAAGTTATGCTGCGACTTATATAAAATACCCAACATTCTGTAGGAAGAGGCTTCGCCACTCTTATCATTTAGTTCTTTCCGAATCAACAGAGCTGCGTCCATATTCTTATAGGCCTCATCAAATTCTCCCATTTTCATATAAATGCTTCCGAGATTATTATGTAACATTGCCAGATTTTTTTGTTGATGGGGCATCCGTCTTGCCAGGCTAATCCCCCTGTGATAATAATCAATGGCTAGGTTGTACTCATTCAGATTTTCATGAACTATTCCAAGATTGTTATAAATAGAGATTACCTGAAAAGGAGGAATAGTATCACCTCTTTTCTCAGACAAATTAATAAAAAGTGGCAGTGCTTCTTGAAAATAGCGTTTGGCTTCTTCAAATTTCATAAGTTGAAGTAAAATTCCACCAAGGTTTGTTAATGCATTAGCAATGCCATTATTATTCTCCGTTTCTTTGTTAATTGCCAAAGCTTTGGAATAGTGTTGAAACGAAATATCCATTAAACCCTGAAAAAAACAAATATTGCCAATCGCCATTAAAGCTTTGGCATAGAATTGTTTATTTCCGCTATGTTCGGCAATTTCCAATGCCTTGTCAGCATATTGAAACGACAGCGATAAGTTTGTTGATGAAAAGTAGTTGGCAATTTCTATAAGAGAAGATATTCGGGTAGAATCGTCTTTGGATATTTCAACCCTATAGATGAGAGAATCAACTATAATATTGCTTTGACCTAAAACCTTATAATGAAATAACGCACAGAATAAAAGCAAATATAAAATACTTTGCGAAAGGATTTTCATGACAATATTTGCTTTAAGACTGGCAAATATAACTATAATCTGAATTTTTGAGCCGGAACATCTGTTAAAAGGCTCTTATGACTGAAATTTAATTCATTCATTATTTTCAATTCCATTTTCGGTAACCTTTAGCAAAAGGCATATTTATTAGAAGCTTGCATTTATCCAATTACAAAACTACAGCCAAAGATCACCTGACCGCCAAAATCCAATAACCAATTTTGAAGCCTGTTCTCAGACACCTTCTCATTTGATTCCCAGTCACTAATATCCGGAAGTTTGATGTACATAACTGATTGCCCATTGCCCATGTGACTTTGTTTTGGCTCCCTTCGACTCCGCTCAGGACAGGGTTTGGCACACCCGATTCATTAATACTGACTTTGATAAACAGCTTCATACTGCGCGGACTCAATAAAAGCTTAAAAGCTGTCCTGTCCGCATGAAACGCAATAAGCCTCCCGTGAAAGAGGCCAGTAATACGCGCTTGTTCCTTTTGCAAGATGCACCATACACTTTTGACACATGCAAGGAAACTTCACTATGATTTGTCGTGGATCATTTCTGTATACCATTCCATTCACCCATGCCTTTGGGATTTATTTCGGCACCAGAGACTCACCATGTTACTACTGCTGTATATGACATACCTGATCAATCGGAATATAAATTTTAAGTCAGGGTTTGCGGTCAATTTGACCACACCTTGACTTAACCCCATGACAAATTAAAGCAACCGAAGGCGCTTTATCGACAACTCAACATAAACTGAAAGGAAAGATTAAGAAACAGTCATTGCCACCTAATCGACCTTGACTAAAATATTTTTATGGAGATAATTTGATTTGACGGTTAATAAACAACCCCTAATACAACTAGTTATAACTTGAAGTTTGACTATGAGACAGTCTAAAATACTTACTTTAATTCGAAAACTATTAGTTCTTTTGAATATCGAATAAGGATGAACGATTTTTGATTTATGAAGTATCCCAATCTACTGGGTTTGTGCCCAATTCGTAAATCGTAAATTCATGTTCCTTGTTCTTAAATCTATCATTTAGCTAAATTTAAACAGTTACTAAGTGTTTATAAATGAAAAATGTAACGAACCAGTAACCAGCAACTCCAGGTTTAGTTTGCGCATTGCTCCGCATTTGCGGGATCCATTTTTCATTTAAAATTATCCCGATCCCGGATCGGGAGGGTCGTCTCGTCTCGTCCTTCAGACTTGACGAGATAGCCCAGACTACAGAAAGCGTTTCATGAAAATGAGACGATTTTTTTGCGTTGTCTTAAAAAAATATTTAATTTTTAGCCAAATCCCCCTATTTTCCTACATTTGCAGCCCCTTTAGGGGGGTTGCTTGTTAATCATTTATGTACTTTATTTATAACGAGGGAATTATGAAATATTTCTCTGCATCAGGACGCTTTGCCCTGGCTTTACTTTTTTTTGTTTCTGCTCAGGCTACGGTGATGGGGCAAATACCTTCGGGCTATTATAATACGGCTGCCGGACTAAATGGTGCTCCATTAAAAACAGCACTGCACAATATCGTAAAGAATCACACAGAGAAAACTTATGATTATCTGTGGACTGCCTTTTATACCACTGATGATAAGACGGATGGAACGGTTTGGGATATGTATAGCGATATTCCAAATGGAACACTACCCTATGTGTACAATTTCGGCCCTCCGGATCAATGTGCAAACACGCCCGGATATGAAAATGGTTGTTATAACAGGGAACATTCATTTTGCAACAGCTGGTGGGGAGGCGGACAAGCCGCAGCTGATACCATGTACACCGACCTATTTCATATTGTACCTTCTGATAGTAAGGTAAATTCGATGCGGAACAATTATCCTTATGGACAAGTCAGCGAACCAACCTGGACTTCGCTCAATGGAAGCAAACTGGGGCCATGTACCACTGCTGGTTACAGCGGTATTGTTTTTGAACCCAGGGATGAATACAAGGGTGACCTTGCCCGCAATCTTTTGTATATGGCCACCCGTTACGAGAGCAGAATTGCTTTATGGAAGGCAAACATCGATGCCGTTCTCGATGGCACCCCCTACCCTGCCTACGATCAATGGTTTATCGATCTGCTGCTTGCCTGGCATACTGCTGATCCGGTGAGCCAGAAAGAGATTGACCGTAACAATGAAATCTATACAACCTACCAGCATAACCGCAACCCATTTATCGACCATCCCGAATACGCTGGTTTAATTTGGAACGCAACGACTGCCACTGAGCCAACAAACCACGCAGCATCTTTTTCGTCACATACCATTACCCTCAACTGGACCGATGCTACAGGAAGCACAACGCCCACGGCTTATTTGGTACGGATGAGCAATGTGGGTTTTGGCAGTCTTGCAAATCCTTCGGATGGGATCGCTGTTGCGAATGATGCCAATAACCTGAATGTTGCAGCCGGTTTACAAACATGCACTTTTAGTTCACTCACCGAAGGCACCCCCTATTATTTCAAAATTTTCGGTTATACCGGAAGTGGCGCAAGCATTGATTATAAAACCGATGGTTCGCCGATGCAGACGAGTATTATTGCTCAGTAATGTTTCAGATTTAACCTTCCTGGCAGTAGCTACCTTTTTAATCTGGATTTTGAAGTATTTGTGATGCTAGCTACATCAGGTTTCAATTGCCCTTTGACTTTGCATTTTGTCTTTGCTCCCTCCGCTGCGGGATGAATTTTGACTTTGTTTGACACTGCCAGGGCGATACTTGAGACCGTGAGGGCGATACTTGACTCAGCGAGTAAGTTACCTGACACCGTCAGTGCGTTACTAAATGTTAGTTTCTCTTTCATTGTTTTGAGGTTTTATCCTCAAAAACTGTCAAGGTATTTCAGTAAAAAACAGCTATACAATCACGATTGTTTGGATTACAACAAAGCGAAGTAACCTTAACAAAGGTAAATGATCAAAAGCTTTTTTCGTCCTTTCGAAAGGCACCATAACCAATTACAGGAATTGAATTTGACCAGTATGGTATTCAGGATCAACGAATAAAAAAAGTTATGAATTAACCCGTTATTCTAGCTGACATTTTCGCGTGATCACACTATTTCCTGCCACCAGCCGGTATAAATACATCCCTTTCTTCAGGTTTGGTGCACGGAATGGCCTGGTCAGAAACTGGCGATGAGATGAAATGCCAGGCTTCGGCATTGCCTGATATATAGTGGTTTACTGTGGCGCCTACGCTGGCCGAATTATGGATCAGTGAACCTGTTCCCGTGGCATTGCTCTGAATAAGCAGTCCGCTGTTACCGGAATTGTTTACAAGTTCGCCGCTAATCGTTAACGCCTTGCCGGCAGATATTACCAGGGCACCGTTGATTGTTAAGTTTTTACAGACGGAGGTCAGCCCTATAAGACTGATATTCTGAAATATGAAAAGGCAAAGAGTGCGATCAGGATAAGCAGATAAGCCAGAAACCGATGGCTGTTCTCCAGCACTGATTTGTCAGATCTATTCAATCTGGGTGTTCTTTCCGGAAAGGAAAAGTTAAAAACAGGAAGGATTACCAAACCCATCAAAATGATGATTAAAAACCATGACCAGTATCTGTATGGCAAAAATGTAAACAACGAAAGCAAAAGGCTTCCTAAAAACCAGGGAATTATAAAAATACGTCTGATAAATTGTTTTTGTTTGCTCTGACTGTCGATTAAATGGATGCTGTAAGAGGAGCGCATAAAAAGCCAAAGCCAGGTGGTGCGGAAGTAAATGGCGATTACGATGGCGA
>CAITDJ010000090.1 GCA_903891085.1 uncultured Bacteroidota bacterium | reverse complement strand
CCTAAGGTCGCCGCCCTTGACTAATTTTAGTCCAGTTTCAGTAAAGCATTTAAGAGTTGAAACCAAAAAAATTGTAGTTTTGAAAAAAGTTAAAATTAACAGACAGAGTTCAGATTACACTCCCTTTTGTTCTTTATTTTTTTCAAACCTAAATGGCTCTGCTGCGAGGTAGATTATTCAGATAAATAAATAAGTTTTGAACGAAGTATTGTAATTAAATTTATTGCATTAATTGAAAGATATTGTTACTGTGATACTATTTCTATTATCACCATAAAAACCAATTCTATCGTTCATAAGTAATTCTAATTCACCACTCATAGGTGCAGAAAGTTCTGTACTTGTACCTATTCTAAAATAATCAGAATTACTGGATGTTCCAATTATTCTGCCAATTAATACGCCAAAAAATTCTGATTCAAGTGTTACAGGACGTTCCTCTTCAACTGGTCGGCCAACAGTTCCATTTGCATCACAACATTCAATTGTCCCAGCCCCCCAACACCAACTTCCATTTGTGGTAATGTTTATCTTTTCACCTGAATTAAGATTAATACCTGTTTTTGTAGATGGTAAGGTTGACTTTACACTAATTATTACAGGATCCTTTACTTTTGTTTTTTTACAGCCTGATTGAAAAAAGATTATGCTTGCTAAGAGCACAACTAATACCGCAGTAGTAGTTAATTTTAATTTTTTTTTCATAATTTATAGTTTAATTTGTTTTACGTAAATTGTATATCTTCATAAAAACTTTACTATAAATGCCAAATGAGCTGGGTGTTGGCTAGTTTATTATTTTATATCAAAGATAATTATACTTTATATAAATGTCAAATGTTCTATTTTTTTTAAGAAGATTCATTATTTCCTGTTATCATTAATATAGAATAGTTATTAATGTCTTTTTCCGCAACAATGTGACAGTTTTTGAGGACAACTCTTCAAAAACGGCCAACGAAGTAACAATTCAAGTTACAACCAAAAGCCAATAACCAGGTTCACTTTCAAAATACAGAAAGTACTTAGTGTTGATAATCAATCTATTAAAAATTTGTGATACAAATAGGGTACAAATACCTATTTGGCCCTGCAAGGGCGATGGAATTATGAAGGACTGTGGGAATGGAATACAAATTCAATTTAAAAGTAAGGCACTGATTACAACTTAGCAAAGCGTTCTCATCCCGCATAGCTGGATAAATAAGCTCCAGCTAGGTTATCAGTCAGTTAAATCTTTTTGAAACCTTATTATCAATCAATAAAATGGGATGGTGAGATTATTCTGGTAAAGGCTGGTCAATACAAGTGTGTTTTCCACGCGGCATTAACCAACAAGGACAATCAATATTCCAGAATAACATAAAGCCTGAACAGGAAATACCAGCAGCGTTGTCGATTAGATTTTATAAAGTTACACTTCGAAGATTTAATGTAAATTTGAAGTCCAAAATAGACATCGAAACTGATTTCGATTACTAATATTGTTATTTATGAAAATATCATTGCCTGAACGATCGTTGAGATTTATTTTAATTTTATTTTTTTCTTTTTTCTTTTTTTCAGGATTTATTTCCTGCAAGAAAGATTCAGTTAGTGACACGGTAACACTAACATTTACAAGCTGGAGAACTGATGATATAGAGCGGATGAACCGAATAAATGCGCTTTTCACTCAAATACATCCGAATATTCAGATAAACTTTCAGCCCTTTGATACTGAAGTTTACGACAGTATTGCACTCGACCGTTTAAAGGATGACGCTGGAGCTGACATCATATTCCTTCGCTCATACGACAAGGGTCGTAAGTTTTACGATAACGGTTATCTGTACGACCTTACAAATGTCATACCTAACCTTGCTGCTTTCAATCCGATGGTTGTAAATGCCTGGTCAACAAAACAAGGTATTACTTATGGCTTGCCTTCAGTAGGTGTAACCCATGGTATTTACTATCAGAAGGCGCTGTTTGCCAAATACAGTATACAGGAACCCACCACATGGATTGAATTTATTGCCGCTTGTGAAACGCTGTACGTAGGTGGCGAAACAGTTTTTGCTCAGGGGACATTGGATAGCTGGACACTTTACGAAATTGCTTTCTCCGGCTTAGGCGCAAATTTTTACGGCGGTGAGTCAGCCCGTCAGGACCTGATGTCAGGAACAAAGAAGTTGACCGACCCCAATTTCATAGCAGCATTCTCAGCGGTAAACTCTCTGAAGATGTATCTGCCTGAAGGCTACCAAACGCTAGGTTACGATGCTATGAAACAGTTATTTACTTCAGGTAACGCCGCTATGTTTTTAGGTGGTTCTTGGGAGATCAGCACCTTTGAAGATCTTGGCGCTGATAGTTCAGAAATTGGTTGGTTTGCACCTCCTGTAGTCACTCTTGGTGATAAACTCCAATATTGCTTTCATGTTGACGCTGGCATCGGCATTAATAAGAATACAAAGAACCTTGAAGCTGCTTTAGAATATATAAAATGGCTTTCCGGTTCACAATATGCACAAGCCTTGATGGATGAACTTCCAGGTTTCTTCTCCTATACACCAGGAATAATCACCCTGAGCAACCCTTTGGCGCAGGAAATGTATGGCACTTCCCTAACTGCCAACCTCACCGTTCGTACCATGTGCGAGAGGTTAAGCGCCCAGGAACCATCTGGCAGCACCTTGATGGGTATTGCGCTAAATGGTATGATGAATGGTGACTATACAACCGAAACAGCTGCATCATACGTTCAAAATCAGCTTGATACATGGTATAAACCTTGAAGAATAATGAAAAGTGATATTTCATCTTTCATAACCTGGGGTGATTTTTGGGGATTTTGAGTTGGTGGATGAATTTCCGGCGGATTGTAAGTGGGTTATTTACGGATTGGATTTTGGGTTTAGTTATGACTCAACAGTGTTGATTAAAGTAGGGCTTTTTGATGGTGAGCTTTTTCTGGATGAATTGATTTACAACCGGGGGCTGGGCTTGACGTTTTGAAACGGTATAAGCTGAATGTTACCAAACGTTCATTGAACCTGATATGTGAGCTGAAAAACTATAAATGGAAGGAAGACCAGGCTGGCAAGGCTACCAATGTACCGATTGATAAGTTTAACAATGGGATTGATGCCGCCAGATACGCAGTGCTGGCAAGGGCTTTGAACCGGAAACGGATGGTGAGGGTTGGGAGCGTGGGGAGGTGATGGAAAAAATGGAATTTCATCAAGTTTGGCTTTGTCGGTATATTGGGCGGATCAAAATTTTATCATCAATGTTTGTGCAAAATTTTGCTTAAAGGATGTTTCCGTCAACTGTAAAATAAAACGTGCTTCCTTTTTCACCCGATATTCCATCGGTATTACTTTCTGCCCAAATTTTACCACCATGTTTTTCGATAAAATCAACGCAAAGTATCAATCCTAAACCAGTACTTGGCTCGCCTTCTGTGCCTTTCCGGCTGGTTTGCTTATCCAGTTTGAACAGATTTTCCAGTATTTTATTACTCATTCCAATGCCGTTATCCTTAATTGAAATCTGAATTTTTTTGTTTTCTTTTGATTTAGCTTCAATGTTAATTATACCACCTTTGGGTGTAAATTTTACGGCATTAGAAACCAGATTTCTAATAACGGTCTGCAACATGTTTACATCAACAAAAACCTCTATTGTATCAGATATTTCATTTATAATTGTAATATTCTTATTTTTTGCTAATTCCATGGTCGTTTCCAGACTTTCTTCAACCAAAGCAATCAGTGGTATTTTTTCAGGAGTAAAGGGAATTAATCCTTGTTGAATACGCGACCACTGTAAGAGATTTTCTAACAAACCGAAAAGGTTTGAGGCTGAGTTTCTAAGACTTTCTGCTATCTTTTGCAATTGACTTAAGGTCATGGTTGGTAATTCTTCTGTCATTATCTTGGTTAGACCTAAAAACCCAGTGAAAGGGCTTCGCAAATCATGAGCAATTATGGAGAAAAACTTATCTTTTTCTGCGTTGAGTTTTAATAATTGTTCGTTTTTGAGTTCAAGTTCTTTTTCTGCCAGTTTACGCTGTGTGATGTCGCGTGTAATACTAATGATATGCGGGATGCCCTGAAGGTTGATTATTTTTGCCGACATCAACCCGGTGATTTCCACGCCATCTTTTCTCACGAAAACAGCTTCGTAATTTTCGAAATATCTATTCTCTTTGAGCATGCTGACAACCTTTTGCCGATCGACAATATTTTTCCATATATTAATCTCTGGTGTTGACTTCCCCGACATTTCCTGGGGAGTATAACCGGAAATTGCTGTATATCCCTCATTTATTTCTACAATCCGGCCATCATCAAGGCGGGTTATGAGGGCGGCATCAGGACTTGTATTAAAAATTACCTCCAGATCCTCTTTGGCCTCTGAAATTTCGGCATTTAATCGTTGGTTGAGCATGATGATAAAACCAAAGGTCCATAACAGGCTTACGATGAGTGCATCGAAATAAGGCAGAATGTTGAATAGTGAGGGCGTGAAAATATTCTCAATCTGAGTGCCGGTAAATATCATCATAGTCCGATAAATAAAAATACCGCTATGAACCAGGAATATGGTGGCAAGAAAATTTGCAGAGGCTGTTATGGAACGGTTTTTATTTAACAAAAGGCTGTGTGCTGTGAATAAGGAAATAACTGCCAGGGCGGCGCTTGTAAAACCTGAACGAATATGAATATCATTTACAATGAAAAGAAAATAGAGTAACCCCGTGAAGAATACCAATACAATACTGATCAGAACCTTCAAATTTATTCTCATGTTAAAAAAGGACCTCACACCAATGTAAAGAAAAATGGTTCCTGCAACAATCATCGAATTTTGAATTATGATTACCATGGGGAGTATTGAAGGGATATTGCGAAGGAGCATTACCCCAAACCCGATAACCTCGGCCGCACTCCACAGCAACCACCAGCCGGTTCCCTGGTAGATTTTATTTACCTTGAACTGGTGAATAAAAACGAGCATCTGCATTAAATGGGTGAACCCCAGTATGATTACAATAGTTCGAATGTCAATTTCCATGTAACAATACCTTTTTATCAGTTAAATATTTATCAGGAATAATCATTTGTCAAAAAATCGAAATTTTAATCGTTGTTATTTTCGTGTTTAAGCATTGGCTATAACATATAGTGTTTTATTCAACGTTCTCCTGCAAATATACTAACAAAGCATTGGCTAAATGCATTTATTTGAGAATGAAATAAAAAAGCGTCCCCAGCCCTGGGAGCGCTTAGACAAACAAGCAAATTTTTTGGAATTTTCGGAAATTCTTATGACTAATTAACTAAATGTTGAAATGTTCAAATTTATTTTGGAGGTGGACTATGAATTAATGCGAGCCGGTATGCTTTGCTGGCAAGGGCTTTGATCCGGAAACGGATGGTGAGGGTTGGGAGTTTGGGGAAGAAACCTTATCGGACCAGTCTCTATTTAACTTTTCAGCTATTGTTCGATAATTATGCCCGAGGCAGTCACTTCATTGTTTAAGTCATCATGGAACTTGATATTGTTAAAAACAATCTTTAATTTATTGTTATCCAGGCTTAGCGTGGCTTTATAACCAAAACCATATTCAGGAGAATAATAGGTTGTAATACCCGTTGAACTTTTAACACTTATTTCCATATCTATTTCACCGTTATACGGGGCGCCATCAATTGCCCAATTAATAATATCATAGGATCCACTTGAAATGGGTTTTTCGCTGAAATAAAGTGTTACACTATTTTCAGCATTGTCAATATTGTCGTTATCACTTGCAATTAATGCATCATCAGCGACAGAATAGATGGTTTTTACTGCAGAATAACTTTTACCATTAATAGTCCAATTAGATTTTAAGTTACCCACGTCTGAATTTTTTTTGCAGCTTGCCAATAGCAAAATAAGAGTCGCAATTAAAACATAAGAAATCCTCATAACAGTTTATTTTTGAATTTTCCTACTCAATTGGTTTTAGAGTATTACCCCGTTTATTTGAGTGGATTCTGGTCTCCACTTTTTTATTTTTTTGTCAGACAATAGCCACAGACATGGGGTGTCGAATCGAATTACCGGAGTGTTCTTGTAAGTCAGTTGTATTGTTTATTAAACTGACTGGCATGAGCCGGGGCTTTGAAAAGTGCGGGACTAAAATGTTTCTCAACTGTCAGCCAACACAAATGAATGTAAAGATTGCAAATCATTCAACGAACACGCCAAACCTGAATTTGAAATCCGGATGAACAGGGATACATCACCGATTATTAATTAATCTTGAATGGCCTGATTGCAGATTGCCGGAAGTTTTTATCTGGCATATTCCATTGGTTAAATTAGTAATATTGATTTCAGTTTTGGTGCTTTTTATGTTTTGCTGATAAACTACTATTCCAATCTCATTTGCGATGAGGATGTTGTTGATAGTTGATTCGCCTTCGACACTGATATAATCGCTTGCGGGATTAGGATAAACATTCAGGTTATTGGTCATAATCATTTCATTTATACCTGTAATATCTTGAAAAACAAAGATCGTACCCCAACCCATTGTGCCACCTCCTACAGTCATTCCATGATGAGTATATTAAATTATATCAGTCTTTTACTTTCACCCATTTACCAAAATTCCCATCTATACATATGCACTCTGTTTTCTTGCCTTTCCAATTTGTCATTGTTAACTTCCCATTAAACTCAATATCATCTTTATAAATGCCTTCAAATTTTGTTTCAATAACTGCTGTAGAAGTAATTGGGAATATATTTACCCCGGTGCTATCCCTCTTATCGTCCTTCCAATATCCTGCATAGTGATTTCCATCTACCGAATACATCACACCAAACCCATAACGTATATCATTTCTCCAATCGCCTTCATATATTGACCCATCTGGATAAGTTTGAGTACCCTTACCATCTTTTTTTCCGTTCACCAGAACACCATTATATGAAGGAACTACAACCACAGCAATGGTTCCTTGATTATTTGATTGGTTATTAGTCACTATTGAATTATTGCTTCCGGGACAGGTTTTAGTAAATTCTTCACTACCCAATAAAAGCGTATTTTCGTTCAAAAGGGATAATTTTACCATACTATTAACAACAATACTTCCATTTATTAAAGAACCAACTTCTTTAAATGAATCATTTGAATCATAAAAATATTCATCCACCCTAACATATCTTTTATATTCAACTAAATAATTATCCATGGCCTGGGTAATAATAATCATTGTTTTATTATTGCTGCCATCATATTTTTTGTGATACCAAGTGCCGATAAATAAATTTGACGTGGTTTTTACAATGTTAAAAGAAGGATTGTTGGTTTGACTTGTATTTATCTCAAAGACATCCTTTGTGCCATTGGCATACTTAATCATAAATATTTCAGATTTAGCTTTTGAATAGGTTGGACCTTCTATGTTTGTCCAATTTTTATAGGTTATCAAATCCGGATTTATTTCCAACACTTTGGCACTGATCTCTTCACCATTTCGCTGAACAATAATATCCTGAGAATAAGTGTAGGTAGAAAAACACCCAATAATTATTATAACGACTATGGATAATTTTGTTTTCATTATGTAATAAATTATAATTCAAATTTTTATGATTGTTTAATCTTGTCATTTTCTAAGCAAATTATGCTCTTTTCAAATAAATCTAATGATTTAGTGAAAACCAGATATCTGGTGAAGGTAGAACAAAATCATATTTGTCAATAATTATTTTTGCTTATACCTTAATCAACATAATATTTAGTGGTTTATGAATTTACTCTTCAGAAAACATCATCGACAGGCTCCCTCCAAGATGCTCATGGGAGGGTTCGGTGTGAAATGGCATGGTTAAGCAGATCAGGTGCTATTCAGCCACGCTTTTTCGGAGGTTGAGGTGTTTGGAATAGTTTTCGGTTTTATCGCTGTCATATTTGGCACGGATTTCATCGACATCCTTGGGCTTTGACTTGGCTGCCTTGTATTCTGCAGGGCGATAATACCACATGACTTTTTTAGGGGCAAAATAAAATCCTGATTCCTTTAAATGCTGACGGTGTGGATAGGTGTTTCCGTTGATCCATATCCAGTCGCCAATGATTTCAATAATAATGCCTTCCATATTGATGACCTGGTTAATGATTTCCGGGTACCTTAGAAAATCTTCCTTTTCCTGTTCGGTCTGTTTGGCGAAGTTGAATAATGGATTTTTGATGTACTAGTGAAATGGAATACAAATTCAATATTAAATGACCACAAAGTGTAAGACACTGATTACAACTTAGCAAAGCGTTCTCATCCCGCATAGCGGGATAAATCAGCGCCAGCGGGGGAATGATAATTTCCGCTTGCTATCCTGATTCGATCATTTATACGTTTTTCGAGTTGAACTCTTTTGTACAGAGCGTTATCGGTATCAATCAATTCAAAGTGAAGTTTGTTGGCTATAAGTAAATCATGCTTCAGACGTCTGAGAATCAACTTGTCTTTTGCCTCTTCGGGAAAGGCTTGCAGAGCCTTTTTAAATTCCAGTTCAAATTTCATGCGCATTTTTTGGGCAAAATTAATCCTGATTTTTCCTTATTTAAGCTTTCTCTACGAACTACCCGCATTTAAACGCATTTATTGAGCTGCTGCCGAAACAAAAATATCATGCGCACAATCGTTTAGATATAGTAAAATAAACACCTGTTGATTATCTGTAAGTCCATGGTAACCTGTACATACAACATTATCTTCATATCCCGTAAACTGAACAATATATTCCGGACCGGAATATGTAGGACAGGAAATATCGCCCATAACAGCTAATATGACACCCGTGGTGCCAATGGGTATGTTTTGACGATCACTCATTGTGCCTTTAAGATGCTGAGTGTTGGGAGACGGTGAATTCAATGATAAGAGGATGATTGTGACTGCACTTGCGACGAGCATACCAACAAAAAAACCAATGATGAAGGATTTACTGCTGATCAAACTGAATAATTTTGATTTCATAATATTTAGTCTCTTGGTGAATAATACTATTTAAATACAATTGTTGAATAAAAATGTTGCTTTTATCTGCAAAAATAGTCAAATTACACTTCAAGGTCAGTGATTACTACTTCTTTGATTTCGGCCTTTGTTCAAAATAACATTGCTTCGGCTTCCCAAAAAATCTGGCCAGATTATGAATAATCTTTTGTATCCAAAATACTCCACGAAGCACAGTTCAATACCCCTGCATCTTTGATTAATGCAGAGGAGGCATCAATGCTTTCGATCTGTCCCTTGGCTGCATAATCCGGAAAGATCTGATTGAATTGCGCAAGGGCCTGTTCGTCTTCATCAATACCAAATTGCGGGGCGATGGATTTTTGATGCAAGAGTTGAAATGGAATACAAATCCGATGTTAAAAGATGTAGATAACTTCGGTGAGATCGCTGTGCCAAGTTACAAATCCGAAATTTAAAGAACAGTGTAAGGCACTGATTTTAAATCAAGGCCAGTATGGTTAGATTATTTTAACGAAATAGTTGAAGTTTCACCCCAAACCAAAGGCGAAGTTGCGCCAGAGGTATTCCATAAGCATTCGCGCACAGTCATCGTTTTTGAGGCACCATCAATCACGATTGTCTGGAACGAAAGTTTTGTTTCATCACCAATCTCATCAGCTGCCTCAAGCCCCGAAATTGTTCCTTTCATGGGGGAATCAACCCGGAAAACATTCAGGTTAATAGTATTATCAGGACCTTTATAAACATAAAAATCATTCCGGTTGTCATTCCCATGAAAGTATGCTTTGATATTCGGATGGGACTTCAGAAAAGCTACCATGTTTCTCTGTTCAATTACTGTTTCCGAATCTATTGTTGAACCATCTTTCAATCTCTCATCAAGAAGATTTTCAAATTTATCCGTCAGATTGATGTCGTGACTTCCATTTGGATTTGTAAAATGCTTGGCCTCGCAAGCCGGTTGGTCGTGAGTGAAAATTATAATCGGGGTTGTGTTGGAAATTGTTGACAGGTCATTTTCCATCCAGATTCTTTGCGCAGAATCGGGCCACATATTCACAAATAATAAATGGACACCGGCAATATTTCTGGAATAGTTGATTTTATCTGTCCGATAGTTATAGGTTGAATTTGTCCGTGCTTCAGAAGGCGACATCATGAGGTTGTAAATATTGGCCATCGCAGAAGCATCAGTAACTGGCTGCATTAACTTGGTGAATCCGATAGCATTCGAAGCATCATGGTTTCCGCATCCAAGCCAGAAACCTGCCTTTTCATTATTCGGGTTTTTGAGTGTAATGCCATTGAAATAGTCTGCTTCAAATTGACCCCATGAAAGCGTGGCAGACTGCACCGCAAAAGGAACAACTTCCTGCCGGTCGGTGATATCGCCATTAATAATCAAATAATCAATAGTTTGGATCATTTTCCCTGCATTCACTCCACCGTCGAAAGGAAAAGTGTTTTCCGGTAAGGTGTTGATTTGCTTTATGAGTGCTTTGTTTACCGTACTTGCACTCACAAATTCACCGCGGAAGTTACGACTTGCCCCATAATGCAGATCGGAAGTATAAACAATCTGGACAATTCCGTTTAATGGCGATTTCTCATCTTTCTTACAGGAATAGAGAGATAAAAGCATGAGAGCAATAACGAAGAACCTTTTCATCATCACTTAAGTTTTTGATCCGGAGCGAAAAAACTATGTACACTTAGTTTATCCATAAGTTTGATTTATTAGTATTTGTTTCTAAAATGATTGTTAAATAATCGACTAAATACTGTCGTTCTGATTATTTGGTTAAGAATCTATTAGCTCTATTTGCTGCATTTTGCCGCAGGTAGTAAAACAAAAAAGACATATCAAATCTATGATAAATGCCATAATGACATCCATCGAGTGAATCTAATTCATCAGCTGTAGAGAATATCAAAACACCCACAGCAATATCTGCACGAACATAAGCATATTTAGGCACCACTGTGCAAACTTCAGTCAAACTGACCATCCTCTGCCGTTTTAAACTAACCACTTTTTGTGCACTTAATGACTTTTTATATTGCAAATGAACTCAAAATTGCACAAAATTATTGGATAATGATTTTTTTTTCGTTGATTTATATTGCAATGGCGATGGATTATTGATACAATGTGGAAATGGAATACAAAATTAATATTTAATGACCATCAAGTAAAGTATAAGGCACTGATTACAACTTAGCAAAGCGTTCTCATCCCGCATAGCGGGATAAATTAGCACCAGCCAATGAGTACTCTCTTAGCCATGCGCTTTTTTTCCATTCTATAATACAGATGTTATTTATATGATTATTTTCCAAAATACTTTTGGATCAATGAATGTAAAACGGTTTTATTAATAGGTTTTGCAATATAATCGTTGCAACCCGCTTCGATTGCTTTTTCCTTGTCACCAGATAGACCAAAAGCGGTTTGGGCTACAATAATAACATCTTTGTTAAATTTACGGATCTGACGGGTTGCTTCGTAACCGTTCAAATCGGGCAATCGCATATCCATCAGAATCAGGTCAATAGCAGGAATATTGCGACAAATTTCGATGGCTTCATTGCCCGACCTTGCTATTATGATTTCTTTACTAAAATGACTAACTATAATTGAAATCAGCTTTTCAGATATTTCATCGTCTTCAACAATTAGTGTTTTCAGGGTTTCGGTTAAATTTCCTTCAATACCAGTTACGAAATCACCCACAAATACAGTATTTTGTGCTGGTTCAAGAGTATAGGGTAAAGTGAAATAAAAAGTTGAGCCAATGCCTACTTCGCTTTCTACCCAGATTTCGCCACCAAGCATTTCCACATAAGCCTTTGCAATACTTAAACCCAATCCTGCACCCTGACGTGCTTGTACATCAACTATATCCGCCTGAATAAATCGTTCAAAAATGGCTTTCTGCCTGTCTTTCGGTATGCCAATGCCAGTGTCATTCACGTAAAATTCAAGATAATCACCCTTTTTAAAGTAGCCAAAATCTATTGAACCTTTGTTGGTATATTTAATGGCGTTTTTAACCAGATTTGTAAGAATGGCATATAGTTTTTCACTGTCGGTTCTTATAATGGCAACATTTGCAGGTAATGAGTTTATGAGAGAGAGTTTCAATCCTTTTGATTCAACTTCGGGTTTG
>CAITDJ010000089.1 GCA_903891085.1 uncultured Bacteroidota bacterium | reverse complement strand
TTAACTTCGTGTCTACCACTAATCAGCCAGGTGTCATCGCTTCTTAAATCCATAGGTAAAGCCGGAAAATCTGTATCACGCGCAATGTTACGGGTGGCAGTTAAGGTAACATTTTGATTTTCGGTGATCTTCAATCCAAGGTTTGCCCCAACACTGGCCCTCATAAAATTTGCCAGAACCTTCTCGCCATTACCTGTTTTGTAATCAATTCCTTTTGCAAATGAACCAAATAAAGCTAAATCGAACTTTTTACTTCCAAGACCAACAACACCTTCATTTCTGGTAACTGAACCATTGGTTTCATAACTGCTGGTCAACCGTCCATAGATTTTTTGTTTCTCTGAAAAAAGAGGTGCAATAGGAACAAAGTTGATTGTTGCACCAAATGAATTTCCATAACGCATTGAATGTGGTCCTTTCAGCACTTCAATGTAGCTTATCATATTGGGAGCAACCTGACTTGTGGGCGGATCCATCCGGTTTGGACAAGCTGCCGATGCTGTTTGCACACCATTGATCACTACATTGAGTTGATCGTTTTTAAATCCTCTGAAGACTGGATCAAAACCATAAGCGCCGCTTTTACGGATAGTACTGAATCCATCAATGTTGTTTAGGATGTCACCCCCATCGTGCGCCAATCTGTCACGTGAATCAAGTGATGTTATTGATTGACTGTTAATTGGCGAATGGAGTGCAACTATTGTTATAGGACTTAATGAATAATTCAATTCCTCTTTAAATAGCTTTCCTGATTGCAATGCTTGCTTAACTTCCCTGTCAGGAATACTCCATGTTCCATAATTAATATGTGATAAAAGTAGAGCAGTATTGTCCATATATTCAATGTTAATAAAACCATTAGAATCAGAAATACCGTTTTTTGTCCCATAACTAAAGGTTACTCCTTCAATTTTTGTTTGTTGATTAAAATCAAGTAGCTGAATGCTTTGTGAAATAATTGTATTCATACAAAACATAGAAAGCAGTATCGTAAATATATATGTTTTCAATTTCATTGTTTATGTTTTTATAGTTTAACGAATGAATGCCAAAGCAGACAATACTGGGATAAATGACCAGTATTAGAAGTACTTTGTTTAATAATATGCGGATTTGAATTTGGTAAAATAGAAATTACAACCAACAAAATTCGCTAGTAACAAATATTAGAAGGAGATTTCAAAAAATACCAAAGAAATTACACTATGGATTTAATTTGGGGTGGATGAAAGATGTCAGTTATCGCAGATGAATTTTTAAAATGTTGATCAAATGAAGAATAACCGACATTTTTTAATAACAAAATTTGTTTCGTACAACTAATAGTTGTTGGCTGTGAATAATATACTATTTCAGTTTTCAGATTGATTTCCTTAGGGAGGGACTTCTGCTCCTGATCTTCTGCTTTTATTAGTTCCTTTTTTAGTTGACAACAGCCTTTACATGTATTTCCAGCAATATTTTTCTGAACGCACAGATTTTTTGCAATATAAGCCTGATTGATTTTAAACGAAATATAAATCCAGGTTTTGCTAAGAGGTTGTACCATAAGCAAAAAAATAAGGATAAAGCCTGAAATCGATTTCATTTTACAGTAAAATACTGCTGTAAATGTAATCAATAAATACTAAATGTAATGTGGCTTCAAAGATTGAATTACATCAGAAACAGAATCAATTGTTACTGTAAGATATTGAAATCTGGTTGATTTAACCTAGTTTTTTTACTAGCTACATCCACCCTTTACACTTTTCTTTTTACCCTGTGTCTTTGGCTTCGGAACAGCAGCACCGCCTGATGACTCCTTTTTCTCCGTGTTTGAAATCAAACCTCCGCCACCCAAAGCCTGACTTGTTCCTTTTCGGAAGTCATAAATGGCTATTTCATCATTTGAGCTTGTTGCTGAAGGTGCCTGAGGGTTCATAATCGTTTCAAACCAATGATTTAAACCACCGGAAAGCACATAATTATTATGATAGCCAAGTTGGCGTAACAGCATCCAGGCTTCGTTGGCACGGGTACTTCCATTGGCATACAATACATTTGTCATTGTTTCCTGATTTAAAATATCCTGAAAATCAGGTGATAGTAAATTGTCTATCGGAATATTAATGGCTCCGGGCAAACTGAATTTTTCAAATTCACTTTGGGGTCGAACATCTATTAGCTGAAGAGTTGGATCTTTTTCAACTATCATTTGTGCGATATTATCCGGCACCAGATATTGTGTACCACTTTTTAGTTCATCCAAAATCTGATCAGCTGACAACTTAAACGGAGTTGTTGTGTTTTTTGGAACTGCCGCAATGATCAATCCCAATGAAATCAATACAATTGAGAGGATTACTCTGGGGGTGAATTTAATATTGTTCATATCATTTATTTTTGATCTGTGTTATTCAATATGAAATTAGTACTTCTCTCTTGGGAATTTCTTTTCGGCCCATTCGCCCGTCCAGAACATCATCACCGCTGCAATAATAACAATGAACACTGTGATGCCTTCCGATATACCAAAGAATTCTGAAATGCGTGGACTTCCCATATAATTAGCCATGAATAAGGGTTCAAATAAACTGAAGGCTTCACCAAAGATCAGAACACCAATGAAAAGGCCGATGATAAAAATATAGGCATCAATCTTTCCAATTGCTGCTCCACAAAAACTTGTTCCCGGACAATAGCCTCCCATAATAAATCCTGCTCCCATGATAACACCAC
>CAITDJ010000088.1 GCA_903891085.1 uncultured Bacteroidota bacterium | reverse complement strand
TTAAACTTATCAATCGGCACATTGGTAGCTTTTCCAGCCTGGTCCTCCTTCCATTTATAGTTTTTCAACTCCCGTATCAGGTTCACCGATCGCTTGGTAACATTCAACTTATACCGTTTCAAAACATCAATCCCGGCTAAAATACTATCCTTCCCTTTAAACGTAGCCTTAATGTTAAAGCCCTCTTTTTTAATCTCATAAATACATTTCGGCTGGTTATCGGCAATAATCTCATCCTCCCACGTCAATCCCAGTTCACCCATCCATTTCGCGATATCCTGGTTAGTCAGCCCACGGTTGTAAATCAATTCATCCAGATATAGCTCACCATCAAACAGTCCAACTTTAATCAATGCCGTAGGATCATTGCTAAATCCAAAATCCAGCCCATAAACAATCCACTTACAATCTGCCGGAAATTCATCAACCAGATCAAAATCCCCGAAAACCACACCCTTAATCTGTCCGGGCAAACCCAAGCCATAAACCCGCCAATAGTGTTCATCCACATTAATCAGGTTTTCAATCTCTTTCACAACCTCCTCCGGCAGAAACTCCTTATTATCCTGGTACGTCGATTGTATGAAAGTGCAATCCGGTCGCGGAAGCACCACATCATAAATCCAATGCTCCTCCATGCTTGGGTTATAATCCAGAAAAATCTGCTTCTCTGTCCTGATAGATAATTGCACCCAGTCTTCCAGACTAAGTTCATTGGCTTCATTAATAAAAAGATAGGTCCGCTTGGCGCCTCGTTTCTTTTGTGGCTGGTCTAAGCTCACAAACTCAAACAAATTCCCGTTCAGGGTATAGGTACTTTCCGTTTTATTATGACACCGCTCATCATACAGCCCCTCACTCTTCAGTATCTCAAAAAAATCCCGCATGGCTGAGGCTTTCAAACTTGGTAGAGTCTTCCGGACAATAGTAAAAATGGCATCCTTCTGCTCAAAAGCTTTCACTAGTATCAGCAACTGTAAAATCGAATACGTTTTCCCACTCCTGCTCGAACCCTGATTCACAACCACCTTGGTTTTAGCATCAAAATTCTTTTCAAAAACCACCGATACCTTTATTTTTTTCTCCATTCTCTCATTCTCTTAGTCGCTTAGTCGCCACCTCGCTTAAGTCGCTCCTTCGCTTTTCGCGCTCCTCACCACCTCAAACGTAATCTTACTCACCGCATCATCCGGCGTAGTCAGGTCCAGATTCATCCTCTGCAATTTCGGTCTGACATACTCCTGCAAATCCAGCCATAGTTTGATTTTCTCGCCAGCTTTCAACTCCATTAAGTTTGCTTCAAGGGTATCATCCAGCATTCCCAAAACCCATTCAACACGTTCTTTATACTCACGGGTTGTCTTATTTACAACACCTTTTGGCCTTCCACCTTGCCCAGGTTTGAATTTTGTATCTTTTTTTTCTGTTTCCATTTTCCCTATTTCTCCTTATTTTAAGGTAATAAAAGACAAATATACTACAAAATTAAAATAAAATAGTAAATAATTCTATTAAATGTTGTAAATGTATTATCTTTGTTCTACTAATTCATAAAATAATTGTAATATGGCCTCTAAACCTAAACCTACAGCTCCTAAACCTGCTTCAGGACAAAAAACAATTACCAAACCCAAACCCCGTATCTACAAATTCAAACCGGGGACTGAAATCTCTGAAGTAATCTGATCATGAAAAACTATTTCCTCTCGCA
>CAITDJ010000087.1 GCA_903891085.1 uncultured Bacteroidota bacterium | reverse complement strand
TCCGGGATGCCTGATAATGCCATAAATATATTTTCCTTCTTTTGGGGTTTCAATTGCGTTGCTCATAGTAGTAATATCATTTGAATATTTACAATTCCCATTTTTCGGGGAAAATTTTTAAGTCAATAAAATTGAAAATCGGCAACGGTGCCGTATAAACAAAGTCGCAGCGATCTTCGTATTTATTACCCAGATCAGCCATAATGTTGTCGAATTCGACTTCTCTTCCACTGTTAACGAGAAAAGCAGTATTCATAAACATGGCATCAGAATTAGTTTTGTTGAATTTGAATTCGAAAATTGACTTACGGAAGGCATCGATAATTTTCTCTGACTGCGATGCTTTTTTTTCAATCAGGGCATGTTCAACAAGATTACCTGCTTCGCTAATTTTTTGATTTTTGAGATCTTTATCGCCAATATTTTCAATTTCAGCCCTAAGTTTTTGAAGTTCAATGTGTTCTTTATCGATTTCATTATAAATCACACCCATATTTTTCCAGGTTCCTCTAACATTGAGTTCAACTTTGTTCTCAAATTGTTTGAGCAATTCCATAAACTCGCAGTATCGCCTGTTGAGTAGATTCCGAATTTCATCGGGCGTTGCTGCAATAATTCCAAATCGGATTGGAATTACACTTCTGAATTCCTTCATCACGGTTTCAATAACCTTTTGATGTGACAGCATATTTGGTGGATTGACAACAAACCTGCTTAAAGGATGATCGCTAACAACCATGCACAACCCATCAAAACCGATGGTTGAAACATGATCGCCACGGCCACCTACACCGATCGGTCCCAGATTAATGTCATATTCTGAGGCAATTATGCAATAAATATATTTTCCGTCCCGCTGCATATTAATCCTTTATTTTTACAAGAATGAGGTTTTCCATGATTGATTCTTTGGTCAGAGAAATGCCGTTCATTTTGGATGTTTGTCTCACTACAGCTGAGTAGTCGAGTAGGGTATGATAGGCTTTGTTAATCCTGTTGAACATCAATTCGTCAACACTGTCTGGTTGGGCATCCGGATGAAATATACGTGCTTTCCGCAAATAAGCCTTTTTGATTTCAGATTCTGATGATTCTTCATTCAGTCCCAGTTCAACCATTGCCAATGCGACATTCTCAGGATCCAATTGCTTTACTTCAAGGGTATAGAAACTATAACATGGCAATGGACCGACAAGTTTGAAATTCAGTATTCCCTTGTATTCTTCGTCTATTTGTTCGATTTTTCTTTCGAATTTTGCAATTTTATTCCTGTCGATCAAAAGTGCCGAATTTGTAATCATTTCATCATTCATCAGTTCGTGGGTTTTTATATCAATACTGATTGATGCCAATGCATCAAGAATATTTAACTCCACTTTTGTGTTTTTTTCTTTCAGAATGGCTTGTACCATCATTCCCACCTTCATTTGATCAATTTGTGTTGGGGCCTCATTTTTGTTATGTATTTCTGTTTTTAATTCAATGATATCATGATGATTAGCAGTTTCATTGATGATGCCGGGGAAATCTGCCCAGGTTACCGCAATATCAAATTCTGTTACAAATTCAATTTTTTTCAGGGTATTGATGATTACATCATATCCATTCGTGAGAATTTTAATCACTTCTGTTTTTGATGCCACAATGGTTCCCAACTGTAAAGGGATCAGCATATTGAAACCTTTTCCCATCAATTCCTCTATTGTTTTTTGGTGTTGAACCAACAGTTGCCCCAATGCTTCACGATCGTAGTAATCGAGCATAAGACCTTCCCTGTCGGAAACAATGGCTGAAACATTTTGCCACGGAATGGCATAAACCCCGCTGTTATCAAGCGATCTGAATATTTCTCCGCTGTAAAAGTTTGGAATGATCCCATATATGTATACCGCGTTGTTTTTCATATGTAGATTTGTTTATGAATTATTTTTTTGTTGCATTTTGTTTTAGAACCAGTTGTATTGCATTTTCAAAATGGATTTCCATTATTTTTATTTCACTTGAATTATCCATTGGTTTTCCCTGGTTTCCATCGATAAGTTCCCGAATGGCAAGCATGGCAGCCTTCCTGCAGATAAATTCAATGTCAGATCCGGTGAGGGTATCTGTTTTTAATGCCAGTTTTTTCAAACTAACTTTTTTATCAACAGGCTTATTTCTGGTGTGTATTTTAAATATTTTTTCCCGCGTCATTAAATCGGGATTTGGAAGTTCAAAAATCAGATCGAACCTGCCACTTCTGAGTAAAGCTGGATCAATCAGATCGATACGATTCGTAGCGGCCAGTACAATTACGCCCTTCAAGTCTTCAATACCATCCATTTCAGTAAGAAACTGGCCAATTACCCTTTCAATAACCCCTGATCCTGAACTATCGTTACTCCGTCGTGGAGTAAGACTATCTATTTCGTCGAGGAAAAGGATACAGGGAGATGCCTGTTTTGCCATTCTGAATAATTCCCGCACACCTTTTTCTGATTCACCAATATAGCGACTGAGTATCTGCGGACCTTTGACCGAGATGAAATTTACTCCACTTTCGCTAGCGAGTGCTTTTGCCAGATATGTTTTTCCTGTACCCGGTTTGCCATGAAGAATGATTCCTTTTGGTGGTTTGGTATCAGCTTTTTTAAACAATTCAGCATATTTCAGAGGCCACTCAACAGTTTCCATCAAGGCTTCTTTGATATCATCCAAACCACCAACATCTTCCCATTTTACATCAGGAACTTCTACGAAAACCTCTCTGATTGCGGAAGGTTCAACTTCTTTCATTGCATCCAGAAAGTTATCCATGGTTACTTCGAGTGACATCAGCAGGTCGTAGGGAATTTCAGCCATTTCGAAATCGATCTGAGGTAAAATTTTCCTGAGTGCGGTCATGGCAGCCTCACGGGCAAGTGCTTCAAGATCGGCACCAACAAACCCATGGGTGATTTCAGCAAGTTTCTCCATATCAACATCCATCGAAAGGGGAATGCCTCTGGTGTGAATGAGAAGAATTTCAAGCCTGCCTTTTTTATCAGGGATGGAAATTGAAATTTCACGATCGAAACGACCTGGTCTTCTGAGCGCCGGATCGATTGAATTTGGAATATTGGTTGCGCCAATCACGATTACTTTTCCTCGTGATTCAAGTCCATCCATCAGAGATAGAAGTTGCGCTACGACACGTTTTTCAACCTGTTTTTCTCCTCCCATATCTTCACGCTTGGGAGCAATGGCATCAATTTCATCTATAAAAATGATTGCCGGGGCGTGTTGTTGCGCCTCTTCGAAAATTTTACGTATTCTACCTTCACTTTCACCATAGAATTTTCCCATGATTTCAGGTCCGGAAATATTGATAAAATAGGCATCTGTTTCTTGTGCAACAGCCCTGACAATAAGTGTTTTTCCAGTTCCTGGAGGGCCGTAAAGAAATACACCTTTTGGGGGTTGAACACCCAATCTTTCAAAAATCTCAGGATATTTTAAAGGGAGTTCGATCATCTCACGGATGCGTTGCACCTGATTACCCAAACCACCTATGTCTTCGTAAGATACTTTTCTTTTGGTTTCGCCGTCTTGTTTTGTTAATTCCAGTTGGAAGACAGTGTCAGGATGTATCATGACAACGCCGTCGGGATGGGTGCCGGTAATCGTGTAATCAACCGAACGCGATCCGAAAAGATTGGCCCGCACTTTATCTCCTTTTGATACTGGAAGACCATTTATAAGCGAGCCGATGTATCTGGCATCATCTGTTTTGAATAATGAACCTGACCCGGTTGATGGTTTGAGTTTAATTTTAGCGGCCTGACGACAAATAATCCTGGTGATTTTGACTTTTTCATCGATGCCAACCTGGGCGTTTTCACGGGTGATGCCATCTACCTGAATAATGCTTTTATCGCGGTCTTCAGGATAACAAGGCATGATTTTCACCGGTGTGGAACGTTTGCCTTCTATCAATACCACATCGCCACTTTCAAGTCCGATCAGATTCATGTCTTTAGGGTCAATTCGGGCGATTACTCTGCCAACATCTTTTATAAGCGCTTCTTTGACACGTAAAATCTTTTCTGCAGCAATTTTTGTCATGGCTTTCCTATTTAATGAATTGATTTCCAAAAAGACTTAAACGTAATTGCTGTAAAGCCGATATTCCTTTAATCTCTTCAGCAAACAGAGGTACTTCAACTTTATTTAAGCCGGAAAATATTTCATTTATCTGTTGAATGTGTTTTAATTGACCTGCCTTTCTCCGTTTACAGAAATCACATTCATCCGACACCATGACATTGTTGACCACGATTTGACCCGGATTTATATGAAAGGTTTCCAGTTCTGAAACCAGACGACTTGTTTCCATAATGGCCATGGCCTCAGGGATGCAGACAGGAATAAATTCACATCTCACTTTGTCGCTCAGAATATTTTCGATTCGTTTTACAGTTCTTTTGAGACTAATTAATAAAGCATCTACTTCATCCTGATGGTAGGTCCCCGCGAAACTGGTGATCATATAACGGTATTTCCATCGCATTTTTGATGCAACTTTAATCCATTCATTCAGCATTTTGGGTGAAGACATCAGTCGCAAAGCATGGCCGGTCGGAGCGGTGTCAACAACATATTTTTCGAATTTGCCTTCCTCAATAAAATCGATAATGGTTTTGAAACTCATCACCTCATCAATACCAGGAATAGACAATG
>CAITDJ010000086.1 GCA_903891085.1 uncultured Bacteroidota bacterium | reverse complement strand
TTTTGTTAGTGATCAGGTGTTAGAGTCGATGGGTTCGGTATTGACAAATAAATATGCCGAAGGTTATCCTGAAAAAAGATATTATGGTGGATGCGAAATCGTTGACCAGACCGAACAAATCGCGATTGACCGTGCCAACGATCTTTTCGATTCAGAATATGCCAATGTGCAGCCACACTCAGGAGCGCAGGCCAATATGGCTGTTTTATTAGCCTGTCTGAAACCCGGTGATACTTTTATGGGGCTTAACTTATCACATGGCGGACACCTTTCACATGGTTCACCAGTCAATTCATCAGGTATTCTTTATCATCCGATTGCGTATGGTGTGGACGAAAATAGCGGATTGGTTGATTATGACAAGATGGAAGAACTAGCCAAAAAGGAAAAACCAAAATTGATTATTGCTGGTGCCTCGGCATATTCGCGCGATTGGGATTATGAGCGTATGCGCGATATCGCTGATGAAATTGGCGCTATCCTGATGGCTGATATTTCACATCCTGCCGGATTGATTGCACGTGGATTGTTGAACGATCCGATTGGTTTTTGTCATATTGTTACCACCACCACCCACAAAACCTTGCGTGGACCACGCGGTGGTTTAATTCTTATGGGAGAAGATTTTGAAAATCCATGGGGATTGGCAACACCAAAAGGCGAAATTAAAATGATGTCGACCCTGCTTAATTCAGCTGTTTTTCCTGGAATACAAGGTGGACCGCTCGAGCATGTGATTGCAAGTAAAGCCGTTGCTTTTGGAGAAGCCCTGACTGATGAATATTTTGATTATATCCTGCAGGTACAAAAAAATGCTGCTGTTATGGCAAAAGCATTTACCGATCGTGGTTACCATGTTATTTCAGATGGTACTGATAACCATTTGATGCTGATCGATCTGCGCTCGAAATTCCCGGATCTTACCGGTAAAGTTGTTGAGAATATTTTGGTGAAAGCCGATATCACTATCAATAAAAATATGGTTCCATTCGACAGCCGTTCACCATTCCAAACTTCCGGATTGCGGGTTGGTACTCCGGCAATCACCACACGTGGAATGAAAGAAAATCACATGGAACCTATTGTTGATTTGATTGATGAAGTTATTTCACATATTGATAATGAATCAATTGTGAATGAAGTGAAAATTAAAGTGAATAAACTTATGCGTGATTTCCCGCTATTTGCATGGTAATCAACGATAGCATTGAATTAAATCCCGGTTGTGTTTGCACTCGGGATTTTTTTTTGAAACGAATGAAGGTAAAACAATACAACCAATGTGGGAAGTAATAGATAAAATATTGGATTATATGCAAAATAATAATAATTATGTAACATTCAGATGATTAACATGACTTAAATTTGTCGATTGATTTGAGTCTGAATACTTCTAGACCGGAAAGATTGAATGGAGGCGAAACAGGTTTGTGAAGAATCAGCTATGTTCTGTGATTGACTTACCTTACTAAATACAGTTTGTAAAATGAAAACACTTTATATTGTTCGTCACGCCAAAGCCATGCTGAGGTCAGCAGATCGGGATGGTGATTTTGATCGTCAACTGGTTGAAAAGGGAATAAATCGTTCTAATAAATTGATTGAGCATCTCATTCAACTGGAGGAAAACATTGATTTAATCATCTCAAGTCCGGCGATTCGAGCTGTTGAAACAGCCAAAATGATTGCCACCGGATTAAAATATCCAATTGATTCAATTCAGGAGGAGAATGGTTTGTATACAGAAAATGAATCTTTTATATTTGATCTGCTGTTTCAGATATCGGATAATGTAGAACGAATAATGATTGTGGGCCACAATCCCACACTGACTAATTTTCTGAACTATTTTCTCGAAAAACCAATTGATTGGTTGAGGACCTCCTCGGTCGCCTGTCTTGTTTTCGACACAAATGATTGGGCCGAAATCACCAAAGTAAATGCGCAGTTGGTGTATCTTTATCCCATAAAATAATCGGACAGTTTTATTAATGAATTCTTTATATAAGTAAAAATCGTCATGTTAATTGGAAAATTGTTGAGCCGTGGTAAATAACATTTTGATAAACAGAGAGATAAGCTGGCTCCATTTTAACGACCGTGTGCTTCAAGAGGCAAAGGATGAATCGAATCCATTGCTTGAGCGCTTGCGTTTTATCGGCATTTATTCGAACAACAGAGACGAATTTTTCAGGGTAAGGGTGGCATCACTAAAGCGATTGAAAGAACTGCATAAAAGCAAAGCAATTGATTTAGAGGACGATAATCCGGTTAAGATTCTGAAGCAAATCCGACGAATGATTTCTGACCAGGAAACGGGTTATGTGGAGACTTTTAACGTGATAAAAGAAAAACTCAGCCAAGAAGGTATTTTTTTTATTAATCATCATCAATTGACTGTCGAACAAGGATTGATCATCGAAGAATATTTTATCGACAACATACATTCGCACCTTTTTCCGATCATGCTGAATAGCCTGAAAGATGTTCAGAATATCAGGGATAATTCTATCTATTTGATGGTTCACTTAAAAAGCTTAAACAAGAAAATAGAGGAGAATTTCTCGTTGGTAAAGGTTCCAACAAGCCGATTTTCAAGGTTTTACATTTTTAATTCTGGCGAAAATCAATACAAGGTGTTATTTCTGGACGATATTATCCGTTATAACCTTGACAAGGTATTTAGTCCGTTTGGTTATGATAGTTTTGATTCCTATTCAATCAAGTTTACAAGAGATGCAGAATTGGATATTGACCAGGATATATCGAAGAGTTTTACCGATATCATATCGGAAAGTATTAAGCAACGAAAAAAAGGAGCACCGGTACGTTTTATTTATGACGGCAAAATGCCTGAAGCTGTTTTGAATATTTTATTGGAAAAATTTAATTTTTCTAAATCCGATATGTTGATTGCTGGCAGTAGTTATCAAAATTTCAAGGATTTTATTTCTTTTCCAAAGATTGGCAATGCACGGTTGTGGGACATTCATCAGCCCCCGCAGCACCATCCTGGTTTACCGGCTAAACGAAGTTTATTCAGCATTATTCGTCAAAAAGATATTTTATTACATTTCCCTTATCATGCTTTCACCCATATTATTGACCTGTTGAGGGAAGCGTCACTTGATCCGAAAGTGCGATCGATTAAAATGACATTGTACCGGGCAGCCCGCGATTCGAGTGTGGTGAATGCACTGGTAAATGCTGCCAGAAATGGGAAAGAGGTGACGGTTTTCCTGGAACTTCAGGCACGTTTTGATGAAGAGGCAAACATTCATTGGGCCGAAAAGCTATCTGAAGAAGGAGTGCATGTTCTCAAAATGATACCGGGTTTTAAGGTGCATTGCAAATTGATTTCAATTCGTCGGCGCGAAGACAAACGCGATTTCTATTTCTCGAATATCAGTACTGGAAATTTCAATGAATCGACGGCTACAATCTATGCCGATCATAGCTTGCTCACCGCAAATCAGGAAATTGGAATAGAAGTTGAGAGGATGTTTCAACAGCTGAAAAATCCCTATACACCATTGGCGTTTAAAAAGCTTTCAATCTCACCTTTTGGCGTTCGTAATTTGTTTATTCGGCTGATAAACAATGAAATGAATAGTAAGAAATCAGGAAATCCTGCCTGGATGATATTGAAATTTAATAGCCTGACGGATGAAAAATTAGTCAGGAAGCTATATCGTGCCAGTCAAACAGGTGTAAAAATCAAAATAATCTGTCGGGGAATTTGTGTGCTGATTCCCGGAATAAAAGGCCTGAGTGAAAATATCGAAGTAATCAGCATTGTTGATAAGTATCTCGAGCACAGCCGCATATTTGAGTTTGCAAACAATGGAAAACCACTATTTTTTATTTCATCAGCCGATTGGATGAACCGAAATCTCGATCATCGTTACGAAGTGGTTTGCCCGGTGCTTGATGCCGATTTGCAAAAAGAACTGCATGAGGTGCTGCAGATTCAGCTTTCCGACAATTGTAAGGCCCGTTTGGTAAACATTGGTAAAGTGAATGTTTACAAAAAGCCCGGTATTGCTGAATTGTCGGTTCGTTCGCAATTGTCTACCTATGAATATCTTCATTCGAAAGATTGAACTATTTCCGGAGGATAAAACCTTCATCTCCCAAGATTTTGCATATCCACGATTTGCTTTAAATGCTGCATCTGAAAGCGATAAATCGTAAATTCGCGCTAAATTTATTTCATGATTACCCTTCAAGAAGCTTTCAACATTGTCACCTCAGATTTGCCACTGACTGGTATTGAGACAATTGATTTTCGTTTGGCGAATGGACGTGTGTTGGCTGAAGATATTTTCAGTGATATAGATATGCCTCCTTTTGATAAATCGGCGGTGGATGGCTATGCCTGTCGCAGGGCAGACATAGGATCGCCGATGCGTTTGCTCGAAGTGATCGCTGCAGGTAAAAGTCCTGAAATGGTCATCGAAGAAGGATGCTGTTCAAAGATTATGACCGGTGCCATGCTTCCCGAAAATGCTGACTGTGTCGTCATGGTTGAACAAACAATTGAATCGGAAACAGTTGTCACTATTACTGACCAAAAAACAAAAAACAATATAGCCCATCGTGCCGAAGATTTAAAGAAAGGGGCATTGGTTATTCCAAAAAGTACGCTGTTGCATCCGCAGCACATCGCTGTGTTGGCTTCGGTGGGAGCAGTCGGTATAGATGTTTACAAAAAAGCAAGGATTTGTATTTTTTCAACCGGCGACGAATTGGTTGAACCTGAAGTTGAGCCCGGAAAAAGTCAGATACGGAACAGCAACGGGTGTCAGTTGGTAAGTCAGGCAGCCCGGATGGGAGCCGCGGTTGTGTATGGTGGAATTATTCCTGATGACGAAGAAATTACCCGGAAAAAGCTGTTTGAAGCTTTCAGGGAATATGATGTTATTATCCTTTCGGGTGGAATATCCATGGGTGATTTTGATTTTGTCCCGAAGATACTCAACGAGTTACAAGTTGATCTCATGTTTCGTTCCATTGCTGTTCAGCCTGGTAAACCAACCGTCTTCGGGAGAACGGGAAATAAATTTGTTTTTGCCTTGCCCGGCAATCCTGTTTCGTCGTTCAATATTTTCGAAATTCTTGCTAGGCCCTTCATTTACCGTCTGATGGGTCATCCCTGGAAACCATTGATTTTGCGGTTGCCGTTGACAATTGATTTCAACCGTAAAGGTACTGAGCGACATGGATTTGTTCCTGCAACCATTCAAGATGATGGCAGTGTTCAGCCCTTGGCTTATAATGGTTCGGCTCATATCAATGCACTCATCAATGCCCATGCCCTGATGAGTATCCCATTGGGAGTTGCAACGATTCAGAAAGGAGAATTGGTCGATGTTCGACTCATTTAACCGGAATATCAATTACCTGAGGATATCGGTCACCGATCGGTGTAATCTTCGTTGCGTCTACTGCATGCCCGAATGTGGTGTTCCGATTATGTCGCATGATAAAATTCTGACATTCGAAGAAATTATCGAAATTGTTAGGTTTGGGATTACGCATGGCATTACCAAAGTCAGGATTACAGGCGGAGAGCCATTGGTGCGAAAAGGGATCGTACAACTAGTTACTCAGATTACTGCGATTGAAGGGATCAACGATATCGGGATGACAACCAACGGAATTTTGTTGGGTCAGTTTGCACAGGATTTGGCCGCTGCCGGACTCAAACGCGTAAATATCAGTTTAGATACCATCGATCCTGACTGTTTTCACGAAATTACACGTCTTGGCAACATTGAAGATGTTTTTAGAGGTATCGAAGCAGCCAGAGCGGCTGGATTGTTTCCAATTAAAATAAACTGCGTTGTCAAACAACACTCGAGGGAAACTGATGCTGCTGGGGTGAGAGATTTTTGTGGAAAAAATGGCTTACAGGTTCGGTTTATCAAAGAAATGAACCTCGAAACCGGACAATTTTCGTTAGTGGAAGGAGGCGATGGTGGTCATTGTGCCACATGCAACCGTATTCGACTCACAGCAAATGGTGATCTGAAACCCTGTTTGTTTACCGATTTGAGTTATAATGTTCGTGAAATGGGCGTTGAAAAAGCATATTTGGCTGCCATTGCAAACAAACCCTCCTGTGGGTCGATCAACCAATCGAATCAGTTTAGTAATATTGGTGGATAATAGGGACGGAAAAGAAAAAAATACCGGTATCTGGTTTACGGTGTTCATTATGTATTTTTAACAACGCGCCATAAGCGCACAAACACCTAAAACATATCTTTGTAACTGGAATTTTAGGACTCTTCACTTTTCATTATTCACTTTTCACTCACAACAATGCTCACTCATATCGATTCAAAAGGAAAAGCCGTCATGGTTGACGTAAGTTCGAAACCGCCGATTATCCGGGTTGCCGAAGCGACTGGTTTTATCCGTCTGCAAGCCGAAACAGTCAAACTGATCGAAGAAAATCTGATCAAAAAGGGCGATGTGCTCACGGTGGCCGAAATTGCAGGAATACAAGCCGCGAAGCAAACATCACAATTGATTCCATTGTGTCATCCACTGCCACTGAGCAGTGTTTCGGTAAAAGCTACATTGATGCACGAAGGTGTTGAAGTGGTTTCGGTGGTGAAGTGCATCGGGGCAACCGGTGTCGAAATGGAAGCACTCACAGCGGTGCAGCTTGCCTTGCTTACGGTGTATGATATGTGCAAAGCAGTCGATAAGCAAATGGAAATCAGTGGGGTGCGACTGGTGCGTAAAACAAAAACCGACATCGTGTAAGTGCCTTTCAGTGTATGAAAAAGATATTGTCGGTACTTTTCTTATGTGTGTTTGTTTCTGCTGTTTCGGCACAGGTGAATACACGTCATTTTGTGCTGGCCGGGCGCATCGATCTTTCGGAAGACCGCTTTGTCGACGCCATCCGCAACTTCAATACAGCCATCATCAGTAAACCCGACAATTTTGAAGCCTATTTTCTGCGTGGAGTTGCCAAATTCAGTCTGGGCGATTTTCAGGGAGCCATCGAGGATTTTACAACCACACTCCGCATTCATCCATTATACACAAGGGCCTTACATTATCGGGGTATTGCCAACGACCGCATATCCAACTACCACGATGCCATGGCCGATTTCGACAAGGCCCTAGAAATTGATCCGTATAACGCCGACCTGCATGTAGCCAGCGGTGCTACTAAAATGCATATGAACCGGTTCGAAAGTGCCATTGTTGATTACAATATGGCTTTGCTTATCGATCCTACGATGTCGTATGCCTACCTGAACCGCGGACTGGCAAAACGGTTTCTTGAAAAACCTGAACTGGCACTCGATGACATGAACAAGGCTGTGTATTACGATTATTTTGAATCAGATGCCTGGATACGTCGTGGCATGATCCGCTACGAACTGAACGATACAACCGGGGCCATGAGCGATTTCAATCAGGCAATCATACTTGATGAGAAAAATCCGCTGGTTTATTTTCAACGGGCGCTTGTTCACCTGAAAATGGGCGATACATTACAAGCACTCAGCGATTATGAACAGGTGAATATGCTCGACCAGCGCAATGCCCTGACCTATTACAACCGGGCACTGATCTATAGTCTGCGGGGAGAACTTGAACAGGCGAAGGTGTTGTACGACGAAGTGGTGAAGATCAATCCACAAAATGTATATGCCTATTTCAACCGTGGAGTGGTCAATTTTCAGATGAAGAAATATCAGGAAGCCGAGGATGATTTCTCTGCCGCCATTGGGTTGTTTCCCGATTTTGCCGGGGCATGGGTCAACCGCTCTATCATCAAAAAAGAACGTGGTGATGCGAAAGGTTCTTATACCGATTATCAGAAAGCCATGTCCATCATCGGTGCCGTGAATAACAATACCGGAAATCCTGATTCGGTGTTTGCCATGTATGCCGATTCAACTTTTTTCAATAAAATCATCGAGCTGGAATCTGATTTTGTAAGCGGTAACGTGAAAAGCAACCGTGTTCAATTCAGAGACATAGATATTCAGCCATTTCCAAATTTCATTGTGTCGGTGGTTTTTCCCCAAAAGAAACAACAACACTTACTCTACAACAAAGGCGTGTATGCCGATCATCATTTGTTGCCTCTGAATCAGTTCAGCAATACCGGTGTTGAAATCAGGTATATTCAAAACAATGTAATTCCCGACAGTCTGGCCGGATTAATAGGTGACGAGCTACAAACCATGGATTCGATGGCGCTTGCACAAAAAGAAATAAACATATCAAAGCTATTCGGAGCCATGGCTCAGCAAATGATTCGTAATTACCGCAATGCTGACGCATCATACAGTAATCTGACTTCGGATAAGTCGTTGGGAAGCATTGCCTTGTTCAACCGGGCCGCACTTCGTTTCGAGCTGGAGGACCTGGTGCTGTCGGATGTGCAATACAACAGTGCCATCACCATTTCGCGGCAGAATATGACCATTGGTCAGGCGATTGATGAGGTGAATGAACCGGATTACAGCAAGGTATTGGCCGATTTGAATAGTTTGATTAAAATGTCGCCCGACAATGCCTTTGCTTTTTATAACCGCGCCAATGTGCTGCTGCACCAGAAAGATTTTCAACGGTCGATTGATGATTATTCTGAAGCAATCCGACTGGCACCTGAGTTGGCCGAGGCCTATTATAACCGTGCACTTACTTTGTTGTTTCTGGGTGAAAACGGATTGGCCTGCAATGATTTGAGTAAGGCCGGTGAGTTGGGAATCAATGAATCGTATGCGGTGATAAGGAAATATTGCGGGAAACAGTAGGTTGACCTGTCTGCCGAAAGCGTCAGCCAGGCAGGTGAGTTGATTGGTTGATAAGTTTATAGGTTGATAAGTTCAGCCGAGCAGGTAGCTCACTCCGCACTTTTTTTCTGAAACCAATGGATTAGGGGCTTTTTTTCAATTGAATTGAATTCAGAAATATCAAGATGATTGGCCGGTTTTTTTCTAATTTCGTAAAAATTATTCTATGAGTTCATCAATACCAATTAAGGTTTTATCGGTAAATATCTCTGAAAAAAAAGGCACGATCAAGAAGCCGGTTTCATCCATTCATCTCGATGCGTTGGGTGTTGAAAATGATGCACATGCCGGTGCATGGCACCGGCAGGTGAGTTTACTTGGTATCGAGAGCATCCGTAAATTTGCCGGACAAGCCAACAGGGAAGTTGCATTTGGCGAATTTGCCGAGAATATTTCGACAGAAGGGATTGTGTTGTATACGTTGGCTCCGCTCGACAGGTTAAAAGTGGGAGAAACAAGCCTGGAGGTTACGCAGATCGGAAAAAAGTGTCATGGGTCAGGTTGTGCTATTTTCAACGAAGTTGGTAACTGTGTGATGCCGAAAGAAGGAATTTTTGCGCGTGTAATCAAACAGGGTGAAGTGAAGGCTGGCGATGAAATTGTGCTTGAACGGAAGAAATTCATGGTAATGGTAATCACCTTGTCCGATCGTGCCAGCAGGGGCGAATATGATGATTTAAGTGGTCCGGAAATTATCAGGCAACTGGAACCTTTCTTTCAGGAAAACCGATGGCTATTCGAAATTGACTACCGCCTGATCCCGGATGATTCTGATCAGCTGAAAGCCTTACTAACAGCAGCCAGATCGGCAAATTATGATATGGTGTTCACCACAGGAGGCACCGGTATCGGTCCACGCGATTTTACGCCCGAAGTGGCCGGCTTGTTTATCGACAAGGAAATTCCGGGTATCATGGAAGCCATCAGGATGAGATTTGGCGTTGAAAAACCCAATGCATTGCTGAGCAGGGGAGTAGCCGGATTGATGGGAGAAACTTTTGTGTATGTGCTTCCGGGTAGCGTGAAAGCCATCAAGGAATATATGGGTGAAATACTGAAAACCTTGCGCCACCTGATTTTTATGCTGAAAGGCATTGATGTGCATTAAAACAAATCAACATATTGAGTCATTGATAAGGTTTACTAATTAACAATCCTTTGGGGATAATATTTTAATAAGTCGATCCACCATCCGATTTTCACATATATCTTTGCAAAAAAATACAAAAATGAAATCCGTTTTACGGCACTTTGTTAATTATAAATATTTGTATACCATCGTGTTGTTTCTGGTATGGATGTTCTTTTTTGATGAGAATAAAGTTTCGAAGCAATTTGATCTGAAATCAAGATACCTGAACCTGCTGAATCAGAAAAAATACTACCTGACAGAGATTGGTAATAATTACAAACTTAGCGAAGCTCTTGAAAACGATACCTTATTGCTTGAGCGAATTGGCCGTGAGAAATACCTGATGAAACGCGACAACGAGATTATTTATCTGATAGTGAATGATAGTCTGAAGTGAACTACCTGCCCGGCTGATGCCAGTCAGACGGGAAGTGAGCTAAAATTAATCTGAATTATCGTTAATTACCTCCGCACTATAGCTCACTCCGAACTCCGTACTTTTTTCTTAACTCCGAACTATAGCTCACTCCGAACTCCGAACTTTCTTTAGAAGTCCATTCCACCTTCTTCACCGCCTTGTTGACGTTCAGTGTTTTTCTTTTTCGATTGATTGATCCTGTAGTTGAAATTCAAGGTAACAACTGTCGATCCCCAACGTTGATCGGTTTTTGAATAAAAATTATCGGCAAAAGTCTCAAATGCATGTCGGCGTGAACCGAATATATCGCGCACATTCAATGTAAGCGTTCCTTTTCCTTTCAGCACATCTTTGCTTGCACCAAAATCGGCAAACCACATGGGTAGTCGGTTTCCCTGGGCAGTAGCAACCGCTGCCTGATAATTGCCAGCCAATTGAATATCCATGCCTTTTTTAATGGTGAATTTGCTGTTTACCCTTCCCGTCCAGCTATAACTATCGGTATGATATGATTTATCACCCAAATCACCATCAGTAATTGTTCTGAAAAAGTTGAGGTTTGCATTCAAATTAAGCCACTTAATACCAGTGTAGGAACCAATCAACTCGGCCCCGTAGGCATCACTTTTTGCAAAGTTTTCGGGTTTTATATAGGTAATTCCTGTGCTGTCGATGGTTTCGATGCGCTGAAATACATCTTTGCTTTTTCGGTAATAGGTATTAAAATTCAGGTTCGCTTTCACCCAGTAACGAATATATCCAAGTTCATAGGCATCAGTAAACACAGGTTTCAATTCCGGATTTCCGGTAAAAATATTCCGGTTGTCGGAATAGGAATGAAATGGATTCAGCTGCATAAACTCGGGTCGCCGGATTCGGCGGCTGTAACTTATCTGAACATGATCGACTTCTGTTATTTTAAAAGTGAAATGCGCGCTGGGAAACACATTAAAGAAGGAGTTTGAAGATTTTTCGCTCGTCTCAGCCAGGTTCGTCTGAATATCGGAATATTCGCCACGTAGTCCGAATTGGTATGAAAAGCGGCCACGATCGTCGCCAAAAAGTACATAGGCTGCGTAAATTGTTTCATCATAATTGAAGTGATTGGTAAATTGAACCAGATTAGTGTAATTACCAGTTGAATCTTTTTCACTTACCTCATAATTATTGTCAATTTGACGCATTTGTAACTTCAATCCAGTTTCGAGTCTGGCTTTTCCGTGAAATGGATGGTAATAATCGGCTTGTGCCTGCAGATTGGATTCGAACTGATCATTGAGGCTTTTTTGGTAAACCGATTCCAGTTCATAGGTATTTGGAGGAAAATACAACTCTTCAATATCGCCGTTTTCGGTTTCATTGTTATTGAAATACTGAACACTCGCAGTCAACGATTGATCTTTACGTTTAAATTGCTTTTTGTAGTTCAGTGCATATTCGAGATTTGGATCTCTTTCAATTTGATTTTCGGTCCTTTCGCTATGGTTTAACAGATCACTGTTTGGGGCATAATCGTAGTAGGTGATGGTAGAGACATTTTTATCGTGCGAAAGCCTGTACATGAAACTTCCCGAAATGCTTGAACTTGCATTGAAGAAGTATTCTGTACCAAACCTGATCGTGTTTCCTGAGCTGCTCCGATCCCGTGAGCTATGCTGATCCGTCACATAGGTTCCTTCGTTATATATTTCCTTATAAACATCACCGGAACCGGTTCGCTCGCGGTAATTATACGCAACATTCGCAAAAAAATTGAATTTCTTAAGCCTGTAATTTGTGTTTATCCCAAGTCCGTATTGCAGCGGGAAACCCAGTGTTGCATCCACCGATCCGTTGAATCCCTGTTTACTGTCTTTCTTCAACACAATATTGATAATCCCTGAAGTGCCTTCGGCATCGTAGCGGACAGAAGGATTGGTGACCACTTCAATACGTTCGATCATGTCAGCCTGTAAACTTCGCAAGGCATCGCGGTTATTGATTCCGGCCATACCCGAAACTTTTCCATCGATCAAAATTCTGACACCATCATCACCCCTTAAACTTACGTTTCCTTCAATATCCACCGTTACTGATGGAATGTTTTCCAATACCTCAATGGCGTTTCCGGCAGTTGAACTGATGTCTTTGCCAATATTGAAGATTTTTTTATCGAGTGTCATTTCCATGGTGCTTCGTTCAGCCACCACTTCCACCTGATCTAGCATTTGTTGATCAGGTTCAATAAAAAACGAGCCCAGATCGATGATTTGGTTGCTTTTTTCAACCTGAATATTTCCAGTATTCACGGTGTTGTAGCCTAAAAACTGAATCGAAAGGTAGTATTTTCCAGGTTTTAATTTCAAGTCAAACTGACCCTCTTTTCCGGTTATACCGCCA
Source organism: uncultured Bacteroidota bacterium (assembly GCA_903891085.1). Lineage (GTDB taxonomy): Bacteria > Bacteroidota > Bacteroidia > Bacteroidales > F082 > CAJBPB01. The sequence goes on along the minus strand of CAITDJ010000086.1, from coordinate 28,980 downwards.
ATAACAAAGGCAGAGTCCGGTAATTTATACACCATGACTGTTGCATATTCGAGGGCTATGCTGGTGTTTTTATCTACGACTTTTCCTTTCACGCCAGAATCAAAATCATTGGGCATCAATGGATTACTGTAGGACACTGAATTAAATAGAAAGAGAAGACTGAATAAAATAATGGTGTTCAAATAAGGATGTTTCATAAATTTATGTGTATTTTACTTTCAATGTTAGATTGAAATATTGAATAAGTATTTTATTGAGGATCAACATCAATGTGGATCATGACTGATTTATAATGAGGCTTTAATTCAAACTGGTGAATGGTATTTCTTACTAATTCCTTCACCTTGGAAGCCTGGTATTTTTTATCGAATTTTATAAGTATATGTTTGATATATAGAGATTTAATGCGTGAAACAGAAGGATATTCCGGTCCCAGCACATCGTTCTGAAAGAGGTTCTTAAGTTCCGAGACCAATTCAGTGCTTGCATGATCAAGCAGCGTTTTGTCGCGGTGTTTCAGTTTCAGCAGAATCAACCGGTAAAACGGCGGGTATTTGAACTGCTTCCTGATTTCCATTTGCCGTTCATAAAGTGATTCATAACGATTCCCCACAACATCCTGTAAAATTGGGTGCGATGGCTGATAGGTTTGAATCATCACAATACCCTGTTTGCCTTTTCGTCCGGCACGGCCACTTACCTGTGCCATCAATTGAAAACTGTTCTCAAATGCCCTGAAATCAGGGTATGACAGCATATTATCTGCATTCAGTATACCAACAATTCGCACTTTTTCAAAATCAAGTCCTTTGGTGACCATTTGTGTGCCAACCAAGACATTGGTTTTTGCGTTTTCGAAATCTTCGATAATCTGTTGAAATGCGTGTCTGCTGCGGGTAGTATCAAGATCGAGGCGGGCAATTTTTGCTTCAGGCAGAATTAATCCTAATTCTTCCTCCACTTTTTCGGTGCCAAATCCATGCATATGGATTGATGTGCTGTGGCAGTCGGGGCATTCGGACGGAACAGCCATGGCATAACCACAATAATGACAACGAAGCATGTTTTGCTTTTTATGGTAGATCAGGCTTACATCGCAGTTTTTACAACCCGGAATCCAGTTGCATCTGTCACATTCAATCCTGAGTGAAAAACCGCGTCTGTTTTGAAATAAAATTACCTGTTCTTTGTCTTTTAAGGAAGTTTTAACTGCATCGAGCAGGCTTTTCGAAAAATGAGATTGCATGGTTTTTCGCCTGGTTTCGTCCCTGATATCCACAATCTTAATTTCGGGAAGCTTAATGCCACCATAACGTTCATTCAATGTGACTAGTCCGTATTTTTGAATCCGGGCGTTATAATAACTCTCATAAGAGGGCGTGGCAGATCCCAACAGTACTTTTGCATTGTAGGTCCCGGCCAACACGATGACAGCATCGCGTGCATTATATCGGGGAGCAGGATCAAATTGTTTGAATGAATTGTCATGTTCCTCATCCACGATGATTAATCCCAGATTTCGGAATGGAAGAAACAAAGCGGACCGGGGTCCGATAATGATCTGATAATCATTAATATTTGATTCATCAAATGAAAGAACTTTGTTCCAGATTTCGCCCCTTTCGTTTACGTTATAGCGTGAATGATACACGCCGATTTTACTTCCAAAAAACTTTCGTAAACGATTGATAATCTGTGTTGTGAGTGCAATTTCAGGCAGCATGAACAATACCTGTTTGTTCTTGTCAAGTTCTTCCTGAATGAGTTTAATATACAATTCAGTCTTTCCGCTTGATGTGACCCCATGCAACAACACCACGTTTTTGTATTGAAAAATTTCCTTAATCTGTTCATAAGCGTTGTGCTGCTGTTCTGTAAACTGAATGCTGGAAGGGTCTTTTATCGAATCATAAGTTGCCAAACGACTCACCACTTTGTCGTACACCTCAAAAACTCCTTTTTCGGACAGACTTTTTAATTGCGAATGGCTGGCTTTTGACTTTTCAAGTATTTTTTTTATCTCAACTTCATGGCTGTTAACCGATTCGATGCGTGTATAAGATAAATATGCCAGCACGATTTCGAGTTGTTTGAAAGCCCTTTTGCCCAATTCGTCCATCAGGCTGCGCATTTCATTGTCATCGTTGAAACGGGTGGTCAACCGCATGAAACGTTCTATTTTCGGAGCATATTTTTCATTTAGTTCTTCCTCCATCACCACGATTTTTTTCTCAACCATGGTTTTGATCAGCGGTAGCACTTTCTGGAATCCAACAATACTACTCACCTCTGTCAGACTTAATTTTGATTGGATGCTCAGTGCTTCAGAAATCAAAAACTCGTTTTCGTTGAGTTGATCCTTGTCGAAAGTGAATCCTTCGGCCAACGCGATTTTAGATTCTGAATTCAATTTAAATACGGTAGGTAAGGCTGCCTGCATCACCTCGCCTAAGTGGCAGAGGTAGTATTCCTGCATCCATTCCCAAAACCGGAATTGGTTCGGGATCATTATCGGTTGTTCATCCAATATACCGATCAGATATTTTGGCGTGTAGTTTTCGGGAATCTCCTGATGAACACGATAAATAATGCCGGCATATATTTTTTTACTGCCAAATTGAATGATGGCTCTTTTTCCGATAGCCACTTCTGCATTCAATGCCAATGGAACCCGGTATGTGAAGGTTCCACGCACTGGAATAGGTACGATAATATCTGCAAACAGTGTTAAACGGTTATCGGTAGTCATCACATTTTTTCATCACCGACAAATGTAATGAATTGAAAGATGGCATTTTCTTAACAAGATGTTAAAAAAAATGCCGGCACATTGGCCGGCATTATTATATATTTATTTGAATATCATGGTGTTGGAATATAAATATTTGCGTCATCCCTATATCCGGCTACATCATGATACCAATCGGTAAACAATGTTCCACCACTCTCGGCCCAGGCAGCAAAATGCAGGTGTGCCGCTGTGACTTCTGTTTTTTCATTTGGATAGTCAAATCTTTCAATGATATTAATTGCCCAGGGTAGATTATTCTGAGTTTTGTAATACCTGCCGCTCTCGGGTATGCTATTATCATGACCAGTACCTAACAAACTCATATCAGCCAGCGCTGTCGGAGTTTTGTTCGGAAGGTGAACTTCAACTCCCCGTAGTTGATTTACAATAATGAACGGGTTGTAAGGGGGCACTCCCAATTGATTCAACGGAACAGGATCGGTAAACGTTATAACAATATCCAGGGTATCAGGAATAACGAAAGGTACATCAGGGGTTGTATTCGCACCAATAGCACTCATCACGGGTGGTAATACTTCATAGGAATCATCCCACATAATCATCACCGCATTTGATTGACCCGCCTCCGTATTATTCTGGTTGAAAGTGATATAATCCCCGGTAATTCTGGTGCCTGTAATACTTTGAATCTTATCGGAAGCTATTGGTAATTCGATGCCAAAACCGTTGTGGTAGTAGGCGCCATGGGCGCGGAGGATAAACGTTGCATACAATTCAACTACCTGATTATTACCGTTTGTAATCTGATTGAAGTTATAATCAATTACTGCATCATTAAAATCATAATCGCCACGATATGGCCAAAGATCTTCAAAAGCAAGTGATCCAAAATTTCCTTCGCTGAAGAACCAATTATCAAAAGCCTTATCCGGATCAAATGGATAGTCATCAAAATTATTGTTCACCCCATCATTGTCGTCATCTTCACCAATATAATCTATGATCGGAAGATCGGATATGTCAACAGCCTGGATTGGATTTGCTGTAACAAAAAATACGGCATCGTTAAAGTCGTGATCACATCCGGTTGAGTTACGGCGGATATCTTCAATCCCCAAAAGTAATCTTTCACGACCCGGGTCAAAAAGGAATACTGTCTGTTGCTTCAGATTGGGTACTGTTGCCGGATTCAGGTTTTTGTCAGAATAAACCATCCAGTTACCTGTTGTTACTGCACCTTTCCATCCATCAGCTATCAAAACCCAGCCAATCGTTGTGTTGGCATTAAATTGTCCAAGATAAACTTTGTTACCAGCCTGCATTGCACCTCCACTCCCACTGAGAGAAGCATTAGGGAAAATGATTGTTACAGAATCAATTTCAGATGGTGTTGCTGGGGCATCACCAGTAGTATAGTTATAAAACCCGAGAATATTTCTGTAACCAGCGCCTTCATGCACAAAGGTTACCCAAACATCACAGGTTTCAATGAGATTCAGGTTATGATTGTATTCATCAAAAAAATATTCTGGATGTGTTGTTGGCAGCGTGACCCGTTCGGGTAAAGTATTGTTTATATCAGCTAAAAAATCGGCAGTGATCGGATCATTCACAGGCTCAAGATAATTTGGTACACCTGATGAATTAAAAGTGCCTAAATACTTGAAATTTGTGTTTGACTTCAAAATTGATACTGCCGCATCCTTTGTGGGTGTCGAACTACCACCAAAAACCACATTGAATCCGCCTTCTGTCAAATCAACTTCCATTGAGTTAGGCAAACCCAGATAATCGGTTGTGATGAATAATCTGGTGTAATAGGCTGGTACCTGATAATTCACGACATAATTGCCACTATTGTTGGTAACGCCGCTCACTATAAGTTTCCCTCCCATTGCAGGATCTGCCGTATGAATCGAAAACTTCACATTTTTCAATGGATTATCCTGATTATCAAGGGCAGTAATAGAAAAGACAGCTGCCCTGCTAGTCGACCAGTTAAATGATTCAGGAACAACCAATTGTTCCATTGTGGAAGGGTTTTCGACAGGTTTCGTGTCTTTGCTGCATGAAAGTGCAACAATGGCCAACACAGCGATAAATGGTAACTTAATTCGTGCTTTCATTTCGTCTTGTTTCTATAGTTAAACAGAGCAAGATCTATGCCTGTTTGGTTAAGTGTTTAAATGTCAGTAATATATTTTGATTCATATTAAACAATATTTCCAGATTTAGGAATTAATCATAGTTATGGGACAAAACTACCTGATATCCAACTAACTGGTCATATACCGTTCCGGGTTTACGAAAGTAGAGAAAGATGGAATATTCATTTTGGGTGTCCCAGAAATTTCCTTCAATTGTACTTACATCTGCTTTGGTCTTGCCTTTTTCCACAACACCATATAAATAATTATAATAACCCTGCTTCAAAAAAAGTTTCCCTTCGTAGCCTTTTCTTTCAAAATTGTAAACAAGACGGCTATTTTCATCAAGATTCCAATCGTTCAATGCACCAATAAGATAGATGTCGTCCTGTGTCAAAGGTACAGGATAGTCCAGAAAAAATTGAACCCATGCATAGTCTCCCTCAATTTCTGAATCCTGATCATCACGCGCTTTAATGAGTTTGCGGCCAAATATATCTTTTTCAAGGATATAATTTGCTGTGTTTCTCCTTTTTGAAGGCCATAGTTCAACCGAAAAACAGTCAGGTTCCATCTGAATTTTCTGAATATATTCTGATTGGTATTTGAAGCTTTTCATGTCGAAGTTTCGGAACTGGTTGCTTGCATCAAAAACAGTCAACTCATCATATTCGTATGTTAGTTTATCACTGTAAATGTAATTCGGTTTTAGTCCGACAACTGCATTATCCCAACGTCCATTTTGTTTGATGACAAGATTCAGCGATTGGTTTGGATTCACCCGGTATGTATTGTCTGCAATTACGGTAACGTCCACCTGATGCTTTGTTTTGATATAATCCGGGTTTTTTGGATATTGGGGAATGCTGACTGCCATGGAAGCCTTTGTTTCGACTACCATGAACCTTCGCGTAAAAAGGATGTTGTCAGCATTTAATTGTGAATCATAAACAACCAGAATATAGTTTCCTGAAAGTTTGGGTTGTAAGTTTTCTCCGGGGAAGGTAAGTGAATAATGTATGTAAGGTGTTAAGGTGTTGAGCGAATAGCGAAAATCCCTGATTTCGTCTTCCTGATAGCCATTGACGTATTCAATTAGTTGTAAATCAGAAAGTTTCCAATCATAGGTGCAATGAACTATAGTGAAATTATATACCGCAGTTTCTGTTCCCAATATATCGAAAGAAAGTGTAAGTAATCTTGGGTCATTCAAATAGAGAATTGGATCGAGCAAGGGTTCATTCACCGGATAAAGCTGCACCGTTTGTACAAATTCTTTGTATACCTTGTTATTTAATTCATAAAAGAGATCAGCCTGCGAGCTTAACGAACATAAATAAAATGCGAAAAACAGGAATGGTTTAATATGATTTGTCATGTAATTGGGACTTTTTAATGTAACCATGTTCAATAATGTAAGGCATTGGATTATACAAAAATAGTGAAAAGTAATTTGAAATACAACAACCTGAAATGACTATTGTTGTATTAAAATGAAAATGGCTTGTATAGGTAATGATCGATTGTTGGCAGAAGTAAATTGTGGAACGAAATAAGATACGTGACAGTAACTTGTAGTGTATTTGGTAACAAAAGGTACTTTTGCAGACATATTCTGGTTAAATTAAGAAAGATTTTAAGCGTCTGTATGAATGGACTGAAGTTTTACAGAGGCCTAAATGCCAAATTACACTAAATAATACGGTAAAGTTTATGACATTTTTTGTTACTGCAGCAGGCCTACTTATTCTAATTGGATCAGTGCTCATTTCAATTTTTCTGATATACATTCTCAATCCTGTGTTGTCGAAAAGAAAGGTAAAGATTTCGGTCAATCATGTGATGGATTTGGAGGTTATGGCTGGCTCCACCTTAATTAAAACCCTAGCAGATCAACGCATTTTTCTTCCTTCAAGTTGTGGAGGAAATGGAATTTGTGGTATGTGTCACTGCAAAGTTAGCAAAGGTGGAGGACCTGTTTTGCCCATCGAAGCAAGTGTTTTTACGAAGGAGGAATTGGCTGATAACTGGCGTTTGGGCTGTCAGGTGAAGGTGAAGCGGAATTTATCAATTGAATTACCGGAGGAAATTTTCGGAATTAAACAATGGGAATGTGAAGTAGTATCAAACAGGAATGTTTCAACTTTCATCAAAGAACTGGTAATGAAACTCCCTGAAGGGCAAACAATTACCTTTAAATCGGGAAGCTATATTCAGTTGAAAACACCTGAAATTGAGATAGATTTTGCCAGAGATATTCAAATTGACCAGGCGTTTAAGGCTGAGTGGGACAGGCTTAATGTGTGGAGTTTGAAAATGAAGAATTCAAAAACACTGATTAAACCTTATTCATTGGCTAATCCACCTGCTGAGGCAAATATCGTGATGCTGAATGCGAGGATTTCACTTCCACCCTGGGACAATAAATCAGCGGGTTTTGCGAAGGTTAGCCCGGGTATCAGTTCGTCCTATATTTTCTCGCGAAAACCGGGAGACAAGGTTTTACTTTCGGGTCCCTATGGTGATTTTTATATCAAATCTACGCAACGAGAAATGATGTTTATCGCCGGTGGTGCCGGGATGGCACCAATCCGTTCCCATTTATTTCATTTGTTTCATACTGAAAAAACAGATCGGAAAACAACTTGCTGGTTTGGAGGAAGGTCGCTGAAAGAATTGTTTTATATCGACGATTTTACAATGATTCAGGAGGCCTTCCCGAATTTTACTTTTCATGTTGCACTTTCAGAACCTAAACCTGACGACAACTGGCAAGGGAACAAAGGATTTATTCATCAGATTATTCTCGATAATTATTTGAAACAACATCCTGAACCACAATCAATTGAATATTACCTGTGTGGTCCACCCATGATGAATACCGCCGTGCTGAAAATGCTGGCCGATTTAGGCGTGCCTGATGAAATGATTGCCTTCGATGATTTTGGTTCATAATGAAGATGTATGGTACTTGGCTGATGTGGATTACTTTTGCATTGAATAATTTGAACAAAACATGAAAAACACCTCTTTAATTTCTGCCTTTACATTTCTAATGCTTACATCCTGTATCAGTCAGGTTCCGGTTCCAAAAAAATATCTGACAGGTGAGGCGCAGGGTACCTATTACGCCATTACCTATTTTGATGAGCAGGACCGGGATATGCAACATGAGGTCGATTCGATGTTTTTGGTGTTCGATCACTCGGTTTCTTTATGGGATATGAATTCTTTGATCAACAGAATAAACAGGAACGACACAACAGTGATTCCTGATGATTTTTTTATTCAAAATTTTATGTTAGCCAGTGATATCTCAAAAAAAACAGAGGGCTATTTCGATTTTACCATCGGTCCATTGGTGAAAATGTGGGGATTTGGGTTACAGGAACGTGTTGAAGTTACCCCTGAAATGGTTCAGAAAAAACTGAAACTTGTTGATTATCGCAACGTTCATCTGTTGGATGGGCGCATTGTGAAAGATAATCCTGAAATACTCTTCGATTTTAACGCGATTGCCCAAGGGTATTCGGTCGATTATCTTGCTCAGCTATTTCTTTCGAAAGGTATCGACCGTTTTATTATTGATGTGGGAGGCGAAATATATGCCAGCAAAACCAAACCCGATGGGTCGCCTTGGGTGGTTGGTGTTGAGCATCCGGCAAAAGACAAAAATGATCTCAGGAGTATTCAACAATTAGTGAAACTCACCAACAGGGGGCTTGCCACCTCAGGAAGTTATAGAAATTATTACGAAGAAAACGGGAAAAGATACTCTCATATCATCGATGTAAAAACGGGTTATCCTGTTACACACAATCTATTAAGTGTAACTGTGCTAGCAGAAAAAACTGCCATTGCAGATGGCTACTGCACCGCATTTTTGGCCATGGGTGTCGAAAAATCGCTGCAGATGCTCGAGCAGTTGGATGGTATTGAAGCGTACTTTATTTTCAGCACCGACACTAATACTTTTGAAACCTTTGCCACTGATGGTTTCCTTAAAATAATGGAGGTTGATTCATTCGAATAGCGATCTGCAAGCCGGGTAATCCATAGCAAAATAAACCCCCGGTTCTTTCTGAAATTCCCATGTTTTTTTATTCAAAAACGATTTGATTTTCATACTTTTGGGGTATAATTCAAAATCAATGAAAAAGATATTTATTTTAAGCGTTTTGGTAGCCCTGGCACTCATGTCATTTGCCGGAAAAATTGAGAAAACTTACTATTTCCCAACCCCTAAAATTATTCAAAAAGGTGAATTTCAGATTGTTAAGTTTGATAATACGCTGAATACCGGTTTAATTGGTCAACCTTCATTTCCGTATCAATCAGTTAGTTTGTTGGTTCCTCCGGGAGAGATTGCCACTTCGATCGAAATTATCTGTGAAAATGAAAAATCGATAGACGGTTCATTCAAGTTGTATCCATATCAGCCTTCACGACCACTTTCAGATGAAAACAAACCAATTTTTCAGAAGAATGAAGCAGTTTATCAGTCAAACAATCCGGTTCCAGTGAGTATAACCGGAAATCTCAGTACCTCATTTATGAATGGATATGGATTTGCATTTTCAACATTTACCCCGGTTAGATATATCCCGACAGAAGGGAAACTAAGTTACTATTCAAAAATAACAGTCCGGATTACAACCTCTCCCGATCCTATCGCTGAAGAAGCCCTGAAAAACCTTCATACCAGCAACTTGACAAACGAAAAAGTTAATAATCTTGCTCAGAATCCAGCTGATTTGGAAGCATATCAACAAAGCTCAAACAAAACGTCTACTGAATATGATCTGCTTATTATTACAACTGAAACATTTGTGGATGGATTCTCTGGTTTGGTAGATATGTATCTTCACAGAGGTATTAAAGCACTGGTAGTTACAAAAGAATCCATTAATTTTGAAGGAATCGGAGCTGATGTTCAGGAAAAAATCAGAAACTTTATCACCCAGGAATACCAGACCAATGGTGTGGAATTTGTGTTGTTGGGAGGTGATGTTGAGTTGATTCCTTATCGTGGTTTCTATTCCTATGTGGTATCCGGCAGTGGTTACGAGGATTATGGCATTCCTTCCGATTTGTATTATTCGGCACTGGATGGCAATTGGAATACTGATAATGATGACAGATGGGGAGAACCAGATGAAGATGACCTGCTACCCGAGATTGCCGTTGCCCGTTTTCCGTTCAGCAATGCAACCGAACTGGCCAGTATGATTCATAAAAGTGAATTTTATCAGAATCATCCGCTATTGGGAGAACTGACAAGCCCCTTGTTGGCAGGAGAGTTTTTATACGATACTCCTGAAACATGGGGTAGCGATTACCTCGAGTTATTGATTGGTTCACGCGATGATAATGGTTATTCAACCATTGGTATACCTGAAGATAACAATATTCAGAAAATGTACGAAGAAGAAGCTTCTTGGTCTGGCCAGGATTTAATCAATGCCATCAATCAGGGAAAACAGTTTGTTCATCATGTCGGACATGCAAACCAAACCTATGTTGCCTATTTGACTAACTCAGATATTACAAACGCTAATTTTTCGGGTGCCAATGGTGTGGACCACAACTACACCATCATGCAAACACATGGTTGTGATTGCGGTGCGTTCGAATACAACGATTGTATTCTTGAGAAAATGGTTACGATCGATAATTTTGCTGTAGCGGTATTGGGTAATTCAAGATCAGGTTGGTTTAACGAAGGACAGACAGAAGGACCTGCCGCCCATTTGCACCGCGAGATGGTGGATGCCTTGTACACAGATAAAATCAATTTTCTTGGAAAAGCGATGGTTGAAAGTAAAATACAGACTGCTCCCTGGGTTGAAGCAGCCGGGCAATGGGAAGAAGGTGCACTACGATGGAATTTTTATGATTTGAATATTTTGGGTGATCCTGCATTAAGTGTCTGGACTGCCGAACCCATCGAACTGGATGTAGTTTATGAAAATGAAGTGATGATTGGTGCGCAAACAACAGCGGTTCATGTTGGTAGCAATGGTGGGCCGTTGGTTAATTTCAATTGCAGTATTCTGTTGAATAATAACCTCATCGCACAAGGATTGACAGATGAAAATGGCGATGTAGTATTACAGTTTGATCCGTTGGTTGTTGATGTTTGTACCGCCACCCTGCAGGTAGTTGGTTACAATAGTCTACCGGTTAATTATGACATTTCATTTATTCCTGATGCAGGTCCTTATGTTGTGTATAATTCTTATTTGTTGAATGATGCAGGCGGCAATGGCGATGGGGTAGCCGATTATGGTGAATTAATCGCCTTAGCGATGTCAGTAAAGAATGTTGGTTCTGACAATGCTACTGGTGTAACCGCAGTTTTGTCGAGTGCGGATTCGGAAGTGAACATAACCGATAATTCAGCCTATTATGAAACAATCTCAGCAGGTGAAACGATATCTATTGCAGATGCCTTCTGGTTCGGCGTTTCAGGTTCAGTTCCCGATCAGCATGAAATTCTGTTTGTATTGACTTGTTCGGATGGGGTGAATACATGGGAAAGTAATTTTTCCATTGTTGTAAACGCTCCTCATTTAACTGTGGGACAAATGATTATAAACGATTCTGACGGTGGTAACGGTAATGGTATGCTCGATCCGGGTGAAACTGCTGTTTTGCAGATTCCATGTTCCAATACAGGTGCCAGTTTATGCTTAAATACATTGGCAACGCTCATCGAACAGGACGTGAACATAAGTCTTGTGTCAAATGAGGTGGTGCTTGATTTGCTTGCTCCGGGAGAAACCAAAACTGCAAGTTATGAGGTTTTGGTAGATGCCAACGCACCAATCGGAACGGTTATTGAAATGAATATGCAACTTGCCTGTACCGGTTATACTGTTCAACAATCTTTGTATGCTACGATCGGATTGATGATCGAAGACTTTGAAACAGGTGATTTCAGTGCTTTTGAATGGCATCATTCAGGTACAGCAAACTGGACAGTCTCGAATGAATTACCTTTTGAAGGAGCCTATTGCACCAAATCAGGTGTGATAACAGATGGTCAGGAAACAAATCTTTGGGTTAGTCTAATCGTTGTTAGTAACGATGTAGTTACTTTCCAACGTAAGGTTTCATCTGAAGATACCTACGATTACCTGAGATTTTATATTGATGATGTGATGATTGACGAATGGAGTGGCGACAAAGCATGGGAACAGGTCTCTTATCCTGTTGCGGAAGGAAATCACATATTGCGTTGGTCCTATCAAAAAGATTACAGTGTCTCAACCGGAAGCGATTGTGCCTGGATTGATGAGATTATCTTCCCGACCACCACTACTGTGATTGGTGTTGGTGAGAGTGTATCATCTGCTGATCCAATCATTTATCCAAATCCTAATCAGGGCCGGTTTACCGTCAATATCGGAAACCAGTCGAAAATCAATGAGATTTCAATTTTGAATTCGTTAGGAATGCAGATTTATACAAGCCTGACCTCTGATCAAATTATTCAACTTGATTTGACTGGCTTATCAGGCGGAATGTATCTTTTGGTGAATACTGCTGACGGTAAGAAATCCTATAGTAAGTTTGTGGTGAGATAAGTCTTTTTATTTCAATACATTATAGATTATCATAATTGATTAATTGTAAAATTTAAAATTTGAACCATGGAAATGCCATTTTTAACTTTCGGTTTAATTATTTTGGCAATCCTCGCTTCCGGAATAAGGATTGCGCAAGAGTATCAACGCTCGATTGTGTTTCGTCTCGGACGATTTACAAAGGTGAAAGGTCCAGGAATTTTCTGGATCATACCCTTAATTGAGCGACAGCAGTTGGTCGATATCAGAACAAGTACAGTCGATCTCGAGCAACAGGAAACTATTACCAAGGACAGTGTTACAATCAAAGTAAATGCTGTGCTCTGGTATCGGATTACCGATCCTGAGAAGGCCATCATTAAGGTGGCTGATTATTACAAGGCTGTGTATCAGTTTTCAGTGACGGCACTCAGAAATATTATTGGCCAGCATTCGCTTGATGAGGTTTTGCGCGAGCGCGAACAGATCAACGGAACTTTACAAAAAATTGTAGATGAAACAACCGAACCTTGGGGTGTTAAAATTGAAATGGTAGAGATGAAAGATGTGGAAATACCCGAAGCGATGCAACGTGCCATGGCACGGGAAGCTGAGGCAATTCGTGAAAAGAGAGCACGGATTGTGAAAGCAGAAGCAGAATTGGAAGCATCTATCAAACTCACACAGGGTGCCAAGCAAATGGAAGGCAGTCCGATTGCCCTTGAACTGAGGCGTATGCAGATGTTGTCTGAAATTGGAATTGACAATAATACAACAACTATTTTGTTGATGCCTTCTGAGTTTACAAATGCTGCAAAATCATTCACCGATTTCGTCAACGCAAAGAACAAAGAGTAGAAATTTGGGCAAGTTGTTTGCCGGTTGCGCTTGAAATGTAAGATAAGTAAATCTGAAGGATTAAGTAATTGAATATCAATTATCCTTCCAGTTCCAGCTTTAAATAGTGTGCCGTATAGCTTGTCGGGTGTTTGGCAACCTGTTCAGGTGTTCCTTCGCACAGAATATATCCACCTTTTGTGCCTCCTTCCGGTCCAAGATCAATCACATGATCAGCCACTTTCACCACCTCCAGATTATGTTCGATAATCAGTACCGTATTTCCTTTGTTTACGAGTTTGTTCAGCACATCAATCAGCACTCTCACATCTTCAAAATGCAGGCCGGTGGTGGGTTCATCAAGGATATAGAAAGTTTTACCGGTATCTTTTTTCGAAAGTTCTGCCGCCAGTTTCACGCGTTGGGCTTCTCCACCCGAAATGGTGGTTGATGCTTGTCCCAGACTGAGATATCCAAGGCCAACATCTTTCAATGTTTTGATCTTGTGGACGATTGAAGGAATGTTTTCGAAAAAATCGACAGCTTGTTCAATCGTAAGGTTTAGAATATCATTAATTGATTTACCCCTGTAACGTACTTCAAGGGTTTCACGGTTATACCTTTTCCCCTGACATTCCTCGCAAACAACCGAAACATCTGGTAAAAAGTTCATTTCAATGATACGAACTCCGGCACCACCGCATGTTTCGCATCGTCCACCTTTTACATTAAACGAAAATCTACCGGGCAAATATCCCCTTATTTTAGATTCAGGTAAATCGCCGTACAGTTTGCGAATATCATCAAATATCTTGGTATAAGTGGCAGGATTCGATCGTGGTGTGCGCCCGATAGGTGATTGGTCGATCTCAATCACCTTGTCAATATGAACCAATCCGTCAATCTTACTATAAGGCAAGGGTAATTTAACAGAATTATAGAAAAATGCACTCAGAATCGGATAGAGGGTTTCGTTGATCAAACTCGATTTTCCCGAACCTGAAACACCGGTTACACAAATCATTTTACCTAATGGAAGGCTGAGTGTGATGTTTTTTAGATTGTGCCCTATCGCTCCTGTCAGCACAAGATTTTTGCCGGGATGCCCTTCACGACGTTTTTTAGGAATTTCAATGTTGCGTTTACCACTCAGGTATTCACAGGTAATACTCTGACAATCGCCCATCTCACTGGCTTTTCCCTGCGCAACCACCCAACCGCCATGAATACCTGCGCCAGGACCAATATCAACCACATGATCAGCTGCCAGGATGGTGTCTTTGTCGTGTTCAACAACAATAACCGAGTTTCCAATGTCACGGAGTTGTTTCAGCGATTCAATCAGTCGGTGGTTGTCGCGCTGGTGCAGGCCAATGCTGGGTTCATCCAATATGTATAACACACTGGTCAATTGGGAACCAATCTGTGTGGCTAATCGTATGCGTTGCGATTCACCGCCTGACAGGCTGTTTGCAGGTCGATTCAGATTAAGATAATCGATGCCCACATCGAGCAGAAAACGAATGCGTTTTTCGATCTCACGTAGTATTTCTTTCCCGATTTGCAATTGTCTGTCATTCAAATATTGTGGTAAGTCAGTAATCCATTCTGAAAGCTGATTGACATCCATTTTTGCCAGTTCGGCAATGTTTTTGTGGTTAATCAAAAAATAACGGGCATCTTTTTTTAAACGGGTGCCCTCGCAAACCGGACAAACAATATGATTCATGAATCCTGATGCCCAGCGTTTTACACTTGGTGATGCCGATTCATTGTTTTGATTGTTTATGAAGTTGATAATGCCTTCAAAATTCAGGGAATAGGACGAGGTGATTCCAAGATATTCCTTTTTTATTTCGATGGTTTCTGTCGATCCATAAAGAATCACATCAATGGCTTCTTCAGAAATATCGTTCAGGGGTGTAGAAAGATCAAAATCATATTTTAAACCAATTGCCTCAAGCTGGCTGAAAATCCAGTTATTTTTGAATTCGCCAAGTGGCGAGAAACCACCTTTTTTTATACTCAGGTTGCGGTCAGGCATAATTTTATTCAGGTCAATCTCCGAAATTTCACCCAGTCCATTGCATTTATGGCAGGCACCATAGGGAGAATTGAACGAAAAACTATTGGGCTCCGGTTCGTCATAACTCAGTCCGGTTTCCGGACACATGAGCATTTTACTGAAATAGCGAAGTTCATCTTTTTCAACATCCAGTACCTGTAACAATCCTTTGCCGTGTTTCATGGCTGTCTGGATGGTTTGTGAGATTCGGTTTTTGTCTGCATCATGCACCAATAGCCTGTCGATAACAATCTCAATATCATGCACTTTGTATCGGTCGAGTTGCATGCCGAACGTAATCTCGAGCAGTATGCCATCAACACGGACTTTCAGAAAACCGGCCTGACGAATTTGCTCGAATAATTCGCGGTAATGACCTTTTCGTCCCCGCACAATAGGAGCGAGAATTATAATTTGTTTATTCTGAAATTGTTCGAGTATCAAATTGGTAATCTGGTCCTCTGAATAACGAACCATCTTTAATCCGGAAGTGTAGGAATATGCTTCAGCGATTCGGGCAAAAAGCAAACGAAGGAAATCATAAATCTCGGTGATGGTGCCAACGGTTGAACGTGGATTTCGGTTGACTGACTTTTGTTCGATCGAAATAACAGGGCTCAGTCCGGTGATTTTATCCACATCGGGGCGTTCCATATTACCGATAAACTGACGGGCATAGGCCGAAAAAGATTCCATATACCTGCGCTGACCCTCGGCATAAATGGTATCAAATGCCAGCGATGATTTACCGCTGCCACTCAGTCCTGTAATCACAACCAGTTTATTACGTGGGATTTTGAGATCAATGTTTTTCAGGTTGTGCACCCTCGCACCAAATATTTCCAGAAATTTATCTTCCGCAATCTGTTCGTCCATCCTAAATCTTTCTTTTATTTCTTGCAGTTAAAAAATGCCGAAAAAGTGTTTCAAATCTGATTATATGTTTTGTTGTAAGGTGCCGAAGGGATCTTGATTTTATATGTTTTTCCGGTTGGATTTTTCAGTTTTTCAGTCCGTAGCCAAGGATTGAAATATTTCAATAACTTATAGGTAATTCCTTGCTGACGGGCATATTCTGTCCAGTTGGTCACATTTCCGGAAATGCTTATTTCAGTTCCAACAAAAGGTGCATAATAATCACCTTCATCAAGTTTGAACCCATACTTTTTGGGGTCTTCCACAATAAGTTTGATAGCAAGTATGCGAAAGAGATAGCGTTCTGTTTCCTCAGGCATCAATAAATCATGGTAAGAGGTGACATGCTGGGCAGCCATCAAATCTGAAATTTTCTTTTGGCCGGCATTGTACGATGCGGCTACCAATGACCAGCTCCCATATTTTTGATATGATTTCAGGAGGTATTTGCAGGCGGCTTCAGTCGAAAACTCCACATCATAGCGTTGATCAATATCCTCAGTTACTTCCAATCCAAGTTCTTTGGCAGTTCCTTCCATAATCTGCCAAAAACCCACAGCACCTGCTGGAGACTTGGCTTGCATCAAATTACTTTCGATGAGGCAGAGATATTTGAAATCATCAGGAACACCATTTTTTTTCAAAATAGGCTCTATCACAGGAAACCAGCGGGTGGTTCGTTTTAGTAATAAAATGGTCGAACTGTGCCAATAGGTATTTACAATCAGTTCACGTTCAAGGCTTTCGCGGGTGTAAAAAATATCCAACGGAATCTTTTCATCAGCAAAAGTGAGATCATCCGGATATCCGGGAACCTCTACAAAATCTTCAACGGTAATGCTAGTAACCTGGGTTTGTTGCTGTGAATTTGCTGTAAAATTTGAAATCAGAAACCCCAGTACCAATCCTGTTGTGAAGAATACGACAGGGACAAACCACCTCTTTTTTAACATGAGATAAATAGTTTTATTAAGTAAATTAATCGAATATTCTGATTTATTGATAATTAAGTAAAAAATACGTGGAACACTTCTGGTTGAATTATTAAAATGGACTCACGAAATCTTTGAAAAGTGGAGAAATTTGATCTTTTTCTGACAGAAGAGGACTTGCATTACCCCAGTCGATATTGAGATCAGGATCGTTCCATCGGATGCTTCCTTCTGAGTTTTTATTATAAACATTCGTGCATTTATAAAAGAAAACGGTATTGTCTTCCAGGGTAACAAAACCATGGGCAAGACCCGGTGGAACCCAATACATCCATTTATTTGATTCGGTCAGTTCAATGGAAGCCCATTGACCATAAGTGGGTGATCCTTTACGGATATCAACAGCCACGTCCAGCACGGCACCTTTCATCACGCGTACCAATTTGCCCTGCGCAAAAGGAGGCGCCTGAAAGTGCATACCACGCAACACCCCTTTCATCGATTTTGACTCGTTGTCCTGCACAAAGTTGTGGTCGATTCCTTTTTGAAGGAATTTTTCTTTGTTGTATGATTCAAAAAAATAGCCCCTGTTGTCTTCAAAAACAACCGGTTTGATAATGAGCAGATCACGAATTTTTGTTTCAATTATTTCCATTGCAGTTTATTTTGATTGACAAAGATTAAAAAAAATGCATCATGTATCGGATCCTGCCTACGTTGTGAATGATTGACTACTACCATTCAGTAGTGCTAAAATTCAAAATCAACAATCATTTCACGTCGATTAGGTTTTACAAATGAATTACCTCACCATAAGCATCGGCTGTGGCTTCCATTATCGCTTCCGACATGGTAGGGTGCGGGTGCATGGCGTTCATTATCTCACGGCCTGTGGTTTCAAGTTTGCGCGCCACGACTGCCTCTGCAATCATTTCGGTAACATTATCGCCAATCATGTGACAGCCAAGCCATTCACCATATTTTGCATCGAAAATTACTTTTACGAAACCGTCTTTATTACCGGCCGCACTGGCTTTGCCGGATGCTGAGAATGGGAATTTGCCAACTTTGATCTCATAACCAGCTTCTAAGGCTTGTTTTTCAGTTAAACCAACCGAAGCTACTTCTGGATTTGTATAGGTGCATGATGGAACATTCTTATAATCAACCGGTTCAGGATGATGACCTGCAATGGCTTCCACACAGGTGATCCCTTCATGCGAAGCCACGTGTGCAAGTGCCGGTCCGTGTACAATATCGCCAATGGCATAAATGCCTTCGATATTGGTTCGGTAAAAATCATCCACCAATACCTTGCCTTTGTCGGTTTTAACGCCAACATCTTCCAAACCAAGGCCTTCTAGATTGGTTGCCACACCTACAGCAGACAGAACTATTTCTGCGTCAACAATTTCTTCTCCTTTTTTGGTTTTGATAGTAACCTTACAAATATCTCCGCTTACATCAACATTTTCGACGGTTGAACTGGTCATCACTTTCATTTTTGCTTTTTTGAATGAACGTTCCAGTTGTTTTGAGACATCTTCATCTTCAATAGGCAATACATTTGGCATGAATTCGACCAGTGTTACATCAACACCCATCGAGTTATAGAAATAGGCAAATTCGGAACCTATTGCACCCGAACCAACCACCACCATTGATTTGGGCATTGTTGGCAACACCATCGCGTGACGGTAACCAATGATTTTTTTACCATCAATTTTCAGGTTGGGTAACTCGCGTGCACGTGTTCCGGTGGCCAATATTATATGATCAGCATCGAAAAGAGTGGCTTTGCCTTCCGCATCAGTAACTTCCACTTTTTTACCGGCTTTAAGTTTACCAAAACCGGATATCAAATCAATTTTGTTCTTTTTAAACAGGAATTGTACACCTTTGCTCATGCCTTCGGCCACGCCACGACTCCGTTTCACAATGGCTTCTAAATCAGGTGTGGCTTCGGCACCCAACTTAATTCCATACTCTTCGGCATGTTTCATATAGTTAAAAACCTGCGCGCTTTTCAATAAAGCCTTGGTTGGAATGCAGCCCCAGTTTAAACAAATACCTCCGATTTCGGCTTTTTCGACAACAGCAACTTTTTTGCCAAGTTGTGATGCCCTGATGGCGGCAACATAACCGCCTGGTCCGCTGCCAATTACAATGAGATCGTATTTCATAAATAAATCTGTTTTCGGTTAAGGAATGATGAATGGCAAAAGTATGAAATTATCAGGTAGAAAAGGTTGGGGAAGTAGAAAAATGGGTAGTTTGTATGGCTCCGAGATTATTAATATTACAGAAAATGCGAAAAGGAGGCTGGTTAGAATGAAATTTGTTCTTAGGGAAGTTTTATGTAATTTATTCTGATTTAATTAAATATAATTTTACTTTACATGCAATATCTATAAAATAGTTTTGTAAATTTGAACTTGAAACAACATTTCATTTTTATGTTTTTATTAGATGATCGTTGTGAAACGAAAATCGTATCATAAAACATCAGAATCTTAAAAGAAACAACCAACAATGATAGAATTTATAGTCATACGCTAAAAAGAAAAAGGCGAGTTTCCCCGCCTTAGATGTTTTCACAACGGAATAATCCTTATTGTGAATTGCTTTAGATTGTGACGCAAATATAATACATAAAACACCAAAATTTATTTTTTATGAAAAAGATTTTAGGACTTGATTTAGGGACTACATCAATTGGCTGGGCTTTAGTCAATGAAAGTGAGAATGAAAATGAAAAATCCTCAATTGTAAAGATTGGAGTTAGAGTAAATCCCCTAACAGTAGATGAACTAACAAATTTCGAAAAAGGGAAAAGTATTACAACAAATGCAGTTAGAACTTTGAAACGAAGCATGAGAAGAAATCTACAACGCTATAAACTTCGAAAAAACGCCTTGATTGAGATATTGAAAGAAAAAGGATTGATTTTAAACGAAACCATTCTTACTGAGAATGGTAATAGAACAACTTTTGAAACATATCGTTTACGTGCGTTATCAGTCGTGGAAAAAGTTAGTTTAGAGCAACTTGCACGAGTATTCTTAATGATTAATGGCAAGCGTGGATATAAAAGCAGTCGAAAAGAAAAATCAACTGATGAAGGACAATTAATTGATGGAATGGAAATTGCCAAAAAGCTATATAATGAAAACTTAACTCCCGGTCAATTTGTTTTTCAGCTCTTGACTGAAGGAAAAAAATACATTCCTGATTTCTATCGCTCTGATTTACAAGCTGAATATGACAAAATCTGGAATTTTCAAAAACAATTCCTACCTGAAATATTGACGGATGAGTTTAAAAAACAAATTGTTGGGAAGGGTAAAATGATTACAACAAAAATCTTCCTAGCAAAATACGGTGTTTTCACAGCGGATAATAAAAATACTGATAAAAGACTACAAGCTTATCGATGGCGGGTTGAAGCACTTGCGAATCAATTGTCAAAACAGGAGGTTGCGTTTGTAATTAGTGATTTAAACGGAATAATCAGTAATTCAAGTGGTTATCTTGGTTCCATAAGTGATAGAAGTAAAGTGTTATATTTTAACAAACAAACGGTCGGACAGTATTTAATGGCTCAATTAGAACGAAACCCGCATGCACGATTGAAAAACCAGGTGTTCTATCGACAAGATTATTTGGATGAATTTAATGCTATTTGGGAAACACAAGCCAACTTTCATAAAGTGCTTACCGAAGATCTAAAAGGTGAAATACGTGATGTTATAATTTTCTATCAGCGCAGACTTAAGAGCCAAAAAGGACTCATTAATTATTGTGAATTTGAAAACAGGAAAGTTGAGGTGGATATTGAAGGGAACAAGAAAATATTAACAGTCGGTTTAAAAGTTTGTCCAAAGGCTTCACCTGCGTTTCAGGAATTTAAAATCTGGCAGATTCTCAATAACATACAACTAAGTGATAGAGATGGGTCCAAAAGATTCTTAAATCAAGAAGAGAAAGAAATCCTGTTTAATGAATTGAATTTTAAAGAAAAAATTTCGAAGAATGATGCTTTAAAACTGCTTTATGAAAATTACAAGGACCTGGATTTTAATTTTAAAGAAATAGAAGGAAATAGGACCCAATCGGCTCTTTATAAGGCATATCAAAGAATAATTGAGTTAAGTGGGCATGGCGAATATGATTTTTCCAAAATGTGTTCAAATGATATTTTTGCGAATGTCAAACAAATTTTCGCTGGATTGGGATACAATACTGACATTTTATTGTTTAATTCAGGTTTAGAAGGAAAGGAATTTGAGAATCAATCGATGTACAAATTGTGGCATTTAATTTATTCTTTTGAGGGTGATGATTCTAATACCGGAGATGAAAAGCTAATTAACAAAATTTCACAGCTTTATGGGTTTGAAAAGGAGTATGCGACCATAATAGCAAATATCAATTTTCAACCAGATTATGGAAGCTTATGTACAAAAGCAATCCGAAAAATATTACCTTTTTTGAAGGAAGGTAACGAATATAGTGTTGCCTGCACATTCGCGGGTTATAGACACTCTAAAAGTTCGTTAACTAAAGAAGAAATCGATAGTAAAGTTCTAAAAGATTGTTTAGATATTTTACCAAAAAACAGTTTGCGTAATCCTGTTGTTGAAAAAATATTGAATCAAATGATCAATGTTATAAATGCTGTTATTCAGGAGTATAGCGTTAAAGATAAAGAGGGTAAAATTGTAGAATATTTCAAACCTGATGAAATCAGAATTGAGTTGGCCCGTGAATTGAAGAAAAGTGCTGAGGAAAGAGAAAACGCGACCAATGCAATCAATAAATCAACGACAGAACATGAAGCATATAGGATTATTCTTCAAAATGAATTTGGTCTGGCTCACGTAAGCCGCAATGATATTATCCGGTATAAACTTTATCTTGAATTAGAAAATCGGGGGTTCCAAACCTTGTATTCAAATACTTACATTGCACCAAATAAATTATTCAGCAAGGAATTTGATATTGAACACATAATTCCTCAGGCGAGACTTTTTGATGATTCATTTTCGAACAAAACAATTGAAAGCAGAAGCATTAATATTGAAAAAGCCAACGATACTGCTTATGATTTTGTGTTAAGAAAAAGTGGTGAAGAAGGTTTAGATGATTATTTAATCCGGATTGAAGAACTATTTAAGGCTGAAAGAATTACAAAATCAAAATATAACAAATTGAAAATGAAAGGAGCTGATATACCAAGCGATTTCATTAACCGTGATTTAAGAGACACCCAGTACATTGCAAAAAAAGCAAAGAATATTATAGAAGAACTTGTTAGAGATGTGGTTTCTACAACCGGTTCTATAACTGACAGACTAAGAGAGGATTGGCAACTAATTGATATAATGCAGGAATTAAATTGGGATAAATATGACAAGTTGGGATTGACTGAAATAATTGAAAACCGAGAAGGACATAAAATCAGACGTATCAAAGATTGGACGAAACGCAATGACCATCGGCATCATGCTATGGATGCTTTAACTATTGCTTTTACAAAAAGAAGTCATATTCAATATCTTAACAATTTAAACGCGCGAAGTGACAAATCGGGAAGCATATATGGCATTGAAGCAAAGGAGCTTTATAGAGACGAGAAAGGCAAATTGAAATTTATACCACCGATGCCACTGAATGATTTTAGATCAGAAGCTAAGAAACACCTGGAGAACACTCTCATATCAATAAAAGCTAAAAATAAAGTGACTACCATTAATATCAATGTGACCAAAAAGTCAAATGGAGTGAATAAAAAGAAACAGTTAACGCCACGTGGTCAATTACATCTGGAAACTGTTTATGGTAGTATCAATCAATATGTTACGAAGGTCGAAAAAGTGGGAGCTGCATTTAGCGAAGATCAAATCCAGAAAGTTGCAAACAAAGGTTTTCGCGAAGCATTAATGAAACGATTGATGGAATTTGAAAACAACCCTAAAAAGGCTTTTACGGGGAAGAACAGTCTGGATAAAAATCCAATTTTTATTGATAGTTTGCATACCCAAAAAGTTCCTGAAAAAGTTAAATCTGTTTCAGCTGAGACTATTTATACCATTCGGAAAGATGTTTCACCTGATTTGAAAATTGATAAGGTAATTGATTTTAAGGTTAAGTCCATCCTTATGGATCGCTTAGATGATTACAAGGGTGACAGTAAGAAAGCATTTTCAAATTTAGAGGAGAATCCTATTTGGCTGAATAAAGAAAAGGGCATTGCTATCAAACGAGTAACAATTTTAGGAATCAGTAATTCGGTTGCATTGCATGACAAACGGGATAAAACAGGAAATTTGATGTTGGATAAAGAGGGTAATGCAGTACCAGTTGATTTTGTTAATACTGGTAATAATCACCATGTAGCAATTTATAAGGATGTAAACGGTAACTTACAAGAGAAAGTAGTTTCATTTTTTGAGGCAACAGAACGCGTTAGTCAGGGCTTGTTCATTATTGACAAAAGTTTCAATAGTACACTTGGGTGGGAGTTTCTGTTCAGTATGAAGCAAAATGAGTATTTCGTTTTTCCAAATGAAAAAACCGGTTTCAATCCATCGGATATTGATTTATTGAACCTGGAAAATTATCATTTGGTTAGCCCAAATTTGTTTAGAGTACAGAAGTTATCAAAGAAAAATTATGTTTTTAATCATCATTTAGAAACAACGGCTGTAGATGGTGAAACTTTAAAGAACAAAAAGCTGCTTCTAAATATTACACATCGTTTTATCCAGAGCGTACCTCCATTGAAGGATTTAGTTAAAGTGCGTATTAATCATATTGGTAAAATTGTTTCGGTTGGAGAATATTGAGATGACAATGACAGCTCTCAAACCCGATACCAGTTATCACATTTTCAACCATGCAAATGGCTTTGAGAATATTTTTCTGCATGAAGCAAATTATTACTATTTTCTTGAGAAGTATCTACTGTATATCAATCCTATTGCTGAAACATATGCTTACTGCCTGATGCCGAACCATTTTCATATCATTGTCAGGATTCGAAAACGCAACATCATCGAAGAAATAATTCGAAAAAAAGAAAATAATTTCGAAAATACCTTTTCCAAAGTTCCAAACTTTGGAAAAGGTGTTGTTAATATCAGCGACAGCGAAATTTTAAAATATATTTCAAAACAGTTTGCCAACCTGTTTAGCTGCTATACGCAATCATTCAATAAAGTGTATCACCGCAAAGGTTCACTTTTTATTAAAAACTTTAAACGGCAAACAATTACTGACAAGGAATATTTCCTTCATTCAGTAATCTATGTCCATAGAAACCCTGTGCACCATGGTTTTTGTAATGATTTTAATGCTTGGACGTATAGTTCTTATCGTGATGTTTTTGCGGGAGAGCATGGATTTACTGAAAACATAAAACTATTAAAACTTTTTGATGGTTTGGAGATATACTTGTCACAACATCAAACGTCACTTGAAAAGCTTGCACAAATCGATGATTTTAATTCGATATAATCATGATTAAAAGGACATTATATTTTGGGAACCCTTGCTATCTGAAAAAGAAAGATATACAAATGGGTATTGAGTTTCCGGAAAGGGAAAACAAAGCAATGATAAGCGTTCCGATCGAAGATATAGGAATTTTGTTGTTAGACAGTCCGCATATCACGCTTACTAATGCTTTAATTGCCGAATTGAATCAAAACAATGTTGCCATTATCAGTTGTAATGCCCAACATTTGCCGTTTGGCTTGATGCTTCCCATGTTTTCGCACCATGCTTTTACAGAAAAAATGTACCAGCAATTGGAAAGTTCCCTGCCGTTGAAAAAGAATTTGTGGCAGCAAACGATAGTCGCTAAAATCAGTAATCAGGCTTCCTTGCTTCGCCAAAACAATATTGATGATAAAAAAATGCAATATTATTTGGGCATGGTTCGCAGTGGCGATCCTCAAAATGTGGAAGGCAGAGCAGCAGCATATTATTGGGAAAATCTTTTTGGTGCAAATGCGAAATTTACACGTGATCGGAATGGCGAAAGTCCGAATGCGCTCCTTAATTATGGATACGCAATTTTATTGGCTATTGTTGCTCGTGCATTGGTAGCCAGCGGATTATTACCGGCAGTGGGAATTCATCATCACAACAAGTATAACCCCTGGTGCCTGGCTTCTGATATTATGGAACCATATCGGCCTTATGTAGATAGGATAGTGTTGAATATTCTTTCTGAAAATACAGATATTGAAGAGCTTACTCCTGAGATTAAAAGGAAGCTACTTCAAATACCGGTTTTTGATATTTTGATTGATGGCAACAGTAGTCCGTTAATGGTGGGAGCTCAACGTACAACCGCATCTTTGTCATCTTGTTTTGAAGGATTATCCAGGCGATTACTTTATCCGGAATTTATTTAAAATGTGTGAAAGAAGATTTTACAGAACGTTTTAATCAATATCGCATTTTGTGGGTATTTGTTTTTTTCGATTTGCCGACTGAAACCAAGACAGACCGGAAAAACTACGCCTTATTTCGAAAGAAACTACAAAAGGATGGATTTACCATGATGCAATATTCCATTTATGTGCGCCATTGCAACAGCCGTGAAAATGCTGATGTACATATCAAAAGGGTGAAATCTTTTCTGGCTCCGAAAGGTGAAATCATCATTTTTTCGCTGACCGATAAACAATTTGGGATGATGGAGTTTTTCAGGGGCGCAACTGAAAAACCAAGACCGCCAACACCCCAGCAGCTTGAGCTTTTTTAAATGATAGGAATAAAAAAATCCTTCCCTTTGAAAGAGAGAAGGATTTTACTGAACATTTTTTACATTTTTGTTTTATTGCTTAATAAACTGAGCTTTAATTGATTAAACCAGGGTACAATGTGCTCAGTATTTCAAAGATACAATCTAAAAGCAATTCACAACAGGGTATCAGACATTTGAGTAGCCTTCATCAATGTGCTCAGTATTTCAAAGATACAATCTAAAAGCAATTCACAACTGGACAAATGATGGTGATTTAGTTTACGATAATGTGCTCAGTATTTCAAAGATACAATCTAAAAGCAATTCACAACAATCTCTTCCTTTTCACCATCTTCAAGTATAATGTGCTCAGTATTTCAAAGATACAATCTAAAAGCAATTCACAACATAGCCAAATCGTCTTCGCTCAGTCCAAAAAATGTGCTCAGTATTTCAAAGATACAATCTAAAAGCAATTCACAACAAGGTTGATGTTGTCTCTTTGAAGTTGAAGAATGTGCTCAGTATTTCAAAGATACAATCTAAAAGCAATTCACAACAGTGATGAAGTGGCAGACCTAATGTTTAGAAATGTGCTCAGTATTTCAAAGATACAATCTAAAAGCAATTCACAACTTTGTCATAAAATGATAAGTACCACCAACAAATGTGCTCAGTATTTCAAAGATACAATCTAAAAGCAATTCACAACCCTTGTATTGACTCGCCTTCGGCGAATTCTAATGTGCTCAGTATTTCAAAGATACAATCTAAAAGCAATTCACAACAAACAATCATTGGCGAAAAAAGAGCAACAAAATGTGCTCAGTATTTCAAAGATACAATCTAAAAGCAATTCACAACATACGGCAGATAGTATTGTTGAGGCACTTAATGTGCTCAGTATTTCAAAGATACAATCTAAAAGCAATTCACAACGGAACAGGCGAAATCAAATGTAAAATCAGGAATGTGCTCAGTATTTCAAAGATACAATCTAAAAGCAATTCACAACTGACATCCTCTTGGCATAACTTATGAGTGGAATGTGCTCAGTATTTCAAAGATACAATCTAAAAGCAATTCACAACATTGGGGTGTTTTGACTCCGAAACTGAAGCAATGTGCTCAGTATTTCAAAGATACAATCTAAAAGCAATTCACAACATAAACTACATGATGCTGATTATGTTGAAAAATGTGCTCAGTATTTCAAAGATACAATCTAAAAGCAATTCACAACCAATAGTCAGACAGGTAATCACTTCGGCTGAATGTGCTCAGTATTTCAAAGATACAATCTAAAAGCAATTCACAACTGCTGATGTTGTGTCAGGCTATATGAGAATAATGTGCTCAGTATTTCAAAGATACAATCTAAAAGCAATTCACAACGGTTCAGGTATTCAATCACTAAAAGTAAAGAATGTGCTCAGTATTTCAAAGATACAATCTAAAAGCAATTCACAACTTACCGGCTCCTGTTAGCTGGGCAGTGCCGAATGTGCTCAGTATTTCAAAGATACAATCTAAAAGCAATTCACAACAACCGGATCGTTGCAATATTTAAGCGCAAAAATGTGCTCAGTATTTCAAAGATACAATCTAAAAGCAATTCACAACAGAGTATTGATATGATCGATCTGAAATTCAATGTGCTCAGTATTTCAAAGATACAATCTAAAAGCAATTCACAACATCACTCACATAAATGATGTAGCGAACAGCAATGTGCTCAGTATTTCAAAGATACAATCTAAAAGCAATTCACAACCTGCTGCTGTAGTTGCCAACAAGCTCACCGAATGTGCTCAGTATTTCAAAGATACAATCTAAAAGCAATTCACAACTTAATTTTTCAAGTGATTAATTCTCATTGCAATGTGCTCAGTATTTCAAAGATACAATCTAAAAGCAATTCACAACACCTGGCGTGAAGCCCTTATGGAATATCCTAATGTGCTCAGTATTTCAAAGATACAATCTAAAAGCAATTCACAACGTGGTCGATATTCGGAAGTGGCAGCTTCGAAATGTGCTCAGTATTTCAAAGATACAATCTAAAAGCAATTCACAACGCCGGAGCCATCACATAAGTAGCGAACACGAATGTGCTCAGTATTTCAAAGATACAATCTAAAAGCAATTCACAACATGCAGGTACCAGGTACCGCAAAGATTTACAATGTGCTCAGTATTTCAAAGATACAATCTAAAAGCAATTCACAACGTTCATCACCATCGTCAATGCTTCGATGGAATGTGCTCAGTATTTCAAAGATACAATCTAAAAGCAATTCACAACTAAATAATGGAGGTGCGCCCAATACAACAGAATGTGCTCAGTATTTCAAAGATACAATCTAAAAGCAATTCACAACATTTGGTTTGGTGTAAACTTGTCGAACAACAATGTGCTCAGTATTTCAAAGATACAATCTAAAAGCAATTCACAACCTCAAGTGCATCATAAGCCCATGCCTTCGCAATGTGCTCAGTATTTCAAAGATACAATCTAAAAGCAATTCACAACTCTCGCCTTCGGCGAATTCTTGCAATCGTTAATGTGCTCAGTATTTCAAAGATACAATCTAAAAGCAATTCACAACTAGGTATTATTAGCATAACCCCAAGATTGGAATGTGCTCAGTATTTCAAAGATACAATCTAAAAGCAATTCACAACCCGGCCATGGAAGTGAAGATTCATTGTTTTAATGTGCTCAGTATTTCAAAGATACAATCTAAAAGCAATTCACAACGTGGTTGTGCCAGTAAAACTCATAGTTAGTAATGTGCTCAGTATTTCAAAGATACAATCTAAAAGCAATTCACAACTATGGACACGTTCTTTGATGACAGAATGAGAATGTGCTCAGTATTTCAAAGATACAATCTAAAAGCAATTCACAACCTCAAGTGCATCATAAGCCCATGCCTTCGCAATGTGCTCAGTATTTCAAAGATACAATCTAAAAGCAATTCACAACTCTCGCCTTCGGCGAAT
>CAITDJ010000085.1 GCA_903891085.1 uncultured Bacteroidota bacterium | reverse complement strand
GACCCTTCTGTTCACCAGCTGCGCCAAACCACCTGAAATGGAAGTTACTACCGCTAAAGCTGCTATCGAAGCTGCTAAAGCTGCCGAAGCAGAACGTTATGTTGCTCCTCAGTTTAAAGCTGTTACCGATTCTTTGAATGTTGCCTTAACTGAAATTGAAAACCAAAATTCAAAATTCGCTCTTTTCAGAAGCTACAAAAAAGCTACCGCTACTTTGGCTAACACATTGACTTTAGCTAACACAGTTAAAGAAAATGCAGCTATCCGCAAAGAAGAAGTAAAGAATCAGGCACAACAGACTTTAGCTGAAACTACAACTTTAGTAAGTGAAGTTAAAGAACTCATCACCAAAGCCCCTAAAGGCAAAGAAGGAAAAGAAGCTCTTGAAGCAATCAACAGCGACTTAGCATTAGTTGAAGCCTCTTTAGCTGAAGTTTCTACTCTGATCAACAATGGTGATTATTTGACAGCTGTTGACAAAGTAAAAGCTGCTAACGACAAAGCTGCTTCATTGAAAGCTGAACTCGAAGAAGCAATTGCTAAAAAAAGCATGCGCAAATAATTTTGCCTAATTTCGCCCTGTGAAAGACACAAATTTCAATGGGTATGAAAAAAAAACTAAACTAAAATAGTTTGTTTACCAAAGACCTCGGTAATGCGTTAAGCTTACTGAGGTCTTTAGTTGATTAATAAACAGCCGGCAACATAATGAGAAAAGCAATCAAAATAATCAAGCGTACTTTTATTACAATCATCATAATCGGTCTTTTGACCGTCACGATCATTGGGCTGCTCATCCTGCTGTCACCCAACCCACCTATCGAATCGCTTACCCAGGCTCAGGCCGAAATTGGCCGTGCCAAAGATGTCGAAGCGCAAAAATATGCCAAACCAACCATTGAAGCTGCCGAGGACCTGGTAACTCAGGCGCAGTTTGAATGGAAAGTTCAAAATCAGAATTATGCTTTCCTCCGTGACTACGGCAAAATGCTTCAACTCACCAAGGCAGCCATCGAAAAAGCAAAACAAGCAACAGAAACTTCAATGCAATTGAAAACAACGATGCACGCAGAACTTGGTGCAAAGTTGAAAACAGTTGAAGAGAAATTGAATGATTTTGATGAAAATTATGCTCATCTTCCTCTGAAAGGAACCACCCGCCAAAACTTCACCACAGCTCGGTTGCGCTATGTTGAATCAAAAGAAGCCTTCGAACGGGGCGCATACAAGGATGTAGGTTTTAACCTTGATGTTGCAAGTCAGTTGATTTCTAAATCTGTCAAAGATGCCCACAATTATCTTTCAGATTATTTTTCAAACCTTGGCAAATGGCGCCGCTGGGCCGACGAAACTGTTTCATGGTCAAGCCGTAGTAATGCTCCTGCCATTATTGTCGATAAGTTTGCCCACAAAATATACGTGTATCATGGCGGCAAACTCAAAAAAGAATTTATCGCTGAGTTAGGCACCAATTGGATTGGCACCAAACAATATCGCGGAGATAAAGCAACCCCGGAAGGGAAATATCATATTACCAAAAAGAAAACAAACCGTCTCACAAAATATTATAAGGCTCTGCTGATCGATTATCCGAATGATGAAGACAAACAAAGGTATTCAATGGGTGTAAAAAGTGGCCTTATTCCCCGCAGAGGAATCGGAAACCTCATCGAAATACATGGTGATGGCGGCAGAGGAATAAACTGGACCGATGGTTGTGTGGCCCTTACAAATAAAGATATTGATAAATTGTTTGATTATGTTGGTGTTGGCACCCCGGTAACCATTGTAGGTTCACTCAGAAGTTTGCAGGAGATAAAAGGCCATTAATAAAAATACCATTTCAGAAAAATGAGAGAAAATAATACGTTTCAAGACCAAAATATACCCCCTTTGGAGAGAAGTGGTGTTGGTGGCAAAAGGCTATTCTGGACTTTTGTCCTTGGCCTGTTTTTTTCTGTAGGTATTGCCATTCCGGCTGTCCAAAACTTCTATCAGCTACAGTTTATTGCCAGTGAATTCAAACCCGGCTCAACAGTTTCGATGACAGCAGGCCGCATTGGAGTGGATAATATTAAAAAACATCAGTCGGCGCTTGCAAAAGAGATTACAGGAATTGGCAATAAACTCAATGAATTGATTCCAAAACAAAATTATCTGATCATCAACACTTCGGGTAACGATTTCACATTAATGAACAGCAACGATATTATTCGTACTGGTAAATGTTCGACAGGAAGTTATACCTTGCTCAAGGGAAAGAAAGAACAGCAGTGGATTTTTAAAACGCCACGCGGGATGTTAAAAATCTTGCGAAAGATGAAAGATCCGGTCTGGAAGAAACCCGACTGGGCATTTATCGAAGAAGGACTTCCAGTTCCTTCGGCCAATCATCCATCACGTTTCGATTATGGCACACTTGGCGATTACTCGCTTCATCTGGGAGATGGTTATATGATACACGGAACCTTGTACAAGCGCTTTTTGGGCATGCCGGTGACGCATGGATGCATCCGTATGGGTGATGAGGACCTTGAGGTTATCTTTAATTCCCTGCCAATTGGTTCAAAAGTTTATATCTACTAATCGCATGTGATGAATAAAATCAATAATACTTCAACAGACAAAAAAAACGAATCAATGAACGGAAAAAAAAGAAAGAATTTCTTTGTGGGTTTGTTTACCAACTGGAAACAGCTATTAGTTTTTATCCTTTCATTACTCATTTTTCCTGTGCTGGTTTTTGTATATGCAACCATTTTACCCACCAGCGATTATAAACCTGCGGCTGAAATAAACGGTAGTAAAACTGCCGTAGCTGTTTCATTGGATAACGCTCAAAAAGAGGATATTATCAAGATTATCGGGCTTGAGAAAGAACGTGATTTTGAACAAAGTCGGCTTGACCTGGCCAATCAGGATTCAATCTATCTTGTTGTCAACGTGCCTGCCCATTCCATTTCCATCGAAATAAAAGGAGTTCAGGTTCGGACTGCTTCAATATTGCGAGTCGAATCAGACCAAAAGATTCCACTTTTTTCGCACGAACATTTGTCAGCCTGGCTATCCGTTCCTTTCAGTTTGAAGAAATATATCGGTACAATCCCAAAAATTCCGATCGTCATTAAAGAAGCCCCGAAAGACACCATTGAAGCACAAAAATTGTCGAGCAAGCCCCTGCCCCCCGACTCCACGATCGTGCTAACAAGTTTGTATTTCGATCGCAATCTGGTTCTCGAAATAAACCAGGACAGCAAACCTGTCGAACGGGAATTGCCGATAATAGAGGCTTACAATGCGAAGAAAATTGCGTATCTACCTGAAACGACAACACTCAAAAAACTTTTAAACCCGGGTGCCACTGATCAGCCTCTCACAATCAAACTCATTGTTTCGGCAGCCGATGCAAGAGCCATATACCGTGCAATCCCTTCCAAAACCAGTTTGGTGTTAAAGCTTTAGCGATTAGCTATTTCTCAAATCACACAAAACCAATTCTGAATCTGGTTCATTAATAAACCCACTCAAACTTAATTGGGTTAACTTTGGCTTTTATGCAGCTGATGAATCGACCATTCCTTTTACTTAAACAAATTCCTTACGGATTAGCCACTTCCCTGCTTTTTGTTGTTGCCTGGCCGCCCCGCGGATTCTCAGTTTTATTGTTCGTCGCTTTTGTTCCCCTGTTTATGCTCGGTTCAAAAAAGAATGTGAAACCCATTGAAAGTGCTGTTGTTGCATTTATTGCCTTCTTCGTGGTCCATTTTTTCAGTGCAGGCTGGATGTACAGTTCTACATTTACGGGAACATTGATCACCCATTTCTTCAATGCTTTTGTGTTTAGTATGGTATTTCTGCTATGGACAGCAAGTGCTAAGTTTTTATCAGCCTTCAGATTGCTCGTTTTCCTTTCGCTATGGCTATCCATGGAGTATTTGCATACGATCTGGGGACCGGCCTGGCCCTGGTTTTCGCTAGGAAACGGATTAGCTGAAAACACAAACTGGATTCAATGGTATTCTTTTACCGGAGTACAAGGCGGAAGTTTGTGGATTCTTATTGTTAACTGGATGATATTCAAAGCTGTATCAGCTGAATTTGTTTCTGATTGGAGAAAATTAACGACGATTGTGATTGTTTTACTTCTACTTATCACGCTGCCAATAGTTTACTCCTACTATTTGTTGGATCAAAACAAACAAATGGCAGTGTATCCAGTGGCTTTGATTCAACCAAATATTAATCCGAGAACAGAAAAATTTAACGGCATTTCGGAAAAGGAGCAAGTGAAACGAACAATGAATATGATCAAAGATGAAAACTTCGATCATGTCGGCCTGGTAGTATTTCCGGAAACTTTTCTGACTACACCCATTGATGAAGATAGTGTGATGGAAGCTTCTTCCATACAAACACTCATGAGTCAATTTTCAAACATTCAATCTGTTTCATTGTTTGTTGGTGCTTTTACCAGGCGCGATTCGGTGGCAGCGGTTCAGGATCAGGACGCAGTGATTCACAGCAAAAACCCTTATGTTTTGTATAACAGCGCCATCATGTTGCATGAAAAAAACAGTCAGATTTATCACAAAACGAAATTGTTGCCATTGGTTGAAAAACAACTGTTTGTGAAATTATTGAACCCATTGAGAGCTTACATTGAAAATTCAGGCGCATTTTTCGGGAGTTATGGAACCTTCAATGAATCAAATCTTTATACGCTAAAAGACTGTACTGTGGTGGCTCCGATAATCTGCTTTGAATCTGTTTTCGGTGATTATATTGCCAATAATGTGCAAAGCAGCAATCCTGATTTTATTGTATTAATCACAAATGATGGCTGGTGGAACAGCGATGCGGGCTATTTCCAGCATCTGGCCTATGCTAGGCTTCGTTGCATCGAAACCAACAGGTGGATGGTGCGATGTGCCAACACGGGAGTTTCAGCCATCATCGACAACCACGGTACAATAATTCAACAAACAAACTATGGAGAAGCAAGCGTTTTATTCGGAAATGTGGGTATGAAACCGGAAAAAAATACTTTTTACGTGCTCCACGGAAATTTGATCGGAAAATACTCCCTGATAATTATGTTTTTAGGATTGGTGGCTATCTTCTCCATCAGAACCAACAGCAGATTGAAAAGAAACAACAATAAACAATCACCCTGATTTTCAATTTTTACATCACCACAACGAGATAGTAATTCTTTTTCCCTTTCTGAACCAGCAAATACTTACCTTTTAACAGGTCGTTGGTCATTAATGTTGTACTTTCTGTTACTTTCATCTTATTCAACGAAACACCATTGTCTTTCAACATACGGCGCGCATCACTTTTAGAAGGGAAAATATTGGTATGTGTTGTCAAAAACTCAGTAATATCAAGAGGTTCAGCAAGCTGTTGCCTGTCGATCGATGCACGCGGCACCCCTTCAAAAACGCTGAGCAAAGTGGCTTCATCTAATTTATACAATGCCTCGGTCGTTCCTTTCCCAAATAAAATCTGTGAAGCTTCTTCGGCCAATGCCAGGTCTTCCTGCGAATGCACCCTGACAGTGATATCATTTGCCAGTGCCTTCTGCAAAACACGCAGATGTGGTGCCAGCGCATGTTCTTCAATAAGTTTATCAATCTCTTCGCGGCTTAACAGTGTAAATATTTTGATGTATTTGGCCGCATCATCATCCGAACAATTGAGCCAAAATTGATAAAAAGCGTATGGTGAAGTTTTCGCCGGATCGAGCCACACATTACCGGTTTCTGTTTTGCCAAATTTGCCGCCATCGGCTTTCGTAATAAGCGGACAAGTAAGTGCAAAGGCATTTTCTTCTGCTCCCAGTTTGCGACGGATTAGCTCTGTTCCGGTGGTGATGTTTCCCCACTGATCGGAACCACCCATCTGAAGCTTACAGTTTTTATGCTGGTACAAATGGAGAAAATCATATCCCTGAACAAGTTGGTACGTAAATTCAGTAAACGACATGCCGCTTCCGTCCTCGGCCGACAGGCGTTTCTTCACCGAATCTTTCGACATCATATAATTCACAGTCAGATGTTTGCCAATATCGCGGATGAAAGCCAGAAAACTAAAATCCTTCATCCAATCGTAATTATTTACAATTTCAGCCTTGTTGGGCTTGTCCGATTCAAAATCAAGAAAACGTGCCAGTTGTGTTTTCAAACATTCCTGATTGTGTCGCAAGGTGGGTTCGTCGAGCAGATTACGTTCCTGCGATTTGCCTGAAGGATCGCCAATCATTCCTGTTGCACCACCGATGAGCGCGATGGGTTTGTGCCCGGCAATCTGAAAATGCTTTAACATCATGATACTCACCAGATGGCCGATATGTAACGAATCAGCTGTTGGGTCGATACCCACATACGCTGCCGTCATTTCTTTTTTCAATTGTTCTTCAGTCCCGGGTGTGAGGTCATGAATCATACCTCTCCAACGCAATTCATCAACGAAATTTGTATAAATCATAAAGTGAAATTTGTGCAAAGATAAAAGGTTTCGAAGAACATGCCACAGAATAGGTTGCCACAGAGTAATAGACTGTCTATAATTCTTCATTTAATTTGAAAACCGTTAGTTCTTTTAAACATCGAACAATGATGAGCGATTTTTTATTTATGAAGCATCCTAATCTACAGGGTTTATACCCACTTCGCAAATCGTAAATCCTTGTTCCTTGTTTTTAAATCTATCATTTAGCAAGATTTAGACAGAAACTAAGTTGCCACAGTTTAATTTGCCACAGATTAATTGCACGACCATATTATTTCGATGCATCTGCCATACAATTTTTATCTTTACACCATGATTTTTGTCACCGGAGCTACAGGATTGGTTGGTTCGCATTTACTTGTCAGGCTGAGTAACCTGAACAGAAAAGTGCGTGCATTAAGGCGTAAAACATCTGATTTAAAAACTGTTAAAAATATATTTCAGCGCTATGCGCTTAATCCTAAAGCACAGTTTGCAGCCATTGAATGGGTCGAAGGAGACCTGACCGATATTTTCGCACTCGAAGATTTTCTGGTGGGTGTGGACGAGGTATATCATTGTGCCGGGGTTGTATCGTTCAATTCAGTCGATAAAAGACAGATAAATTCAGTCAATATAACCGGTACAGCCAATATTGTGAACGCATCACTTACGGCAGGCATAAAAAAATTCTGTCATGTAAGTTCAATCGCAGCGATGGGCAGCGCCGATCATCCAACAATGATCGATGAAAACAGCCTTTGGAAAGCCTCAAAACGAAATTCAGTGTACGGGATTTCAAAATACGGCGCCGAACGCGAGGTGTGGCGTGGCATTGCCGAAGGTTTGAATGCCACAATTGTAAATCCATCTGTAATACTTGGTCCGGGCGACTGGAAGACAGGGAGTTCCGAATTGTTCACACTGGTTTGGAAAGGTTTGAAATTTTATACCTTAGGTACAAAGGGTTTTGTTGATGTGCGCGATGTGGCAAAAGCCATGACCCTGCTGATGGATGGCAATCATTTTGGCGAAAGGTTTTTGGTTTCTGCTGAAAACCTCAGTTTCAAACAATTGTTCACTTTCATCGCAACCAATCTGCATAAGAAACCGCCTTCGATTGAAGCCAAACCCTGGATCAGTGCCATCG
>CAITDJ010000084.1 GCA_903891085.1 uncultured Bacteroidota bacterium | reverse complement strand
TCCACCTCTTCCCATTCCGAACAGAGAAGTTAAGCCTGTCTGCGCCAATGATACTGCAGTGAAATGTGGGAAAGTAGGTCGTCGCCGCCCCCTTAACAAAACCCCTGAGCCTTCGCTTTGGGGTTTTTTGCTTTTATGGCGAAACACATATGAAATGCCGATTTCTTGTGTTAACCGAAATAGAGAGATTTACTAAGATATTTAAAAAAAGAGAATTGAAATTTGACCGGATTAGTATTTATTCGGTTATATTTTCTATTTGTACGATCAACTTTTATCCTCAAATGATAAACTCCACTTCCTTAAAATCACAATGAAGCATTTCACCACTTTCTGATTCCAGATTTAATTGACCATAATTGTTAACGCCCAAAATCCTTGCTTTTATGATCTCACTATGATGCCTATACTGCTCCCAGGCTTCTAACCGATACATTCTTCTTAAATATTCAAAACCAATAAAGTGATGTAAGTCAATCTCTTTCAATTGAGTGAGCCTGTCAGTGATTGCCTGTAATACTGTGTTCAGGACATCCGATGTATCATATTGTTTATTCGTTATCTGATTGAAGGATATAGGGTTTGGCAGTGTTTTTGGAAAGTGCGATTGATTGACATTTAGGCCAATTCCAATAATTGATAGCTCCAGCTCATTCGCATTGATTGTGTTGGAAATCAGGATACCTGCAAGCTTCGAATTATCGTAATAAATGTCATTTGGCCATTTTATTGTTAGTTTTTCAGCGTCAAGATACAATGAAACTGCGTCAACAACTGCCAGTGAAATCGCTTTGGTTAGCATAAACTGATGTACCGGTTCCAGATTTTCCGGTTTTATTGCTAACGAAAACAATAGATTCTCTTTTGCTTCACTGTGCCAGGAGTTGGTGTCAATACCTCTGCCATTAGTTTGAAAATCAGTGTAATAAACATGATTTATCAAATTCATTCCCCCCAATACATCCTCCTGCATTTTCTTATTGGTCGATCCGATTTCATCGAAATGAACTAAATTGTATATTGATTTCATCCGTTTGAATTTTATAATAAATGGCGTAAAGAATTTCTAAAAATACAACACAATTTTCATGTGTGAAAGACAATGAAATCAATGTAGCCAATGAACATTAATTTGGTTAATTTTGTTTGGTTAATGTGAGTAAATTGTATGAAGGAAAAAAAGGTAACAGAGAGTTCAGATAAACTGCTTTCTTGTGTTATAAAATCAATGCAGGATAAAAAAGGAAGTGAAATATTGAGTCTGAATCTGCAAAAGATACATGCTGCAGTTACCGACTATTTTGTTATCTGCCATGCAAACTCAAAAAACCAAGTAAAAGCAATCGCCGATCATATTATAGATAATGTCCTTGCTGAAACTGGAATAAAAACGTATCATTTCGAAGGATTTGAAAATTCGGAATGGATTTTGATAGACTACCTTGATATTGTTGTGCATGTGTTTTTAAACACCACACGTTCATTCTACCAATTGGAGGATTTGTGGGCTGATGCGGAGATAATTGCGTACGACGAATAATTATTTATTAAAGAATTAACGATTTAAGCTAGATAGCATTCTGATGAAAGAGGAACAAAATGACAGCCAAAAGAAGGCGAATAAACCAACTGACACAAACAAACCAAAATTTAATTTTTATTGGATTTATGGAGTATTAGCCATTGTATTTATTGGTTTGCAGTTACTTAATTTTGATTCAGCAACCGAATCTATTGAAAAAGGTAAATTGATGGAATTGCTTCAGAATCAGGATATCCAAAAGATTGATCTGGTTAATAAAGAGATTGCTGAGATTTTTCTAAAACCTGAGAGCAAGACCAAATACAAGAAAGATGAAAAAGGAAACGGGTTGACAAGCAATATTGGAGGCCCAAAACCTGATTACACATTTCAAATTGGTTCGATTGAACAGTTTGAACAATTTGTTCAGACAGCACAGGAAGGCAAGTCACCGGTTATTTATGTCAATAATATTAACCGGCGTAACTGGGGTGGCGAAATAATCGGTTGGATATTGCCGGTATTATTACTGGTGGGTGTTTGGTTCTTTATTATGCGTATGATGAGTCGTGGCGGTGGCGGTCCTGGTGGACAAATTTTCAATATTGGCAAATCAAAAGCACAATTATTCGATAAAAATACAAATGTAAATGTAACGTTCAAGGATGTTGCTGGTTTAGAAGAGGCGAAAGTAGAGATTATCGAAATCGTTGATTTCCTTCGGACACCTGATAAATACACTAAACTGGGCGGTAAAATCCCTAAAGGTGTTTTACTGGTTGGCCCTCCCGGAACAGGTAAAACCCTGCTTGCAAAATCAGTAGCCGGTGAAGCGCACGTTCCTTTCTTTTCAATATCAGGTTCCGATTTTGTTGAAATGTTTGTTGGCGTTGGTGCTTCGCGTGTGAGAGATTTATTTAAACAAGCCAAGGAGAAGTCGCCTTGTATCATTTTTATCGACGAAATCGATGCGATCGGGCGTGCCCGTGGAAAAAATGCCGCAACCGGGGGGAATGACGAAAGAGAAAATACATTGAATCAGTTGCTTACTGAAATGGACGGTTTTGGAACCAATTCAGGAGTTATTGTGTTGGCAGCAACCAACCGTGCTGATATTTTAGATCGCGCCCTGATGCGTGCCGGACGATTCGACCGTCAGATTTATGTAGAACTTCCTGATTTGGAAGGTAGAAAAGAAATATTTGAGGTGCATATGCGCCCTCTCAAACTCGATCCGGGGGTTGATAAGGAATTTCTGGCAAAACAAACTCCGGGTTTCTCGGGAGCCGATATCGCCAATGTTTGTAACGAAGCAGCACTTATTGCCGCCCGTCATGGTGGTGAATCAATTACCAAGCAGGACTTTATGGACGCTATTGACCGTATCGTGGGCGGTCTGGAAAAAAAGAATAAGATTATCTCAGTTTCAGAGAAAAAAGTAATAGCATTTCACGAAGCTGGTCATGCAGCTGTTAGCTGGCTGCTTGAGCACGCCCATCCGCTTGTCAAAGTGACGATTATTCCAAGGGGTAAATCACTTGGTGCAGCCTGGTATCTGCCTGAGGAGCGCCAGCTGTCGACTTATGAGCAGATGATGGACGAAATTACTGCCACTTTGGCGGGTCGTGCTGCTGAACAGATTATTTTTGGCAAGATATCGACAGGCGCACTCAACGATCTTGAAAAAGTGACCAAACAGGCCTATGCAATGGTAACTTATTATGGATTGAGTAAAAAACTTGGCAATGTCAGTTTTTACGATTCAACAGGACAACAGGAATATGCATTCAATAAGCCTTTTAGTGAAAAAACCAATGTAATCATCGATGAGGAAATAAGTCAGATGATTGAAGGAGCTTATCAAAAGGCCTTAAAAATACTCAGTGAACACAAAGAGGGGCTCGAAACATTAGCAAGCCAGCTGCTGGAAAAAGAAGTGATTTTTGGTGAAGATCTTGAAAAGATTTTTGGCAAGAGACCATGGAAAAAAGAAGAGTTGACCGCAACGAAATCTTTAAATACAACTGTGCCTGCTTTACCTGTTGTTGAGGAGGGAAAAGATATAATTGACGATAACAATACATCAACAACACTTTCTAATTAATTTTTCAACAAGTTAATAATCCGGATAAGATGAAAGAAAGTACTCATCGCGAACAAATCCTGACCAAGGTGCGCAACGCCTTGATCGAGAAAACCGAAAATCCTTATATCGATATCGACCTGACATCAGATGTGATGTACAAACTTGATGACAGCGAAGGGTTGGAAATAATCTTTGCCAACGAACTCATCGCGCTTGGTGGTAAGTTCATTTATTGCGAAAACGAAAAGTATTTTCTCGACGATTTGAAAATTCTGATGGAGCAAAAAGCCTGGCCATCGATTTGGTGCGTGAGCGAAAAAATCGCTTCCGTATTAGAAGCTGGTCATATTTCACATCATGCAGATGTGATGGAAGATTCCGCCGGCGAGGTGGTTGGTTTAACAAGTTGTGAGAAGCTTATTGCCCGAACCGGAAGTATTGTTGTTACAGATACTAATAGCGGTTCGCGAAGTGCTTATGCATATCCGGATATTCATTTGGTACTTGCCTACACTTCACAGGTGGTCCCGTCAATAAAAGTGGCATTTCAGGAATTAAAAACAAAATATGTGGAAGGTTTGCCTTCGCAAATTACCATTATCACAGGTGCAAGCCGAACGGCTGATATTGAGAAGACACTGGTGATGGGTGCACATGGGCCTAAGGAATTGTATGTGTTTCTGATTGATGATTTGTAGAAACTGATTATTTAAAGTCTTCTTTATTCATACAATAATGAAAACACCTAAATTATTGTTGATTATTTGCATTGTACTGATGCTGGCTTCCTGTTCGAAAGAACCTGTTAAGGTGGAAGTTAAAACCGGAACAGTTGCCTTGAAACTGTTACATACCATTGATGGTAATGTATTTCAAAAAGATGTGTTATTGTACCAAAATAGGGCTGGAAACCAATATCAGGTGAGCAATATTCAATGGTTTTTGTCGGATATTGAATTAGTGAATTCAGATGGAATTGTTGTTAAAATAGTCAAAGGAGACGGGGTTTTTTATATTGATACCGATTTGCATGAAACCTGTTCTGTTTTACTCGAAGATTTACCTGCCGGAAATTACAATGCTGTGAAATTCACTTTTGGGCTTAATGAAGAAAAAAACACCTCTTACCGGTTTGTTAACCCACCCGAATCATTTATGTTTTGGCCTGATTATCTGGGTGGTGGCTATCATTATATGAAACTGAACGGAAAATGGATGAATACAATGGGGCAGTTAGCACCTTA
This sequence comes from uncultured Bacteroidota bacterium, assembly GCA_903891085.1. Lineage (GTDB taxonomy): Bacteria > Bacteroidota > Bacteroidia > Bacteroidales > F082 > CAJBPB01. The sequence goes on along the minus strand of CAITDJ010000084.1, from coordinate 98,637 downwards.
CAATTTCCATTTGGGAATCGGGCAGAATTATTATCAGAAATCCAGTGGATTAGCTCATTATTTTGAGTTTGGGAGCGCAGATTCATATGCCCATTGTGAAGGTTTTAACCCACCATATACATTACCCGACGTGAGTTCCTTCGTGCAAAATTATTTTGAAGTTTCGCAGGATCTTGATTTCAGCATTGTTTCTGGCTCGGAATCCAGCATAAATGTGGAGATGCAAATAGAAAAATGGTTTGAAGGCAATCCACCTTATAATCATGATGATTGGGGAGGGAGTATAATGCAACAACAACAGGCTCAGGATATTGCGCGAATTAACGGTCAAAAAGTATTTCGTTTCAGCAATGAAAACCAATAACAGATGTTGCGTCAGTCATGGTTTTCTGTCTTAGTTTTCTTTACTTTATTTCTTTTTTCAGGATGCACAAACAAGCCCGATGATATTCAACCCTTCAAACCAACCCCTTACCTGATTGAGGTTCCTTTTCCGTTTCCTACATCCATGAATATTCCTTCGGATAATCCCATGACGGAAGAAGGTGTGAAGCTGGGAAGATATTTATTTTATGATGGTCGGTTGAGTGGTCGAACACACCCTGACTCATTGATGAGTTGCGGCACCTGCCATATTCAGGCTAATAGTTTTGAAGCAGGTATCAATCATCCGGTTTTTCAAGGTGGATTTGTACATGGATTAAGCGGTGAATACCTGCCTCATGTGATGCTTCCGCTAGTAAATCTTGTTTGGAATTTTTCAGGATATGGCTGGAATGGTTTTCTTTTTCCTGATAATACTGATCAACGATTCCAAAATATTGAAGATTTTGTGAGAATTGGCGTTACCGCTGAAAACGAACTGATGGGTGACACAAATCAGGTGAAAAATCTGTTTCAAGGCATCAAAGGTTATCCTGAATTGTTTGGCAAAGCATTTGGTTCTGAAGTGGTTACGTTTGATCATATCGAAAAGGCTATTGCCCAGTTCGTGCGTTCACTGGTTTCTACTGATTCCCGTTTTGATAAATATTTGCGCGGAGAATTACAACTTTCACCATCGGAACTCAATGGTTATGTGTTGTTTACAACTGAAGATGGGGCCGACTGTTTTCATTGTCACGGAGGATCAGCGAATCCGCTTTTCACAACACATTTATTCTATAATAATGGAAAGGATACCACCTATTCTGACCCCTTTGACCGCTATTCAGTTACTGGTTTGGAAAGCGACAGGGGTAAATACAAGGCTCCGACATTGCGTAACATTGCCATGACTGCACCATATATGCACGATGGCAGATATAATTCGCTTGACAAAGTCATCGATTTCTATTCTTCCGGGGTTCAGCTTTCTCCCTTGATCGATCCATTAATGCACCATGCAGTCAGGGGAGGTGTTCAGCTTACAATGACGGAAAAAGCTGATTTGAAAGCCTTTATGTTGAGTTTGCAGGATGATGATTTCCTCTCAAATCCGAACTTTTCATCTCCCGTGAGCTTCCCTGATGAAAATTGAGTTTTATTCGTTCACTTGTCGGCATAAATTATTGATCTTTGTTCTTCTTTTATTTAATATGTAAACAATCTCGTTTATCATGCTTCGAAAAATTCTTGCTGTGTTGAGTGGATTTGTATCCGGAATGCTGGTTATAGGTCTTGTTGAAGCATTAGGTCACAAGCTTTTTCCGATCCCTCAAGAAATAACTCAGACTGCCGAAATGCAGGATACTGAAGCCCTATTTGCGTTGATTTCACCCGAAATATTGCTTTTTGTACTACTCGCCTATATAATTGGTTCATTTATCGGAGGATTCATTGCCTCACTGATTGGCAAACAAACGATGCTGGCCGTTATTTCCGGTTCAGTGTTAATGCTTGGTGGTGTCATTAACCTGTTTATGATTCCTCACCCTATCTGGTTTGTGTTGGTCAGTATGTTGGTATATATTCCTTTTGCCTTGATAGGTGGTCTGCTTGCCAAAAAAGTTATGAAACATTCATTCCCTAAATAATTTCTGAAAATGAAAAAGTACATGATTATCTCATTCATTGTAATGTTCAGTTTTACAATGAGTTCCATTGCTACAGCAGCAACTGTGAGCACTTTTATTTCCGAGGAAACAATTGTTTCTGTTATCTCGAAACTGAAATCTGATGCCCAGGAAAATCAATTCGATCGTATCGATCGTGGTGTTAGGCAGGCAGCCTATTTTTGGACCGAGGCAGATGGTACACCGGCTGATTTTGCTATCATGTGTGAAACCTATTCCTCAAAAACTGCCTCCGAACGTGAAGCCATGTTTTTCAGGATGCAGGACAACCTTGAGTTGATTCTCGGGAGTTTCAATAAAGTAAGTGTAGGTTTCAAAATTCCGTTGCATGTCGAGAAAGGTGAGATATTGCCCATCGATCGCATATATGGTGGTTTCAGTCCGGAGGCTCACTTCAATGATGATATGTTTGCAAATCAATTGGCATTCATAACGATACTTAATTTTCCTTTTTATTCACTTCATGAAAAGACAGTAAATGCCGGACAATGGACACGTCTCGATTGGGCTTATGCCCGAATGGGAGATATGTTTAAATCAAGAATTCCTGCTGCCGTTCTGCAACACTACGCGCAGGTTGTATCTGATGCAGATGCCTATATTGCTGATTATAATATTTATATGGGAAATCTGATTGATAAAAAGGGAGCTTCTGCTTTTCCGGCTGATATGAAACTGATCACCCACTGGGGATTACGTGATGAATTGAAATCGAATTATTCACAAAAAAATGGGTTGGATAAGCAAGCCACCATCTATGAAGTGATGTTAAGGATTATCAAACAGGAAATACCAAAAACAGTAATCAACAATAATCAATTTACCTGGAATCCTTTTACAAACAAAGTATTTCAGGGCGATAAAGAAGTTGCTTTTGAAATGGAGAAGGATCTTCGGTATCGGCAATTGTTGAATTTGTTTCAGGCAACAAAAGGAATTGACGCCAACTCGCCACATTTTCCAAATTACATTCAACGGAAGTTTGAAGAGGAGATGGAAATTCCCGTTGAAGACATTGAAAAAGTGTTTAAAGAGGTATTGCAAAGTGCTGAATTTAGAGAAGTTGGTAAGGTAATTGAAAACAGGCTGGGCCGAAAATTGCAGCCTTGGGACATCTGGTATGATGGCTTTAAAACACGTTCGACACTCGATATTAATATGATAAACAACACATTGAAATCCAAATATCCAAATAAAGAGGCCTTCGAAAGTGATTTACCAAACATATTGGTAAAATTTGGTTTCACTGCTGACTCAGCTGCGTCCATCGCTTCAAAAATAATCGTTGATCCTTCACGCGGTGCTGGTCATGCTTGGGGTGCCATGATGAAATCAGACAAAGCACGCCTGCGTACCCGCATCGGTGCCGATGGGATGGATTATAAAGGTTATAATATTGCAGTGCATGAATTTGGCCACAATGTTGAACAAACGATTTCGCTTCACAACGTGGATTATTATATGTTAAATGGCGTTCCGAATACTTCATTTACTGAGGCTCTTGCTTTTGTTTTTCAGGCCCGAGATCTTGAATTGCTAGGATTGGAACAGCAAAATGAGATGAAGAAGCATTTGGATGCACTTGATAATCTTTGGTCGAATGCCGAAATTATGGGTGTATCATTGGTTGACATACAGGTTTGGCGCTGGTTATATGCACATCCTGATGCCAATGCCGAAGAACTGAAACAAGCAGTTATTCAAATTGCAGTTGAAACCTGGAATACTTATTTTGCTCCGGTTTTTGGCATTAAGGACAGTCCGATTCTTGCCATTTATTCACATATGATTGATAGTCCATTGTATCTGTCGGCCTATCCGATTGGGCAACTTATCGAATTTCAGTTTAGTAATTACATTTCGGATAAGGATTTCTCGACAGAGATATATCGTGCATTCCGTCAGGGACGTGTTATTCCTCAATTGTGGATGAAAGGTGCTGTCGGAAATGAAATTTCTGCTAAACCGGCGATCAAGGCTGCAGCTGAAGCAGTCATTGCAGTAAAAAAAAGTAAATAAACTGATTATCTCTGGGCTTGTCACATGATAAAGCCCTGACTAAATAATTGCTATTATATGAAGAAAGTCGCATTGATTACCGGTGCATCGCTAGGTATTGGGAAAGAAAGTGCTATCGCACTTATCAACGCAGGATTCACCGTGTATGCCACGGCACGCAGGATTGAACTCATGGAAGATCTGAAAACGATGGGCGCAGTTGTTATGCCAATGGATGTTACTGATGAAGTTCAGATTCGGACTGTTGTGAACCAGATTATTGCAGACAACAATAGGATTGATTTGTTGTTAAACAATGCTGGTTATGGATCATATGGGGCGGTTGAAGATGTTGAGATGAAAGAAGCCCGGCGACAGTTCGACGTGAATGTATTTGGCCTGGCTTCTGTCACCAAAGCTGTCATTCCGTTTATGCGAAAACAAGGGAGTGGCCGGATTATCAATGTGAGTTCGGTAGCCGGAAAAATTGTTTTTCCGATGGGAGCATGGTATCACGCGACAAAATTCGCTGTCGAAGGTTTTTCTGATGCCTTACGAATGGAACTCAGGCCTTTTGGTATTCAGGTAATTGTCATTGAACCGGGACCGATCTTTACGGGTTGGCAGGACATTGCTTTCGACTCACTTGATCGAACATCTGGCACAACCGCCTATAAATTTATGGCTGAAAAAGTGAGTAAGATGATGCGCGCCAATTATACACCCGGAAAAACTGCCGGTCCCGAAGTAATAGCACGATTGGTGATAAAGGCTGCTACGTCAAATTGTCCGAAAACAAATTATTCAGGACCTTTTTCTGCCCGTTTTTTAAAAAGACTGGGATTAATTCTGCCAACAAAGTGGTACAATGCGATGATTCGAAAAGCACTTGGAATATAGTCAGTTCTTAACTTTTGATTGGAACTTATATAAAACCTATTCTCTCTCTCTCGATTTTCCGTAACCTTTCATGATGCCTCGTGTTGAATTGGCAATGAAATTTAGAATTTCATCGCGATCCGGAGAGGCGGGAACATTGGCTTCGATATAGCTGATCGATTGTGAGACATTTTTGCCTCTGAGATATAAGGTACGGTATATATCCTGGATGGCATTGATCCGGTCGTCACTAAAACCACGACGTCGCAATCCTATTGAATTTACACCTATATAGGATAGCGGTTCGCGGCCAGCTTTTGTATAGGGTGGTACATCTTTTCGCACCAGACTTCCACCTGAAATCATGGTGTGCGATCCGATCTGAACAAACTGATGCACCGCAGCAAGTCCTCCAACAATCGCCCAATCATCAATGCGGATATGGCCGGCGAGTGTGCAGGCATTGGCAAGAATAACATTGTTGCCAATAATACAGTCATGGGCAACATGCACATATGCCATCAATAAACAGTTGTTGCCGACAACGGTTTCCCAGTTCGCTTTTGTTCCTCTGTTAATTGTGACAAATTCACGAATAGTGGTGTTATCTCCAATGCGCACAATGGTTTCTTCATTGGCATATTTTAAATCCTGTGGGATGGCGGCAATGACAGCTCCCGGAAAAATGCGGCAGTTTTTACCAATCCTGGCACCTTCCATGATAGTCACATTTGAACCTATCCAGGTTCCTTCTTGAACAATTACGTTTTTTTCGATATTAACGAATGGTTCGATTACCACATTGCTGGCTAATTTTGCCTGCGGATGAACGTATGCTAAGGGTTGATTCATATATCTTGTTATTTTCCGGTTAATGTTTTTTTGCGATCTGAGCCATGAGTGTACCTTCGGTTACAATTTTGTTGCCAACGTAGGCTACACCACGCATATTGCAAATACCGCGCCGAACAGGCGAAGTAAGTTCAAGGGCAAAAACCAGTGTGTCACCGGGGACTACTTTATGACGGAATTTAACATCATCGATCTTCAGGAAATATGTAATATAGTTTTCGGGATCGGGCACTGGGTGAAGAACGAAAATACCACCTGTTTGTGCCATCGCTTCAATAATTAAAACACCTGGCATCACTGGTTCCTGTGGAAAATGCCCGACAAAAAACGGCTCGTTCATCGTCACATTCTTCACCCCCACAATATGCTCATCCGAAATCTCCATGATTTTATCGATCAATAAAAACGGCGGGCGATGTGGAAGAATCTTCTGAATCTTAATAATGTCATACACCGGATCTTTGTAAAGATCAAAAGGAGGTAATTTTATCATATCACTGATTTTTTATTTGTTGTTTTATCAATTTCGCTAATTCTGTATTTGCATAATGACCTGGTCTGATTGCAGTTATATGTCCCTTTAAAGGCTTTCCAATCAGGGTAAGGTCGCCCATAACATCAAGCAATTTGTGTCGGGCAGGTTCGTTATCAAAATGCAGGTCAAGGTTATTCAATATCCCTTCATCCTTCACTTTTACCTTAGGTTTATGAAAAAGTTCTGCCAAACGGTCGAGTTCTTCCTGGCTCACCTTCCGGTTTACAAAAACAATGGCATTGCTTAAATCACCACCTTTCACAAGATTATTCTTTAGTAAAAACTCGAGTTCGTGCAGAAAAACGAAAGTACGGCAAGGTGAAATCTCTTTTTTGAAATCTGTAATGTTATGTAATTCAGCAAATTGAATGTTCAGTACTTCAGTTCCATAATCGATTTTCACATCGATTTTATAGGCGTCGCATGGTGTAATGATCATTTCACTGCCCTTTTCCTTATCCACAAACCGGATTTCTTTATCAATGATAAGGTATTCTCTTTCGGTATCCTGGGCAATATAACCAACTTGTTCAAATGCATCTACAAATTGCCTTGAGCTGCCGTCAAGAATTGGAATTTCTTCAACGTCCAGTTCAATAAGCACATTATCAATACCTAATCCTGTAAGCGCGGCCAATGCATGTTCCATCGTATAAATGGTAGCACCGTTTTTATGAAGGGTTGTTCCTCGTGAGGTATCAACTACATTTTCGACCAACGCTTCTACAATCGGATGACCGGGTAAATCGATGCGTTTAAACTTAATGCCATGGTTTGGTGGTGCGGGAACAAAGGTGATTGTTCCATACTGACCTGTATGTAAGCCTGTTCCCTGAACACTAACTGATGACTTTAGTGTATGTTGGTATTCAATCATATTGATGTATTGAATGAAATAGTATTTTCTTTAATCCAGCCGACAAAAGTAAAACAATTACTATTCACGGGATCAAAAATTCATTCGGATAGCTTAGCCAGCTTATTTTCAAGCTCCTGCACCCTTTTTGATAACTGATCTAATCGCCTCATATGAATAAATGTGCGCTTGGCTTCTGCAATGGGGACAACCGGAGATCCCATCCAAATCTGGTTTTCCTCTTTTAAACTTGAAGCCACCCCTGATTGGGCAGCAAGTTTCACTCCATCAGCAATGGTAAGATGCCCTGCAAGACCAACCTGACCACCTATCATACAATGTTTTCCGATCTTTGTTGAACCACTTACACCTGTCAATGCGGCAATCACTGTGTTTTCACCAATTTCAACATTATGTGCGACCTGAATCAGGTTGTCGAGTTTAACACCCTTACGGATGATTGTAGAACCCAATGTGGCTTTGTCTATTGTTGTATTTGCACCTATTTCTACGAAATCTTCGAGCACCACATTCCCTGTTTGAGGAACTTTTTTATACTGATTATCTGCCTGTGGTGCAAATCCGAAGCCATCACTGCCAATCACCACGCCTGCATGGATAGTACAACTTTTACCAACAACCGTCCCTGCATACAGTTTGGCTCCCGGAAAAATAATGGTGTCGTCACCAATAGTGCAATCATCGCCAATATAGGCCTGAGGATAAATTTTTACATTGTTTCCTATGACAACTCTTTCGCCTATCGAGGCAAACTCACCGGCATAAAAGTCATCACCGTACGCTGCAGACGAAGCAATAAAAGCCAATGAACTCACCCCACTTTTATCATTTTTGTATTTCTGATAAATTTCGAGCAGTTGGGCGAAAGCTGAATAGGCATCAGGTACCCGGATTAATGTTGATTTTACTGGCTTCTCAGCAACAAAGGTCTCGCTTACAATCACAATGGAAGCATCTGTTGCGTAAATATAATGGGTGTATTTTGGATTGGCCAAAAAACTGAGTGTGCCTGCTGTACCTTCTTCAATCTTTGATAGGTTTGAAACCTTTACGTTGGGGTTTCCTTCTACTATGCCGCCTAGCAGGCTGGCTATTTGTTCTGCACTAAACTCCATATTAATAGTTATTAATTGATGATGCAAGATACAACAATTCTCAAATTAATAGTTTTTGTGCGTAATAATTTGAATGTAAAATCATTACTAATAAGTAGTTTTAAAACTGTTGAATAACCCATAATCATTAACCATTGTTAATTTCCTTTAACTTTTTTTAACGCGTAAAATGATGGGGGTTATATACCTTTGCGAACCAAAAATAGCTAATCTTTTACCCATGATTACAACAGATATCAGAGAATTGAATGAACGTATTCAACGCGAAAGTCAGTTTATCGACCTCGTGAATATGGAAATGAACAAGGTAATTGTTGGTCAGAAATCGATGACCGAACGCTTGTTAATTGGATTACTTGCCAATGGCCATATCCTGCTCGAAGGAGTGCCTGGACTGGCAAAAACATTGGCGATCAAGTCACTTGCCAATGTGATTAAAGCCGATTTCAGCCGAATCCAGTTTACCCCCGATTTGTTGCCTGCCGACTTAATAGGTACGTTGATTTATAGCCAGAAAAAAGAGGAGTTTGTCGTCCGCAAAGGGCCCATCTTCGCCAATTTCATTTTGGCTGACGAAATCAACCGCTCGCCTGCCAAGGTGCAGAGTGCTTTGCTCGAGGCCATGCAGGAGCGACAGGTTACCATCGGTGATCACACTTTCAAACTACCCGATCCGTTCCTGGTTATGGCTACCCAAAACCCGATCGAACAGGAAGGAACCTATCCGCTTCCGGAGGCGCAGGTGGATCGTTTTATGCTGAAAGTGGTTATCAGTTATCCAAAAAAAGAAGAAGAGAAACTGATCATGCGTCAGAATATTACCAATGAGATCGCGCACACCATGAGTGTTATTTCTATTGATGATATTATTAAGGCACGCGCTGTTGCCCGTGAAGTTTATCTCGACGAAAAAATAGAAAATTATATTACTGACATTGTTTTTGCATCCCGGTATCCGGGGCAATACCGCCTGAAACGATTTGAAGGTTTGATTTCGTTCGGAGGTTCCCCGCGCGCAAGCATCAACCTGGCTTTGGCTGCAAAGGCTTTTGCCTTTATCAAACGCCGCGGCTATGTTATTCCGGAAGACGTACGTGCGGTTGCCCATGATGTATTACGCCACCGTATTGGACTTACCTATGAGGCTGAAGCTGAAAATATTACAAGTGAGGAAATTATTAACGAGATATTGAATACCATCGAAGTGCCTTAGAAGTTAAAAGGTTAAAGCAGGGATTCACCGATACTTGCATGAAATGATAAATGGAATTTATCCTACTGCTGTGTCGGTTTCAATACGAATGAGGTTAAACTGTAATAATTTGGATAGTTAGCATGTTGAATATAGTAGATTCGGCAGATATTTTTAAGAAAGTTCGCAAAATCGAGATTAAAACCCGCGGCTTGTCGAACCAGATTTTCTCAGGTCAATACCATAGTGCCTTTAAGGGACGCGGTATGGCATTCAGCGAAGTGCGCGAATATCAATATGGTGATGATATCCGTAATATCGACTGGAATGTTACGGCTCGCTTCAACCACCCTTATATCAAAATATTTGAAGAAGAACGTGAACTTACGGTGATGTTGGTGATTGATGTTTCAGGTTCGAACGAATTTGGTACGGTGAAGCAATTAAAGAAGATGCTTGTTGCCGAGTTGGCGGCTGTTTTGGCGTTTTCAGCCATTCAAAATAACGACAAGGTTGGCGTAATTTTTTTCAGCGATCAGGTGGAGAAGTTTATTCCTCCAAAGAAAGGAACCAGCCATATCCTCAGGATTATTCGTGAAGTGATCGGATTTGAGCCGACACATCGGCAAACCAATGTTGCAGAAGGGTTGAGATTTTTAACAAGTGCCATAAAAAAGCGCTCAACAGCTTTTATTATTTCCGATTTTATTACCGAAGGATTCGAACAGACAATCCGTATAGCAGCCCGTAAGCACGATTTGATTGCGCTGCGTATTACCGACCGGCGGGAAAACGAATTACAACCTATCGGGCTTGTTAAATTTCAGGATGCCGAAACCGGTAAACAGCATTGGGTCGATACATCGAGTAGCGATGCCAGGGCATTCTATAAATATTGGATTTCGAAGAAGACCGAAGAGTTGAATTCTGTTTTTAAAAAGAGTGGCGTGGACAATGCTTTGATTTATACCGATGATGATTACGTTAAACCATTGATGAAACTTTTTAAGAAAAGGGAGGCGCGTCACTAATGAAACGGACATTCATTTATCTTATTCTTTTATTTAACTTAGCTTTTGTTCCATATACTATTCAATCTCAATCGGTTGAAGCACTTAGCACCCTGAGTAATGACTCCATGTTGATCGGACAGCACCTGATTTATGAACTGAATCTGAAAGCTCCCGAGGGTTTCGAAGTAGAATGGCCTGTTTGGCCCGATTCGCTTCCCGGTCAAATCGAAGTATTGTCGCAGGGTAAGGTCGAAAAAATCCCCTTAGACAAAAGTGGAAATATCCATTTAAAACAAAAAATTGTTCTGACATCATTTGATGCTGGCCGAAAGTCAATTTCAGCCATTCAACTTAGGTTTAAACCGAAAGGCGATACCGCACATTTCACCGCTGAATCAAATCCTGTCAGTTTTGCAGTTGTAACTGTTGCGGTTGATACAACACAGGCGTTCAAACCCATTATAGGTCCGGTAAAAGAGCCAATTACTTTCATGGAAATATTGCCATGGATACTGGCTTTGCTTGCATTTGCATTGCTTATTTTTGGAATTTTCTGGTATATCAAACGCCGTAGAAAAATTCTGCCAGCCATAAAAGCGTTTGCAAAACCGCAAATTCCTCCTTATTTAATTGCCTTGGAGAAGCTTGAAGAACTTCGCTATAAAAAGTTATGGCAGATAGGCCAGGTGAAGGAATACTACACAGCAATGACCGATATTACGAGATGGTATATCGAAGAGCAATTTAGGGTGAACGCGGTTGAAATGACAACAGAAGAAATTTTAGATGGCATCAAACCATTGAATATCAATGCCGAAGCTATCGGAAAATTGAGTGAAGTGTTACATCTGGCTGATTTTGTGAAATTTGCAAAAGCCAACCCGGGTGCCATGGAAAATGACCTGAGTTTGAATCATCTGGTCGATTTTGTAAATGAAAGCCGTTCATTGGTGATTGTGTCCCCCGAACCATTGATTTCTCAGGAAATTGTAAATCAGGAGGCTGTATGATGGACCAGATAGTTTTTGCAAATCCAACCTATTTATACCTGCTGTTATCCATTATTCCACTTACGATTTGGTACGTATTTCGCCATTCAAAGCAACAGGCATACCTGCAGTCTTCTGATGCAAGTATGTTTCACCATGGCCCTAAAAGCTGGCGGGTTTATTTACGCCATAGTTTATTCTTTTTAAGGCAGTTGGCCCTGATTGCTTTAATCATTGCGCTCGCCAGGCCACAAAGCAGTTCATCCGGACAAAACATTACAATTGAAGGAATTGATATCATCATTTCTCTCGATGTTTCGGGAAGTATGTTAGCCCGTGATCTGCAGCCCGACAGACTCGAAGCATCAAAAATTGTAGCTGCCGATTTTATCGAGGGTCGTCCGGACGACCGCATGGGTCTCGTTATTTTCAGCGGTGAGACATTTACACAGGTTCCACTGACGACTGACCATGCTATTTTGTTGAATATGTTCAGTGGTATAAAAAGTGGAATGATCGAAGATGGAACCGCTATTGGTGATGGCCTGGCAACGGCAGTAACACGTCTTAAGGATAGCAAAGCCATTTCAAAAGTAGTTATTTTGCTCACCGATGGTGAGAACAATGCCGGTGCAGTTGACCCAATCACAGCAGCTGAGATTGCAAAAGTTTTTGGGATCAGGGTATATACAATTGGTGTTGGAACATACGGAACCGCACCCTATCCGGTACAAACACCTTTTGGAATACAATTACGCGATATGCAGGTTGAAATAGATGAACCATTGTTGCAAAACATCGCGCAAAAAACTGATGGCAAATATTTCAGAGCCACATCAAACCAAAAACTTGCCGAAATATATAAGGAAATCGACAAACTCGAAAGATCGAAAATTGATGTTACCGAGTTCAAACGCAAGCATGAAGAATACCTGCCCTGGGCATTACTCGCGTTGGGTATCCTTCTGGTCGAATTTTTGCTTCGTAACACCTGGTTCAGATCAATTACTTAAAAACCGGAAAGATGGAGAACGAAATATTAAGATTTGAAAGGCCTGTGTTTTTATATGCTATGTTGCTGATTCCACTGCTGATACTCGCGTATTTTTTCGTGTTGCATTTGCAGAAGAAATCGATGCTTCGTTTTGCAGATCAGGAGTTTGTAAAAGCGTTGGTCCCGTTGAAATCCATTGGCAGACAGTGGATTAAATTAATTTTATTCATGTTTGCAATCGGTGCAGTGATTCTGAGTCTCGCTAACCTGCAATCTGGTGCCCGTATGGAAGAAGTGAAGCGTGAAGGAATCGATATCTTCATTGCTATCGACGTTTCTAATTCAATGATGGCCGAAGATATTGCCCCAAACAGGCTAGAACGATCAAAACAAGCTATCTCACGGTTGATTGATAAACTGGAAGGCGACCGTATCGGAATTATTGTTTTTGCAGGCAAAGCCTATATTCAGTTGCCCATCACAACTGATTATGCGGCAGCCCGTTTGTTTTTGTCAACAATCAATACAGAAATTGTTCCATCGCAAGGTACTGCCATTGGCGAGGCCATTGAGATAGCCATGAAGTCGTTCGATCAGAACAATCGTAATAAAGCCATTGTAATTATTTCAGATGGTGAGGACCATGAGGAAAATGCTGCTGATCTGGCAAAGGAAGCAAGTAAAGCCGGAATCAATGTTTTCACTATTGGAATGGGATTGGCAGAAGGTGCCCCGATACCTATATTGAACGAGTATGGTAAGAAAACCGGATTCAGAAAAGATAGGAATGGAAACACTGTTGTGACCAAACTGAATGAAGATATGTTACAAAAGATCGCCCAATCGGGGAATGGTTCCTATGTTCGTGCCAACAATACCCGTTCGGGGCTCGAAACAATTTTCAGCGAAATCAATAAACTGGAAAAATCCGAGATTGATTCGAAAATATTTACTGATTATGAAGACAGGTTTCAGTGGTTTATCTTATTGGCCATCCTGTTTCTTGTTGTTGAATTGTTTACCACAGCCCGAAAAAGAAATTGGGAATCAAAAATTAACCTTTGGAAAAAATGAAACGATGATGAAAGGTAAATTACTTGTTTTAATATTCCTCACGATTGGATTTCATTTACTGGCTCAGAACGACAAGAAGCTGATTCGTGAGGGCAATAAACTATACGACAAAGGTGTTTATGATGAAGCTGCTGTAAATTACCAAAAGGTGATGGATCAAAATCCAATGAATGAGAAGGCAGTATTTAATCATGGGAGTGCGATTTATCAACAAAAAAACTTTGAACAGGCAACCAATGATTTTTCAAAGGTGGCTGAAATGAGTAAAACACCTGAAATTGAGTCAGATGCTCATTACAATCTTGGAAATAGCCTGATGAGTCAGGAGAAATATCAGGAGAGTATTGATGCTTTTAAAAAAGCCTTGCGCACAAATCCAAACAATGAAGATGCCCGGTACAACCTTGAATATGCCCGAAAGAAAATGATTCAGCAGCAACAGCAGCAAAAGCAGGATAATGAGGACCAGGATAAAAAGCAGGACGAACAAAAGGATCAGAAGCAGGACGAACAGAAAAAAGAAGATCAGAAAAACGATCAGCAGCAAAAAGACCAGCAACAAAATCAGGATAAACAAGATCAGCAGCAACAACAGAAAAAACAACCACAGCAACTTTCGAAGGAAGACGCTGAACGCATGCTACAGGCCTTGCAAAATGAAGAAAAGAAAACACTTGAAAAGCTGAATGATCAGAAGGTAAAGTCCTCCTCAAAAGCAACAAGCGAAAAAGATTGGTAAAATTGAAAGGAAAGATGGCATACCTTTGTATAATGAAACATATGGGAAATTATATGCATCGATTTATAAATCATATCGTTACCGTCTTATTTCTGTTGTCACCAATCATTGCTGATGCGCAAAATGTTTCCCTGAAAGGTTCCTCTAAAAGCCAGGTGGAAGTTGGTGAACAGTTTCAGATTGTTTATGAGCTCAATGCCGAAGGAAGTGGTTTTAGAGGTCCGGATTTCTCAGGGTTACGTGTTCTCACCGGCCCCATGACTTCAACAAGTTCAAGTATCCAGATTGTGAACGGGCAAATGAAACGTTCATTTAATCAATCATACACCTATATTGTTGTTGCACCGCAGGAGGGGACTCTCACGATAGCACCGGCATCAATAAATGTAGACGGTAAACAATTTACATCCAATAAGTTAACAATTGATGTAATAAAATCAGGTCAGAATTCAGGTAAAAATGCAAATGCTGGCACCCAAAGTAATTCCTCCGATGGAGCTTCGGTCGGAAACAAGGATATCTACCTGCGTGCCATTACTGATAAGCGTGAAGCGGTTATAGGAGAGCAGATTATTGTAACCTACCGGATTTATACCAGGGTACCCGTATCCTCGGTTAATGTAAGCAAATTATCCTCTTTCTCAGGATTTTGGATGAAAAATCTGTTGGATGAAAATGCTGCGCTTCAACAAACCACCGAACGAATAAATGGCAATGAATATGTTGTTGCCGATATCAGAAAAGTTGCATTATTTCCTCAGAAATCGGGAAAACTTGTTATCGACCCAATGGAACTGGAGTGTGTTGCACAAGTGCAGGGCACTGCCGACAAGCGACGTGCTCGTGATCCTTTCGAAAGTTTTTTCAATGATCCTTTTTTTAACAGGAATATACAGAACGTTCAAAAAAAATTGGTTTCTGAGTCATTGCAGATCAATGTTGATCCATTGCCGTTCAAAGGTCAGTCTGACAATTTTAAAGGTGCTGTCGGGCAATTCAGTATGCAGGCTGTCATCGACAAGTCCAGCATGAAATCGAATGATGCTGTAAATATTACATATACAATTACCGGAAATGGAAATCTTGAGCTGTTTGAGTTTCCCCGTCCTGTTTTTCCTCCCGATTTTGAAGTGTATGAACCCAAGAATTCATCCCAGATAAGGACCAGTTCGAACGGTGTTTCCGGATCTAGAAAATTTGAGTTTTTGTTTATTCCTCGTGTGCATGGGAATTTTAAAATCCCTGCAGTCGAATTTATTTATTTCGACCCGAAGAAAAACGAGTATATCACCTTGGAGTCGCAGGATTTTGAGTTGAATGTTGTAAAAGGTACAAGTGAGGAATCGAAAGAAGCAGTTTATATGTCGTCCCAGGAAGGTATAAGATATTTGGGAACAGATGTCCATCATATTAAGACGGGCGATTTGTCTATCAAACCAAAGGGCAGTTTCTTTTTTGGATCAGTCACCTATTTCATGCTGATATTGTCTTCTTTGGTCTTGTTTGCATTGGCGATTATTTATTCAAAAAAACAGGATAAACTCAATGCAAATCAATCGATGTTGCGTTACCGAAAAGCAACAAAAATTGCCAGAAACAGGCTGAAATCTGCGGCAATTCTCATGAAACAGAAATCACAGAATGAGTTTTATAACGAAATGTCGCAGGCATTATGGGGTTATATTTCTGATAAATACATGATCGCACGGGCTGATTTATCTATCGATAGTGTTAAAAATGCCTTAATAGATAAGGAAACGCCGGTAGAATTGATTGAGCAATTTGTTGAGACCCTTAACAAATGTGAGTATGCCAGGTTTGCTCCCGGTGATGCCGGAAAAAAGATGGAAGATCTTTACCAATTGGGAATAGAAGTGATAACTAAAGCAGAACGATTGATAAAATAGGACATGCTATGAATTATAAATGGTTGAAAATCATTTCATTTTTTATTACATCATTTATGCTGACGCAACCACTTTCAGCTACTTTGCTCGAAACGAAGATAGCACAGGCTAACAACTATTATACAGCAGCAAGATATGATTCGGCGATGATTCAATACCAGTCAGTGGTAGATGCCGGGTACGAATCTTCCGGATTATATTATAATTTGGGTAATACATATTTCAAATTGAAAAATATTCCATCGGCGATTTTGTACTATGAAAAGGCGAAGAAACTAAACCCGACCGACGAGGATATATTGAATAATATTGCAGTAGCTAATGGAATGATTGTGGATAAGATTGATCAGCTGCCCCGTTTTTTCTTTAAAAATTGGTGGGATAATATCTACAATCTTTTTAATGCCGACTCCTGGGCATGGATTTCGGTTTTCAGTTTTATTATGACGCTTACTGCAAGTTTTTTATACTTTACATCATCAATATTGTGGTTAAAGAAATCCGGTTTCTTTCTCGGATTGGTAATGCTGCTAACGACAATTATTGGTTTTGGATTGGCTTCACAGCGGTATTTTTATACAAAACAAGCGACAGAAGCCATTATTTTTGCGCCAACAATTACTGTAAAAAGCTCTCCTGGAAATTCAAGTGTTGACCTTTTCGTATTACATGAAGGGACAAAAGTCGTACTTATGGACGAGGTAATTGGTTGGCACAAGATCAAAATAGCTAATGGAAGTGTTGGCTGGCTCCCCAATGATTCCTATGAAGGTATTTGATAATCAACACAATCGCCTTGTTTATAATGCCATAACGGATTTCGCACAATTCGGCATCTCTTTTCGTAGTTATAATGTAAGAATTCATCACAGTTGTCGACACCATTCATATTGCATGAGTTACACCTGGCTCGTTTCAATGATCGTTTATTTCATATATTTTTATTGGTTAAAATCCTGAATTCAGTTTTGGCATTTGTAATTGATTTCGCCTTACATTTGTGGGAGTTTTTATACAAACTGCTTGTTAAGAACTGTTAAAATAAAATCATTGCTAACATGTTGCATATTAAATAATAAATGTAACTTGTGCCACTATTTTAAAAAGATAAAACTGGAATAAAATCTAAATTATCCAATATGAAAAAAAGATCTTTACTTTTTTGTACACTTCTAATTACCACAATGTTAACCGGCATATCACTCAATGCCGCAAGTGTAACAGATGAGAAGAAACAGGCTGCTGAGAACAACAATTCTCCTTCATCTGAAAGCTATTTGAATAGCTTAAGAGCCAATCAGGTTTCCAATATAGTGAATCCGGCCGATGTTGTGACTGCTGCACAAGATGCTATGGCATTGACATCAGGAAGAAGTGCGAACCTTTTGGAATGGACTTCTCTTGGTCCTGATAATTTTGGCGGTAAGACAACTGCTATTGTTTA
This sequence comes from uncultured Bacteroidota bacterium, assembly GCA_903891085.1. Classification (GTDB taxonomy): domain Bacteria; phylum Bacteroidota; class Bacteroidia; order Bacteroidales; family F082; genus CAJBPB01. Next base: position 80,975 of record CAITDJ010000084.1, on the reverse strand, counting down.
TGACAACCAGGATGCAAGTGGCAATACAGTTTTTGCTGGTTCCGTTGGAGGTGGAGTTTGGAAATCGACCAATGAAGGTATCACCTGGCATAAAATCTCTGACTTAAGCCTGATGGTGAGCTGCATGATGCAGACTTCTAATGGTGATCTTTATGTCGGAACTGGTGATGGTTTTAATGCACAAACATATACTGGTCTGGGAGATTTGGGTTATTCATCGGGTTTTGCAGGTACAGGCTTGTACAAATCAACAGATGGTGAAAATTTTATTCAGATTGCCTCAACAGCACCGGTTGTAAACAACAATACCGCTGATTGGGCATTTATTTATAAAATTGCCATAAATGATGGTGTTATTTATGCGGCAACAAATACCGGATTGAAATACTCAACTGATGGTGGTGCAACTTGGAGTCTTGCTAAAGACAATGAAAATAATGACTTGGCCGCTGTTGCTACAGATGTTGAACTTGGTACAAGTGGAATCGTACTTGCTGCTGTTAATAATAAATGTTATATCTCAAAAAACGGCAGTTATGACGGATTTGTAAACAGATCAACAGGTGATTCCATTTCATTGCCGATGGCCGATATTTTACGCACTGAAATTGCGATTGCACCGTCTGATAACAATATCTTATATGCAAGCTGCACCAATAGTCTGGGTACCCATGTTGGCATTTACCGTTCAGCCGATCAGGGTGATAACTGGTTAGTTATTCTTCCTGCTACCAACTCAGTTAATATTTTTGGAACACGTGGCAATTACAATAATTCAATCAGTGTATTCCCTGATAATGCTGACCGTATATTAGTCGGTGGTAACAACCTGTGGCAAGGGAAAAAGATTGTTGAAGGTGGTCTTTTTGCATGGGATGTTAAATCAACTGCTGGTGGTGGTGTTTTCTTCTCAGGATTTTTGCATCCCGGCCAAGAGACTGTCTGCTTTAAGCCAGGAGCAAGTAATACCTTGTTTGTTGGTACTGACGGAGGTATTTTTAAAGCAAGTATTGCTGTTGACGACTATACTTTTGAAACAAGTAATCGAAATTATATCACATCACAGTTTTACACTGTAGCTCCTTCAGGACGCGAAAATCGTGTAATGGGTGGTGCACAGGATCAGGGGACCATCTATATCTCCGGATCAGGAAACACATCCAAACAGGGCGCGGAACTTTGGTTTCAGGGTGGGTTCAACTACACTGGTCATGGAGGATCTTGTGTTATTTCAACAATACAACCCGAGGCAATCGTGATGAGTGCTGTTGCTGGTGAAATGGACAGGTCAGAAGATATTGCTTTCACTCTTTCAACTCAGTTCCTTCAGGCAAGTGGAATGGGAAATACCCAGGCTTTTAAAACCCCTATCATACTTTGGGAAAGCTATGAAGATCAAAACAGTCGTGATTCAGTTACTTTTTTTGCTAAGAAAGCGTATGCTGCCGGCGCTTTGCTCAAGGTAAAAAGCAATAACAATGACCATCCTTTTTATTATACATTACCTTCAAATGTTAGTCTGGCTAAAGGCGACTCAATCAGAGTAAAAGATATTGTTGCAACCAAACTGTTTATTGCCGTAGCTAACAGACTGTGGATGACCAAAGAATTTTTAAATTTTGGAAAAACACCTGAATGGTTCGAACTCGCGAATACCAGCGTTGGTTATTCGGGTGTTCCTCAATCAATGGCTTATTCATCCGATGCTAACCATGTATTTGTTGGAATGAGAAATGGTAAACTTTTCCGTGTTTCAAATATTGCATTGGCTTATGATTATGCAAGAGCAGATGTAAGCAGCCCGGAATGCATTATCTCAACCAAAGAAATTCCTTTGCTGATCCCCGGAACTGAAACACCTGTTACGCAGGCTATCACATCAGTTTCTGTAGATCCTCAAAATCCGAATAATGTGTTAATTACGCTTGGTAATTATGGCAACGACCATTATGTATTAATGTGTACAAACGCACTTTCAGAAACTCCAACCTTTGTTTCAAAACAGGGAAATCTGCCAAAAATGCCGGTTTATGCTTCCATTATTGAAATGAATAACTCAAACGTTGTGGTAATTGGTACCGAACAAGGAATTTTTGTTTCGGAAAATATCACAGGTAATCCAATCTGGGAAAGCAATCAGGACGGAATTGGTAATGTTCCTGTGTTTGAACTGAAACAGCAATTAATTAATAAAACTCCCGATACAGTTCAATTAATAAATGGAAATGAAATAACGATTTTGGATTATCCCGGCACAAACAACCTTGGAATCATATATGGTGCTACTTACGGAAAAGGATTATTCCGTTGCAATCAATATAGGCAACAAGTTGGCGTTATCGAAAATCCTTTCGTTACACAAAATCAGCAACTAAACGTAAGTATATTTCCGAACCCTGTAAATACAACTGCACACATTACATTTAATTTAAGCAAAGCAGACAATGTCAGTTACAGTATCTACGATCTGAGTGGAAAAACGATTCTACAAAACAATATCGGGGTTCGTGCTTCAGGTAGTAATCAACTGGATATTTCGGTCGATGCACTTAAACAGGGTTCTTATATTTTAAGAATTGAAAGTGCTCAAGGAAACGGTGTAGCTAAATTCCTGGTTTATTAATTAGTCATCAAAAAAAACGGAATACAATGAAAAATATTTTACAGATTATTTCCATCGTTTTAATTTTTAACCTTTCTGCTTATTCACAAACCCGTATTTATACGCCGGTTCTCAAAGCACCTGAAGATGTAGCAATCAATCAGATGCCTGATGCATTACTCGATTGGGATGCCGTTACAGGAGAGGGTGTCGAAATTTCATATGATGTTCAGCTAGCGCAGTCACCCGATTTTAGCGATGCAGTGAGTTTTAATAATGTTACGGTTACTGCACTTAATATGACTAAGTTAAACTTCAAGGAACTTTATTATTGGCGTGTAAGAGCGCATGATGGTATTGCCACCTCCGATTGGTCAGCTGCCTGGTCATTTTACGTTGTATCTACCGTGACAATTACTTCACCGGCAAATCAATCCACCCAAAATCCGGATCCATTGGTTAAGTGGAACACATTAACTGGTGTAACACAATATGAAATTCAAGTTGATACCGCCTACAGTTGGCGGATCGAAAACTCAGGTATCACTACCAAATTGAGCGATGTTTTTGTAGTCGATGCAAATGACACATGGGCTGTTGGCGATGCCGGTGTGATCCTACATCGTACAAACGGGGCATGGAATTCAATTGAAAGTGGTGTAACTGCTAACCTGACTGATGTTTTCTTTCTTGATGCCAGCCACGGTTGGGCAGCAGGTGAAAGTGGAACTGTATTGTTTTACGATGGATCAACCTGGACTGCAATGGCATCAGGTGTTACAACTACATTAAATAGCTTGTTTTTTACAAGTGCAACAAATGGTTATGCTGTTGGAAATACAGGAACCTCTATTCATTTTGATGGAACAACCTGGTCAAACGTAGTTACTGGCGTTACTGTTGATTTATATGGTATCCATGGTTTGGATGCCCAACATATATGGGCTGTTGGTAAAACGGGAAAATATTCATATTTCAATGGTGTTTCGTGGGTAAGCGGAACAGTGTCTACAAGGGATTTACTGAGTGTTTGGGCAGTTAGCACAGACAAAGTCTGGATACCTTCAAAAGCAGGGAAAATTTATTTTTGGGACGGAAGTTCCTGGTCCGAACAAGTCTCAGGATCAACCAAAGATTTATATGATGTATGCTTTCTTGACGAAAACAACGGTTATATTGTTGGAAAAAGTGGTACTTTATTGTACTATAATGGAGCTCAATGGAAATCAACTGCAAGTGGTATATCACAGGACCTGAACAGCATCAATATAAAGGATGCAGCTACAGGATTTATTGTTGGTAATACAGGCTCTGTTGTCGCATTTCAGGGCGAAGGTTTCAATAGCCCATATCGCAAAGAATACCACGCACCTGGAACCATTCTTGAGTTTAGATTCAGTAATTTATTATTTGGACAAACCCATTATTTCAGAATGCGTGCCAGTCACGAACAGGACACTTCAGATTGGTCACCCGCCAATTCATTTTTTGTTGTAGCCAAACCTACGTTGAAAACACCTGTTTCAAATTCTGTTGAAATTGCATTGGATACATTAGCAAAATGGGAGGTTTTAACTGGAGTAGTTAAATATGGTATACAATTATCTACTGATGAAATCTTTACTGATCCCCTTTATTTCGAATCAAGTATTGGTGAATATCGTTTTCAGGATTTGATTTTTGGTCAGGATTATTACTGGCGGGTCAATGCCCGTCATGCCGGTGATATTTCAGCCTGGTCAGATGCAAATAAGTTTACCACTATCAATACAGTTAGTTTGATTTCCCCGGAGGATAATGCAGTTGACCTAAGCTTGTTGCCAAAGTACACATGGAATGAAATTAGGGGTACTGAGAAATATATGATTCAGATTGCTCAAAACAATAACTTCGTTGGTGCTGAATCAAATATTGTTACAATCCCTGAATTTCAAACACAATTTTTATTAGAAAAAAACACAGAGTTTTTTTGGAAAGTGATTGCAATCCAGGGGCTTGATTCAACAAATTGGAGCCCAACACGTTCCTATACAACAAGTAACGGGACCTCTATCCCTGAATCAAAATCACAGGCCTTTATCTTATTTCCTAACCCTTCAAACGGCGAAATGAATTTGGTATTTACTGTGGGTAATGCTGAATTAGTGAAAGTGGAAGTCTTTAATCTTTTAGGAAATAGTGTTTTTGAAGATAGCTTTATGTCTTTGGTTGGCGAAGTAAAGAAAAATTACGACCTCAGGGGGACCCTTAAAAAGGGAGTTTATCTTGTTAGACTTGTGGATAGTAAAAAGGTCTATACCCAAAAATTAACCATCGAATAACAGCACAATGAAATCATTCATAAGCCCTTCAAAGCAATTTGAAGGGCTTTTTTTATGAGTATTTCATTGAATGGTGATTTTACAGTTATGATTTATTTGAGGAATAGTGTTTTGTTTGGTGGTTATTGTAATGTTCGCTTCACACTATTTAAACATTGTCTGGTGAATTTGCCGATATTCATAATTGCTGACCAAGGCAACAAAAATGTTTTTCACTGATAAATTTCACCCTATGGCCACATTACCTGTTTTCGAACTAACTGATTTAGTCGATAACGGATTGCAGAAGTGCAATCTGGGTTAATACTTATTAATCCGTTTCCCGAACGAATAAGCCAGGTAGAGAGTCAGGAACATAGGTTGATTGGCATTCTCTGACATAATAGTAACACCGGAAGGAAAAAAATCAAGCATAGCTCCGGCTTCAACGGCTTTTAACCGGGTTTTGATTGTGCCGAATTCGAAGCTGAATCCGCTTCTGAAAAACAGACCTGGAACAACATTAATTTCATTTAATCCTTTGGTATAGGGTGCCCGACCATAAATATCATCCCATGAGGTATTCGGATCGAATTGTTCCGTTTCAATATTGTATAAATAGCCACCGCCTGAACCTTGTTCAATTTTCACAACAAATAAATAATATGGTTTTTCGACCGCAACAGAAGCCCCGGCCTCATATATCCATCGAACTTCAACGCCACCCCAGTATGGTTTCCCATTCAAAAGCTTTCGATACCCGAAGCCAGCCCGGGCGATGACAACATCGTTTACTTTACCGTAAACATATCTTCTCGAATTGCTGTAATACGGGTTAATGGTTTTGATTTGTTTGGGTGATCGTATGGTTACCAATTCTCCTGAGAAAAAACGTGTATTGTAAGCGTTTATGTTTTTGCCAAGCCTGTACCCTATTCCAACTCCGAGATTGTGTGCGATGGCGTGTCCAAAACGCTCATGGCTGTATATAATCATATTCTCAATGCTGTCAAAATCTTCACTTATCTGAGCATAGGAAGACATAATAGGCACTATGGACAAAATGACCGCAAAAATCAAAATTTGGAATAAACTTTTCACGTGCTAAAAATATCAAATCTTTAGGAGAAAAAAGCGCGTAGGACGGAAATATTGGACAAATATATCTTTTTAGTAACGTGTTTCGCGTTGAAACTTCTGAGTTTCACCATAAGCAGCACATTTTGCGGACGATTTGCATGACATCATCAATAAACCGATTGCTGCGACAGCCACAATGAAGACAGTGATTTTTTTCATAATTTTACTTAATGTTTATGAAGTTATTTTCAGGTACAAAGGAAACATTTTATATCCAAATAACAAAGAAAACATGAAGTTATTGTTCGATTGATCATCTTTTTATAAAATAGCCATGACGCAGATAAATCCGGAAATTGAAGAAAGTTGGAGAAATGCACTAATACAAGAGTTTGAATCGCAGTATTTTATTGATTTGAAAAATTTTCTGATCGAAGAAAAAAAGCAGCATATCATTTACCCTCCTGGTAATCGTATTTTTAATGCCTTTAATTTGACACCATTAGATAAAGTTAAGGTGGTTATCATTGGTCAGGATCCCTACCATGGTGCAGGACAGGCGCATGGATTGTGTTTTTCGGTACCCGATGGAATAATTCCGCCACCAAGTTTGGTAAATATTTTCAAAGAATTGAAATCAGATCTTAATTTAATCATCCCAAAAACCGGTAATCTTGAAAAATGGGCCAGGCAAGGTGTGTTGCTTTTAAATGCCACGCTTACGGTGAGGGATAGTCATGCCGGTTCTCACCAGGGAAAAGGGTGGGAGCGTTTTACTGATGCCGTAATCAAAGTGATATCAGCAAGACGTGAAAATGTCGTTTTTATACTGTGGGGGAATTATGCTCAAGCCAAAGCCCAATTGATCGATGCGAACAAGCATTTTATTCTGAAAGGCGTACACCCGTCGCCACTTTCTGCATCGAGAGGTTTTTTCGGTTGCAGACATTTTTCACAAACAAACCGGTTGTTATCTGGTGCTGGAATGAGCGAAATTGATTGGACGCTGTAACTTCGGATCTTTATTCATTGGAATTTGTGTATGAAAGTGGAAATATTTAGGTCTTTGATTACTTTTTTGCATATATGAAAAATATTGTACCTTGCGCAGATTTTTAACCAATAAAAACTAAATTATGACCAAATCCTTTATTTTCTCCTTGCTGTTCGCAATGGCTGGTATGACACTGTTTGCGGGCGGTTATCAAGTGAGGTTGCAGGGAAACAAAAGTACCGGCATGGGACTCACCGGAACTGCCTTAAACTTAGGCTCAAGTTCAATTTTCTACAATCCGGGTGCCTTGTCACTCATGAAAGACAAAATGGATTTTTCGGTAGGTGCAAGTGGAATTATTTCACGCATTACTTTCGAAAAATCAGGTTCTGACTATCAGGCTGAAACCGAAAACCCAATGAGTACGCCACTATATGTGTATGGTGCGGGTAAAATTTCCGAAAAGTGGACCGTTGGTTTGGGTGTTTACACTCCTTTCGGTAGTTCAGCAAAATGGGCCGATGATTGGGCCGGAAAACTGTTGATTCAGAATATTGCCTTAAAAGCAATTTTTGTGCAACCTACAGTAGCGTATAAAATTAATGACAAGCTTGGCATTGGTGCCGGTTTTGTTTATGCACACGGAACTGTTACCCTTGAAAAAGGCCTGAATTATGGGCCTGATGCCGGTGTAAAACTGGAAGGAACCAGTTCAAATATGGGATTTAATGTTGGTGTTTTCTATACACCTTGCGAAAAAATTGCCGTTGGTGTGAATTATCGCTCCAAAGTGCTGGCCGAAGTAAAAGGTGGCGATGCCACTTTTACAGTTCCTCAGATTGTTCAGCTTAAAGGAATTGTTACTGAAAATAAGTTTGATGCAACTCTTCCAATGGCTGGTAATTTAGACGTTGGAGTCAGTTATCAGGCATCTGAAAAATTACTCGTTTCACTCGAAGTGAATTGGGTTATGTGGAGTTCTTACGATACATTGAATTTCGTTTTTGAAGAAAAGGGCGATTTGCTTAATTCATCAAATCCTCGTTTGTACAAAGATTCTTTTATCCCACGTGTTGGCTTTGAATACATATTAAACGATATGGTGACACTTCGTGCAGGTGGTTATTATGATCCAAGTCCAACAGATGAATCCTATTTCACGCCTGAAACAGTTAGTTTGAATACACTTGCTTTCACACTTGGACTTTCAATTAACCCAACTGAAAAATTGAGTATCGACCTTTCATACCTTCAGTTAGCCGGTTTAAAAGCTGAAAAGACTTATTTACCAGATAGTTTTGGAGGCACATACAAATCAGCCGCTTATATTCCGGGTATTGGCGTTTCCTATCATTTTTAATTATAAATAAAATACTCAGATGAAACTAAAAATATCAATCATAGCATTGGCTCTCACAGGGATGTGGGCTTGCCAACCAGAACTCAATGAGTTTACACCTTCGAAAGGAAATGCCGATTTCACAACATATATGTCAGCTGGTAATTCACTTACAGCTGGTTATAGTGACGGTGCGTTGTACAAATCAGGACAGGAAAACAGTTATGCTGCCATTTTGGCAAAACAACTTGAAACCGTTGGTCGCACCGGCGAATTTAGAATTCCATTTATCGAATCTGAAGATGGTGTTGGTACCCGGGGTGGCGCATTGGTCACCAAAATGAAAATGGGTTTTTCAACTGATTGCAAAGGTGTTCAATCACCGTCTCCTGTTCTTGCCAACCCGAATGCCACACAACAGGAACTTGCTGTTTTAATCGGTACACCTGTTGGAGCCAACGGTCCTTATAATAACGTTGGTGTACCAGGCGCGAAAGTTGGTCATTTGTTGGCTCCGGGATATGGATCATTAAATCCGTACTATGGTCGTTTTGCCAGTGCACCAGGTAATGCGGTAGTCAATGAATTTGCTACTGTTCAACCTACCTTTTTCAGTCTGTGGATTGGAAACAATGACGTATTAGGTTATGCAACTTCTGGTGGAATTGGTGATGTAATCACTCCTGTTTCCGGTGATCCTGGATTTGGATTTGCTGCAAGTTATGAGGCTATTGTTCAGTATTTTGAATTCACTGCCACCGCTGGAGTCGTGGCTAATATTCCCGACATCACCTCTGTTCCGTTTTTTACTACGGTTCCTTACAACCCAATTGTTTTGACCGATCAGGCTCAGGTTGATGCGCTCAACGCAGGTTATGCTGCCTATAATGGCGCTATGCAACTCTTTGGTTCCGAACTTCGTATCAATTGGACATTAGGACAAAATCCTATGGTAATTGCTGATGCATCCATCCAGGTCCCGGCCGGTTATGAGGCATTGAAAATGAGACAGATAACTGCTGAAGAATTGGTATTGCTTTCTATTCCTCAGGATTCAATTAAATGTGGTGGTTGGGGTACTCAGAAACCAGTGCCAGATCAATTTATTTTGACAAGTCCTGAAAAAACCGAGGTTGCAAATGCTGTTACTGCTTACAATCAGGTAATCGAACAAGTTGCAATTGCCCATGATCTTGCTTTCGTTGATGTAAATGCTTATATGAAGCAAGCCAGCTCAACCGGAATCAAATTGGACGGTGTTATGTTTACAAATACCTTTGTAACTGGTAATCTGTTCTCAACGGATGGTGTGCATTTAACACCTCAGGGAAATGCGGCAGTGGCTAATTTCTTTATCGATGCCATCAACGCAAAATATAGCGCAAGTATTCCGAAAGTTGCTGTATCACAATACAATGCAGTGTTGCTTCCATAATTGAAATATCTTATTTGTAAGGACGATCCTGAAAGGGTTCGTCCTTTTTTTATTTTTGCAGGATGAAAAAACTATTGTTTGCCACAAATAACAAGCATAAACTGGATGAAATCAGGCAGATTACTATCGGACAGTTTGAAATTCTAAGTTTAAATGATGTGAATTTTCTGGGTGAAATCCCAGAAACCTCGTCAACAATTGAAGGAAATGCCATACAAAAAGCGCAGTTTATCCACGATAAAGTTCAGTTGAATTGTTTTGCAGATGATACCGGACTCGAAGTTGAGGCATTGAATGGTGCTCCTGGTGTATATTCAGCACGATATGCCGGTGAACATTGCTCCTATCAGGATAACAATACTAAATTGCTTGGTGCCCTTCAAAATCAAACGAACAGAAAAGCCAGGTTTCGTACTGTGATCGCTTTGATTTTTGAAAATCAATTGATTACCTTCGAAGGAGTTGTTGAAGGTAATATCGAATGCCATCCCATTGGTAATGAGGGGTTTGGATATGACCCTTTATTTGTTCCGGATGGGTATGAACAAACCTTCGCTGAAATGGATCCAATCTTGAAAAACACCATCAGCCACCGTGGTATCGCCACTTCAAAATTGATCGGGTTTTTATCAAAGCTTGTGTGATAGCTATGAAAGGATATTCTCGAGCACCATATCAAACAATTGTTCTAGACTGATTCCCATGATACCGGCCTGTTTGGGAATGATGCTTGCGGGCGAAATACCCGGAACAATGTTCACTTCCAGAAAATACAGGTCTTTTGGTGTGAGTATGAAATCGAAACGCACAAAACCCCTGCAACCTATACGTTGATACAAATAAGCGCCAGTTGCTTTGATGAGCGTTTCCGTTTCCTCGTTAACCGGTGCCGGTGTAATCTCGTCCGACATGCCATCGGTGTATTTGGCTTCATAATCGAAAAATTCTTTTTTACTTACAATTTCAGTAATAGGGAATACGATCATCCTTCCTTTCGATTCCATCACTCCACAACCAATCTCACGTCCTGCAATATAGGTCTCAACCAGGGCTTCAACATCTTCATGTAATGCTTTTTCGATGGCAGGCATCATTTCTTCCACTGTTTTTACTTTTGAAACACCCACGCTCGAACCTCCGTTATTGGGTTTCACAAAGGCAGGTAAACCGGTAATTTTGATGATCTCTTCCACCGCCGGAATGTGGTTTTTGTTGATTAGTAACGACTCAGCAACCTTTACACCATGCGTTTTCACAACACGCTTGCAATAATCTTTATGGAAAGTGATGGCTGAAGTAACCATACTACTCGAAGTGTAAGGAATCTGCATCATGTCGAGATAACCAAGTAATTTTCCATCCTCTCCCGGTGTGCCGTGAATTGCATTAAAAACCGCGTCAAATGTAATTTTGTTCCCATCTAAGTTGATGGAAAAATCATTTTTGTCTACCGGATACCTTATTCCAACGGTATCCTGATGATACCATTCACGGCCACTGATAAAAATGAGGTATGCATTGTATTTTGATGGATTGAGATGCTTAACCACCACATTCCCGCTTTTTACCGAAATCTCATATTCCCCTGAATCACCACCACATACAACTGCTATTGTTTTCATTTATTTTGCTTTGATTTGAAACGCTTTTATAAGTATGACAATCTGAATTCTCTGAAAACCTATCACGAAAAAAATCATTATCTTTGCCAGTTTTCAGGCAATATTTTCTGAAAATTTCGGTTATCAGTATTCCTGTTTGTAAGGCTAAATTAGATAAAATGAGCGTATTCTCATTCATTATGGGTAAAAAATTCTTTATTCACCTTGCCATTATAGTTGTCGTATTTTTCATTTTTGTTTGGTTGGCATTTCGTGGCATTGACTCTTATACGCGGCATGGACAGGTATATGTTGTGCCCGATTTTGTTGGCAGTCAATTTACTGAGATTGCTAAAAAAAATGAAAAGCTCCTTACCTTTCTTGTTACTGACAGTATTTTTAAACGCAACGTTCCGGATGGAACAGTGCTGATGCAGGATCCCCTTCCCGGTTCAAAAGTGAAGCAGGGAAGAAATATGTATATCATCACGGTAGCAAAAATGCCCGAAAAAGTAAAGATGCCAAATCTGCGTAACCTGTCGTTACGTCAGGCTGAGGTGATGCTTGAATCGAATGATCTGAAATTGAATGATTTGTTTTATGTTGACCATTTTGCCAGAAATGCTGTTGTGGAACAGGAATATAACGGAATGATTATTGAACCTGAGACCGAAATATTTCGTGGTTCATCGATAGATTTAACCCTCGGAAACGGTGGTTCAATGGAAATGACCGAAATCCCTTTCCTGATTGGTTCCAAACCTGGCGAACTTGTCGAAATGTTGCATGCCAGCTATCTGAACCTCGGAGACGAAGTATATATGGATGACAACGATACCATTCATGCACGTGTTTTTCGGACCGAACCGAGCTATATCAATGGTTTAAAGGTTGAACCCGGAACAAAAATATCTGTTTGGTACCGTTCAAATAAATTGGTCGATTTTAGTGAAGTTATTCTAAATGCCAGGAATGACACTGTCTCTCTTGAAAATCTGGACAGTATTCCGGATTATTTCTAAAAAAGCACAATAATGAAGTTTATACAAGCTATTATATTTATCGTTTTATTTTTTGTTGTTTTATCGAAAGGTGAAGCACAGGAAGTGTTGTCGGGTTTACAGCAAAATGGATTGGTCAACGAGGCGTTTCAAAAAGAGAAGCAGGTTAATCGAACGGGTGAAGGGCAATTGACACTTCCATTCAAAGATGATTTTTCATCATCAAACGTCTATCCGAATCCGCAGTTGTGGCTCGATCAAAATGTATTCGTCAATAAAGATTTTAGTATCGACCCGCCTACAACAGCTGCTGCAACTTTTGATGTATTGGATGAAACCGGAAGTGTATATGCTATCGCCACCACCACACCCTTCATTGCCGACTATTTAACTTCGCAACAGATACGACTCGATTCTGTTTTTTATCCAGTTGTTGAAGAAATTACACCAGCCGACTCGGTTTATTTCAGTTTCTATTACCAAATGCAGGGTAGGGGTGACAGGCCAGAGAAATTAGATTCACTCGTGTTACAGTTTGGTTATCCATCGGGAAATATGGTGTTCGATTTTATTGATTCCATCACCTTGCCAGTGGATACGTATCTGTTGCTTAACCAAATAGATACAATTTTTCCTAATGATACACTGTTTGCACCGGAAGGATGCGATCCTGCGTTTTATTACGTAGCCGACAGGCTGTTAACCTGGGGCGATGATGTTACAGTGCCATGTGATACTGTGCTGAAACCCGAAATATACTGGAGAAGTGTTTGGTCGGTGCCAGGCGTTTCAATCACTGATACCATCATCCCATCTAACGATGAATTTCATCAGGTCTTGATTCCGGTTACAGACACCCTATATTATGATGCTGAATTTCAGTTCCGTTTTTATAATTATGGCAGCATTGCTTCAACGACAAATCCGGGAAACCGTGGCAATGTTGATCAGTGGAATGTGGATTACATTTATTTGAATATGAACCGGTCAAAGGCCGATTCAACATATGATATTGTATCATTTTCGAATAGGGCGCCTTCCTTTTTGAAACGCTATGAATCAATGCCTTATAAGCAATATCGGAGCGATCCTACCAATGCCGTGAAACCTGAATTTGAAATCAGTATTACAAATCTTGACAATGTTACCCATCAAACTCATTATTGGTACAACGTTTCGCAGCAGAGCGGAAGCCAACGATATGGATATGATGGAGGTAGTTGTGATTTGCTCCCATACACATTGGGCGGTTTTCAATCATGTTCCTCCTCCTGCGGAGCGGCCCAGGCGTGTCCTCCTGTAAATTCACTTTTTGCGCTTCAAACCGATATTGATTCGACTTCGTATGTCATCAGACATTTTGTTAGTGACTCAAATGCATCGAAAAATTTGGTGGATTCATTAATCTATCACCAGGGCTTCTACAATTATTTTGCGTATGATGATGGTACACCGGAACTAGGATATGGCCTTGAGCCAGCAGGTGCCTATGTTGCTGTTCAATTCAATATGGTGATACCGGATACTTTGTTCGGAGTGCAATTGTGTTTTAACAGAACCTTGAATGATGCGAACAACAAGTATTTCGACATAGTAGTGTGGGGTGATAACAATGGGAAACCCGGTAATATACTTTATCGTAAAGAAAACCAGCGCCCAATTTGGAATGAGAATATCTATGGATTTAGTATGTATTCCTTCGTGAATCCCTTGATTGTGAGTGGCACTTTTTATGTTGGCCTTTTTCAGAATGAAATGGGCAGCCTGAATATTGGTTATGATGCAGTGAACAACAGCAGTCAATATACCTTTTATAATGTCAGTGATGAATGGAATGAAAGCCAGTATGATGGCTCGTTGATGATACGCCCTGTTGTCGGTTCAAAACTTTTTGTTGGGACAAATGAAGTACCAACTGTTTCTGAACCAACTATAGTGATTGCACCAAATCCTGCTTCAGGTTCTATTTCAATTACATTGGCTGACTCGAAAGGTTTCAATCCTGAAACGATATGTCTGTATGACTTATCAGGTAGAATATTGCTAATCAAACCTTTTCAGTCATTGGTTGACGTTTCATGCCTCGCCTCAGGCATGTATTTCCTGCAAATTTATGGTGATAATCACCAAACCATTTCAACCCGATTGATGATTGCGAGATAATATGACAATACAGAACGATGAGATTATTGAATTAGAAACTGCCGATGAGAACAGTGAATTATACGAACATTTTCGCATCGTAGTTGATAAAGGGCAGGCACAGTTAAGGGTCGATTTGTTTCTGTTAAACCGCATTGAAAATATCTCACGCAACAAAATTCAGCAGACAGCTAAGGCGGGTAATATATTGGTTAACAATAAGGTAGTAAAATCAAATTACAGGATTAAACCCGAAGATATAATAACCGTTGTATTTAGTTATCCGCCAAGGGATGTTGAAATTTTCCCCGAAAATATCCCTTTGGATATTGTGTATGAAGATCAATATCTGCTAATCATAAACAAACAACCCGATCTCGTTGTGCATCCCGGTCATGGTAATTTTACCGGCACCTTATTACATGCACTGATGTATTATTTCGAAAAGACTGGACAAACCATTGAAAATAAGCATGGTTACCTTGTGCACCGCATTGATAAGGATACTTCTGGTTTATTGATTATTGCAAAAGATGAATTATCTCAAACACGACTTGCAAAGCAGTTTTTCGATCATACCATCGAGCGCCGCTACAATGCCCTTGTTTGGGGTGGATTTGAGGAGGATAGCGGTACCATTACAGGCAATATTGGCCGCAGCGTGCGCGACCGTAAGGTAATGTCTGTGTATGAAGATGGTTCATATGGCAGGGAAGCAGTCACACATTACCAGGTTTTGCAGCGATTTGGATACGTTACCCTTGTTGAGTGCAAACTTGAGACAGGAAGAACACACCAGATTCGTGTTCACTTCAAATTCATTGGACATCCGCTCTTCAACGATCCATGGTACGGTGGGGATACTATTATAAAGGGCACAACTTTTACCAAATACAAACAGTTTATCGAAAACTGTTTCAAGATACTGCCACGACAAGCGCTGCACGCCAAATCGATTGGTTTTCGGCATCCGATGACCAACGTAGAAATGCATTTCAATTCAGATCTTCCAGCTGACTTTAAGCAAGTTGTTGAAAAATGGGAAACATACACCAGTGCAAGAGAAATAGAATAACTATTTGATAATAAGTAGTTTAATATTCTTTTCTGAGTCAGTTGTCTTTACACTTAAAATATACAATCCAGTATTTATTGGGTCAATCGACAGAATGATTTTTGTTCCTTCTGTTTTTTCGATAAAAGAAACATTTCTTCCGGTAAGGTCGGTCAGTTGAATGTTTATTTCTTCAGGTATTTCAATGCCAAAATTTATGATGACTGTCCCACGGCAAGGATTAGGATACAGAAATGGTTTCACCCGGATAAAATCATGTTTTTCAATGGTGTCAGCAGTGAAATTATTTGATACGATAAGTTTTACATCAAAGTCCCCAAAAGAAGAATAGGTAACGTTTTTTGGATTCGGTTCATTACTTACTGCTGGTATTGCTCCTTCAAAAAACCATTCATATTTGGTAATTCTACCAAAGGCAATATTTTCGAAGTTAATATGCTGGTTGATATTAATTTCATTGAAATCAACGGTAAAATCGGCAACCAGCAATGAATCATCAATACCCATTCCTTCCAACCCTCCGATTCCGCTATTGTTGGGATCGAGCCAGGGTTGCAATTGAAATGCTTCACTGCTACCGTTATCGGTCCAGCTTTTGCTGAATTTACCATAATAATCTGCTTCATTCAATGCTGAACAGTCAGATTTACCACCTGTTAATGAACCAATAATTTGTCCACTGGCATTAAAAAGCGGTGAGCCCGAAGATCCACCCTCGGTAACACCATAGCCGCCTGGTGTTTCTGTCCATACTGTTTTCCAGTATTTGCCGGCCATATTTGCTGTATTTCCATCATAATCGGTTGAGATAGGGATTTCGGTATACGTTGAGATCTTTTTGATATCACCCTGGGGATGGTGAATACCAACTCCTGTCTGTGAAATAGATTCATCACGTGTCCAGCCATTAAAAAAAGGCATGAAGTCGGCTGGCACAGATTGGTTTAATAACAAAAGTTTGAAATCAGAACCCGAATAGGTTGCTCCTGAAGCTTTTAAACTGGCTCCAACAATGGATTGTTTATTGGGTTCAGTTGACGGATCAGGGCAGAATTCTCCTTCATAATTGAAATCAAATATCCATTGATTGTAATCTGAAATGCTTGCCCCTTCGCCACAATGATTTGCTGTCAGAAAGTAGGGGCTATAATTCCGTAATGTGTTGTTTATCAATGTTCCTGTACAATAAAATAGTGAACTACCATTCTTTACCAGCACTCTTGCAACCCCTTGTTTAATATACTTCCATGCATCTCCTTCGGCACAATTGATATTCACTTCGCATGCACCTGATGAACCAAATCCTGTGTTGATTTCGTCGGTATCAATGAAACCAATTTCATTGATAATGATTTGATAATCATTTGATGTTGAAGATGTTTCAAACTGAATGATTAATTCGGATGTTTCCATCGTTTCAAATGCAAATTCGTTGGATAGACTTTTGCTTCGTTTTGTAAATGCACCGATTACTTTCATCCTGTTTTTATCAAAAGCAAACAGTCGGCCGTTCTCACCCGGATAAAATTGACTGAAATATAAAATATGTTTTGAAACCGAATTAAATTTGAGATGAATACGCCATATTTTGGTTTGGGCTGCATCCAGATAATGCCAGTTTTCTATTTCATTGGGCTGGATAAGAACAGCTTGTGTATGCCCGATGAGTAATGGAAATTGGTTGTTGCCCTGAAAGTCTTTTACTGATTTCTCATATTGAATGGTGATTGTTTTAACCGGGAAATCTTCATGCAATAGCATTGGCATTCCACCTTCCTGAATCTGGGAAGTGATCGAAGATGAAATTAATAATAGAAAAGTAAGTAAGGTTACAAATGTATAGAGAGCTTGGCAGGATCGATTTTTCATCATTTATCACATGTTTAAAACAACAGACGGGTATAATAAGTAAACGTGCATAGATTTTAATTTGGGTTGATAAAAGTACCTTAAAACTCCGACAACGCTGTGGTTAATAATTGTAAAATTCTTAAATTTGTCGTAAAATTAAACACAATGATTGTAATTACAGGTGCTGCGGGTTTTATAGGAAGTGTTGTTGCTGGAACTTTGAATGAAAAAGGCCATGCCAATCTTGTGTTGGTTGATGATTTTAATAGGCCAATGAAGGAACCAAATTATAAGACAAAGAAGTTTTCATCCCTTGTAGACCGTAATTTGTTTTTTAACTGGTTTGAAATGCATTCGAAAGAAGTATCCAATGTAATTCATCTTGGCGCTCGTACCGATACAACTGAGTTTGACCGGAAAATTTTCGATGAATTGAATCTGGATTATTCTATTTCAGTCTGGAAACTCTGTTCAAAATTTAAGATTCCACTTATTTATGCTTCATCTGCTGCTACTTATGGTTTGGGAGAGTATGGTTATAGCGAAGATGAAACCAGGATGTTTAAATTGAAGCCACTAAATCCATATGGAGATTCGAAAAACGAATTCGACAAATGGGCAATTCAGCAGGAAGATCAACCGCCATTTTGGGCTGGACTGAAGTTTTTTAATGTGTATGGTTCCAACGAATTTCACAAAGCACGCATGGCTTCTGTTATTTTTCATGCTTTTCAACAGATCAATGATACAGGAAAAGTTAAATTGTTTAAATCACACCGTCCTGATTTTGAAGATGGTAAACAATTACGCGATTTTGTTTATGTAAAGGATGTTGCTGAGGTGATTAATTTTCTCATGGCAAACAGGCCCGAAAGTGGCATTTACAACCTTGGAACCGGACAAGCCCGAACATTTTATGATCTGGCACTTGCCACATTTGCTGCCTTAAAAATAAAACCGGAAATTGAATTTATTGATACCCCTGTTGATATTCGGGATAAATACCAGTATTTTACAGAGGCGGAAATGACCAAACTCAGAAATGCTGGTTATCCTGGTATTTTCACTTCACTCGAGGATGGTGTAAAAGACTATGTAACGAATTATCTCGTGAAAAAGAAATATTTTTAGTGAGTTTATCTTGTTTAGTCAAAAAAGAACTTGAATTGGTCACCGATAGAATTCAGGTTTTTCATTTCATAACCCAATCATTCACATAATCTTAGATATTCTTCTTCGAGGCCAATTCCTGATCCAGCCCGACGAGAAAATTCTTTAGATGTTGTAATGTCGCTTTTACAACAACCTTGTGCTCAACCTCGTCAAAATTGTTTTTTAATTCATCTTTGGCTCCTTGTAATGTGTAGCCTTTTTCTTTGACAAGATGATAAATCATGTGCAGATAGGTCACATCCCGTTCCGTGAAAAGCCGGTTACCTTTTTTATTTTTTTTTGGTTTTAAAACATTAAATTCCTTTTCCCAAAACCTGATCAGGGAGGTGTTAACATTAAACATGGAAGACACCTCTCCAATGCTGTAGTATATTTTGACAGCTTTTGGCATAATATTTAAATTAATCCATTGTTTGACTAGGGAACGAAGAAAGTTCGATGATCTGTTCGTATTCTTCCGGAGTTAAATCATTAAAAAAGAAGTGGATGGGGTTGATGGGCTGCCCATTTTTATGTACTTCATAATGCAAATGCGGAGCAGTTGATTTTCCTGAATTTCCTACCGCACCAATCAGTTGACCACGTTTTACATAATCCCCGGCTTTCACTTTGAATTTACTCAAGTGGCTGTAAGTTGTTTGAAAGCCGAATCCGTGATCAATCGTTAAACTCTTTCCATAGCCCCAACGCGACACTTCTGCCTCAATTACCTTGCCATTACCTGGTGCGAAAATGTCAGTGCCGATCGGGGCTGAAAAATCAACGCCCTGATGAAACTTGTTTACTTTGTAATAAGGGTCTAAGCGCACACCGAAAAAAGATGAAATGCGACGCATATCATTCGTTTTGACTGGTTGAATAGCAGGTATCGAGCTGAGCATCACCGATTTATTTTTGGCCATTTCAAATACTTCATCGTATGATTTCGACTGCACATATAATTGACTAGCAACTTTGTCAATTTTTTTGGCCATCTCAATCATAAAGTCAGAATTCGCATATCCTTCCATATTTTCATATCGGTCAACACCTCCGTAACCGGCTTTTCTTACAGAGCCGGGTATCGGATCGGCTTCAAAAATTACCCGATAAATATTGTCATCGCGCTGCTGCATATCCGCCAGCAGTGCATCAAGTGAATTAAGCCGGTCAGTCATCATCTCATATTGAAGCTTCATATACTCCAACTCACGCTTTTGCATTCGTTCTTTGGGAGAACCAAAAAAGTTATACCAGATAAACACAAAACCTGTTGCAAAAGCTCCGGTAGTGATTAAAAAATAAGTAAAGCGCACCAATTTCTGACGCCATCCGAGACGAAATTTCTCGTAGGTCAATGTCATTGGGTTAAAGATGTATTTATGCGCTTTCATAGGAAAAATAACATACTCAATTTCAGTGATGTTTAAATTGAATACGACAAAATTAACTAAAAACTCTAAATTTGCAACTTCAAACTTCATCTTAACATTCATTAACAGCAAAATGTATATGACTTCATCGCAAATTCGCAATACTTTCCTTGAGTTTTTTCAATCAAAACAGCACCACATTGTGCCATCAGCACCCATTGTTGTGAAAGACGATCCAACACTCATGTTCACCAACGCCGGAATGAATCAGTTTAAAGAGGTATTTCTGGGTAATATACCGGCAAAATATAATCGGATCGCTGATACACAGAAATGTTTACGCGTTTCAGGAAAGCACAATGATCTGGAAGAAGTTGGGTATGATACCTATCATCACACTATGTTCGAAATGCTTGGAAATTGGTCGTTTGGCGATTATTTTAAACAGGATGCAATTGATTGGGCGTGGGAGTTATTGGTCGATGTGTTGAAAATTGATAAAAACCGGTTGTATGTGACAGTATATGGTGGTGACAAAACTGACGGGCTTGACCGTGACAATGAAGCATTTGATTTTTGGAAAAAACATGTACCTGAAGACAGGATTCTTTTTGGAAGTAAAAAGGATAATTTTTGGGAAATGGGCGATTCAGGACCATGTGGTCCATGTTCTGAAATTCATGCCGATATCCGTAGCGATGATGAACGCACTGCTGTTGATGGTAAAACACTTGTCAATAATGATCATCCGTTGGTTATCGAGATATGGAATCTCGTTTTTATTGAGTTTAACCGTTTGTCAAATGGCAGCTTAACAAAATTACCGGCCCAGCATGTGGATACGGGGATGGGTTTCGAGCGTTTGACAATGGTATTGCAAGGCAAAAAGTCAAATTACGATACCGATATTTTTCAACCCATTATTCAGGAAATTGCCCGGTTAGCGCACATTGTTTATGGTGTTGATTCCCAGAAAGATATTGCCATGCGGGTGATTGCCGATCATTTACGCGCAGTTAGCTTCGCCATTGCAGATGGTCAGATTCCTTCAAACAACGGTGCCGGTTATGTGATTCGTCGCATCTTACGCAGGGCTGTGCGCTATGGTTATACCTTTCTTGGCTTCGAGGAACCATTTGTTTATCAATTGTTGCCTGTGTTATCAAATCAAATGGGAGGGAATTTTCCTGAAATTGTTTCCCAACTGGACTTGGTCTCAAAGGTGATTTTTGAAGAAGAAAATTCATTTTTGAGAACCCTTTCGCATGGAATCAGGAAATTTGAAAACTTCATTAAAAATAACCCTGATCAGCAGCAAATTGATGGAAATTTCGCCTTCGAATTGTTCGATACTTATGGTTTTCCAATCGATTTAACAAAGCTGCTTGCAAAAGAGAAGAACCTCGATGTTGATTTTTCTGGTTTTCAGTCGAAGCTTGATGAACAGAAAAATCGTTCCCGTAAAGCAGCCGAAGTGGCTGCGGGAGATTGGGTTATACTTGATAATCAACTTGTTAAAACAGAATTTGTTGGTTATACATCAACAGAATCGAAAGTAAAAATTATCAGGTATCGACAGGTTGTGACCAAGAAAATGACGTATTATGAGATTGTTCTGAATAATACACCATTTTATGCAGAATCTGGTGGACAGGTTGGCGATACCGGTGTTTTACATAATGGGGATGAATCGATTAATATTTTTAATACGCTGAAAGAGAATAATTTAATTGTTCACTTATCAGATAAAATTCCGCAAAATATTGAAAATGAATTTACCGCAACTGTTCATCAATTGCGACGTAAAAAGATAGTTTCCAACCATACTGCCACTCATCTGATGCATGCCGCATTGAGAAAAGTTCTGGGTACTCATGTTGAGCAAAAAGGCTCATTGGTGGATGACGAACGCCTGCGCTTCGATTTCAGTCATTTCGGAAAAATGACTCCGTCAGAGATTCGTGAAGTGGAAAGTCTGGTCAATGCAAAAATCAGAGAAAACATTGCTGGAAATATTAACTATGACGTGCCTGTTGATCAGGCGAAGGAAATGGGTGCATTGGCTTTGTTTGGTGAAAAATATGGCGATTTTGTCAGAGTTGTATCATTTGACCCTGAATATTCCATTGAATTGTGTGGAGGAACACATGTTGGATCTACCGGTGAGATTGGATTTTTCCGGATTGTTTCTGAAAGTGCGATTGCTTCTGGTGTGCGAAGGGTAGAGGCCTTAACAGGGCTTGCAGCTCAAACATGGGTGGATCACCAAGTCGATCAATTACAATTAGTGAAAGAATTAATCAAATGTACCGGCGATGTGGTAAAAGGAACACAGCAGCTAGTCGATGAAAACCATGCACGGCAAAAACAAATCGAACTTTTACTCAATGAGAAAGCGAAAGTCATGGCAAAACGTTTGTTGGAAACAGTAGTGATTGTCAGTGGAATTTCTTACATTCCATGTATCATTGAGGAAGATGCTGAGTTTATTAAAAATGTATGTAATCAGATGCGCACAGGCAGGTCGAATCATATTATTTGTGCTGGTGGAAAATACGAAGGCAAAGTTTCGCTTTGTCTTGCTATTACTGATGATCTTGTGAATGGAAAAAATCTTGATGCTTCCTTGCTGGTAAAAGAAGCTTCGAAAGCCATTGCTGGAGGTGGAGGTGGTCAAAAACAGCTGGCATCAGCCGGTGGAAAGAATCCGGAAGGATTGAATCTTGCGATGGATATCATTTTTAATTTTGTTACTAATTTGAATCATTAGGCTTTTACTTTGTGAAAATAATTCATTATCAATGGATTAACTAAATAATTGCTTTGTTAATAAATTCTTGATTAAAAAAGTGAGAATTCTTTTGTCACAAATGTTTTTACTTTAAATTTACGGTGGACATGGAGCGGACATTAATTATTCGTTATTTTGCATGAACCACGTCATTTTTTTTGACCATATGAAAAAAGCAACAATATTATTTTCAGTTCTTTTCAATGCAATGCTGCTTATCGGACAGGTAAAAGATAGCTATGAACTGGAAAATTTTTCCATCATGAGCCCAATTCAATCTCAAATTACCGAGGCAAAAGGCTGGTCGATGCAGGACAATGGAAAATGGGCTTATGGAGACAATGTAATTCCATATACTGACAGCCGTACCAATACTTCCCGTCAGGATGATGTTGAATCGGTCGGTATTGATAATTTTACATCCATCGAGCTTCGGAAAATTATGATTGATGACAAGCAATACAATGTGCTTGTTAAAAAATATAAGGATGGGGAATATGAATTCCCGCTTATTTTGCAGGGGTGGACAAATTATTTATCACTTGTCTTTTATGTTTTCAAAGGCGAAAAACTCGCTGAACTTCTTCCTGAGAAACCCCAATTTAATGTGATGTATCTTGTTGATTTGGATTGTTTTGTATCATCAGGAATTGAAAATTTCGAAAAAAATATTTTTATAGATGCCGAACTTAATCTGAAAAGCAGCGCCACAGGCGTTGTTAGGGGGTTTGATCATTACAAGGGTGGATATGAAGAAGCAATTATCCGGCAAATTCAGGATGTAAGAGCTGCAAAACAAAAATCGGACGGTAACCTGATTGTTGCCATTTATCCGATTAAATCAAATGATAAGGAAGTAGTTAGGTTCAAGTTTGTGAAAAGCTATAAAAACGACAACCTGGTGAAGATGCAGACCTCTCCTGATAACTGGAAGAATATTTTTGAATCAAGTTTTTATGAGGTTGATTACGTAACCTGGTCTAGTTTCATTCAGGACTCAAAGAATTATTTTATTGAAGTTGACAAATCTCCTACTGAATACAGCTCTAATTACAATTGGGGAATTTTGCGGTATCAAATCGGTGATTATGTGGGTGCATTGGAAGCCTTTAACAAGGCAATTGAGGAGAATCCGGAAACAGATGATTTCATGATTTACTCCTATCGTGGAAACACCAAAAGCAAGAGTGGTATGTATTATGATGCAATTGCTGATTTCACAAAGGCAATTGAACTCAAACCAACCAAAGTCATGGACTATTCAAATTGGGTAAAGAATTATTTCAACCGTGGTGTTGCAAGGTTTTATACAGAAGATACCGAGGGCGCATGTGAGGACTGGAAAAAATCTTATGATTTGGGATATGGAAGCGCCAGTGAATATCTTAATAATTACTGTGGCCAAAAAACAAAATGATTCTTTCTATGACCTTCCGAAAGATTTTCTTTTTTATCTTTTTTTTATCTTTTTGCCCGGGCATATTTGCCCAGAATAGAATTTCTGAAGAACAACCCGGAAAATGGCAAATTGGCGGGTTGTTGGGCTTTTCACAGTATTATGGCGATGTCACAACCTCAACTTATTTCCAAAAGTTTGGTGGTGAAATTGGATTTTCAAGCTCAGCTTTTGTTAGGTATCATTTTAACGAATTGTTGGGAATTGGTTTTAACATTCATAGTGGAAGAATCAAGGGTGAAAAGGTGAATTTTTCTGATGGCACAGCTGCAAATCTGGTTTTTAATGACAGGGCTTTCAATTTCGATGTGCATTCCTACCTTTCTTTCAGTAATTTGTTTTGGGGATATACATCTACCCGTAGATTGAACATCTATGGAACACTTGGCTTGGGTTATATCAGTTGGAATGGTTCTTTGCGCGATGTTGTAACTTCAGATGTAATTTTTGTTAAAAATAGACTTCGGGTAGCTGATTCCAATTTTAAAACTTCTGCAGTCTATTTCCCTTTGACTCTTGGTTTGGATTATAAACTCACGCCTGGCCTGAGCTTAGTTTTTGAAGGGTCATTGTACACTGTATTCTCCGATGATGTTGATTTTTATAAGGGCGGATTTGGTAACGATATGCTAACATTTACTTCCGTTGGTCTTTCCTATCGTTTTGGACAAAAGGGTGCTATTAGAAATAAGAAAAAGGTAAGTATTGTGCGACCCTCTGAACCGGTTTCGGTAATTGATTACGATGTCGTTAAATCGAGGCCATCGCAAAGTCAGACTTCTATTCCTGCCCTAACTGTAACTGAGCCAAAATCAAGCTACAATAAGCCGTTTGAATTTCGTGTTCAGGTACTTGCAAAGACCAGCAAGGTGGAAAATCTGAAACGATATTTTCCAAACACTGCATTTGATTACGAAATCAGAGAAAATAGTTTTGGTGGTATATTTCGTTATTCAACCGGCAGTTTTGCGAGTTTTAAGGAAGCGGAAGCTTATAGCCAAACGATGCGGAACAGGGGGATTAGCGACGCCTTTGTGGTAGCTTATGAAAACAATATTCGCGTCACAATCTCAAAAGACATGAGATCGAAGTAGGACATAAGAATTTTTGCTGATCTGCAATAATGAAGTCCTTTTTTGTAAATCAATTTTCAATCTGTATCTTCGATTTCTTCCAGTTTATCATTTTCCTTTTCTTTTCGTACTTTCACAATAGGATTGTCTGATGTTCCGGTTATTGTCATAGGAATTCCAACCAGTCCCATTGGGGGCAAACCAAGCCTCAGGTGCAAGTTAAGCTTGCCATCGAATGAAGTCTGACCGTAGAAAGTTGGGCGGAAACCGAAAAATTTCATCTTGGTTTTTTCAATGGTAATGATGTTGTTGGCAATGGAAGAATTGATGATCACAGCCTTGAGGTCGGGATTACGGATACTGTCTTTTCCAACCGCTTTACCGACCGCACTAAATAGTTTTAATCCCCGGACCTTGACATTTTCCAGTTTAATAAAACCTTTGCCCTTCAGACTCGGGTAAACGGCTTCCATTTTTTCATTCAGCCTACCTGCAATTGCATATTCCATCGAAATCAGGCCTTCTGTATTTTCGGCTGATGTTGCCAGTTCGCGGAAGAGCGGAATTTCGTTGTAGGCTCTTTTCACATCAAAAGAATCTGATTTAACTGAGAATGTGAAGTTTGCTTTCAGCGAATCAATAGGTAAATAGGAGGCATTCATTGCAATGGCTGCACCGGCAATTTTAAACTGAGTTTTGTCGAGCTCCATATTTCCTTCTTTCAAATTGACTGTTCCTTTCAGATCGTTAACTTTTGTCTTATTATATTCAATTTCCTGAATATCAGCAACTATGCTAAGATCAAAATCAGTTGGGAGCATCACTACACCTGTTGTTAACATTGTGGGTGTGTCAATTTCTGAGCTGGTCGAAGTCATAAAATCTTCCATCTCAAGCTTCTGACTTTTGATTGTAAGCTGTCCTTTTAACACCTTGTTTAACATACTATAACCAATGAAATCCTGCATATAGCCCGATAATTCGATATGGTTGTTATCATAATCGAGCGAAGCTCCGCTGAGCCAGGCCTTGTCATTTTCAATTCTTAGCAAGGCAGCAGGAATCAGGAATGGATATGGATAATCGCTGCTTATCATGGTGAATTTTTGTAACTCAAGTGTTCCTCTGTTATGCAGATTCTGGTATTTTCCCTGTTCAGCATCAGATTGCTTTCCGTGCAGACTCAGTTGTGCTTTCAGCCAACCGCTTACTGAATAGTTATCGATAGCAAATAACTGGTATAAATTTCCGAGATTCAATGTTCCGTTTGCTTCAAGATCGTATTGCAGATCATCAAAATATCTAAGGTTTGTAGTAACTGAAAAGGATTCATGATCGAACATAAATGAGACAGGTTGAAAAACTATAGCAAGATCATTCATGGATGAACCTGTACTTTTGATCGATGCATCAACTTCGATTTTTTCAAGTGCTTTTGGATAAAAGGGTGTCTGGATCAAACCATTCTGCAATATTATTTTGCTGTCAATCAACGGAATGATTTGTTTATCAGCGTTATATACACCGTCCGCTTTTGCGGTCATCATCAGTTTCCCTCCAAATTTCAAAGAATCCAATCCGAGCGCCTGAGAAAGTAAATCAAGATTGACCTTACTGTCGAGATTTAAATTAATCCTTGGAACGGTCAATCCCTTTGTTTCCAGTTGAAGTGAAGTGTTTTCTCCGTGCAGGCTGAATGACATCGGATCGATCGTAAATGTAAGGCTGTCGGTGTTGAATTGTGGGAGCAAAATACTTGCTTTCATATTGATGTTTTCCAAAGGAGAAGGTGCATCTATATGTTGAATTGACCCTTTATTTATTTCAGCCGTGAGGCTGATATCGGGCTCCTGTAATGGTGAAATTCGTGAAGAACCTATCATATCAATGTTGAGTGAAACATTTCCTCCAAACTTGGTGGTAGAAAACCATGTGTCGTATTCGGGAGGTAAAATGGAAAACAGATTGCTAAAATCAGTGAATCCACTATTCATATGAAAAACAATATCATACCCAGCATCGAGGAGGCTCATTGTTCCGTTGAAATTCACCGGAAAGGAATTTACTAGTAATTCATTTTTAATCAGGCCGAATTGAAAAGTTTCAATATTAATTTCGGTTACCATCATTCCTTTTACATCCTTTTCAGCAAGATAGGTAGTCCCATCATAGGTGAAACTGACTTCTTCCGCAAAAATCCCGGATTCAAGCCGAAAAACATTATTATCGAATTGCCCGTTTCCGAGATACTCCAAATTGCCAATTTCGAATGACATCGGAAAAGAATCATCTTTGTAAATAATCCGGCTTTGGTTTATCGTTATTCCAGTGATTTTCAAATGTGTTTCTGATGGAACCGACTCAGTGTTTTCTGCTTCTATTTCAGCTGTTTTATAAATATCATAATTTGTTCTACCATCTTTATCTCCAAGAATTTTAATTGTACTCTCATCGAAGAAAAGCTTGTTTATTTCAAGTGATTCTCCACTGAGTGAAGCGAGATTAATTCCTAAACTAAGTTCTTTACCTTTCGCAAGTGTATCATTTTCAAATGGTTTAGATCCGGTGATAGAGAAATTATAGAGCGTAAAAGTCAGGTTTGGGAAGTGTTTAAAAAATGACAAATCAGCATTTTTAAAATCTATTTTACTTTCGAGATTCTGTTCCGTGAAGTTTTTAATTTCCTTTGTTACGAGTCCAGGAAACAAAATTGGAAACAGCAACATGATAAGAAAGATCGTTACGATCGTAATACCAACGATTTTAATTGATTTAAGCAGGGCTCTTTTCATATGAGAGAAGTCTGAAGATGAGTCGAATTTAGTAGGGTATTCCGAAATAATTGGTAAAAATAGTGAAAGAAGGATGATTATAGCCTTTTCACCAGGATGTGTTAATAATAATCAAAACAACGAATTGTTAAATTGCCAGCAACTGCAGTTTCTCCACCATAATGTTCACCAAATTCTGTAACGGGCGTTTGGCCATCATTGCCAGCATGGGATTCAAATCAGCGTTGAGCATGATTTTCACTTCAGTCTGAAGGTTGTTTTCTCTGATAACTGAATCAAGTGTAAAACTGAATGGTGATTTCCCTTCAGGTTTGAGTGAAATGAGTGAAAACGGTATTCGCTCATTGATTTTTAATTTCAAATCTGTCATTCCTTTGATAGTGAATGAGCAGGTATCTGCATCTGCCTGCCAGTTAATCACCTGCTCCGGCATCAATTTACCCAGGTTCTGTAAATCTGAAAGAAACAAATATACTTTTTCAGGTTTCGTTTCAATTGATCTCCATTCACTTGTAAACTCCATTATTTCAATAATTTAATTTTATTTTGACTGAAAATTGTCACTCCATTTTGATGGATTAATCTGCCACTCTTTCAAAGAAATCAATTCGCTTTCAGTCAAATAATTTTCTTCAATGGCTCTTTCGAGCAAAATTTCGAAATCGGTCAGTGTGGTGAGTTCGCAGTTTGTTTTCTGAAAATTATCTTTGGCAATATCAAGTCCGTAAGAAAATATTGCAATCATTCCTTTAACATTCGCTCCTGCCTCACGCAAGGCTTCCACAGCATATAAACTGCTTCCACCTGTAGAAATAAGGTCTTCTACAACAATCACTGAATTACCTTTTTCAACAATACCTTCTATTTGATTGGTCAGGCCATGGGCTTTTTTCTCAGATCTTACATAAGCAAACGGAAGACCAAGTTCCTGTGCTACCAAAACACCCTGTGCAATACCACCGGTTGCCACACCTGCGATCACATCAGGCTTCCCATATTTATCAAGAATCAGATTCACAAACTCCTGACGAATGTGGGTCCGAATCTTGTGATATGACAAGGTGATACGATTATCACAATAAATCGGGCTATGTAAACCTGATGCCCAAACAAAAGGTGATGATGGATTGAGTTTTATTGCTTTAATTTGCAATAAAAAACCGGCAAGCGTTAATGCAGAATCGGTGCTTAATTTCATGGAGCAAAAGTACAATATTTTTTGTGATAAGCGATGTCTGACTCTTATTTCGGGTAACGGTCACAGCTATCTGAATAGCGGCCATAGGGTGAAAAACTGTAAGACTGAGGAAGAGTTTTATTTATTTCTCAGCGAATGGCTTAAAAAACAGATTACAAATGATTTATGTCTGTATTTCAATGTCGATATTCGTGTTATCAAAAAGTTGATTAGCCAAAAATATCCCGAGGTAAAAGCTGCTGGTGGGGTTGTGTTAAATGCGAACAATGAGGTTTTGTTTATATTTCGTTCCGGAGTATGGGATTTACCCAAAGGTCATGTCGAAGCAGGTGAATCTTTCGAAGAAACTGCGTTACGTGAAGTGGAAGAGGAAACTGGATTGGGTGCGATACATCTGTTAAAAGAACTTACAACAACGCGGCACTTTTATTTATTGAAAGGAAAATGGGAAATAAAAATGACCAAATGGTTTTTAATGCAATCCAATGATAAAGGAGTTTTAACTCCCCAGATTTCTGAAGGAATTGAAAAAGCCGAATGGATTTCAAAAAGCCAGTTAGACCAGGTACTAAAAAATTCCTTTCGTTCTGTACAAGAAAGTCTTGAGTTTGATGCTATTTATCATACAGAACATTGAATATCATACTTATACATTAAAGATAAAACAGGTTATGAAGAAAATTGCTGTCTTTCCCGGTTCTTTTGATCCTATTACTCTGGGACATGAATCACTTGTGTTGCGGGCACTTCCGCTATTTGATGAGATTATTATCGCTATTGGAATCAACGCATTGAAAGATTATTATTTTTCAGTTGAGCAACGCATTCAATGGATTAATTTAGTGTTTAAAGATTTTCCTAAAGTCAGGGTTGTAACCTATAGAGGTCTAACAGTTGATTATTGCCGCAATGTTGGTGCACATTATATTTTACGGGGACTACGTACTTCTGCTGATTTTGAATTTGAGCGCAGTATTGGTCAGGTAAATAAAAAACTGTTTCCCGAAATTGAAACAATTTTTCTGCTTTCAACGCCCGAACTAACCGCAATCACTTCCAGTGTAATCCGTGACGTGGTGCGAAATGGCGGAGATGCCAGTCAGTTTGTCCCTTCCTGTGTTACGCTTACAATGAATCCGGAAAAATAGATTTTTAAGCAAAAACTAAACGCAATGTCTCGATTTTTCCTTGCCATTTCTCTTCTGTTTGCCTTTAATCTGCATGGTGCTCCGGTCATTATCCATGGCGAAAGTAATGCCCCCGACCAAATTGTACGCTTAATTGTTCTGAATGATTATATTTCAAATCTTGAGCAAACCATAACGAGCAGCAGAACGGATGCGGCTGGAAAATTTTCATTAATTATTGATATACAAGAAATTACGACAGTTCAATTGTCGTTGGGACTCGATAGGGTTGAAGTTATTATCAGTCCGGGCTGTATCTATACCTATAAACTTACCCAATCTAAATTATCATTAACATCTTCCTATTTTGAAAAGGATCCCTTTTCGTTAACTGTTTTGGAAAGTAATGACAAGGGACTACAAAAAAATATTGATGATATTAATTTGATTTTCAATGCTTTTGTGATGCAGCATTTCGATGACTTATACCATAGAAAACGTTTTGATTTATTGGATTCACTCAGGATGGCGATTGAATTGAGATTACCTGCCAATCCAATTGTTTTCGTTTCCGAATATAACACATACAAACAAGCCTCCTTACTGCAAACCATGAGGGGTCGCAGTGCTGAACAATGGATACGAAATTTAGTAATTGATAAGCCAGTTCTTTATTCAAATCCGGAGTATATGAATTTGTTGAATGAGGTGTTTAGCGATTATCTGATCACCAACCGCCATTATCAGCAGGATGAACTAAAACGCAGTATTCATGATGGTTATGGTGCTTTCTTACAGTTCGTTTCGATTAATCCGCTTTTATCCAAAAGTCCGCAATTGAGTGAATTGGTCGGTTTGATCAACTTAAGAGATTTGTACAATAATTCTGCATTTGAAAAAGAAGAAATTATTCGCCTTCTCAGTCAATTCAACATTGAAAGTAAACATTTATCACATAAGCAAATCTCTGCCAATTTGATTAAGTCATTGTCTTACCTTGAAATGAAGACAGATGCTCCCTCTTTCACTTTAAAAAACCCATCTTTAAAAAATAGTTCTTTACGTGATTTTAGTGATAAAAAAGTCGTGCTTCAGTTTGTTCAGGATAGTTGCCCGGTCTGTATTCAGTCTGTAATGAAAATGAAAGCTTTGTCCGATAAATTCGGGGATGATTACACCTTCATTACTATTTCAACCGCTCAGGGATTTCAGAACTACGTTAAGTTATTCAATAAGAATAATTTAAGTTGGACTTTGTTAAATCTGGAAGATAATATTTTACTTTTGGAAGACTATCGTGTTAAGACATTTCCTGAGTTTTTTATTCTGTTAAGAGAGGGCAAAATTGGCATGGCTCCAGCCCCACAACCCGATCAAAACCTTGAATTTCATTTGCAACGTCTGAAAGACCGATAAGTTGGATTTTCTTTCCTCCCTGCTTTGCTCGCCATTGAGATTATGAACTCACAATATTTTCGACTAAATTTGCCGGACATTTCAATTCTGAAAATTGTCGGAATGATTATTGTGATACAATCCATACCCTAAAAAGAGACTTACTATGTTCAGTATATTTAAGAAGATGTTTGGCGACAAAGCGAGTCGCGACATGAAGGCAATTCTTCCCACATTGCATAAAACCCTTGCTGTCTACGATTCAGTAAAAAAGCTTGATAATGATGCGCTGCGTGCCAAAACAAATGAGTTTAAGGAACGCATTGCTTCCAACATCGCCCCTGAGGAGAATGAAATAGCATCATTAAAAATGCAGTTGGAAGCAGATTTTGACATGCAGGCTGATGAGAAAGAGAAGATTTACAATCTTATCGATAAGCTTGAAAAGCAGGCGTATGAGAAAACAGAAGAAATGTTGAATGAAATACTTCCTGAGGCATTTTCGGTGATGAAAGAAGTGGCACGCCGGTTTAAAGAGAATGAGGAAATAAAAGTCACAGCCACTGATATGGACAGGAATATGGCTGCTGTACGCGAACATATTACCATACAGGGTGATCAGGCATATTACAAAAATTCCTGGATGGCTGGTGGTAATCTGGTTACATGGGACATGGTGCATTATGATGTACAGTTGATTGGTGGAATTGCCCTGCATCAGGGTCGTATCGCTGAAATGGGAACGGGTGAAGGTAAAACGCTCGTCGCCACCTTGCCCGTTTACCTGAACGGATTGGCAGGAAAAGGGGTTCATATTGTTACTGTTAACGATTATTTGGCCAAGCGCGACTCGGAATGGATGGGTGTTTTGTACGAATTTCTTGGCTTAACTGTCGATTGTATCGATAAACATGAGCCAAATTCGGGCAATCGCCGGAAAGCATATCTTGCAGATATTACCTATGGAACCAACAATGAATTCGGATTTGACTATCTGCGTGACAATATGACAGGTAACCCGGATGAATTGGTTCAACGTAAGCACCATTATTCAATCGTCGATGAGGTCGACTCCGTATTGATTGATGATGCCCGTACACCTTTGATCATTAGCGGTCCAACACCAAAGGGTGATTCACATGAGTTTGATATTTTGAAGCCAGACGTTACGAAACTCTACAATGCACAAAAGACATTGGTAAGTAGTATGTTGGCCGAGTCTAAAAAGATATTGCAATCCGAAGCAAAGGATGTTGACACTAAACGCGGTGGTGACATGCTTTTCAGGGCATACAGGGGATTGCCAAAAAATTCGGCACTTATCAAGTTCCTGAGTGAAGAAGGAATGCGCAGCCTGATGCAGAAGACAGAAAGTTTTTATCTGGCTGAACAGGCAAAGAATATGCATGTGATTGATGACGAATTATTTTTTGTAATTGATGAAAAAAATAATTCAGTTGAACTCACCGAAAAGGGGATAGATCTCTTAACAGCATCGTACAATGAACCGGATTTTTTCATCCTGCCCGATGTTGGTGCTGAAATAGCAGATATGGAGAAACTCGATATTTCTGAAACTGGAAAGCTTGAGAAAAAGAGCGATCTGATCCGGAATTTTACAATCAAATCAGAACGTTTACATACAGTTATTCAGTTACTTAAAGCATATACGCTATTCGAGAAGGATGTTGAATATGTTATTATAGAGAATAAGATCAAGATCGTTGATGAGCAAACTGGCCGTATCATGGAAGGCCGGCGTTATTCCGATGGCTTGCACCAGGCCATCGAAGCCAAGGAAAATGTTAAAATTGAAGCTTCCACACAGACCTATGCCACCATTACCCTGCAGAATTATTTCAGAATGTACCTGAAGTTAGCTGGTATGACTGGTACGGCTGAAACAGAAGCCGGTGAGCTTTGGGATATTTACAAACTTGATGTGATGGTAATCCCAACAAACAGGCCTATTGCCCGTTTCGACAGGGAGGACATGGTTTACAAAACCAAACGCGAAAAATTCAATGCAGTTATTGATGAGATTGAAAGCCTTGTAAAGGCAAAACGTCCGGTATTGGTTGGAACAACTTCCGTTGAAACTTCAGAACTGCTCAGTCGCATGTTACTGCGAAAAGGGATACAACACAATGTGTTGAATGCCAAACTTCATCAGAAAGAAGCACAGATTGTAAAAGAAGCCGGTCAGGCAGGTGTGGTAACCATCGCTACCAATATGGCGGGTCGTGGTACTGATATCAAACTCGGTCCCGGTGTAAAAGAGGCAGGTGGTCTTGCTATCATCGGTACGGAACGTCACGAATCGCGGCGTGTCGACCGTCAGCTGCGTGGTCGTGCCGGTCGTCAGGGTGACCCGGGTAGTTCTCAGTTTTTTGTTTCGCTCGAAGATGACCTAATGCGTATGTTTGGATCCGGAAGAATTGCAGGTTTGATGGACCGTTTAGGTTTGAAAGAAGGCGAGATGATACAGCATTCCATGATCACCAAGTCAATAGAGCGTGCACAACGTAAGGTTGAAGAAAATAACTTTGGCGTTCGTAAACGTTTGCTTGAATACGATGACGTAATGAATTCTCAGCGTGAGGTTATTTACAAAAAACGCAAACATGCCTTGTTTGGCGAACGATTATCAGTTGATATCTCGAATATGCTCTATGATCTTGGAGAGAATTTGATTACCGAGCATCAGGATATGCGCGATTTCGAAGCTTTTAAACTATCGGTTATCAAAAACTTAGGTATTGAGCCTCCTTTTGATGAAAACGAATTCTCGTCAGCCAAATCTGATCAGTTGGCTGAAAAACTTTTCGACAAGGCAACATTGAATTATAACAACCGTACCAAACGTATTGGCGAAAAAACCATGCCGGTAATTAAGGATGTTTATGATCGTCAGAATCGTTATGAGAATATTGCTATTCCGATTACCGATGGAATTAAAATGATGCAGATTGTCGTAAACCTGAAAAAAGCAGTTGAAACAGGTGCACGTGAAGTGGCGCTCTCGATCGAGAAAAATATTTCACTTGCCTTGATAGATGACTCCTGGAAAGAGCATTTACGTGAACTTGATGACCTTAAACAGTCAGTTCAAAATGCGACATATGAGCAAAAAGACCCATTATTGATATACAAGTTTGAGTCGTTTAACTTATTCAAATTGATGGTACATAAAATTAACCGGGAAGTCATTTCGTTTTTAATGCGCTCCGATATTCCGATCCAGGATCCTTCAACAGTTCACGAAGCCCAGCGCCCACGTGGGTTAGACAGGAGTAAGATGAAAGAGGAACGGTCCGATTTGTTGTCTCAGGCAAACAGTAATACACAGCAAAAAGAAGTGGTTCAGCCCATTCATGTCGAAAAGAAAGTGGGGCGCAATGAACCATGCCCATGCGGAAGCGGTAAGAAGTTTAAAAATTGTCATGGTAAATTTGCTGGTGAATCCTAAAATAACGTAATTTAGTATTCGCTTAGCAAACTGATTGACAGTAATATATTTTTTTTACCGATTATATTTTGTTTTGCGTGAAACTAACTACGCGATTATGAAAAAAGCTACAACTGCATTATTTGGTTTCATCCTGTGCATTGTTTTTATTATTTCCTGCAAAACGAGTGGAACAGAACCGGATATTCCTGTTTACTCATATACCGAACCAATAGTAAATCCGCCTGATGTTTTTAATATTGTTTTTAATATTGCTCAGTACGGGGACCGTATTGTTGAAGTCACTTTTGAGCAGGATGCAGTGTGGAAAATTGAGAAACTTGGTGATGGAAAAGTAAACCTTTATGTTGCATCTGCCAGCAATCAAATTTCAATTTTGTCAAAGGATACAATTGGTTTGCAGTCAGATAGCGTTTATTATGTCGTTGTAAATAATAATAATTATACCGGGTTCAATAACTATTTCGTAGGTTTCACCAAAGTCGATCTGGATTATGCAAATTTTGAACCTAAATTATAGAAGACTTACTTTCCGGACACTCTCTAACCAGCGCAGCTATTTACTTTTTTTTGCTTCTTTTCTATTGTCGTTTTCATTTGCTTTTGGTCAGCAAAAACTCGATGGAAACCGGCCGAAACTTGGTCTTGTATTAAGTGGTGGAGGTGCCAAAGGGTTTGCGCATGTTGGCGCTATTAAGGTCTTTGAAGAAGCCGGATTGCATTTCGATTATATTGGCGGGACAAGTATGGGTAGTATCATTGGAGGACTTTATGCCATGGGGTATCATCCGGATACCATGTCGAGGATTATTCGTGGTCAGGATTGGACAATGCTGTTGAATGATAAGATACCGCGCAAATATATTCCCATTGAGGAGAAGCAAAATGCTGATCGGTTTATTGTTAGCCTGCCAATCAGAGGGACAAAAGTACAATTGAAGCAAGGCTTGTACGATGGACAAGTGATCAATATTCTATTAGCCGAAACAACCAGCCCTGTTTATAATACAATTGATTTTAATGAATTGGAAACACCTTTTGTTTGTATTGGAACTGACCTGGTTACCGGTGAAAATGTTGTATTAAATAAAGGATCACTTGCTAAAGCATTAAGAGCTAGTATGTCCATTCCAAGTTATTTTACACCTGTTGATATTGATGGTCGTTTACTTGTTGATGGAGGAATCGTTAATAATTTCCCGGTTCTTGAGGTAAAAGATATGGGTGCTGATATAATCATTGGTGTTGATATTCAATCAGGTCTTTACGAAAGGGAGGAGATTACAACAATGGTGAAGGTGTTGGATCAGGTAACATCGTTTTACAGGATTGACGCAAATACCAAGGCTGTTGGAGAAACGGATATCTATATCAAACCTGAACTGGCGGGTTATGATATGATGAGTTTTACTAGTTTTGATAGTATTTATAAAGCAGGCGAAGTAGCTGCCAGGGCAATTTTCCCGCAACTTAAACGCCTTGCTGATTCACTCAATTCATTTGGACCCGCCAAGTACAAAATCAAAGATACACGTCCGCCCGATTCAATTTTTATAACGGTGGTGCAATACAAAGGGCTTAAAAAAGTAGCAAAGAACTTTTTGGATGGATCTCTTAAAGTGAAACCCAGAACCTGGGTTAAGATGGCTGACCTGAAGGAGGGCGTTCTACGTGCTTATGGAAGTGGTTTTTTCGAAAGCATTGATTATTCTTTTTTGCCTGACGAAGAGGGAGCAAACCTCGTAATTGAGGTAAAAGAAGGTGGACAGGGAATCATGGGTGCCGGAATCCACTATGATTCCGATTATAAAGTGGCCTTATTATTAAATGCTACTTTCAAGAACTTTTTAATCAAAGGCTCTAAACTTTTTGTCGATGTCGGATTGGGTGAAAACCCGAAAGCATCTGCCTATTATCTGGTGGATCGGGCTGAAAAACCTGGTTTCGGGATCAGATACACTTACTTCAATCTTGATTTTAAATCGTTTAGCGATGGCGTTGTTCTTGATGTTATCTCAACAAACGAAAACCGGTTGGAACTTTTCACCCAGATTAGTTTTAAAAATACAATGCAATTTAAAGCTGGGTTTGAATATGAGTATTTTAAAATTGAAAGCACACTTGAAAATCTCCTCGATTATAGTTTCAATTCCTATTTGTCTTTATTTCTAAGCTTGGATGCTGACAGTTATAATCGTTCAAGTTTTTCAACGGCAGGTTCTAAGTTCGAATTCAAGGCAAAATATGTTATGCCATTGAGTAACGATTGGTTATCTGATTTATTTAGCAATTCGTTGATTTTGCAGTTAAAATACAACACGAACTTACCCGTTGGTGTGAAGAGTACACTGAAAACCGGTCTGATTGCGGGATTTACCATCAAAAATGCAATACCGCCCTTTCAACATGCCTTTATTTTAGGTGGTCAGAATGAGAATAATAGTTTTGATGGTTTTATCCCTTTTACTGGTTTTCGCTTTGTTGAACAACAAGGATATAATACATTGGTTGGTAAAATTGCATGGCAATACAATGTATACCAAACTTTTTATATTACCCCGAAAGTTGACCTTGGATTTCTCTCCGCAGATTTTGAAGATTTATTCAGTTTAAAACAGACAATGGTCGGTTTTGGTGTAACTTTCGGATATGATAGTTTCATTGGTCCGGTGGAGTTATCCTTGATGGGGAGTAATTATAATTCCAAACCCATAGGGTTTATTAATATAGGTTATTCATTTTGAAATAGTTATACTATGAAATATAAAAGAGTTCTGCTAAAACTGAGTGGTGAGGCCTTGATGGGCAATCAAAATCACGGAATCGACCCTCAACGATTGAATGAATATGCGTTGGAAGTGAAAGAAGCTGTAAAAATGGGTGCCCAGATTGCCATCGTTATAGGTGGCGGAAATATTTTCAGGGGATTACTGGGTGCCAGTCAGGGTATGGATCGTGTTCAGGGTGATTATATGGGCATGCTTGCTACAGTAATAAATAGTCTTGCATTGCAATCAACACTGACAAGCATGGGTGTTGAGGCTGATTTGCTTTCAGGTGTTTTCATCGACAGGATCGCCGAATCGATGAGTGGTCCAAAAGCCATTGCATTACTCGAAAAGGGGCATGTTGTTTTGATTGGTGGTGGAACAGGTAATCCTTTTTTTACAACCGATACGGCTTCCGCTTTGCGTGCTGTTGAAATTCAGGCAGATATTATTCTGAAAGGTACCCGTGTGGATGGTATTTACACAGCTGATCCTGAGAAAGATCCAACAGCTGTAAAATATGACCACCTTACATTTGATGAAGCCTATGAGAAAAATCTTAAAGTGATGGATTTGACCGCATTTACACTTTGCCGCGAAAATAGAATACCAATCATGGTTTTTGATATGAATACCCGTGGGAATCTTTTAAAAGTCTTAAATGGAGAGTCAATTGGTACAATTGTGACAAATTGAGTAAGAATCAATCATCATTTTTCTCAGGCATTAAGTTCATCAGTTATTTACCAATAAGTCTTGTGCTTGTTGTTGCAGCTGTTACCAGATTCTGGAATATCAGCGGTTTGCCTTTTATGCATGATGAGTTCAGTGCGTTGTTCCGCACTGAGTATACTGGTTTCACTGACCTGATAAAGTCAGGTGTGATGGAAAACGACATGCATCCTGCCGGTGTTCAGGTTTTTCTTTATTATTGGGTTCAATGGGTCGGATTCAATGAATTCTGGATTAAACTACCTTTCGCCCTTTGTGGAGTAATTACGGTTTTCCTGTTTTATGAAATTGGTAAACAATGGTTTAATGAAACGGTTGCATTGGTGAGTACTTCATTTTTTGCATGCACACAGTTTTTTGTTTTTTATAGCCAGCTGGCACGTCCTTATGCAATGGGACTTTTTGCGGTGATGACACTGGTATTCATCTGGACTAAAATCATTAAATCAGAAAAACCTTCCAGATTGATGTGGGGTTTATTTGCTTTCAGTTTATTTTTCGCGGCTATCATGCATGCATTTTCCATGTTTGCCGCAACCATTATCTATCTGTCAGGATTATGGTTTTTAAATCCTAAGCTTCGAAAGGCCTATTTTTTTGCCGCCATTGGTGCTGTCATTTTGTATTCACCGCATATACCTGTTTTTCTTTTTCAGTTATCGCAACCTGATATTGGCGGATGGTTAGGCAAGCCTACCTCCGGTTTTCTTTTTCATTTTCTATGGTATTTCCTTCATTATTCTTTGCCTTTTGTGATTCTTTGTTTAGGATTGTTTGGTCTTTCAGTTTTCACGATGGATAAACAAGCGAAACAACAATGGAAATTCAGGATTATTGGTGCTGTTTGGTTTTCAATAAGTTATATAACCGCATATCTCTATTCTGTTTACCGGACTCCAATCATTCAATTCAGTACCCTGTATTTTACCTTTCCATTTTTTTTATTGTTTTTCTTTTCCTTTTTCAAGCCACTCAAAAAGTTGCAAAATCTGGTGATCATTTTGGTCGTTCTGATTACCGGAATAAGTACACTTGTCTTTCAACGCAGTCATTTCGAATTGATGTACAATCAGGGTTACGATCAGACAGCGAAACTGGCCGCGCATGATCTTGAAACTTTGGATAACGCATCTTTGGCTATTTATGCTTCAACACCCCGAATGGTTGAGTTTTACCTTGAAAAAGAAATAGTTAAAAATTATACGTTGTTTTCAAAACATATTTCTGGCAAACAGTTCAAAGAGTTCGTTGATAATGATATTTCAGAGTATTTTATTTTTGCCCTAACGGATGGTGGACCAGCGGATTGGATCGAAATGGTTCGTGACAAGTTTCCGTTTCTGATTCATAATCAAACCTGGTTTAATACGGAGTATTTTTTGTTTTCAAGGAATCAGTCATCTGAAACGCTACCGGTGATGCAATGGAATAGTTTATATAATCTGGTTGATAAGCAGAGAAATGATTCGGTAAATTCTCAGGTTTCGTTCAATGCATCCCGGATTTATGGAACAGCCTGGCAGGCGAATTGTGATACATTATTCGACAGAAACCAACTTCAGGTGTTAAGTGTAATCGCTTCAGGATTGGCGCATGATACATTGATTAAAACAAAGATCGTTCTTGAAATTAAGAAGCCTGATGCAAAAACGATCGCTTATTGGCAGGCTGGAACCTTGAATAATGATACAATTCTGCCCGGAGAAGCATTTCTGCTGACTACCGTATTGAAGACGAATCTGATTCAGAACCTTGATGATAATTCGGTACTGAAAGCCTATATCTGGAATCACGATGAATCAGAATTCACCATCAAAAATATGTATATAGGAATAAAAACGCAATCCCCGAAATTTTATGGGTTGTTTGAGCCGATTTAGTGAATTTTGGATTGGACAAAACGAAAAGTTCTTGTAATTTTGTTTTGTGAATTGAAAAAAAACGAAACATGACTGAAGAATCAGAATTTGTATTGGAATCCATGCAGGAAGCAGTGGATCACGCCATCGAACATATGGAGAAAGAGTTTAGTAAAATTCGGGCCGGAAAGGCAAGTCCATCCATGTTGAATGGCGTAATTGTTGAGTATTACGGAACACATGTGCCCATTGAACGCACTGCCAATATAAATACTCCCGATCCCAGACAGATCATTGTTCAGCCGTTCGATAAAAGCGTTATTCACGCCATCGAAAAGGCAATAATGGCAGCCAACCTGGGGTTTAATCCTCAGAATGAAGGTGAACTAATTCGCATTAATGTTCCGCCACTTACCGAAGAACGACGTAAGGACCTTGTAAAACGCGCCAAAGCCGAAGCAGAGGTGGCAAAGGTTAGTGTTCGTAACGATCGTCGTAACGCAAATGATGATGCGAAGAAGTTGAAAGATGATGGCACTCCCGAAGATGATATTGATGTTTTGTTGGATAAAATTCAGGAGTTAACCAACAAATACATTGCGAAAATAGACAAACTTACCGAGATCAAAGAAAAGGATATCTTAACAATCTGATGACTAATAGTTTATAAGGATGAAGTCCGGGAGTCAAGACGATTTCCGGACTTATTTTTTATGGTTCAGGCTGCTCCTTATCAACTTCCTTCAGTTTTTGTTTTTTTGTTTTTTTCTTTTTAAGAAAATAGTCGAGTAATTTTGAAACGATTGTTCCTGTTACAGCCGTCGAAGTAACCGTTTGATTCAATAAGGCGGACAAAATGCGGCTTGGTTTCAGGCTTTCACCAACTTCAAAAATATCCTGTTCAATAAGTAGTTCTTTATGCCGTACCTGTAGCTTCATCAATTCGAGTCGTTGCTCAAGTTCATGCAGACTATTAATAGGAATATTTTCTTCAGAATCAGCGATATCAAGAAACACATTGCGTTCGTTCATGATTTTTACTACCGGATTGCTGATCAGTTTAACCCTGTTGAAAAAAAGTATCAGGCCAGCAATAATATATACTGCGCTTGCGATCAGAAAACCTTGGGTGTAGGTTCCTATATTTTCACCATACCAATAAACAAAGGCAAACGTTAACAACAGCATTACGATGGAAGCAAAACCAGCCAGGATCATCACGATCACTATCTGCGTGGTTATTTCAGCCATCCTCTTGCCAAAGAGTAAGCCCACATAGTTGATGCGGAGGTTGATATAATCAACAAACTCCGATGACAACTGTTTGAATGGTTGAGTAAATTCTTCTATAATCATAAAATATAGTTATTCAATAAGTTAAAACACGGCTAGACATCTTTTATGGTTGATTTTATCTCATTCAGTTTCTGATCGATTGCAATTTTCAATGCCTCAATCTGTTCGGGTAGACTGTCTTTAATATCTTTGGCTTTTTGTGAGAATTTTCTTCTCGTTTCGGAACCTTTGTCTGGTGCGAGTAATATTCCGGCAATAGCGCCAGCAGCAGCTCCAACCAATAAACCAGTAATAAAAGTTGTGATTTTTGATTTGGAAGTATTCATATGGATTGTATATTAAATGAATTATTAGTGTAAAGATAATTCCATTTACATTTGTTTTTAATTATTACCGGCGAAAAATGGCTTTATTAAAAAAACTTCAGCAACGGTGGGGTGTCAAAAACCTGATGCAGGTTGTGTTAATACTACTGGTTTTCACCTGTACAGGATTTTCTGTGCTTTTTGTCGAAGAATGGCTACTGCAGGTATTGGGCGTTCCGAAAGACATTCCTGATTGGTTACGGGTGTTGCTGTTTGTTGTTATAACATTGCCTGTTTATCAGGTATTACTGTTGTTTTTTGGTCTTATTTTTGGCCAGTTTCGCTTTTTTTACAATTTCGAAAAGCGCTTTTTTAGCCGGATTTTAAGATTGGGTAGACACAAAGAATAAAGCTACAGATTAACGGATTTAATCATTAAATATTTCTGTAATTTCTTGTCAGAATCCAACCTGCATGGTGAATTTAT
This sequence comes from uncultured Bacteroidota bacterium, assembly GCA_903891085.1. Lineage (GTDB taxonomy): Bacteria > Bacteroidota > Bacteroidia > Bacteroidales > F082 > CAJBPB01. The sequence goes on along the minus strand of CAITDJ010000084.1, from coordinate 38,282 downwards.
AACCGAAATTTTTCCCAACTTCAGGAAAAGCATAGTGACCGAAACGATAAAATGTCCCTACTCCTAATTTTAATGCAGGTAACCTGAGAAGGTTGTTAATAAGGATACCACTTTCATAAAACCCTTTTTCTAAGGTATTGAATTGTAATCCTTTGTGATAAGCTTTGTTATTCAATGCACCGTAGCCAATATTCAGGGCAACAGCCATTTCAGGTTGAAAATTTCCTTTTCGGTAAATAAGTTTTCCGAAGTCATGTGTTAGAAACATCGTAAGATATGTGTCCGAAAGAAATTCATTCATCCGCATTGTCGTGAAGCTGGCCGGTGCATATAGTCCGATACTACGATAGGTAGCCGGAGCATAAAACATATTGGTCGCAGGAATTGAAGTGTCAATATACCCAGCTTGCAATTGCACATTCAAATTCCCGTAATAATTGGTTTTGAACGTTTTTTTGATCAATAATTCAAATTTGTTGTAGGATTGGTCGATGTTGGAAAAGTTGGCAATTCCATGTGCAAAGGTGAACCACACTATCGGGAAGTCGGTTCCCAGTGAAAGTATATTTCGGTTTGTTTGCAGAAATTTCTCTCGAAAAGCAAATCGCATTGCAAGGCGGATTTCCGAAAACCGGAAGGAATTTGTGTTCTGCAGCGAATCGGTGGAGGATTGGAACGTGTATCCATACAATGTTTTTTTTTCCTGTTGGCTCAAGCCAATTTCCCATTGAAAATGTTTTGGAGCTCTGAATCCATACGAAAAATCAGCCGATTTTGTAAAATCCATTTGAGAAACGAAGAAAAAACGAAAATTTTCCTCATTCCAGATAAAATCATTTTGACCCAGGAAGTAGGAGCTGCCACTTTCGATTACTTCTTGTTTGTAAGCAAGTCGCACAATTGACAGGGAACTTTTGTGTATTTTTATTGAAAAGTCACCTCCGAATTTCATCGCTCTATCATTGAAACCATAACCCCAGAATGCGCCAACTTTGAACACGTCAGATATCCGATTATTTGTATGAAAGCCCAATCCTCCATAAAATCCCTCGTAAGCATTTATCCGGAAGAATTTATCAATTTCGAAATCAACAATGTTGAATGGAATCTTACCAGTAAGCAAGGTTTCAAAAGCCTTGGCTTTTTTGTCGAGATTTTCTGCTTTCCCCACAGAATCCATAAACCCGTACGTCGCCCTATCTCTCACACTGAGTGTATCAACCCTGAATTGGTTCCAGTAGTCCTCGCTTTTTTCTGACGCATCGGGTTTTACCTCAATGGCAATTGAACTGTATTTTTGTTTACATGATTCCGGGTTTAGAAAAATATCGCGCAGGTAGCTTTTGCCAATACCCACCATGGGGTAATATTTGTTCCCTGATGCAACCTGGGCCGAATTCAAGATGATATCCGTGTTTAATTGCACTGGAAACCAATGACTACTGTCAACTTTTTCGTAAAGTTGCTGAATCCTGATTGAAAATCCATTTTCTTCACGCGAGGGCTGAGCAATCACATTTTTTATTGCCCATTTGTCGGAATGGATTGTCAGAACGCCCTGCAAACCATCAAAATTGGTATTCAGTAATGGGCGAAATGAGATGGTGTAAATGGTGTCATTATTATCTGTAGCTATTTGATTTTCAAGAATAAACAAATATTTATTTAGGCTGCCACTGCTTACCGGACTGATGAAACTTTTACCTGCAATATTGATCGCATCATTATAAAAATCAGTGGATTGTGCCTGAGACAATAGAAAGGTAAAAATTGGATCCTTGAAACCGGAAATTTTGGTTGCAAGCACTTTTTCATGACTTTTATCAGGCGCTTTAAACGTGCGTTCAGTGACGGTTTCAAGAATAAAGAAATCCTTTTCAGCAAGGAATTTTTTTAGTTTCGCCGGACTCGATGTTGTATCAGCCCTTGTCGAGTCAATTTTAATCACCCTGGTTGTGTCGATAGTCATGACCATTTTATCGTAGGCAGTATACGCGAAGGCGTTCAGTTTTTTTGGATCGTTTTTATCGCGGTTGTCGATCAGGTTTTGTATAATCCTGTGTGCAGGATTAACACCCGGATAGATGATCACCTCGTCTAACAGCACTTCTTTGGGTTGCAGTTTGATCACCAAACGTTTCGTTTGAACCCGACGAGTGACTTCCAGGGTTTCATATCCAACATAGGAAAATCGAAGATGGCTGATTGGAGAAGCGGTAGTTAAATCAAATTTACCATCGATATCAGTTGTTCCGCCAAAAGAGCTATTGTTGATGAAAATGTTTACAAAGGCCAGTGCTGATCCGGTGTTGGCATCCAAAACTGTTCCTTTCATAACTGTCGGTTGGCAGTAAACAGGATTTGGCAAAAAAAAGAGTGTAAATAGAATAAAAGAAGCGAAGGACTGTCTGATTACCGACATAAAAGATGAAATATTATTAGAAATGCTGAAAATCACAGTATGTAATTATACAGCAAAATATTGTTCAAGGGCTGTAAGTGTGTCTTCGCCAGTAAGTATATCATGGGCAACTTTTCCTTCATGCAGCACCACGATCCGGTCGCATACATCCGTGATGTGATTGAGATCATGACTTGAGATAAGAAAGGTTATTTTCTTTTCTACCTGTTTTTGTTTTACCAGGTTTTTTAACCGAATCTGTGTACTTGGGTCCAAGCTGTTAAATGGTTCGTCGAGGACAATAATTTCAGGGTTCCCCATGAATGAAGCGGCGATTCCTATTTTTTGCTGATTACCCATCGAAAGATTGCGAATGAGTTTCTTTTTACCGATCACTTCACCATTAAAGAAATCTTCCATTTCTTTGATAAACAGTTGAATATCGTCCTGTGACATGCCTTTCACTTTTCCGGTAAACTCAAAAAACTCTTCAGGGTTCAAAAAATCAATGAGGAAGCCTTGATCAAGATAGGAGCCTGTGATTTTTTTCCATTTATCCGTTTCCGAAACAACACCATTGTCAATTTCCACAACGCCTGAGTTTGAACGGATTAAATCGAGAATCAACCTGAAAAGTGTCGTTTTTCCGGCTCCGTTGTTTCCGACCAATCCGAAACAAATACCCTTTTCAATTTTTAAATTATTGATATTGAGCACTTCTACTCCGTTATAGCTTTTTATAAGATTATTTACCTGTATCATCGTGTATAATTATTTTCTATAAATTTTATTAATTGTCGAATTGTCGAATATTTATCCTCTTTCACGGAATCCAACGGCCATAATATATTTTCTTTCATTGACATTTTTTAATATCAAGCGTGCAAAAACCTGACGGAAAATTAATCCCAATATTCCTGCCAGCCCCAACGCAATCAGCCCGAATTCTTGATGGCCGAACCATAAAAATGGTAAATAAATCAACAGCGGGCCGATGAAAAATGGAAGTAGGAATAGCCAGTGTGAAGCGCCTACTCCCTGATAATTGAAAGCACTTCCTTGTTTTATATTGAGTGTCTTTTTATTGTAAGTCGCAAAATATAAGGCGATGGGTATTACCAATCCGAGATTAAAGAGAAAACACGCTGTATTGATAAGAAGTAACTCAACGCCGAATAAATAATAGGGGATGGTGACCATATAGGAAACCGAAACAAGGATGGTCGCAGCGATGAATTTTGCTCGAATGAAATCTTTGAAATTGATACCCGAGGTGAGTAACAAATCAAAATATGAACCCTCGTAAGCAAACGCGTATTGCAGGTAATTCACCATAAGAATTCCGGTCATGAATACACCAACAAAAATCATCATTCCACCTTCATGGTCGTACTGGTCGTTGGTGTAAAAAATCAGACCATAGGCAAGGAACAGCGGCGATAAGTAAAGCATCGATTTTGTTCGTTTGTTGCGGAGATATAGTTTTATATCTAAACCAATCAACTCGCCAATGATACCGAAATTCTTTAAATATCCAACATTACCAATCTGATTATCAGTTTTTTTAGTGTAAGATGATAGATCTTCCAGGTATAAGTTCATTGAGAGAAACTTAAAATTCATCCAATAAGTAAATGCTGCCAACAATAGTGGCAGCACTAATAAAACCGGAGTTTTCAACATCAATTCGATGAAGTTGGCAAATAGCATTGAATAGGAATACCAATGCATGAAATCGCCCAGGGCGAATAATCCTATGATGGAGATCATGATTGTTACAATCGTAAGGCTATTTAACATTTGTTTTTTGATATAAATGATTAAATAGTTGAGCGAAAGATCAATGGAAATCATTGAAATCAACCATGCCAGTGCAATCAGGTTTCCATAGTAGAAAGCAATCTGAAAAACAGCGAAAGGCGTGAAAAAGATGATGGAAATCAGGTTGAAAAAGTTGAGTGATCCTTTAGCAAGGACAAAATGTAGCAGCGTGTTTTTTTTAACAGGTAGGTGTAAATAGGAGCGGACTTCAAGCACAGGAAGCTGTTGCATGAGAAAACGCATAACAAACATCGCTGAAAAATAATAAGCAATTACCTTGTAAAATGCGAATAGTGGTTCGGTTCCGGGAATTATTTCGTGCCATTCTTTTGAGATAAAAATGGAGGCAATCAGAACTTCAGCAAATAAAATAAAGAAAATAAAAAACATGAAGATATTCATCGCTAGACTCTTCTGCCAGATTGGTGATCGCACGGCCTGTTTCCATTGGTGACTAATAAAAGATCGTATCAACATAAGTTTATGTGTTGTTTTGGGGTTTTATATTTTTAATTTCTGGTTTCTGGTCTCTGGTTTATCCATATCTAAAAATGATTCATTTTCGAATTGCCGAATTGCCAAATTGCCAAATTGCCAAATTTTCAAATTAATTTCGGATTCGACTTATGTCTGTTTTTGTCGCGTTCCGTTTTTTTTATCAAATTTTTTTCAAATGCTTCTGTCAGATTCACTCCCGTCTGGTTGGCGAGGCATATCAAAACAAACAGAATGTCAGCCATTTCATCTGCGGCGTCCATGTTTTTATCGGTTGTTTTATACGATTGCTCCCCGTATTTTCTGGCCATGATACGTGCCAGTTCACCCACTTCTTCCATCAGCAAAGCAGTGTTGGTGAGTTCGTTGAAATACCGAACGCCAATCTGTTTAATCCATTGATCTACATTTTGTTGTGCTTGTTCTATCGTCATTGTCATTTTATTATCTTCAACAAAGATAATCAGCAAAACAAAACAGAAACCAATTGATTATGAATATTTAAGAATTAATTATCAAGGTAATAATTGCCTGAAATGATTGAAGTTCAATAGATTCAGACTATCTTTGTCGAAAATTATCAACTTGAATATCGAAACAAATACCTACTTAGCAAAGACTGTCTCGGGTCTGGAAGCTGTACTGGCCAAAGAGTTGGAGCAACTCGGAGCCGAAAATATCGAATTACTTACACGTGCGGTGCAATTCACCGGCGATATGGCGCTACTGTATAAAGCGAACTATGTGCTTAGAACCGCCTTACGTGTGCTAAAGAAAATCTCGACATTTCAGCTTGAAAATGAAATGGCATTATACAATATGATGAATGCATTTCCATGGGAGGAGTATCTGACAGAAAATCAGACTTTTGCAATCGATTCAGTGGTAAGTGGAAGTACTTTTACGCACTCACTTTTTGTTTCACAAAAAGCCAAGGATGGACTTGTTGACCGATTCAGAAGTAAAACTGGTATCCGTCCTTCTGTTGATACCAATAATCCGGATCTGCGCATCAATATTCATATCTACAATCAGGATTGTACCTTGTCGATAGATAGCTCGGGCGATTCCTTGCACAAACGAGGTTACAGGACTGCAGTTGACAAAGCCCCACTCAACGAGGTACTGGCTGCCGGACTGATCCAACTTACCGGTTGGCAGGCCAATAGTCATTTTATCGATGGAATGTGTGGCTCAGCCACTTTGCCCATTGAAGCTGCCATGTTTGCGATGAAAATACCAGCCGGATATTTTCGTGAAGAATATGGCTTTATCAAATGGAATGATTTCGATGAACTACTTTGGAAAAATATTGTGGATGAATATTCAGCAAAAATATGTGATTTTGATTTTGAGATTTGGGGTTCCGACCATTCTGCGAAAGCAATTAGCATCGCTCAGGAAAATGTTCGAAAAGCGCATTTGCACAAGGATATTAAACTGATGCACAAAGAGTTTGATAAAATTCAACCGCCCGAAGGCGATGGAATCATGATTATCAATCCTCCCTATGGCGAACGGTTGGAAGAAAGTGATATTGAAGGCTTATACATGATGGTTGGCGACACCTTGAAACACAATTTCAGGGGTTACAAAGCCTGGGTCATCAGCAGTGATTTGCCTGTTTTAAAGTTGATCGGACTTAAACCATCAAAAAAACTGATCGTTTTCAATGGTCCTCTCGAATGTCGATTCGTTTGCTTCGATATTTTTGGAGGTACATACAAAGACATGAAGACAGAAAAGGCGAGGGGCGATTTATCTTGATTTTAAAAGTAGTCAAAGCTAAGTAAGCCTGATGTATTCATAAGTTTAATACTTTTCACTTTCATAGCATCCCCTCATCGGCAAAACTGTAAAATGAATTACCTCCGATAATCAAATGATCCAACACCTTGATTTCGATGGTTTCACCGGCAGCAACCATTTTTTTTGTCAAAGTGATGTCTTGCGGACTGGGAGTTAGCTGCCCCGAAGGATGGTTGTGACACAAAATGAGGCTCGAAGCATTGGCTTCAAGAGCAAATTTGAATATTTTCTTTGGATCGGCCACGGTTCCGGCTACACCACCATCGCTGATTTGCTTTGTTTTTATTACCTGATTTGCCCTATCAAGAAACAGTACCCAAAACTGTTCAAAATTCAGATCGGAAAGATTTGCATATAAACATTCGAAGGCATCATGACTGGTTTTAATCTGCTTCAGTTCGAGCACTTCACTTTGCCTTCTTCGCTTTCCAAGTTCAAGCGCAGCAATAATTGTAATTGCTTTCGCCTCACCAATTCCTGAATATTGCATCAGATCATGGACACTCATACGTGATAATTCAATCAGATTATCGTGTTTATCCTTTAAAATTCTCCTGGCCAGATCAACGGCGGTTTCTTTCCTGTTTCCCGAATTGATCAATATGGCAACAAGTTCGGCATCGCTCAGGTTGATTTTACCCTTGTTTAAAAGCTTTTCGCGCGGTTTATCGTCTTCAGCCCATTGTTTGATTGAATTGTTTTTTGGATAGTTTCCAGAAGTTGGATTATCATTTTGTTGCATAACCTTTTGATTGGACGTTAAAAATACTGATTTGCAAAAAAAAATGCAAATGGAATATATTTCGAACATCCAGACAATAAGATTTCCTATCTAAACTAAAAAGCCTCTTCTTTTGAAAAAGAAGAGGCTATAAACCAAATAGTTAAAATGTTTTTAGGCCAGTTTGGCAGCGAACCGTGTCGTCTTTGATTTTAAGTTACCGGCTTTATTCTTGTGAATAATGCTTCTTTTAGCCAACTTATCAATCATTGCGTGCAATTTCGGCAGGGTTGTAACTGCTTCGGCTTTTTCGGTCAAACTTCTGAATTTCTTCAATGCATTACGCATGGTTTTACCATAATAGCGGTTACGCAGTCTTCTTGCGTCGTTTTGACGAATTCTTTTGATGGACGATTTGTGATTTGCCATTTTCTTATTTTCTTATAGATAATCAATCATTTTCGGGCTGCAAAAGTACAATTAATTTTCTTATTGCAAAACATGTATGTAAATATTTTTTCATTTCTGTAAAATTTCAGCGATTGCTGATGGTTCTTTCCCTTCATGCAGTCCGGTGATGATAACATCAACGAATTCGTTTTTCATGATATTTTTCGATTTTACACGGATCGGTATATAATTCTCACCATAACCACGAGCGAAACCATCGGTTCCAAAGCGCTCAACAAGCAATCGTTGTGTTTTACCTATCATCTGCGTGATATAGTTTCTTTTGTTCTCTTCCGAAATCAACCGGATAATTTCTGATCTGGAAATTTTTACTTTTTCGGGTATTTGTTCTGTCATTCTTTCAGCACGTGTGCCACTGCGAACCGAATATTTAAAGGTGTGAATATGACTGAAAGCCAAATTTTTGGCCATTGTAACCGTTTGCTCAAATTCTTCTTCCGTTTCACCCGGGAAACCAACAATAATATCGGTTGTCAGGTTAAAATCGGGGTAAAGTGTTTTTAACCTGGCTGCCATGGTACTGAATTGTTTTGCAGTATACATACGCCTCATTTTCAGTAAAATAATTTCCGAGCCACTTTGTAAACACAGGTGAAGATGTGGTGTTAGTTTTGGATGTGCAAAAAGCTCAAAAAAGCGATCCGAAAAACCATCCGGTTCAATGGATGAAATCCGAAGCCTGAAGTCGCCCGGAATGTTGAGGATATTTTCGACAAGCTGTTCGAAATTTGTTGTTTGATCGTTGTATCTGCCGATGTTTACACCGGTAAGGACTACTTCTTTGAACCCATATTCGAGTATTTCCCTGATGTTTTGATATATTTCACCGGCAGGTCGGCTGGTAGCCCGTCCACGTACTTTCGGAATGATGCAGAAGGTGCAGAAATTGTCGCAGCCATCCTGAATTTTGATCATACTTCGTGTGTGGAAGGTTTTATAGGCTGCATCATAGCTAAATAAATCCTTGTCAAATCCTTCAGGATCTGCCGCATCACCCCTGAAATGCGATTCAATAATGCTGAATATAGAGGTTTTGCGTTCATTGTCAACAACGTAACTAATATTGTCTGTCTCCAGAAGTGATTCTTTATAGTTATTTGCCATACATCCAGTAACTACGACAACCGCCTCATTGTTTATTTTTCTCGCCTGATTGATCGTTTGACGCGATTTTTGGTCACTTTGGTTTGTTACTGTACAAGTGTTAATGATGTATATATCAGCTACTTCACTATAATCTACAATCTCATAACTCCCGCTGTGAAAACGTGATGCAATGGCATCTGTCTCGTATTGATTTAGCCGGCAACCTAAGGTTTTGAATGCAATTTTTTTCATGCCTTTAATGTACAGATTGTGAAATCAATTGATCGGCCAATGCGCCTTCAATCGATAAGGGAGTGACGCTCGTTACTTCGATGTTGACAAATTTTCCGATGAGTTCAGTTTTTTCCGATTTGAATCGCACCACTATTTTGCCTTCTGTGAGTGCCGATAGATAACCCTCCTTGCGATCACGGCCCCTTACAAGGACTGGCATTGTTTTGCCTACTAATTTTCGATTGTATTTGATGGCATGAGTTGTGAGTTCGTCCGTCAATATATGGTACCGTGCTTTTTTAATCTCCTTTGTAACATCGTCTGCCCATCTGGAACTGGCAGCACCCGGACGAACACTATATTGGGCGATATAGGCCATATTGAATTCAAATTCAGCCATGGCTTTGCGTGTATTTTCAAATTGTTCCTCCGTTTCACCAGTGAATCCAACAATGATATCTGTGAACAGTGTTGCTTCAGGAATCAATCGCCGGATTGAAAATACAATTTGCCGGTATTTCTCCATTGAGTGTTTACGGTTCATACGCAACAACACATGGTCGTCGCCAGATTGCATGGGAAGGTGAATCTGTTTTGCCAGACATTTGTACTGTGAAATTACTTCGATCACATCATCGTTCATATCGCGTGGATGTGGAGATGTAAAGTACACCCAGAAATCTTTTTCGATACTTAGTCCAAATTCACCGATCTGCTTCAGTAATTCCGGAAAAGTAATTTCCTCGCCTTTTTTATCTAACCCATAAGAGTTTACGTTTTGACCGAGGAGTGTAATTGATTTGAATCCTTTTTCAACCAATTGTCTGAGTTCATCCATGATCTCGGTTGAGCTTCGTGAGACCTCTCTGCCCCGTGTGTATGGAACGGCGCAAAATGTGCAAAATTTGTCGCAGCCGTTTTGAATTGGAATAAATGCTTCAAATTCAGAGGTATGGGTTGGTTCAAGGTCCCAGAATGCTTCAATGTTTTTGCCAGGATTCATTGTTATCATTTCTGGTTTCTTTCCTGGTAAGCTAAAGGGTTTTAAAACGGAGGAAAATGATTCTTTTGTCTTTTTTACTGTTGAAAGTAATGTCTCTCCTTCAATATTGGCATGTAGCAATCCTGCAGGTGTTATAACGCCATATTGGCTTATCATCTCAGGCAATTGTGGCAGGTCACTCATCGGAAAAACCAGATCGAACAACTTCAGGAAACGTTCATTGTCGGCAGGTAAGATGCAGCCTGAAACAAATGTGAGTAAATTCTTCCGGTTTTTCATTCTGTTCCATTTCGAGATACGTGCATATACCTTGTCGATGGCTTTTTGTCGGACAGAACAGGCAATTACCCCCAATATGGATGCTTCATTTTCATCTTCTGTCTGTGAAAATCCCAATTGCTGGAGCACTGTATTAACACGTTCAGTGTCAGATAAGTTCATTTGACATCCTAGTGATATGAGGTGGTATTTCATTTAGTATCCTATTTTTTAGTAATAAAACAGTCGAAGGACCGGCGTTTTATTGATGCATTGTTTCTTTTGTTTTTCATCGTTTTGGATGAAAAATATTTCTTATTATTTTCTTTTTTTTTGAATACAAAAACATATTCCCTTTGCGCCTTCCAATCTCAAAAATAAACCTCTGCATGTATCTGTTCGGGAGGAATGGATTGCAGTTCTAACAAGTCAAAAACCTCATGTATCATATTGAAGTTCCCGCAAAGGTAGCAATGTGTGTCTTTCGAAACAGGATGAAGTTTGAGGTAATCTGTCACACGACCCCGAAAATCACCGGCCTTGTCACCCGAGGTACAGGAAACGTATCTTTTTGGATCAAAATCCTGTTTGCCATACGCTTCATTTCCATGTCGGATACCATGTAAAATTTTGTAGTTAATTGCAGGATAACTCTTCACAAAACTGTGAAACGGAGCAATGCCGCTGCCTGTGGCAATAAACAGGAATCTGGAGGTCGGGATTAATTCGGGTTCGATGGTGAAAAATCCCAATGGACCTTCAATCTGCATGTTTTCTCCGATTTTTGATTTTTTCAGTTGTTTGCTTACCAGGCCATCCTCAACTTCTTTTACCAATACCTCAATAAAATCTTCATTGTCACCACTATAAATGGAGTATTCACGGTTATGGATACTGCCTGCTTTGCCAAGCAGGATATGTTGACCTGATTTGAAAGGTATTCCACGACGTTGCATACGTAATAGATATGCTGATTCTGTCAAATGATCAATCGAAATAAGTGCGTGTAAATTATCTTTATTCATTTAAGAAGTTGAAAACCAATATATTAGATTTATATTTAATGTGAAAAATTTGGGCTGCAAAGATAGAAAAATATTCAATAGTCAGTTGGAAGAGTCATTTAGAACTGACACATTCAGCATGACTTGAATTATTATTTACAGAGGGCTGCCATTGCGAACGCCATTTCGTTAAGTAGGGTTAAAAAATGGCAAATCGACGGTCATTATTTATGCAATCTGAAATAATAAACCTTATTAAGTAGTTGAGGCCTTTTTTCAGGGAAAAGGTAGCCTAATGTCAGTTTGGTTGCTTTATATTCAGGATATACATGTAAAGAATCGATAATATAATTGGTTAATCTCAACGTGTCCAATCCTGATTGATTGGTAAAAACAAACAATTTGGATTGTTTATTCATCGCAGAATCAATCTGTTGCATTTCAAAATAATTTGGAACCAATGATTGTGAATAAAAATCAAAGGAAGGTCGGTGTTGTCTGAAAAAGCACATTTTTTCCGTAGGAAGACCGATCCTTTTTACTTCCGTTCCAATGGCTGAGCCTGCCTGATAACCTAACAGAATTGGGTAGAACTGAATATTCAGCAAGACATTGGCTGAGAGGATTGCCAATAGTGAAAATGATACCCATTTTGATTTCAGCGGCCAGCCAGCCATTTTTAGAAAATACAATGCTGTTGAGATAATTGCAATGATCACAATAATGGAAAGAAGTGTTCTGAAGGTGAAATCAACATACATGAGCAGGATTATTCCAATACCAATCAAAATAACTGTAAATGCTTGTGCAACAATTCCGTATTTCAGTTTATTGCCGTTTATTCGCATGATTCCAGCAGCGGTCAACATTGAAATGAAAGGGTATACGACGAAAAAATAGTGTGGCAGTTTAAAATATGCATTCGATATGGCAATGAATACAAAGATGATCGCCCAAAAGTGGGATGAAATGGTCGTTTTAGGTTTCCTGAAAATTTCAATTGCATGATGTGCCATGCCATACAGTGCCGGCAAGGTCCATGGTAAAAAAGACCAAAGGAAAGAATGTGTAAAAAACAGCGGACCGGTATCATCACGCCAGACATTTTCTCCGGTCAGCCGGCCAAAACTTTGTTTCCAGAAATAAAAATGAATACCTTCTTCACCATGTTGTATCCACAGACCGTAAAGCATGGGCGCAAGTACAATAAAAATTATTACAATGCCCAACAACCATTCCCATCTGAATATGTCACTCCAGCGGCGCTGAATCAGAAGTTGCGGGCCAAAAGCGAGTACCGGAATCATAAATCCGATGGGCCCTTTTGTCAACATGGCAAAACCAATACCCAAAAATCCAAGTATAAAATTCAGTTTTTGTTTTTGTTCCAAATACAGGTAAATCTGCCAGCAGCTGAATGCCACCCAACCCAATAACATCGAATCAGTACGGACGTCATGCGCCATGAGGAAAATCCCCTGGGTCGAGAATAGTATCAAAGCAGCCAGATTTGCAGTTTCATGGGTATAAAGGCGTTTGGTGAGTTTCCAAGTGCTGTAAACACCCAATAGCATGATTAAAAACGATGGCAGACGATAAGTAAAATGATTGATGCCAAATAGCTTAAATGAGGTAGCAGCCATCCAGAATAACAAAGGTGGCTTATCGAGGTATGACACACCCAGCCAGTGAATCACCAGCCACGATTTGTCCTGAAGCATCTGCATACTGATAGTGGCATATTGAGTAGCGTCATGTTCCATCAAATCAATGGTGACCATGCCTGTGAGCTGTATGGCAGCTATGACAAACATGAAAAATACGGTTAATCTGTTATTCACTTTCTAAATTATTATAAATCAGTTACATCAGGATTATTTATTGCTACTTTACAATCACCAAACTACCATCATTTAGGTCTTATTCAATATGTTGTGAAGGTTGAAAATATCTGTATGTGTGGAAACAGATTCAGAAGCAAAACTAAGAACAAAATTTGTTGATTGTATATACCAGTTTTGATGAAAATAAAAAAACCATCAATTTCTTGATGGTTTTTGTCACCCGTAGGGGATTCGAACCCCTGATTTCAAGGATGAAAACCTTGCGTCCTGGGCCAGCTAGACGAACGGGCGGCTTTCTTTTGTTTGAGAGTGCAAAAGTAGAAACTTTTTTCAAACTGACAATACTATTCTTAAAAATTTTATTCCCCTTCAGATTTCAGCGTATCCTGCTGAAATTGAAACCCTAAACGTTTCCCTGTTTTCATAGAGATGGCATCAAGGGTGTTTTTCATCTCGTTAACCGTAACCATTTTTACGGTTTCATAGGGTGGAGTAAGTAAATCAAAATTGATGGTGTATTTGATGGCAGCTTCAATAATGAGTTTTGCAGCCTCCGGATTCATTTCATTTTTTCCGAAATCATTGAAAATGAACCCTAGTTCACGTTTACCTTCAATAAAGTAATGGTTGTCTTTATTAATGAATATTCTCCCGATCAGATATCCTATATCATTGAATCTGTTATATTTAAATGAATCAGATAGAAAATTATAAACATTGATGATGCCACAATAAGAACGATCCTTGTTTTCGCGTATGTAAGGGGTTCGCATCACTTCATGATCGCGTGAAAACTCAAATATATTGGTGTGCATTAAAAACAACAGGATATCGGCTCCAAATTTCAATTCGATTTCAAAATCACCACGATAACGGTTTTCAAAAGCAACATTTCGATGGCTTTTTATCTCTTCAGCTTTCAACGTATAGTCTTTGGTGAGATCCTCAATCACCCGTTTAAACATGCGTAATGATTTAAAGGTGTTCGAATAAACATCCTGTTTCATGGTTGATTTGGCAATCAGGGCCTTGAAAAGTCCGTCACGTGTGCTGTTTTGTTCCATATTATTCAAAAGTAAATGACAATTGAAATATTTTATTTCGAAGCTGATCTGTACCGATAAAATCGCCTCCGGACTTAAGTATGTTGAACAGTCCATAGCCCATTTTGACTTCTGTACCGAACTTGAAATAGTTCGTGTAAAAGTCAAAACCTACCCCAACCTCAATGCCAAGATCTGATCTGTTTGTAATAAATGCTGCCTGGTTCTTTTTCTTTGTCGAAGCGATATCAATGCTGTATTTTGGTCCGGCAAGTAAGTAAGCAGCCACATTATTTAGGCGCTTTGACCGGTATTTAAGGTTTAACGGAAAATCGACAAAAGTCGATGGAATCTGGTAATAGAAATCGGGATTGGATGTCTGGGCAACTTCCCTTCCGCCAAATGAAAGGGTTGGTATGAACCTGAGATCAAAATATTCGCCCAGCCGAAGGTTTCCAAGTATTCCGATTGCGAAGCCCGGGGAGGATTTGGTATCGATCAATGGTTTTGCTGTATAATACATTTGGTTCATCGCTAAAATAAACCCGAAATGATAAGCCTCCTTGTCGTAACTGGGTAGGTTCATTACTTTTCTCGATTGCCCAAAGGTCAATTGTGTGGTACAAAGAATAACCAATAATACTACCAAAAATGTTAAAGTCTTATTTTTCAACGTACAATATTTTGAATTTGTTATGTGTAAACGTAATTTATTGGTTTTTATTTTAAGTTTTGATTCCAGTGTAGATAGTTGCGATTCCAAAGCTTAATCGCTTTTCAGTGGTCTGAGAAAATCCGGTTTTAGCAAGGTGATTAACGAACGCTTTGCCATCAGGAAATTGCTTCACTGATTCAGGTAAATAGGTATAGGCACCTTTATCGCCCGAAATCAGGCGTCCTAACGAAGGCAGAATAAACCTGAAATAAAACATATAAAGATTTTTCACAGGAAAATGGCGTGGGCGTGAAAATTCGAGCACAGCAATCATGCCTCCATGCTTCAAAACCCGGTTCATTTCATTTAACCCTTTGTCGAGGGTTTCGAAGTTACGCACGCCAAAGGCAACAATAGCAGCATCGAACGTACCGGTTGCGAAAGGAATATTTTCAGAATCAGCAACTTGCAGTTTTATTTGATTTTCGAGATGCAGTTCAATAATTTTCCGTTTACCTATTTCGATCATCTCTTCAGCAATATCAATTCCAGTGATGACAGCTTTGCTTTGCTTTGATACTTCAATAGCAAGATCTGCCGTGCCGGTAGCTACATCGAGCACTGTAAGTGGATTGTGGGCAACCAATAGCTTCACTAGTTTTTTTCGCCACATGCGATCAATTCCCAACGAAAGAAAATGGTTCAAAAAGTCATATCTTTTCGCAATGCTGTTAAACATGATACGAACATTTTCTTTTTTTGAGCTAGTTGTTGCCATGATTCTATGCGTGAATTATTATTGTAAAACGATTAAAAAAGTGGTAAAAAAATTACATTACTGATAATTTTAGACTTTCTTCGATTAGTCTGCTTTTATCAATCGGGATAACCCCCACTTCCTCACACACAATTCCACCTGCCAGGTTCGAAATACCGGCAATAACTTCAATAGGTTGATTAAGTGCTAAACACAAGGTTGCGACACTAATAACAGTATCACCGGCACCGGAAACATCCGCTATGTTCCGTATATGAGCAGGAAAATGAATTTTATTCGGATTGTTGCCTTCCTGAAAATGTTTGATTAATACGCCCTTTTCTGAAAGGGTGACCATTATATATTTGCAATCTAGTTTTTGATTAAGCAATTGCATGGCATCCGAAATCTGGTCAATTGTTTTAAGAGCGCCATCAACATTTAAACCTTCTTTAAGTTCTTTTAAGTTGGGTTTAAACAGTGTAACGTTTTTGTATGCTAAGAAATTCTTTTTCTTTGGGTCAACCACAACCGGAATGTTGTTATTAATTGCCAGCTGTGTGGCAAAAGCAATGAGTTTTGGTGTAAGTACGCCTTTGTTATAATCCTGAAAAATGATGGCATCGATGTGGTTGTTAAGGATGATGGATGAAATAAGGTTTTCCAGACCATCCTGATCCTTTTCATCCAGGTCATTCAATTGTTCCTCATCAACCCGCAGCATTTGTGTTTTATTTCCAATAATACGGTATTTTGTGGTTGTAATCCGGTCCTCACTTTTGAATATGCCGGAAACGGCCATTTCATTCTGTTCAAGCAACTGTAGAAAATCACTTGCTTTCTGATCGTTTCCAACGACCGAACATAAAATAGGATTAGCTCCCATTGAACGTACATTGAGGGCTACATTGGCAGCACCTCCGAGCCGGTTTACGCGTTTTTCAACAGCAACAATGGGTACAGGGGCTTCAGGCGAAATACGGTCTACTTTCCCAAAAATATATGAGTCAATCATGACGTCTCCAATAATCATGATTTTCAACTTGTTAAAATCATCAAACAATTGTTGAATACCGTCTTTACTCAGCATGTGTTTTTTTTGGTAAAAGTAATAAGTTTAGCGTTGGGTGACAATAAATTCCTCTATTATGAAAATAAATTATTGAAAATCAATGCAATAACGAAAGTGCTTTTTCGATTCTGTCAACCGCCTCACCAATCAATTTGGTAGAAGTAGCATAGGAAAAACGGATGCAATTGTCACAACCAAATGCATCTCCGCTGACGAGAGCTACATGGGCATTTGCCAATAAATACAAACAGAGGTCGTAACTGTTATTTATCATTGTTACTCCATCTGTTTTACCAAAATAGTAACTAATATCCGGAAAAAGGTAAAACGCGCCTGTTGGCAGGTTTGGAACAACACCTTTTACCTTCTTGAGTCTGGAATACAGCAGGTTACGTCGTTCAAGAAACTGGGCCAGCATATCCTTGAGTTCTTCCGAATCCTCAGGATTTGTATTCACTGCCTTGAGTGCCGCTGCCTGAGAGATGGTGCAGGTTCCAGAGGTGTATTGCCCTTGAAAGGTGTTGCAGGCATCTGCAATATATTGAGGGGCAGCCATATAACCTACGCGCCAGCCGGTCATGGCAAAACCTTTTGACAAACCGTTAATTAATATGATATTTTCGAATACTTCAGGGAATTGGGCGATACTTTCGTGTTTTCCTTCAAAATGAATGTATTCGTAAATCTCATCAGAAAAAATAAATACATGTTTATTTTTTGCAAGCACTTTTGCCAGTGATTCAAGTTCATCTTTCGAATATACTGATCCGCTGGGATTGCAGGGCGAACTAAAAATAAACGCCTTGGTTTTTGGTGTAATCGCTTTTTCAAGCTGAACTGCCGAAATTTTAAAGTCTTGTTCCACGGTTGATTGTATGATTACCGGAACACCACCAGCCATTTTAACCATCTCGGGATATGAAACCCAGAACGGTGCCGGTATCAATACTTCATCACCATCGTTTATCAGGCAGAAAAAAGCGTTCATGATTGATTGTTTCGCGCCTGCTGAAACAATGATTTGTGAAGGTTTATAAACCAGATTGTTGTCTCGGAGCAATTTGTCGGCGATAGCTTTACGAAGTTCAGGAATACCAGGTACAGGTGGATAATGTGTTTGATTATCATTAATTGCCTGTATTGCAGCTTGTTTCACATCATCAGGCGTATTAAAATCAGGCTCTCCGATGCTTAAGGTTATAACATCAACACCTTTGTCGCGTAATTCACGACTTTTCCGGGTCATTTCAAGGGTTGCCGACTCGCACACCGATTGCACCCGTTTTGATAAAATTTGTTTGGTATCCACAGTTCTTAATATTTGCTACAGCAAAAATAGGAATTTTGAAATACCCTTAATCCCAAAAATAGAATTAAAAGTCCCTTACATTGTCTATAAACTCTTCTTTTAGCATCAATGTCACTTTTTTTTGGCAAAGCGTATATCTTTGTGCCATAATTCATCCATATGGAAGCAGCTACTTTAATTTTACTAACCGGAACCATCCTTTACATTCTGGTGGTCACTTATTTCTTAATCAGGGCATTGAATCAGTATCTTGCCATATTGTCGGTAAAAAACAAACAGGCACTCGAGGTTTCAGTAGCTAGGTTGAATGAAAAAAAACTCGATTTGGTGCTTCCGCTTCGATTGCAGGCGTATGAGCGTTTGGTATTATTTCTCGAAAGAATCAAGCCAATGGCGTTGATTGCCAGACATTTGGATCCATTTGTGGCACGTCAACAATTTCAGATGAATTTGCTTCAAAATATCAGGGATGAATTCGAGCACAATTTATCACAGCAGTTATTTGTTTCAGAATCTGTTTGGCAAACATCAAAAACTGCCCGCGAGGAGCTTGCGCAACAAATAAATTTGCAGGCCGTCTCATTAGAGGAAAATGCCTCTGCTGCTGATTTGGCCGAAAAACTTATACAAATTGATAGCAAGCTAATCGATCAGGCTATAAAAATGATAAAAGAGGAAATGAAAGCCATCGCTTAATTTTCCTCTTTGTATGTTTATTAGATCGGAGCTGATTAAAACTTGTTATCCTGTTGGTTGATACTCACGCAGGTTTTCCATTAGTTTCTTCCGACTGTAAAAGATTCGGCTCTTCACTGTTCCAATGGTAAGATCAAGATCATCAGCAATTTCCTTGTATTTGTAACCATCATTGTACATATCAAATGCCCGGCGGAAATCAGAATCAAGTTTGTTTATGCCATGTTGAAGTTCCTTGGTAGCCAATATTGATTCAGGGTTTGTATCCTTGCTCTGTTTGTTATAGTTCATGAAATAAAGATTATCAGTTTGGTCGATAATCGTTTTGGCTTTTTTATTGCGGCGATAATTATTGATAAAAATGTTTTTCATAATTGTATAAACCCATGCCTTGAAGTTATTCTGAACTACATATTTATCGCGGTAAGTAAGTGCTTTCAGAAAAGTTTCCTGCAAAAGATCAAGGGCATCATCCTCATTTCGTGTGAGTTGCTTGGCAAAAATGATGAGGTATTTCTGCAAGCCTGTGAGTTGATAATTGAATTCTATAGCGGTCATGATTTATTTTGTTTAATAATTACAATGCAAAGTTAAACAAAAAATCACTTTTGTCAAGAACGATTCTAAATAAACACTCTTAAAATTTGTTAAATATCAGATATTCAATAGGATAAGACAGTGTTAAAGATTTGTTAAATATTTGAGATGTCGAATGTTGCTAGAAACGGAGGAAGTTAAAATAAGACTTGACAGGAGAAATACTAAACGTAATACACGGAAGGATAATGAGTTAAAATGATTCGACTGTTTGAAATGTTGATTTCTGAGGTTGGTAAAAAATCGAGATTAGCTTGTCATTTTCTCCAACAGCTTTTTAAACTCACCGGCACCCTGCACATATTTCACGTTCACTGGCAATGATATTGACAAATTTGCAGCCTGCATGCCGCTGATATATATTTGCTGGGTGCTAAAATGACTACATAAGCCCTTCAGATAGTTCAGAATTTCATTTTCTGTAATTCCTGTTACAAAGAAAGTGGCCAGCAAATCTGCTTTCACTGTGTCAGAAAGTTCAAAAAGATCGGGCATGGGGACCTTCTGTCCAAGATAGAACACCTTAAACCCTTTTTTTCGGGCCATATAGTAATAGGTAAGCAATCCCATTTCGTGCAATTCCCATTCGGGAAGAAACAGGAAGACCCGTTTCGCTTCAGGGTCTGAAACCATTGGCAGATTGTCGATGGCTACGCTTAATTTGAGTCGGATAAGATTACTGATAAAATGTTCCTGGGCCGGGCAAATGGTGCCGGTTTGCCAGAGCATCCCAACTTTTTCAAAAAAAGGATAAACGACATAAAAAAGTGTTTCCTCGAATCCTAATTTTGTAATAGATTGATTAAGAATATGTTCAAATCGAACTTCATTTAATTCAATCATCGAAACAACCAGGCTTTCAATCTGACTTTGATAATCATTTTCAGGGTCGAGCACATCAATAATCTTTTCATTTATCTGTGAGTTCGACAGTTTAGAGATAGTTGATATTTTCAAACCTGTTCGGTTCAAAATGGATACATTCATAAGCTTTTTCAGATCTCTGTCACAATAGGAGCGTATATTGGAGTCGGACCGGTCAGGTTCAACAATATTATACCGTTTCTCCCAGATACGAATCGTATGCGCCTTAATTCCTGTTAGTCTTTCGAGGTCTTTGATTGAATAGTTCGACATATTGTCAGATTAGATGGGTTTTAAACAATCAATAGTTAAATTTGTTTTAAGGATATAAAAATGGCATATTGATCTCAGTGAAATGTGTAATTTCGCACAAAACTAAGCGTTGAACAGCAATAGTCTCCTTCGGATTGTTATAATTGGAACAGGCCAGCTAGCAGGGCATCTCGCCCTGACTTTCATGGGCGCAGGCCATACTATTGTTCAGATAGTTGGCCGTAATTCTGAAAAGACAAAGCAATTGGCTGAAAATTTAGCTCTCGGTTTTGTGCTTTCATTTGATGAGATCGACACAGATGCTGATGTGTATTTGTTGGCAGTTTCGGATGATGCGATCGCTGAGGTAGTCGAAAAATTGCCGGTATTAAAGGGAATTTGTGTTCATGCCTCAGGTTCAATTGGAATGGATGTATTTAAAGATAAATTTACATCATTTGGGGTTTTCTATCCGCTGCAAACATTTTCACAAGGAAGATTCATTGATTTTCAGGGGGTCCCGATTTTTATTGAAGCAAATAGTCCCATTTGCAAAGGAATACTTTTTTTACTGGCAAACAGTATTTCAGGCGATGTTGTAGAAGTTTGTTCAGAAGACAGAAGAAAATTGCATTTGGCCGCCGTTTTTGTTTCGAATTTTGTAAATGCTTTGTTCTCAATGGGGAATGAAATTTTACATAATACAAACCTGTCATTTGAATTGCTAAAACCACTCATTCTTGAAACAGTGTACAAGGCGTTTGAAACGGATCCGGAAAGCAGCCAAACTGGTCCGGCGAAGCGCGGCGACAAGGGAACCATGCATGCCCACCTGAATTTATTAAACAATAAGCCTGAATTGGCACGCTTGTATGATCAGTTTTCGAAATACATAAGCACGAAATATAACGTTAAAGATTATGAGTAATTATAAAGCCCATTTGTCGAAAATCACAACTTTCATATTTGATTATGACGGCGTTATGACCGAAGGAGTAATCATTATTAACAATGAAGGTGAACCATTGCGCACTGCCAATGTAAAAGACGGATATGCACTTCAATTGATCAAAAAACTTGGCTACAACGTCGCAATCATTTCGGGGGGCTATTCACCATCCATGGAAAAACGTTTCGAATCATTGGGGATAAAGGATGTTTTTTTGGGCGTTTCTGATAAAATGAATGTTTTTGAGCAATACGTAAAAGACAAACAATTGCGCCTTGAAAACATATTGTATATGGGCGACGATATACCCGACTATTTGCCGATGAAAGCCTGCGGAATGCCAGTTTGTCCGGCGGATGCTTCTGTTGAAATAAAGAATATATGCTTGTATATTAGTCATTTGGAGGGCGGGAAAGGTTGTGTACGCGATATTATTGAACAGGTGTTGAAAGTGCAGGGAAAATGGATGATGGATGCAGAGGCACACACCTGGTAATGCTATGATTATGAATTATATAAGAATCATTCGCTGGCCTAATTTGCTTATCATGTCTGCGTTAATGAGCTGCTTGCGTTATTTTTTTATTCTCCCACAATTTGAACAGGCTGGTATTCTATCCGGTTCGACAGTTACCCTTTTTGCCTTATTAATATTGAGTGTATTGTCAATTGCTGCCGGGGGTTATGTCATCAATGATATGTCAGATGAAGATATTGATGTCATTAATCATCCTGAATTAATGATTATTGGAAAAGGTATCAGTCATTTGTCAGCAAAAAAATATTATCTGGGTTTGACCCTGATTGGAATAATAATAGGTTTCTATCTCGCCTATACAGCTTCAAATGTATATTTCGGAATGATTTTTCCGGTGATGGCAATCTTACTTTATTATTATTCAAAACGTTACAAAAGGCAGCTTATCACCGGAAACATTGTGGTTTCATTTGCATCAGCCATGGTGTTGCTTGTTACCTGGAATTTTGAGTTGTTTATGCTTGATGCTGAAAATAGTCAACTTTCATACAATTTGGGAATTACCACATATATCTCTACCGTCGTTTATGCATATTCGTTGTTTGCTTTTATCTCAAGTATGATCCGCGAGATAGTTAAAGATATGGAAGACATTGCAGGTGATGAAGCTGCATTCTGTGCAACAATTCCTATTCTATTTGGTGTTTCTGTCTCAAAAAAGATTGTTGGTATTTTGGTTGTTGTGTTAATGTTCATGGTGGTATATTGGCAGTATTGGTTATGGATGGAAGGATTTCGGTTTGCTGCTGTTTTTTTGATCGCTACGCAACTATTGGGGATTGCAGCATTATTTAAACTGATTTCCTCAACATACCATACCGATTTTCATTGGCTTTCAGGTTTATTTAAAGCATTGATGATTAGTGGAATAGCTTCTTTAGTTTTACTTATTTTTTAATAATGATTTCTTCCCGGTTTCGTAATTACCATGTAGTATTGGCATCAAAATCGCCCCGCAGACAACAATTGCTTGAAGGAATGAACATCTCATTCACTACGCTGTTAAAGGAGGTAGATGAATCATATCCAGCGATGTTGCCGGTCGGCGAAATTTCAGGATACCTGAGCAAAAAGAAAGCAATGGCATTTACTATAGATGAATTGCCTGAATCTTTTCTTCTGATCACTGCTGATACGATTGTTGTGATTGATAATGAGGTGCTTAATAAACCACTTGATAGAAACGAAGCGATCAGGATGCTTACGAGGTTGTCAGGAAATCATCATAAAGTAATTACTGGTGTGAGTATTCGTGATGAACAATCCATGGTAACTTTTTCTGAAGAAAGTGATGTGAAGTTTGTCAATTTGACGCCGGAAGAAATTGAGTACTATGTTGATGAATATCAACCATTTGATAAAGCGGGCTCGTATGGGATTCAGGAATGGATCGGTTATATTGCCATCGAATCAGTCAACGGGTCTTTTTTTAATGTAATGGGCTTGCCTACACATCGTTTATACCTTGAAATGATGAATTTTGTCAACAGAGGTGTAATAATTTAAATATAATGTATTTAATATCAATATATTAAATCCAATTAAACGATTGACTATGAAATTCAAACTACTTTTAAAACGAGCAATTAATTATTTTTTCCAAGGATTATTGTTTATTTCCCCGATCACCTTAACAATTTGGGCTATTTATGCCACTTTTCAGTTTATTGATGGCTTGTTAATCAGTTATTTGGACAAGATCTTGGAGAGGCATATCCCTGGATTGGGCTTGGTTGTACTCATATTATCAATCACAGTAATTGGGGTGTTAGGGTCGACAATCTTTTTCAGGCCATTGTTAAGTTATTTTGACAGTCTTTTGGTAAAGGCTCCGTTAATTAAAATTGTTTATTCTTCCATTAAAGATCTCGTTTCAGCTTTTGTCGGACAAAAAAAGCGTTTTAACGAACCGGTGTTGGTTAAAATTGGTGCAGGTATTGAAATGGAGAAGTTAGGATTCGTTACTAACCGCGACTTAAAATTTTTAGGTCTTTCAGATAAGATGGTTGCCGTATATTTGCCGCATTCTTATGCCTGGTCAGGAAATTTGTTTATCGTTCCTGCATCCAATGTAAGACCCGTCGATTCGTCGGCAACTGACGTGATGAAGTTCATCATTTCAGCAGGAGTTATTAATTCAGATCAACCTAATGAAAAGTAAAAAAGAAGTAAAAAAACCTTTAATATTAGTGACTAACGACGATGGTTTTTCGGCGGCAGGTTTGCGAAAATTAATTGAAGTTGTCAGAAAAATCGGGAAAGTAGTCGTGGTGGCTGGTGAAAAATCTATGTCAGGACAAGGACACGCGATCACAATTACAACACCGTTACGAATCAAAACTATTTGTAAAGAACCTGATTACGAAGAGTATGTGTGCAATGGCACACCGGTGGATTGTGTAAAATTGGGTGAACAGGTGATTATTAAAGGAAAACCCGATCTGCTTGTTTCAGGAATCAATCACGGTTCAAATGCTTCTATCAATGTGATTTATTCCGGTACCATGGCTGCCGTGCTGGAGGCGTGTATTGATTATATTCCGGCCATTGGTTTCAGTCTGCTCGATTATAGCCATGATGCTGATTTCAGTCATGTGGATTCAATTCTTGAATCGGTGGTAAAAAAAGTGCTTGCCGAAGGATTACCGGTTGGTGTTTGTCTGAATGTGAATATTCCTGCCCTAAGTGAAAATCCTATTAAGGGGATTCGTGTTTGCCGGCAGGCCCATGCCCGGTGGGTTGAAGAGTTTGACACCAGAATGGATCCGCGTGGTGGTGATTACCATTGGCTTACCGGAAAGTTTGAAAACGATGACCTGGCAGAAGAAACAGATCAGTGGGCACTCGAAAATAATTATGTCAGCGTTGTGCCGGTGCAATACGACCTGACGGCATACAAGGCGATGGATTTGGTTGACAGGTGGAAATTGGGGTTGACCCATATTTAATATTTTGTAACACAATGATTAACAAAAGGTAACCTGAAATACTTGGCATGAAAAATATTTTTAAGACAGATTTTTATTTACTTGGTATTGGCTATGCGATACTGCTCCCAGCCTTGTTTTATGGTGTAATTTTTCTTTTAAAAGAAACCGACATCGTAGTGAAACTGTTCCTTAATCCGAAAGTGCCTTATTTTGTGGCCCTTATTCCCAATTTAATTGTAATGCGGTTTCTTTTTGTGCCCTACAAACTTGATAAATCAGGCAGAGGGGTATTGGCGGTAACTTTTGTGCTATTTATGGCAGTTTTTGTATTTATCAGATAAATAATAAGTTACAAGGTGAAGTATTATATCATTGCCGGTGAAGCTTCGGGAGACTTGCATGCTTCAAATCTTATCAGGGAAATAAAAAAACTTGATACGAATCCGGTAATCCGTGCCTGGGGTGGTGATTTTATGCAACAACAAGGCGCAGAAATTGTGAAACATTACCGTGAGCTCGCGTTTATGGGTTTCACAGAAGTGTTGATGAACCTTTTCGAAATACTTCGAAATATTTCGTTTTGTAAGAAAGATATTCTTGCTTTTGCTCCTGATGTTCTCATTCTTGTCGACTATCCTGGCTTCAATCTTCGGATGGCTGAATTCGCTAAATTGCAAAATATCAAGGTAATATATTATATTTCACCACAAATCTGGGCATGGAAAAAGGGTAGGATACACACTATAAAACGTGTTGTCGACAAAATGTTGGTGATTCTTCCTTTTGAAAAAGAATTTTACAAACAAAATCAGGTTGTGGTCGATTTTGTCGGGCATCCGTTGTTGGATGCAATTGCAGCAGAACCGACAGATAATGAAGGTTTTAACGCAAGTCACAATCTACCCGACAAGCCGATAGTCGCCTTGCTTCCGGGGAGCAGAAAACAGGAAATTTCGAAGATGCTTGAAATTATGCTCAGCGTGGTAGATGATTTTCCCGATTATCAATTTGTCATCGGAGGCGCACCTTCTATCGACAGCTCTTTTTACACAAACATTATTCTTGACCGAAATGTCAGGGTTATCAGCGGAGCTACCCATCAATTATTGAGGCATGCAAGGGCGGCTCTCATCACATCAGGTACCGCCACGCTGGAGGCTGCGTTGCTTAAGGTTCCTGAAGTGGTTTGCTATAAAAGCAGCCCGATTTCTTATGCCATCGCGAAGCGGTTGGTTCATATAAAATATATTTCGCTTGTAAATCTTATCATGGACAGGCAGGTTGTTTGTGAGTTGATACAACATGATCTGAATAAAGTGAAACTCAGGTTTGAACTTGGACAATTATTGACGAATTCCGAAAAAACAACGGTACTGATGGCTGATTATAACAGCCTTATTGAAAAGCTCGGTGGTCCAGGAGCCTCAGCAAAAGCTGCAAAAATTATCTACGATTTTTTACATCAATAGTTTTGTAACTTTATACCTGCATTCAATGTTTATTTTTTTATGCCTAACCAATACAAATATCCTTTTTTAAGGTTATTGTTGCCATTTATGGTGGGTATTTACCTTGGGTTACATCCGGTTTTTCAATTGTCAAATGGATGGTGGCTATTTTTTTTATCAATCTTTCTCTTTAGCTGCCTGTTTGTTTTCATCCGGGTAAAATCTTACGGCTATCGTTGGATTTTTGGCCTGTGTATGAGTATTTTCATGATGCTTACAGGTACAACGCTGGTCAAGATTAAAAATGACCGCAAAGCGTTGGATTTTTTTTCTGATTCCACTTTCAATAAAATAATTGAAGCAAGGCTTGTAGAACCGCCTAACCGAAAAGAATTAACTACAGGTTGTTTGGTCGAAGTTACAGGTATTCAAGGTATAACGAAATCAGAAAGCTATAAGGTGTTGGTTTACTTCCAAAATTACCCTGAAATGCCAATGATTGGCTATGGTGATTTTATTTCTTTCAGCAAAAAACCTGAAAAGGTATCTGGACCGCTGAATCCTGAACAGTTTAACTATCAGGAGTATTTATCATTGAAGGGGATTTCTTATCAGGTATTTCTTAAAAAGGGTGATTGGGAACTATTATCAGGCAATCGATCCAATTTTATTTTCAGGATGGCCTATTCATGTCGTGATTATTTGTTGAATATTTTGAAAAACAATGGATTAGAAGGAGACGAATATGCTGTCGCATCGGCAATTTTACTTGGATATGATGAAGAATTACCACGCTATTTGCGAAAGGGTTATGTGGCATCAGGTACCATGCATGTGCTCTGCGTTTCGGGACTGCATGTGGGGATTATTTACCTGATATTCAATTTTATACTGGGTTTGGTTTTAATAAAACGGTCGACAGAAACACTGAAAATACTGATTTTGCTGGGTGTTGTCTGGTTCTATGCCATGATCACCGGATTGACCCCCTCCGTATTGCGGTCGACTTTTATGATAAGTTTTATTCTTATCGGAAATCTGATTGGCCGAAAAGGGAATATTATCAATTCCCTGGCTGCTTCTGCGTTTTTGTTGTTGATGATTGATCCGGCGACTTTATTAAATATCGGATTCCAATTGTCTTATCTCGCTGTGTTGGGAATTGCCTTGTTTCAGCAGCCGTTCTATAACCTGGTTTATGTCAAAAATAAAGTGGTGAACTGGATTTGGGAAGCAACCTCGGTAACTCTCGCGGCCCAACTGATGACTACACCCATCATTCTTTTTTATTTTCATCAGTTTCCGGTTTATTTCATCTTCAGTAACCTGTTGTTGATTCCTTTATCATTTATAATTATCGTGATGGGGATGGCTGTATTGTTGTTGTCATTTCTTCCATGGATTCCTCTTTGGATCGGCTATGCAACTTCGGCATTTATTTATGTCATGAATTTTCTCGTTACCCGAATCGAGAGTCTGCCATTATCGACCCTAAATGGGTTATATCTTGTACAATATGAGGTAATTATGCTTTTTATTGTGATCGCACTCTTATGGATATTTTTCAATTACAACAATTACCGGACAATAGTTCCCATATTATCCATCATGCTGGTTTTCTTTTTTTCGCTTACCATCCGGAATTTTCAAAATTTGCAGACTTCTCAAATCATTGTTTACGGTGTGAATAAGCATGCTGCTGTCGAATTGATTTCAGGAAAGAATCATGTGTTGATTGCTGACAGCACTTTCGTCAAAGATGAATTCGCTGTCGATTATAATTTGAGGGCGTATTGGGCGAAAATGGGCTTGAAAGATGCGTATTTAAATGCGGGTTTGAATGAATCCATTACTGAACCGGGTCTGGTAAAGAAATATAACGACTTGGTTTCATTTGGTGGAAAAATATTTTCAATCTGGACAGGTGAACCCGGATTGGTGCGACAATCTACTAAAAAACTGCCACTTGATTTTGTGGTTGTAAGCGGTAACAAAAAGGAAAGTTTAGGCTTACTCCTCAGTCAATATCATTTCGCAACACTTGTAATTGATTTAAGTGTTCCGTATTGGCAGGTAAATAAATGGAAAAGTTCGGCTGAAAAAGCGGGGATTCAGGTTCACAATATTCGGGAACAAGGTGCTTATATTGTTGATATTTAATGCAATACTATTGGAAATCGCATTGATGTTCTTGTTGTAGGTCATCTTCCATAAATCGGCTTTCCCACTATGTGCATCGTATTCCTGTTTGATTGTATTCATCAATTCTTTTACAGAAATAATTTTGTCGGTGCGCCAGACATTACTTCCGGCAAAGGCATATCCACGGTTGAAGTTTCCGCGTAGTGCTGAAGTCAGCGATGCCATGATACAATAAGGAGCCGTGGCGATATCACATGTGCGGATGCAGTTTACCGGACAGGCTTTGGGATGTCGTTTTCCGGATTCAACATCTTCCAGAAAAATGGAATTAATCGCTCTACCCGGCATGCCAACCGGACTTTTGATGATTTTTATATCTTCTTTATTTGCTTTCAGGTAGGCTTCCTTAAATTCAATCGATGCATCACATTCATGCGTGGTAACGAATCGTGTTCCCATTTGAACGCCTGATGCGCCTAATTTTAAAAATTCGGCAATATCTGCGCCAGTATAGATACCACCGGCAGCAATTACCGGGATTTTTGTTTTGTTGAGGACAGCAATTTCGTTGACCGCTTTTACAACTTCGGGAATCAATTTTTCAAGAGCATAATTAGGATCAAAAATCTGATCAAGCTTGAACCCGAGGTGCCCACCTGCTTTTGGTCCTTCAACAATCACTGCATCGGGCAGGTAGTTGAAATTTGTCATCCATTTATTGCATATCAGTGATGCGGCCCGTGCGGATGAAACAATTGGGATGAGCTTGGTTTTACAACCGGGTGTGAGATATTTGGGCAAATCAAGCGGTAGTCCGGCACCTGAAATAATGATATCAATTCCTTCTTCAATGGAGGCGCGCACCAAATCTTCATAATTAGAAAGTGCCACCATGATATTCACTCCGATAAGGCCTGAAGTTTGTTTTCTGGCCTTCCTGATTTCCTCTTTAAGGCCGGTAATTGAGTTTGCCAGATAATCTTTTGAGTAGTCTTTATAAAGAATGCCCAATCCTGCTGCCGAAATAACTCCAACACCGCCTTCGTTGGCCACTGCTGAAGCCAGTCCTGAAAGTGAAATGCCAACACCCATGCCTCCCTGTATGATACCGGTTGGTATGTAAAAATCTCCAATTCTTAATGCATTCATTTGAAAAAGCTGCAAAATTCTTAATCACAAAAAAATAGTCTTGCACAATTGGCACTTTGCCATTTTCAGCAAGACAGATATAATCTTGTTATCATTTGCAATACAAAAATAGTGCTGTTGGGTAGGGGAGGCCGATAATTGGGCTAAGCGGGCTGAAAAGGGCAGAATTGCAGGGTTTAGGGCTGAATTGCATTTGTTTCAGGGATGAACTGCAGGGCGATTAAAGTGGAAAACTAGCTTTTTAGGGGAAAAATTGATTGCTTTATGCAATTTTCAGCGAAAACCTGTAGCAAATAATTGTCAGGAATTGGCTAATAATTTTTTGAATTCTGCAATTTTATGACGCGAAACCGGGATACGGAAATCCAATCCAATGGACTCGAGCGTGTAGTTTGGTGAGGTTCCCGAAAGTTTTGAAATCTGGCTCAGGTTTACCAAACAACACCGGTGACATTTTTTTATGGTTGGAAAACCCGACAAGAGCGATTCAACAGCGCTAAGTGTCTGCCTTATAATTTGACGCTGTATTAATGTGCCTTCGCGGTAAAATATTTCTACATAATTACTCGATGATTGAATTAGGATAATGTTTTTTAATTCTTTGTCGAATATCTCTTTTCCATTTTCCGATTCAATATGAACGTGCTCATTTTCATTGGCTGCCACTGCTTTGTGCTCCTCAGCCAGCCAGTGTCTGCCTGAATCGATGACTTTCGCAACTTTTGATTTCAAGGAATGGTTATAGTTTACTAAGTTAAACAGTACCAATGGCAGCACGGCCAACGCACCTGAACGAAAAATTGTCATCGACTGAAGGTTTGTAATTTTAAACAACAGTGCTGACAGTGTGAAGCCCAAAATCAGGAAAGCAAACATGCCAACATTCCAGACGATCTCTTTACGTATTGTCCATCTTGCAGATTCAAATAGTCGTGGAAATAAGCCAGGTAGAATCAGTGTGTTGAAAAAGAAAGTTGCAGCACTTACCAGACCAATGGCCAATACAAAATATCCATTTTTCTGGGAGGCCATAAAATTAACGCCGAATGGTTGAAAATATAGCAATATCAGCATGAATCCTGCGCTGACTAAAGTAATGGTTCGCAGGTTATGTTTAAAATTGTTATTAAAAGGATACGACTGATTAAGATTTTCAAACATCGCTGCATTTTTCCAATGGCAAAGGTACGATTAAAAGCAGACAGTAGTCAATCTGTGGATTAAAAGGGCAATATATTGCTTATCAATGGGTTGATTGTGATAATACCTTTACTATAAATCCATGAGGAAAGACTGAAGGGGGGTTGGTATTTCGCATTGAAAATTCATAGAACAACGCATTCGCATTCTGAGTTTGAAAAATTAGACAAGAAAATATTATTTTTCTTGCAGGTTACTAAAAAGGCGTTATCTTTGCACTTCTTTTAACCAAAGTTCTTTCATATTCGGATCGGTAGTTCAGTTGGTTAGAATACGTGCCTGTCACGCACGGGGTCGCGGGTTCGAGTCCCGTCCGGTCCGCAAAAGCTCCTCAAAAGGGAGCTTTTTTCGTTATGTATTATGTCTATATCATACAATCTGAGACGTTTGGGGTTTACTACAAAGGAATAAGTTCCGATGTTGACCGCCGTTTAACCGAACACAATGAAGACAAGAGTCGGTTTACATCGGAAATCACAACTGTCCGAAAGTTTCGAAACAGAAAGAACCTAAGAACCCCCGATGCCTGTCAGATGGATACTTTCTACCATGTATATTTTAATGCTATAGTTGGATAGAAATACAGTTTTTTATCAAGTTTTACAAAACCATAGGATAATTCTAATTCAGAACCAATTGAATAACCATATTTTATATTATACCAGCATTGAGGCTCCGATAAAATTACCAAATTCCTTTCTGATGAAGTTGTCCAGATATCAATAAAACCTTTTAGAATAATTTTTTTACTTTTAGAATTCCAAAACCAAAGACCTGTAAAATGTACATTACTGCTATTACTGGGTGAGGTTTCATATCTGTAGAGCAGGGCTGAATTAAAGTACACATTCTTTATTTGAAAAGGATAGTTAATTCCCATTAAAAAAGCTGGATTGATATGTATTCCAGTATTATTTTCAGTAATTAAATTACCACCGTTATAACCTAACTGAAGTTCAAATTTGCTAATTCTAGACTTAAAATTACGGGCAATTTCGAAATACGAAAGTTTAACATCAGAATTCTTTAATGAGTAATTCATGTCAACAAATAAAAAGGTTGAACCTATTGAATCTGGCTTAAACATTTCAATCGTAGATGTTATCATATTCCTATTAGTTCCATTAGATTCTAAAAAGTCATAGTGCATTTGTAAATTTTGAGAATATGACAAACTAAGGGTAAAAAACGAAAAAAGAAATAAAATATACCTATTCATAGTTTTAAATATTATCATAAATGAATGACGAAAAAGTTAAAGATTGTATTCCTCCCCGCAGTTTACTTCAGATATTGTAAATGTTGTGCGCAAAAAAAAAATAACAATATGAGCAAAACTAAGGAAATAAAATTTGTCTGACATTCGAACATTTGTACTTACGTTTAAAAAGGTTTTGTTGATTGATTCCGAATCGATCCAATTATTTAGCAATATTCTAAAAATGCATTGATAGCTCTGCATTACAAATTGTTTTTTCAATTCCGTGTAGGATAAACCCTACATAAAAATAGGATTTGTACTACAAGTCAATTTGCAGCTTGTTTTTAATTTTGAAGATGCTTAATTAGTGAAGACGTGTTATCCAAACTTGTTGCAGATTACACAACAATGATGGAAAAGGGATTGATGATTACTTTTTGTGTTTTATGGAACTGATTATAATATGAATACTGAATATCAGGGAATTATCGACATATTATTTTAATTTAGAAACCACACAACACCTCATATGAACAATTAATTATCCACCCAATTTAACAATTATACATTATGAAAAAATTATTCTTGATTATTTGCATCATTTTCCTCGGCATATCGGCTTCAGCGCAAATATCTACCCTTCTTGAAAAAGGAAAGAGCGGGATCGGTATTAAAGGTATTTATGAAACAAGCAACAGTTTCTATGGATTCGGAGGGAAAATCGATGGCTCTGTTGCCGGAAAACTTGACATCGAATTCATTTATGAAAACCGTTATTGGGATCAGGCTAAAAACAACCTGCTGAAAGCCGATGCAACCTCCGCTTACTATGAAGGAAGACTGACATGGTGGTTTATCCGCAAAGAGGTCATCCCTTCTTTTGATGTAAATTTTGGAGTTTTGACAAGCGTGGATTATAGTCCATTCAAGAATTATATGTATGCAGGGGGAACCGACGGCAAAGATACATACAGTGAATATTATCTGGATGGCCAGATTGGTCTGGTATCATCTGTCGTTTTTCAGGTTGAAAAAAACTGGTTCATTGAACCTGCCTTTTCAATTCAGTATGAGTTTGGCAAAATACAAGAATCAGTACAAAACGAAAAACGTAATTCTTCCAGTACCGGCGTTACGAGTAAAATAGGACTTTCCATCATGAAAAGGTTCACAACGGGAAGCGCTATTTACCTGACTACAGAACAATATATGGATACCTATGGCCCTTATCCGTTTTACCAGTTTTCGCTGGGATATATTCTGCCACTTTAAACAGTGCAGCTTAGAAAGCGTGTTGGAGTCTTAAAAATACATTTGAGAGTCGCTCTGGAGATGGAAACTGCATATAAACGAAATGAAACGAGGACACTTACAAAAAAGCAAACCTCGTTTAACGTTAAACAGAAAAAGTACAAAGTGGAATTGACTTATTTATCCAGGCGAAATAGCGATTTATTTCATCAGTCGGTAAAAATTGAATAAGTTTGTATACAATACCTTACATTCACAAAAAGTCATCGTTATTTGACAATTGAAATTTATTCCCTATCATTCAAAAACAAAAAAGAATGAAAAGAAGTATATTAATTGCGTGCATTTTAACAGGAATGGTGATAAATTCTTCCTGCAATAAAAACGACGCTCCGGATGACCACAATTTAGTCGTTTCTGAACTTTCTCCTGCCCTAAGGCTTGTCAGGGATTATGTGCCTGCGAATACCGTCATTGCGCACCGTGGATCAACCTATTGGGTTCCCGAAGAAACGGAAGCAGCCTACCGGTGGGCCCGCAATATCGGTGCCGATTATATGGAGGCTGATCTTCAAATTACCAGTGATGGCGTTATTATTTGTTTACATGATGCAGCCTTGACACGAACCAGCGATATTGAGAATGTATTTCCAGACAGAATGAACCAGCCGGCCAGTTCTTTTACCTATGAAGAACTGATGCAGCTTGATGCCGGATCATGGTTTAATGAAGCGTGGCCCGAACAGGCACGCGAAAGCTTTGCAAGCCAGAAGCAATATATTTCCACGCTTGAAGATATGATCATGATTGCGCAAGGGATGCGCTTAAAGCGAAATCCATTAACACAGGAACGAATCTATTCGAAAAATATATCCAACGATGGTGCTGTCAACTATGTTTTTGAATATGAAGCCGATCCGATGGATACAGGTCACCGACCCGGAATTTATATCGAAACCAAGGAACCGGCCGTAAATCCGGGTATTGAGCAAGCTGTGTATGCTGAACTGGACCGGCTTGGATGGAATATCCTTACCGAACCAGAAACAAATTCAAGTCAGTTTGTTACCGGAACCGATGGTAAACAGAAGGTAAATATGGGTAACACCAATGGAAAGGTCATCCTTCAAACATTCTCACTCGAAAGTTTGAAAATTCTGAATCAGATTTTTGCCGGACGGGTTCCAACCTGCTACCTTTTATGGTTGGGCACCGGGCCTGATGATATGAAAACAGATGATTTGCAGACGTATGCCGGCTTTGTGAATGTAGGGATTGAAAATAATGCAGTTTTTATAGGACCAAGCATTTCAGGAGCTCCCAACAATTACGCTGAACTGCTAAAACCTTCCCAGTCAGACCTCATTCACAAATCAGGTGCTGCCGTTCATGCGTATTCGTTCGATACAAGAGAGCAAATGGAGAAATATTTCAATAGCAGTGCCGGCTCTTTCTTCTCTGAAAGGCCAATGGTCGATGGGATGTTTACTAACCGGGCCGATTTGACACTTGATTTTTATTTGGAAAAAGGTGTCAGGCCAGTGGGAGCAGAAGGTTCTGCATTAGAGGTTCTTACTCATTTGGGTTATTGATCACAATAATTCCTTCACAATATTCAATCAATAAGTTTATAATCATTCAGTTAAATAGTAAGAATACTATTAAAGCGTAGCCATCTCACGAACGAATGGATAAGCATCTATGAGATAACTTTGCCACCTTCGTTAATCGGTATTCCTTGTGCTTAAATCAAAAAAAAGAACGTAGAAAAACTTGTCCACGCCGGAGCCAGAACTGATAACGGTTTTTCAAAGCAATCTGACTGAACATGGCAAGGTGCGCAAATAGACAAGCCAATGGACTTTACCCGGGTTAAATTCATGCTGTTTATGAAAACATGTGATTATGGTTCTGATCATTTGCTAATTTTACATTCAAATCATGCATTTAAACAACTAGTATGATGCTTTTATTGTTATTTTTGGATGAAATTAAGTTCCTGCACTTTCGTCCAATGCATTTACAATAAACACCGAGAAGAAAAAGTTTTTTTTGAAATAGTAATTAATGAAACAAGTTCCTACTCTTCTTATTGTGGACGACACCAGTGAAAATCTGGCCTTACTTGCCGCCATTATCGGTAAAATGGAAGTGAACCTTATCCAGGCGATTTCAGGGTTAGATGCACTTGAAAAAATAAAAGGGGTTGAGTTGGCCCTGGCGATCATTGATGTTCAGATGCCTGAAATGAATGGTTATGAATTGGCAGTAAAACTGAATGAATCAAGATTTGACGACAAAGTGCCGGTTATTTTTCTGACTGCTAATTATTTCAGTGAAGTTGAAGTGACTAAAGGATATGGTTCCGGTGCAGTTGATTACATTTTCAAACCTGTAAATACCCAAATTCTGCTTAGCAAAATCAACGTATTTCTTGATCTTTTCAATCAGAAACAAACAATCATCGCATATAACAGGCAACTTAAAAAATCTGCCGATGAATTAAAACGGACTTATGATTTTTTAAAGAAGCGCGAAGAAAAACTACAAGAGGAACAATTATTCACCAAAGCCCTCCTGGATAGTATCCCCGGAATATTTTACCTCTACACCTATCCTGAACTCAGGATGGTAACGTGGAATAAACAACACGAGACTCTTTTTGGTTTTACAGCTGAAGAAATGCATGGTCGTCATGTGTTGGACTGGCATCCGCCTGCAAGCAGAAAGGCTGTGATGGAATCGCTGAAAGATTTTGTGGTAGTTGGACAAGCCGCTATTGAAACACAGCTCTTGGCAAAAGACGGCCGATTAATACCATTCCTGCTTACTGCGGTCAATTTTGAGAGTAATGACCAAAAATTTCTTATTGGCATTGGTACTGATGTCACCAAAAAGAAAAAGGCTGAAGAAGAATTAAAAAACTCACTGGATCAATTGCAACAGTTGTCGAAATATATTGATAAAGTTAGAGAAGATGAAAGAGTGGCCATTTCACGCGATCTTCATGATGATTTGGGTCAGGCGCTCACTGCTGTTAAAATTGATTTGGGCATTATCAAGCATAAGGTTTTGGATGAGGAAGTCGTTTCGAGAATCAATAAAGTAACCACACTTGTGGGTGATACCATTAAAACGGTTCAGCGGATTACATCCCAGTTAAGACCGGAAATAATTGACGATCTGGGACTTGAAGCTGCAATAGAATGGCACACAAATGAATTTGCAGAAAGAAACGGTATAAAGGTTACGCTTGAACTGGATGCCAGCATTACTATTTCTCCCGATAATTCGCTGACCCTTTTCAGAATCATGCAGGAATCACTCACAAATATTGCCAGACATGCAAAGGCAACATGGGTTAAAATCAAACTGGTCAAAATGGAAGATTCTATTCAATTCGATATTTCCGATAACGGAATAGGAATCACTGCCAACGAAATAAAATCAAAAAAATCATTTGGTATCATGAGTATGAAGGAAAGAACAGCTTCGATAGGCGGTACTTTTGAAATATGCGGCGAAAACTGCATGGGAACCTCAATAAAGATTATTCTACCGTCGAATTAGGATTGATTGTATGAAAGTGTTGATTTGTGACGACCATAAAATAGTCCGCGAAGGACTGAAACAGATACTTCTTCAACTCAGGGAGGTAAGTTCAATTGTTGAAGCAGGCAATGGTGCGGATGCTTTACGCTTATTATCGTCGGATAACATTGATATTGTGTTACTTGACATTTCACTTCCCGATAAAAACGGACTGGAGGTGCTTCAAACCATTAAAACGAAATGGCCTTTGATCAATGTGTTAATATTAAGCATGCACCCTCAGGAACAATATGCCATACGCGCGCTCAAATTAGGCGCCTCAGGCTATCTGACCAAAGATACCGCCTCGGAAGAACTGCTGCTGGCAGTAAAAAAAGTATCTGTTGGAGGAAAATATATTTCACAATCATTGGCCGAAAGGCTGGCGCTTCAGTTTGAAAGTGACAAACAACCCCAGAAGCATGCTATGCTTTCCCACCGCGAATTTGAGATACTGATTAAGCTGGCAAACGGAAAATCGTTGCTCGACATTGGAAACGAATTGTGTATCTCCGACAAAACAGTCAGTACCTACCGAAGCCGCATCATGGAAAAAATGGAATTTACCAAAAATGCTGAACTCACCCGATACTGCATGGAAAACGGCTTAATCTGAGTCGTAAATCAATCGCTATTTGATTCAATCTTTCTTTGATGCAATGAGAAGTAATCAATAAAGTATTTGAATATACAATAATTCAAAATCCCAATTAATTCTAGCATTTTCAATTGTCCATTCTCAATTGACAATTGTCCGTTACCTGTACCCTTTTACTTCCTCCTGACAATCCTTGTGGGTTAGCTTTTTTGTAGTACAACTCCTACATGAGAATCAGAGTAATCCTACAAGTATTCGTAAATATCGAAACTAAATTTGCAGAGATATTTATGTAAAGTCATGATAGTAAATATTGCCAATGATTCATTGATAATTCCTGAGCGAATGCAGGAATAGTCTTGCTCTTACAGGTAATGTGAGATTGCCGGCCGGAGTAATTGCAGAAACTACACAATTTAAAATATCTATATATGAAAACAAAACCATTTTCAATTTCCGTTTACTTCCTCTTTATGCTATTATTTATGACCATAAATAGTTGTAAAAAAGACCAAACTGATGATAAAACTCCGATAACGGTATCAGGAATTGATGTTAAGCCAAATGTTTTCCAATCGGATGGGAAAATTGTTGGCATTGATGCAGATGTTGCTGCGCAGGCCATGCAAGATGCCGGGATTCCGGTTGCATTCAGGATCGATAATTCTTGGGATGAGGCTTTTCAGGCAACTCTCACAGGGACGCGAAGGGCATTGTTAACCGTTGCCTACACCAAAGAACGCCAGGATCAGTTCAAATGGGCAGGACCAACAAGTAAAAGCAATTACGTTATTTTGGCTAAGGCCAGCTCAGGAATTGGCGCTTATTTAAACATTGAAGCATGCAAATCTATTGAGTCGATAGCTGTAGTAAGAGGTTGGAATGAAACAACC
>CAITDJ010000083.1 GCA_903891085.1 uncultured Bacteroidota bacterium | reverse complement strand
CTCATAGAATCGAATTAAAAGGGGAATCTTTAAGAAAACGAAATCAATTAGAAAAATAGCTATTTTTACCTCCCCATAGTTCCTTGTAAACTGGCGCACTTTGCTCCGGATTTACTGGCGCACTTTCACCGGAATATTCAGATTATACTTTCGTTTGGGCATTTCATCACGACTATTGGTCTTAATATGTTTGGAAAATCATCTATATGCATATTCTCAATTTTGTGCGAACAGTATGACCGCTAACAAGAATTTATCACCAAAGATATAGTACTTTTCTAAGCCTCCATACGCTATGCGGATTCATTTTTATTCAAACTAATACGGTGGAAGGGTGGGTGATTAGATATGGATCCAATTATGACTTATCGAAGCCTTGCCTACTGCGATCAGGGATCACATCGGAGGTAGACCCTCGCCATCCGCTGTAGTCTTGAGTACAATGATTCGTCATCCTTTTGACCACGGAAAGCTCTTGAATTTTCATTTTCGTAAACCTGTGTTACATATTTGTTAAAAACATCAAAGGAGCTGATGTTTATTTCTATGTGTTTCTTCAAAAAATGAATAAAATCGGTGGCTAAAGGAATAATTACCGTTAATAAATGATTTCAGATTTTTCATTTCATGTCAAAAATTGATTAGGATTTATTTTTTAATAATTCATCCAATCGTTCCCCATCTTTTAATAAATAAACTTTATAGAATAACTCATTGTAAATGCTCGGATTCATGTCATATAATACTGTTGGAATATTAATCCCAATTGTGTACGTGAATTCGTTGATAATTGTTTGATATGATACAGATGTCATGTAATATTCAAAATCAATGTCTTTTACATTATATTGAAATTTTCTTTTCAAACATGGATTGTACAAAATTGTTGATTTCTCACAATTAAAACTCTCAATTTTTGTATTAAGTTGTTCCTCTAATAATGTTGTAAAAGGGTAATCCATTTGTTTCTTATTTTTTTGATATAATTCCCAAATATCCACCTTACTTGTTTTTTCGTTTTTGCTTAATCTCCGCTCAATGACGTTTATTGAAAATGTCAGCATACTATCAGGCTGATATGCTCGAAATATAGTGTGTTCAGAAACACCGGCATCAGTTCTCCAATTATCTGGCGCATCAAAGGCAATGTGATATTTAAAATTTGAGTAAATATTTGTTGTTGAATCCAAATATTGATCAAACTCTTGACTTCCTTGTTCCTTGTATGATTTTTCAAATTGATCAGTTGATGATGTTTTGGCATTGCTTGTTGATGGAAACAAAATACCTTTCAATAATAAAACCGCCCAACCTAATATGATCAGGCTGATGTAAATATTATGATTCGATTTTTTCCATATTAATTTGTAAAGTAAGTACAATAGAGTTCCAACTATCAAACCAGTAAAAAGGGAAGAAAGAACCCAAAAAACTATTCCATATTGCTGGTAACCTTCCATCTTTGGAATTCCAAAAATTCCATAAATAATGAATGATCCTGTTGCCATTATTATCCAATAAATGGAATATTCTTTTGTAATAATTGGATGAGTTTTCATATCGAATAGTTTATTTGTTTAAATCAACATATTGGTCAATAGGAAAATGTTTTTTAAAGTATTTTTTCATATTTATGAATTGTAGGTATTCTTTATTTTCTTTGCGGAATTTGAAAATAGTGAAATATAATTAGAATACTCTATTTAAGCGAAATTGACTGCCTATTAAACTAAAAACATTAAACAAGAGCATCAAATACATTAAGATAATAAAAGTAATCATGAATGCCTTCTTACTGAATATTAGTGAAAAGAGGGATATAATTAATGGTAATATAATTCCAAAAATGAAAGTTGGTGTTAAAACACCTATAATTCCAGAAAATGTATGTGGATTAAATGAGTTATTGAAAGTTCCATTTTTTATGGTTACCTGAAGATTAACCCAAATCCGATATGCAATTATTGAATTTAGAATTATGTTAATTACTAAATGGTATAGAAGTCTATTTTTAAAAAATGTATCAATAATATTTTTTTTTGAATAGATAATTAGAGGCACATTTGGTGCTTTGTTAGTAATCTCCTGTATTTCATTACTAATACTTGACTCCCTATATATAACTTCATCGGATATACTTTTATTTTCATCCTTCTCACAATCAGTCATAATATTTGAGAATTTATCAAAAGTAGACTTTGATTTTGAATTCTTATTTTTGTCTTCCACAAAAGGTTGAACCAAATAGCTTATAAGTGGAATAAATAAAACAGCACAGACAGAAAAAATTAAACCATACTTGTTATATTGTACATATCCATAAGTGAAAAGACTGCCCTTTTCAAAGATATTTATCAGATTAGGGATTATAAACAGAATTGATATTGTTCTAAAAAGTCTTTGCCATTTTAATAATAGGTATCCAAAAAAAAATGTTCTCATAATGATGGATGATTTGATACTCTTGATAATTATTTACTCAACATGAAGTCTCCCTTACTAACACTGATATACCTTAGATAAGTTCGCTGCGCTATGGCGTAACCAAGCGCAGCGAATAATCATTGCCATTTTCACTAAATCAAGCAATCGGCTCTTCCTTGCTCACATCTTTGCCCTCGCTGCGGCGGGTGGCGCGTGCTTTGAGTTGTGTTTTGTAATAAACAATCAGTTCATTCATTTCGTTTGCCGGTGTTTGGTAGTCAGGTTCATCATACTCCAAGCTGCAAAATTCAAAGGCAACGAAAAAGTCGGTCAGTATCTTGTCGGTCTCGGCACGGATGGCACGTGTTTCCACTTTTTCAATGGCCGACTCTTCGCCGGTACGTTGCAAAAACAGTTCGGCAAACTGTGTATTCACTGCGCGTAGCTGATCGAACAAAATTTTGAGGTTCAATGCCTCAACGGCAGTTTTTACATCGGCTTTGGCATCGTAATCAGCCAACAGGTTGTTGATGCGTTCGGTTTCGGCATTGAAATTAGCCGTGGCAATATCTCGGCCATGGATATCCAACAAACGATTTAGCACCACCACATGCGGGGCTATCGAAGGCAGGCTCAGTTTGCTCATGGTTTTTGCCTGTGCCACAATGGCTGTTAATAAGGTGTCGCGTTCAATATCAAGCTCATGCAAGGTATTGCTTAGCACATTGCCCTGCTCTTGTGCTTTGATTTTAGCCAGATTTGGAAGTGTGGCCTTCAGTCTGTTAAAGGCTTTTTTCAGATGAAGTGCATCGTCGTTGTACTTTGCGATAATTGCCACGATCTGATTGATGAAGTGCGTGTACTCACTGTTACGCAGATTGGTCAATTTTAAACGTTCAAGGGTTGTTTCCATATATTTAAGGTATTAAGGTTGTTAATAGAAAATATATACCACGAAATTAAATGTAATTATGCAAAAAAACAATGTTTTTTTATTCAAAATCGAATTTTATTTTCAATTGCCATGATACGTAGTAACCATCTGCTGAATGTGTTGGCTTTCGGCTGGGTTGATTGTGTAAGCTCCCCCAAAAATAGTACAGTTTAAAACTAGACAGAAAAAAATGTTTAAACTTGTATTATTATGAAGAAAAGCACATTTAGCCCGACGATGATTGCCAACATACTCAAGGAGTTTGATCACGGCAAGAGTATTGAAGACCTCACTCGTGAACACGGTATTTCGCGAGCAACTTTTTATAATTGGCGACAGCGCTACCACGGCATGGAAGCAAGTGAGCTGAAACGCATCAAACAGCTGGAGGAAGAGAACGCCAATCTCAAGCGGATGTACGCTAATTTGGCCTTAGAGTTAGATACGGCTAAATACATTATCGAAAAAAAGCTCTAAAGCCTTGCCAGAAGAGAGCAATCATTGACTCTATTCGTGTTGAGCGACCCAAAGACATCAGCAAGGCGTGTCGTTTATTAAAAACCAGCAGAAGCAGTATGACCTACCAATCCATTAAAGACGATGGCTATATCATTGCGCGATTGCAGCAATTAGCCACAGAACATCCAAGAGAAGGCTTTTGGAAATGTCATTTCCGTATTCGCAATTCCGGCGAAGTGATCAACCACAAACGCTTACATCGCGTATACCAGCAGCTTAATTTACCACTCAGGCGTAAACATAAAAAACGCTTTCCTGCCCGGGTAAAAGAACCTCTAGCAGTACCTGCCCATTTCACCCATACCTGGAGCATTGATTTTATGAGTGATGCTCTGTTAGGATCAAGGAAGTTCAGGACCTTTAATGTAATCGATGATTATAACCGTGAAATACTTTTTGTTGAAGCCGACTACAGTCTAAAAAGCAGTAGAGTGATATGGGTTCTCCGACATCTGATCCATAAATATGGCAAACCCACGAAAATTCGCATGGATAATGGACCAGAATTTATAGCCGACCTGGCAAAAACATGGAGTGAAGCCAGTGGTATTGAGTTTAAGTATATTCAGCCCGGTAAACCTACACAAAATGCCTATATCGAGCGATTCAACAAGTCCTATCGCGATGGCGTGTTAAATGCTTACCTATTTGAAAACCTCGATCAGGTAAGGGAAGCAACAGCAATATGGGTTCACGACTACAACAACTTCCGTCCACACGAATCTTTACAAAATTTATCACCAATAGCTTATAAAGAAATGAATCGCAAACAACTGGAATTGATCATGGGAACGTTCGCGCCGGCTGCGCCTCCGCTCCACTTATCCCATGACCAATTTCAGTTAACTAAATTCTCAAAATGAAAATTGTCTACTTTTGAATTGTACTAAAAATGGGAAGCCTACAATTGGGCAAATTGGTTTTCAGGCAGGCCTTCAGCAGGGGTGATAAGGCAATTTGGTTTTCATTTGAGCTTTCAGCCGGGCTGATAAGGCAAATTGGTTTTCATTTGAGCTTTCAGCCGGGCTGATAATGCAAATTGGTTTTCTGGCAAGACTTCAGCCGGGGTGATAAGGTGAATTTGGTTTCAGGCATGCTTTCAGCCGGGGAGATGAGGTGAATTGGTTTTCAGGGATGCTTATAGCCGGGGAGATAAGGCGAATTGGTCATCAGGCATGCTATTTACCATGCGAAAGGATTCGCGCTGGGGATCAACCGGGAATTCTTAGCCTGTCCCGGCAGTATCAAATCACCATATCCGCTGACTAAAAGAATTGAACTGCCAAATTTCTTATACATCCGGCACGGATTACATCCCGTAATTACGGTACGCGCCAGCGGTGAAATCAATCTTAATGCCGCAGTAGTTTCAATAAACATTCTGAGTCCGTGAAAATGAGTCGCATGAAGTATTTCCTGTCAAGCCGAAAAGCTGCCCACCGAAAACCACTGTTGCCGTACTTGCCGGGTAGCAGAAGTTGGCGACTGGGCTTTCTCTTCCTAAAAGTCAATATAGCTTTTTTATAAAATATTGTGTTTTTACTTTTTGTTAAGTTCTATTAAGTTGTCAAAATCCTGAATCATTATTTTTAGGTCAGAGCCTAACTTAAATTGGTTCATGGTTTTTGTGAAGATGCCTAATATTTCATCTTCAAATTTTGGCAATTCAAATACTTTTATGATATCGTCAAATCGGTATTTCGTATCAGGTGAATAATAATGATTTCTTAGATTTAATAATAAATGCGTAAGAGTGTCTTCTTCTTTACCCTTCATTTCTTCATTTGTCGGCAATTCATCAAGGTTTTGTGAAGACTTTTTAAGTTCAGCCAATTTATTAATTATTCCAAGCTTCGACATATCTTTCTCGTTGAAGAAGTTTGAAATAACATAGATAAATGAGGCTGACTTTGTTGAATAGTTGAAATTAGTTTCCGTCAAGGCAATTATGTTTAAACTAATTGAACT
This sequence comes from uncultured Bacteroidota bacterium, assembly GCA_903891085.1. GTDB lineage: Bacteria > Bacteroidota > Bacteroidia > Bacteroidales > F082 > CAJBPB01. The sequence goes on along the minus strand of CAITDJ010000083.1, from coordinate 12,542 downwards.
TGGGTTTAAATTAAAATTCATCACAGAGAATCTGTCAACAACTTTAAGGGGGGAATAAATGTACCAATAAGAAAGTTCTTTGTGCTCAGTTAATAAAGATTTTCTAAAAGAATAGAATGCCGAGTCCCATGTTATTAAAAAGGGCTCATTAATTTCATTTGTTGATGAATTCGTATGATACTCTCTAGTTGACAAATAGAGTATAGTCCTCAAGTCATTTTCTCTTGCTGTGAATGAACGGTCTTTAGATTGATAGGCAAGAGAAATTTCATATGCCTTCATGATTGCCTGATAATTAGGATAGGTAGGATGATATATCAGTTGAATGTTAGACAGAGTAAGAATTTCTTCAATTTTTCTTGATGCTTTTCTTAAAAATTCGTCATCATTTAGATCTAATAAATCCTCATCCAAAATTGATACAATGAATTCGGCAAAATCTATTTCATCATCTATTTTGTCATTTGATTTTAATTCTATGAATGCGTTGTAGAAAACATTTTTAGATTTGCCTAGTTTAGAAGCAAAAGGTAGACTTAAGAATCGTTGAAGCTTCATTGCCTCCAACATATGTCCAGCAACTTCTCCTACATAATCATAAGTTGTTGATAGATTAATTCTTGACTTAAATTGTTCAAAAGTTGATAATAGAATTTTTACAGATTGTAATGCAGTATCAGAATAGCTCATCTTGTCATTATACAAAACACAAAGCATTCGTATTAGAATTTGTGTATCCAATACCATTGTTTGTACCTTTTCATTGATATATTTTTCAAGCTTATCTGATGAATACAGATTATTAAAAAGATGTATTGAGGAAAGCTTATTTAAAAAATCATTTTTTTTCACAAATTTTCAGCAATTCCTTTGCCAATTCTTTCGCTTGTTCTTTTTGAATTCCTTTTTTGCCATAATAAGAAATTAAATCATTAAATGATTTTCTTATAGAAGCACTAAATGAATTATTTGTATTTTTAATTTCATCAATGTCTATAGTGTAGTTTTCTTGATATAGCTTGTATAATAAACCGATTAACTCAGTGCAAGTTGCTTGTATATTGTACTTGATAATGTATTGGTCTATTATGCTTTTTAACTCATCCTCCTTCGCAATTACGTTTGAATAAATTTGACTTATTTCTTAAGTTTTTTCTTCACTTAGTTGATACTTCTTTTTGTCGCTTGGACTTACGATAATATGCTTTGACCTCAGAAAGTTAAGTTCTTTATCTAAAAATTCTTTGCGAAGAGAATTGTTTAAGTGTGGGTTGATATAATCAAATATTTCATCAATTGTAGAGCCTGGTGTAGCAAACAAAAATGAAAATATATAAGAGTTGATGAAGTTTCTTTTTATCTCGATACTATTTTTATCTAATGTCAAAACATCAAATAAGATTTTAGTTTGCTTGTCGGCTATGTGTGTTTTATGGCAGCACTTAATTTCATGAGCTTCGTATGTGAAATTTCTTATCGAATCGAAATTTTGAGCCTCTTGGGAAAGAATGTTTCCATCAATAACTTTTAAATTGATTTTATGGTCGATCTCAGCATTCAACTCTAATTCATTTCTTTTATCCTTACTCAGGTTTTGGCTAATATAAAAGTCTAATGAATTTTGATAATTATATTTTAAGACGTTTTGTGCTGATTTTATCAAATCCTTTTCTAGCTTGGCTTCAAACCCAGTTTTCTGTACGGTTATTTGAATATTCTTACGGATCTCGTTGTCTCCAATTAAAATTTCAAGATCGTTACCGCCATCCCATGGTCCGTCTACAACTCGAACATGTGGAGTTTTGTATTTTTCTTTACAATATTCTTGTATAAGTTTTCTGAAGTTATCTTCAGAAAGTGAAGAAATTAGGTTGTTAAGTTCCTTACTCATCGTCAAATAATTAGAGTGTAAATATACATTTCATTTTTGTGCGCTGTTGCTAGTTGCACTGGCCTCATAACCTTGCTGTTAACGTAGGAAGCTACACGCAGGTGCGGATTGCGGGCGATTTCCTGTCAAGCCGAAAAACAGCTTGGGCGGAAAGATACCCACCCAAAACCACTGCTGCCGCACTTGACGGGTAGCTGAAGTTATGCGTAGTTATTTATAAAGTCGCCAAGAAATTTGCTACTTTACTTGTCAGACTAATGGCACCATTAAGTGTCGCTGCAACTTTAATTCCGTCCCAAAGCTTTGTCAACTTAGATTTGTCAGGTTTCGGACTCTGTAAAGATGAAATAAAAGTCGAAAAAGATTTTATTAATTCAGGGTCGTTTGTGTTTTGAATTATGTCATTGAGTTGATGTAAAACAAATATAATGTCAGAGCCAGCACCTGCGCCAGCCCCAATTGCAATGGACCCTGGTCCTGCAAAGGCACCACGTCCAACAGCCATTGGTGTATTTATTATTGTATTGTCGTATGCGTCAGTTGCGCCAATTATGACACAGCCGTCACCAATGTCAGCGTTAAATGAAACATTGCCAATAACTACAGAGTCCTTACCTACTTTAAATTTGTTTATTGAGTCATCATTTTGATCAGCCATTGTATTATATTTTAAATTTTAGTTAATGTGGACGCACATATAATTACGCATAACTAGAATATCTCCCCAAAGATAGCGTACTTTTTTGATATTCCATTTCCTTTACTTATTCAACATTATCCTATTTATCCGGTGGAGCATTCATTACTGATTGGTACAAGAACGCATTATTACGAATAAACCCTCAGCGCCGCGGCATGGGTGAATTCTTTCATCTGCCGTTGTACTTCTGCCGTTGTTAGTTTACTTGTTTTGCTGGTTGAGGAAGTGGCCTGCGGCTTACCGGATATTTCGTGTAACACGCGAATCACTCTATCGACATCCTCTTCATTGTTCTCAATTCCCAGACTCACTCTTACGAGACCGGGCAGACTAAATTTGTGAAACAGGGTAACAATCAGGCCTTGTACCCGCTCAAGAAATGGAGAAATATGGAGAAGGTGTTTGATAATAATATGTGCACAAAAACAACCATACCGCACGCCAATACCATGCTGCATGGCCAGTTCGTTGGCTACCCGGTTGGGTGCCATACCCTTAATATTAAATACAATAACGCCGAGTTTACTGGAAAATCCAGGAGAGTCGGGATCCATTATACCATATACCCTTAGACCATCAATCTGCGCCATGCCCTGTAACAGTCGCCGGGTCAGTGCTTGTTCATTCTCATGAATCAAATCCATGCCAATACGTTGCAGAAACACGAGCGACTTGCCCAATGCAGCAATGCCTCCTGCATTTTCTTCACCTGATAATCTGATTTGTTCCATTTCAGCATTACTGAAATGCAACAGCCCTTTTCTGACCATCAATACGCCACAGCCAAATGGTGCATACACCTTGTGGGCCGAGAATGCGAGATAATCAATTCCGTTTGCTTCCATTTCAATCTTGCGATGCGCTGCCAGCTGTGCTGCATCAACGAATATGCGTGCCCCGTATTGATGAACTATCCGGCTGATTTCTGCAATATTGTTGCATACGCCAAGTACATTCGACGCCCCGCTCACAGCTACAATACTGATTCGTTTCTTTCCGAACTTTCCATCTTGGTTATAGCTACGCATGATTGCTTCCAATGCTTGCAAATCCACAAAGCCTTCAGCATCCACTGATAGCCTGATCAGTGAGCAGCCTGGAACCATGCGCCAGGGCAAATCGTTCGAGGAGTGTTCGAGCAAGGTATTAATCACCACAGGCTCAATTCCGTTAATTGATTCACGACCCAGACTTTCTGCAGCAAGGTTGATGGCCTCGGTGGTGTTGGAAGTAAAAATCACGTCATACTTATCAATGGGGGCACCGAGAAATCCGCAACAGATCGACTTCACCTCCTGAACAACCGCTAGCTGAACCTGAACCGACTGGCGCCATGTCTGGCGAAAAGCATCCCAAACCGGTTCGAATGTTGGTGTGCTCGCACTGTTGTCTAAGTTGAGATAGGGCAGGGCACCAGCCGCTGTCGGGACACGAATGTCGCGCCCTATCAGCGTTTTTTGGAATTTATCCAACAGGTCCTGGCCTGAATATTCCTTTAGTTTGTCATGATACAGAATTTCAGTAGCGCCCTGTTTTTCCCCTGTCGGATGCTGAAAGATGTTGTTTCCGTATTGCAACATCAAACGAAGTGCGCTGGCAAATGCAATGACGTTGATGATGGCAGGGGTACCGGCCTCGAACCTGTCAGGTGCATCGGCCCAGATAACCCAGTCGCGTGAAACAAGCCTGGTTGTCCCGCCACCGGTTTGAAAAGGAATGCCTTTGGGTAAAGCTGTTCTGTGAACAGCCAATACACTGACCCCAAGTGACAATCCAAATTCATGGCTTGAAACACATTTATATTTTATTGGATCAAGCTGCACCTTTAGCGCCCTTGCTCTTCGCGCTGTGCTAAAGATGACAATATAATCGCGTTTATTCAGTCCAAGATATTCGAGTACGATCTCTCTGGCTTGCTCGTATAAATGCGTTGTCACCATCGAATTGTGTCCGCTGCCCCGGTGAACATTCGAATAGGTCTCTAATGCAGCACGAACGCCCTGCTCCAATGCCATAAACGCTTCAGATGCTTCTTTTGCTTGGGTTATACCAATTTCAGTACCCTTTGTCTGCGTGATTTCAGGCGAATCGTTGTTTGATTTTACAATTGTTTTCATCTTCTATTCGTTGTTAACTTCCGTTTACATTCCACTTAAATCGGGTCACATAACAAGCTTCAAACATTTTCTGTATAGTACATTTGTGTAATTCAAAAAGGATTTCATTTTCAACAGAAGTATTGTTTTGCTGCTCCCAACAAAATTAAACATTTAACAATGATGCCCACTCCGAAAATTGATAGACGGAGAATTGCCATCAACGGCGAAACCTAAACCGAAAGTAATGATAACCAACATATAATTACTCATTTGCAAACCATTTACTACCCAGCCAATGCCGGCAACTATAAAATCAATCAATTATCCAACATCAATATCGTTTGGTAATAAATCAATCAGTTTCAATCCAAAACTTTGCGCCTTTGGGCGATTAAATCTGTATTTTTACCGACAACAAAAACGGATGACCATGATCAGAAATTCTTCACTAACACTTGTTTGTTTCATCTTCTTTCAAATTGGAATAGTAGCCCAAACAGAGCACCGTTTCATTTCACGAACCTTTCAGGATGCTGTCGAAAAGCAAACACGCACGTATAAAGGTGTCCCGGGACCTGATTATTGGCAGAATAAAGCCAGCTATACGATTGATGTGGAGATAGATCCGGTTAGTGCCATACTCAGCGGCAATGCCTCCATTGTCTATTTCAACAGAAGTCCCGACACACTCAAGCAAATCGTATTTAACCTTTATCAGGATATTTACCGCGAAGGGAACAGCCGTGATTGGGATTTGGGAGGCGCCGACATCACCAAAGGAACGAATATTAAAAGTCTGACGATTAATAATGAAACTGCTGACTTATCAAACAAAGAGAAGAATCAGCGGGTTGGAACCAAGCTTATATCAAAAGTAACATCTAAAATTCTACCCGGCGATTCGGTCAGTATCAGCATCAATTGGGAAGTGTCAATTCCGGTCAAAAGGCCGATTCGTATGGGAAAATACAACGACAGCACCTGGTTTATTGCGTATTGGTACCCCCAAATTGCAGTGTATGACGATATAGATGGATGGGATATGATTTCGTATAACGGAAGTGTTGAGTTCTATAATGATTTTAATGATTATCAGGTTTCAGTAACCTTACCAAAAGATTATGTAGTCTGGGCGGGTGCCAAATTATTAAACCCGAATGAAGTCCTGAACAGGCAAATCATTGATCGTATCGGGGATTCCCAATCAGAGTTCGATATTCAGCATATAATTCTGAAAGATGATTATAAGAAGTTCAAAGTTACGCATCAAACCCCAAAGAATACCTGGAAATTTGCTTCAACGGGCGTCCCAGATTTCAGTTTTGGATTTGGATTGGGTAAACAATGGGACATGACAAAACTCCTTATTGACAGCTCTACCAACCGCACTGTGATAATTAATACTGTCTTTGACAGTAAAAACAAACACTTCGATAAAGTGGCACAATTTGCCATGAAATCGGTGAGTTATATGTCATTCAACTGGCCGGGACTTGCTTTCCCTTATCCCCAGGTGACAGTTTTTTGTGACGACCGGACCGGAGGTGGCATGGAATCACCCATGATGGCAAACAACAGTGCTCCTGAAGACGAATCCGCCTCTTTCGGATTAACTTTTCACGAAATTGCCCATTCCTATTTTCCTTTTTATATGGGAACCAACGAAAAGAAATATGCGTTTATGGATGAAGGTTGGGCGAGTTATTTGCCGACAGAATTAGTCGACAGTCTCTATCCCGATCACCATTCATTAAAAGGGATCGTGAAAAAATTTGAAGAAATGGCAGGTTACGAAGTCGATACACCTCCTATGGTGCTGAGCCAGATGTTAGGCGCCAATTATCAGAGTCTCAGATTGGCTTCCTACACGCGTCCTTCAATGGCATATCATTTTTTGAAAAACGCGATGGGAGAGGAGTTGTTTAAAATTGGCCTACACAATTATATGAAGGTATGGGCTGGTAAACATCCCACACCCAATGATTTCTTTTCAGCCATGGAACTGACTTCCGGCCAGAATTTAAACTGGTTTATCAAGCCCTGGTTCTATGATTTTGCCTATCCTGACCTCGCACTGCGAAAAGTTACAAAAGATGGACTTATTGTTATCGAAAATATTGGCGGACTGCCTTTACCCATCGAATTGAATCTGTTGTTTACCAACGGAAGTAAACTTGAAATAGTGAAAGACGCTTCCATCTGGAGTTCCGGTGAAAAATCGGTTATCATAACATTTGAATCCGAGGTGCCTTTACAGGAAATAAATCTGGGTTCCGACCTGATACCTGATTCGAACAAAAAAAGCAACAGAATGTTGTTTATTGATTAGGACGGCGGGAAGTCAACAATGAGCAGTCAACAGTTGGCAGTCAACAATGGGCAGTCAACAATGGGCAGTCAACAGTCATCAGTGGGCAGTCAACAGTCAATAGTGGGCAGTTGGCAGTCAACAATGGGCAGTCAACAGTCAATAGTGGGCAGTTGGCAGTCAACAGTATCAATCAGACTGAAGACTGTGGACTGCAGACTGCAGACTGAGGACTGAGAACTTAGGACTGAGAACAGTAGATGGAAGTGATTTCTTTTTACTAAATATAAACAAATATGAGCAGTTTTAAGGACCTAATAGCTTTTAAGAAAGCATTCAAACTGGCGATGGAAATATATGAAATAACGAAAATGTTTCCAAAGGAGGAAGTTTATTCTCTAACAAGTCAAATAAGAAGATCCTCAAGATCAGTTTGTTCAAACATGGGTGAAGGATATCGAAAAAGACGATATGAAGCTCATTTTATTAGTAAAATCTCAGACGCAGATATGGAGAACAGCGAAACGCAGGTTTGGCTTGATTTTTCATTGGCATGTAATTATATACGCGAAAATGTTCATAATGACCTAATTCAACAATCACAAGAAGTCGGTAGATTATTGAACGACATGATAGAAAAACCATCAAAATATAAGTAATGAACAATATGAAAGTCAGGACTGAAAACTGTAGACTGTAGACTGCAGACTGCAGACCGAAGATTGTAGACTAAAGACTGTGGACTGAAGACTATAGACTGTAGACTGAAGACTGTGGACTGAAGACTGTGGACTGAAAACTGTGGACTGAAGACTGTGGACTGAAAACTGTGGACTGAAAACTGTGGACTGAAAACTGTGGACTGAAAACTGTGGACTGAAAACTGTGGACTGAAAACTGTGGACTGAAAACTGTGGACTGAAGACTGTAGACTAAAGACTTTACTCACATCATAAAATTTAATAGATTTGTAAAAAATTTTGATAACACTTCGAAGATGAAATATAGAACTTTACTTATTGTTGCGCTGACATTTTTGGCATTACCGATTTTCAGTCAAGTGGCACCGGATATTTATTACATACAATTTTCCGACAAAGCCGGATCAATCTATTCGATTGATCAGCCTGAGGCCTTCCTCAGTCAGCGGGCCATTAATCGCCGGCAACGACAATATATCCCGATTGTTGAGAACGATATCCCTGTAAATCAGAATTATATTGATGGCGTTGAAGCAACTGGAGCAACCTTACTTTACGCAACAAAATGGCTGAATGGCTTGACGATTACTACTACTGATCCTGCTATCCTTGCAGAGATTGAAGCCTTGCCTTATGTGGTCGTGATAAAAGGACTTGTTGATGAACCGTTGAAACAAGAGATAAAAGAAAAAATATTCTTTAAAAACGAGACTGTTTCTGATAAACAAACAACCATTTCTTCCGAACTGAAAGGAACAAGTATTTTTAATTATGGTAATGCGTACACACAAATCAATCAGCTCAATGGTATCCCATTGCATGATCAGGGTTTTCGCGGACAAGGTATGGTGATAGGTATTTTAGATGGTGGATTCCAGGAAGCAGATACCCATATTGCCTTTGATAGTTTACGGGACAATGGTCAGATATTGGGTACCAAAGATTTTGTGCATCCAGGTGGGAATGTTTATACTGAGAGTTATCATGGTACCATGGTGTTGAGCACCATGGGTTCCAATGTACCCGGTCAGATGATTGGTACTGCTCCCAAAGCCTCCTTTTGGTTGTTGCGTTCTGAATTTGTTAATTCTGAAAATGTAATCGAAGAATATAACTGGGTTTCGGCTGCTGAATTTGCGGATAGTGTTGGTGTAGATGTAATTAATTCATCATTGGGTTATATTGATTTTGATATGCCGGAATGGAATCATACCTACCCTGACATGGACGGAAATACTGCCATCTGCACCATCGGTGCTGATTTGGCTGCAAGTAAAGGAATTTTGGTGGTGAACAGTGCAGGTAACTCCGGCGATAATTCTGGTTTTCCGTATGTTGGATCTCCTGCTGATGGCAACGAAGTTTTTTCGATCGGAGCAGTTGATGGAAATGGAGACAGGGCCTCTTTCAGTTCCATTGGACCCACTGCTGATGGCCGGATTAAACCTGATGTTATGGCCATGGGTTCTGGCACCGCCATTGCTTCTTATGGAAACAGTTTCTCCTATGGAAGTGGTACTTCCTTCAGTTCACCTGTAACAGCCGGTATGTCAACTTGTTTATGGCAGGCAAACCCATCCGTTCCAAATCTTGAGATTAAGTTTGCCATTATGCAAAGTGGAAGCCGGGTGCTAAACCCTGACAATAACTATGGATATGGAATACCAGATTTTCAGCTTGCACGTGCAGTACTCACCAGTTTAACTGAAGCCAGAACATCCGAGAAATTGGCATTGGTCATTCCTAATCCGATCGCCAGTTCAACAAAATTCAGTTTACTGAAAGATACAAATTATTCAGTGATTATTTTCGATGCCATGGGAAGATCACTTTTTGAAATAGAAGGTGATAAATCGATTGAAAATGATGTCGAATATGAGTTAAATAATCTGAAACAAGGTTTCTACATGCTACATGTACAGATGACGGATAAGGAACAAAATATTAAGATAATCAAACACTGATTTTGAATAGTAACAGGTTAACACCTGGACTACTTATTTGGCATTTTCTATTTTCGTATTAACGACTCATATTTGTTCATTTTGCATTTACCGAAGTGCCCCAATAACTTTTGTTGCTTATTGTATAAATCCGTGTTGGATTGCATATCTGACTAATCCTGCAACATTATTGACATCCAGCTTTTTCATAAGGTTTGTGCGATGGGTATCAACAGTGCGCGGACTGATAAATAATTTTTCAGCAATATCTTTGTTCGATAAACCCTCAACGATAAGTTTGATAATTTCAATTTCCCGGTCGGTCAACAACGCCTTTTTATTATCTAAACTAGAAATTGTCTCATCAAAGAGTACATTGCTAATCAAATCATTACGCAAAGAAGCGGAATAATAGGGGATATTCTTCACTACACTTTCCAGTGCCTTGATTAACTCATCTTTATCTGAGTTTTTGAATAAAAAACCGTGAGCACCCATGTCGGTCATCTTTTTAACCAGACTTTTTTCTTCATGCATTGTCAGGATAATTGTCTTAATCAAAGGGTAACGCTTTCTGATTTCTTTCAGTGTTTCGATTCCATTTAAAACCGGCATATCAATATCGAGCAAAATGATGTCCGGTTCAACAATTTCAAGGGATTTCAACAACTCTCTTCCATTGGAAACTGTTGTAATAACTTTAAAATCAGATAATTGATTAAGTATCGACTGCAATCCGTCTACAACGATCTGATGATCATCTGCAATAATTATCTTTATCATACCGTATCTATTGGAATTCTGATTGTTGCTAATGTGCCGCTGTGAGGACTCGGTTCAAGATTAAATTCGCCATGAATTGTCTCAACTCTGCTCGAAATATTCAATAAACCAATCCCACTGTCTTTCTTGTTTTGGAATTCAAATCCTTTGCCATTATCTTCTACAAGCAGAACCATTATCTTTCCATTGCGAAAAAGTTGAACATTCACATTGGTGGCTTCCGAGTGTTTAATGATATTATTGATTAATTCCTGACAAATTCGATAAACGCCTATTTCAATATTGTCTTTCAAGCGTCTTTCCATACCGTAATGTTCAAAATTGTACTTAATGTCAGACAATCTGAATGATTTGTCGAGCATATCAGCGATTGAAGGAATTAAACCGTCCTCCTGAAGTAACCTGGGCATCATTTGATGTGAAATAGATCGTACTTCAATACAAGCATTATCAATAATTTGAGACAATTCGGTCAGTTTTGAAATTTCGGTTTTATATTCTCCTGGCATTTTCGAAACAATATTTACCATGGCCAGTTTAATTCCGGAAAGTGACTGCCCAACCCCGTCATGCAGATCCTTCGCAATTCGTTTGCGTTCTTCCTCCTGTGTTTCAACAATGGCTTTCAGATATGATTCCTTTTGTTGTAACATTTTTTTGCTGAATTCCTGAGTCTGTTTATATTTATACCGCTTGTATAAATATGTTAAAACAATGATAGCCATTACGAAAAGGCTAATCCAGGCAATCCGTTCCGATTGATATTGCCGTTGCTCGATTTCAGCAATTGCCTGTGTATTTTTAAGATTTTGAATTTCCTGATCCTTTTTCAACGATGCATACCTGGCTTCAGCTTCGGCAATTTGCTCAGCTTTCGTCTCGTTGTAAAGTGAATCCTGATATTGCGCATATAATTTATTGTATTTCAGTGCATTTCTATAATCGCCAGTAATTTCATAAATCTCAGAAATTCCACTGTAAATATATAACAGCTGCTGTTTAGCATTAAGGGTTTTTGCATTTTTCTCTGCTTTGGTATAATAATAAAAGGCGCTATCTGGTGTGTTCGATTGAACGAAAGTACCGGCGAGGTTCATCATTGAGATTATCTGACCAAATTTATCCTGGGTTTTTTCATCGATTGCTAATGCCTGACGGAAATAAATCCTGGCTGTAATTTCATCTCCTTTGATACCATATATTTCGCCTAAATTACTTAATGCAATAGCCTGACCACCAAGAATATCGTATTCAATCGCCTTCGTAAAAGCCAGTTTATAAAAGGCAACTGCATTTTCATAGTCCTTTTTTGCTTCATAAATAGTCCCTATATTATTGTTAATCATAACAATTCCACGTTTATAGCCCAATTCTTCTGACAAGACACTCGCTTTTTGATAAAAAATCAGTGCTTTGTCAAATTCTCCCATTGTTTTATAAATGATTCCGATATCGTTGTAATTGGTGGCCAAAGATTTTTTGTCATTGTTGGTAAGATTCAATTGCTCTGATTGAAAATGATACTCAAGTGCTTTTGAAAAATCACCTTTGTTTTTATTAATTACACCTGCAAAACTAAAAGCTTTAGCAAGATTACCTGAATGACTATTGTCTGTTGATAAATCAATCAATTGCAAAGTCAATTGTTCGCATCGTTCGGGTTGGCTTCGATAATTTCGTTCGATAAACTGCAATAACAGGTTTTCGCGGATGCTGTCTGAACCGGCAGTCTGAATTTTATAATCAAGACTGTCATCCTCTACTTGTCCAATAATCTGGCAAATGGAAAACAATAAGAAGAAAAGAATGGAGAATAGGGGTTTTGGTATCTGCATATGCTTGGCGTATTTACATCCAAAGATATTAATAATGTTAAATACGCGAATTATCAACAGAATACTTTTATTGAATTGATAAAAAAAACCTAAATATATGTCAAAAAACCTATAAGTTACAAATGTAATACAATGTAAATACATATTACATACGTAACATTACTCGTATTTAATATACTTATTATCAATTTTATACAAAATATTATACATAATTAAACAGATTTAGGCTTTGTAGCAGAATAGTTATTGAAGTGAAATTTGGAAAATTTTATAATTATTGTT
>CAITDJ010000082.1 GCA_903891085.1 uncultured Bacteroidota bacterium | reverse complement strand
CTACTGCTTTGCTAAACAAAACTCTACTATATTAGGCAGGACAAACAAAATGATACAACAGTACTGATACATTATGTGATTTATGTATATATTCGCTTTCACCCATACATACAAAGTTAAAATATTTACGCCGCAGAGCGGCGGGGAACTAACCCCATATGAGATTAGATTTGCTTGACGTAAAATAAAAATGCTGCATATGAAACTGTCATTGTCAGAAGTATTCCGGGCAATGTCATTAAGTTAAGGAATTTGAATCTGAAATGTTTTTACCGCTAAGTTCGCTGAGGAGGCGCAGAGAGCCACAGAGTTCTTATTCGGCGACCTTCTTTGCGAAACTCTGCGCAAACCTTTGCGGCTCTCTGCGGTTAATTTTTGTAACATTTTCTGTAAACTTAATGACATTGGTCGCTCGGGAGTCCACCGCACATAGACAAGCTTCTTGTTTTGCAGTCCAAACAATTTAATGTCGTTTTACCGAACCAAGAAGATTTGATTATTAAAAAAAAACTCTTATTTATCTAAATACCAAAAGGTTAATGTGTTATGTCAAAGTCTCAAATTAAAATATTTTCCACTATGTAAGTGAAGAGTATTTAAAAAACGTATTCTCAATTAACGAATATTATAATACCTTGAATATTGCCATCAATTAAGTAATTGTGGTTCAGTTTTCCCCAAAAGAATTGACTCAGAACGCGGTATGGCCATTCCTGTATTTTCATTTCGTCCCTGAAGAATATAGCGTGGGTTTGTGCTGTTCATTTCATCAACAGCCTGTATACAAAGCTTTCCGATGTCACCGCCTTTCACCCTGTTCCATATCAGCGTCAATTTCATATCAGGAAAATTCGTTGACATTTCATAATCGCCATCACTGTCGGCAGCCGAAAACAGCGGATCCCAGTTTTTGCCGAGCCCCGATTTAATTATCTGGTTAATCGCATCCACTTTGCCCTGCCGTTGCGTTTTGACCCATCCGGCTTTATATTCAGGTAAAATTTTTCCATCATTACCAATGGCAAGCTCCATGGCTATTACATTCGGTGAAGGTACATTGTAACCATACATCCCAATGCCCGAAAACACCTCCACCACAGTTTTATAACTTGCCGAAACAATAAAAACCTCAATACCATGATCCTTAAAAGCTGCGATCAGGTTCTGCATCTCCGGAAAAACCCGCAATCCGGTTTTATAGGCATAGCTGACATCGCCGGCGATGGTCTCGTATCCGGCAGGTGATTGCAATATTTGTTTGCTTAACTGATTACCAAGTTCGAATGCAATGGCCTCGTTGGCAAGTGCCTTCACCTCATCAGGTGTATGTCCGGCCAATAAATAAAGTATCCAGGGATAACCATACTCAGCTTCGATACCCGGAGTTACACAATATCCATCATACAAAAACGGGATTTTTGCAATAAAATCCTGATACTGCGGCGTCATCTGAATTTCATCAAGTGTCATGGTGCCGGCTAAGCCGATGTAATGATCATACAGGTAATTATAATGGTTTGTAAGATCCTGATTGATATCGGAAAGCTTCATATTGTAATAGTCAGCCGAAAAATGTGTTACACCATTGATTTCATCTTTCAATACATCAGCGAACTGATCCTTTGTCAGTTTGAAACGCAGATGAAACAACTGATAACGCATGGTTGCCTCTTCCACGTCGAAGTGGGCACAGGTCTGGTCCCAGTCTAGAACGACATAAGGAGGTTTATTTTCATCGTAGTTCTTCCCACCGACACCATAATCGCGTATCAATTCATTCAACACATTATAATTCCTTTCCGACCAATTCAATCTGTCCAACGGGTCTGAAATAAGTAAGGGTTTATCCTTGCGACAAGCGGAAGTAAGTGCAATAAATAAACCCATTGCCAAGAAAGTGTATCGTCTTTTAATGCTATTCATCCTGAAATTATTAAATTTTAGTTTCAACTTGTTATTATTCCGTTCTTATGTTTCGCTGTTCATTATCCCAAGCTTATCAAAACACCAGAAGACCAGCGATAGAACGACCCCCGTGACAGCAGCCAGGGCCATACCTTTAAGCTGAACCGATCCGATGCTGATACCAGCCCCGCTCAGACCAGCAATAAATGTAACCGCACCCAGCACCATATTCCGGTTATTACTGAAATCAACCTTCTGTTCGACAAACATCCTCAAGCCCTGCACTGCAATGATGCCGTACAAAAGCATTGTTATGCCGCCCATCACCGGCACAGGTATGCTCGAAATTGCCGCCGAAACCTTTCCTATACACGAAAAAGTGATGGCAAGCAGGGCAGCGCCGCGCAGCACCCAAACGGAATAGACACGTGTAATTGCCATAACACCAATATTTTCCCCGTAGGTTGTGTTGGGCGTAGAACCTGCAAAACCTGACAGAACATTACTGATTCCATCGCCAAGCAGTGAGCGGTGCAGGCCGGGGTCTTCCATCAGGTTCGTTCCTGTAATCCTTCCGGTCACAATCAGGTGGCTTATATGCTCGGCCATGACAACGACACATGCGGGGGCTATCACAATGATGGCAGTTAAACTGAACACAGGCATATGAAAAGTTGGAAGGGCAAACCATTCAGCATTACTGATGGCTGTTGTATCGACCATGCCTGTGAGCAGTGCAAGAATGTATCCTGTTACAACAGCGATGAGAATGGGTATCACCTGCATGAACCCCCTGAACATCACCGAACCAAAAATACCGACACAAAGTGTTGCCAACGAAACAAAAAGAACCTTGCCATCCATTACAAAGGGTTCAACAATTTCTCCGCTTGCCGTTGGCCAGGGAGCTAATCCTGCCTGCTGTGCTGCAACAGGCGCCAGCTCAAGCCCTATAATGGCTACTACTGCACCCATCACGGCAGGTGGCATCACCACATCAATCCACAGTATGCCCCATCTTTTTACCACAAATGACATGAGGATAAAGAACAACCCGAAAAAGATAAACCCTGACTGAGCATGATTGTATCCTCCATACGAACCAATTATTAACATAGCGGGCGCGATAAAAGCAAAGCTGGAGCCCAGGTAGGCAGGTATTCCACCTTTGGTAACCCATGAATAAATCAAAGTGCCGATACCGTTCATGAGTAAGGCAATAGCAGGATTCACCCCCAATAAAACCGGAACCAGGATAGTAGCACCAAACATAGCTGTAAGATGCTGGAGACTGAGCGGCAAACTCTCCAGAAGCGGCAGTTTTTCATGAATACCAATAATTCTTCGTACCATCGTGCTACAAAGTTATCAGTTTCTGGTAAAAACACATGAATGATGTACTCTTATTCCCAACTATTTGACGCATGACCGGCTTTCGTACTTAGTTAAGGTATGTTGTGGCAAGGCATAGCTTTTTAACATAAAGGACGGAATTCGTTTTTATACAGTATTCGCTCATCCCCACTTCCGTGGCAGGATCTGCCCAATCATAGGTATAGCCGAGCCGTGTCCAGGGATAATGCGTCCATTGTCCGAAATAGGAATCATAAATATTCTGATTAAACCACTGGGCATAAACCGGGTCAGCACTTTCGGGCAGGAAGAGTCCGGCAGTTTTATCATCAATTTCAGCATCTCCTGCCGGACGATAAAGATCAACAGGTCGCACCCAAAGCTCGACAATATAGTTGTTTGTGGAAGTGGGTGGCATGCCTAGCAACTGGCTTATACGCATAAGCGTGTCATTCTCCGGGATCGTGGCCGACTTCAACCTTGCTTTAAATTGTTCCGGAATAAACACCCATATCAGTCCCCAGGAATTAACCACTGAGGTGTCGGAATAACTATCAGGATATTTATTGAAATTCCCAACCAGTACATACGTTTCATTGTTTATTGTTTTCCATTCCAGTTTTGTATTGCTGGTGTTGATTTGCCAAAGGCTATCGCAAATTTCGGCAGAATCAGCGATTATTGCATCCTCAACAGCCGCCTGATACAGAATATCAAGCTGGACTTTCGGATCAATTGGATTTGAGGGGTCATCTTTTGTGCATCCTGAACCAAACAGGATTGAAAGAAGAGCAAGGTAGATAATCAGTTTTTTTTTCATCATTTTAATTTTTAAACACCACAGTCTGGTTATAATGCATTTCGTAGCTGATGCGATGTTGCCTAAACCAATTTCAGGACAAGTAAAGCATTTCGGTATCCACTACGTATTAAATAATTTCTGGTCTTCATTTTAATTGTTACATTTTGCGGGGCTGGTATCTGTGTCGTTCTTTTTGCATCCGGATAGAAAAAAAATCAGAAAGATCGCTGTCAATACAACTAGTTTTTTCATATGAAGTGAGTCATAACTTTGGGTTTTAAACAGGATAGTTGCAACGGGGAATTTTAGTGGCTATTGATGAAAGAATATATTCGCCCTGTTTTATGAATGAATTCCGCCCGCTAATTTTTGTGTCTGATTCCACTGACTTTGTTTTCATTTGTTTAGTTTGAGAAAAAACTACTTTTTTATTGGTGTTCCATAGTTCTGAATTTTCACCAGCATTTCAGGGCTTAGTTGTTTTACAAGTTCCGCATTGTACGAAAATGAAGGCGCATAAGGCTTCTGAACATCGAATATCTGCTGGGCTGCAACGGCATAATAACGCGATTGTGCAGGCAATGAACCCTCCTGCATAACAGGATCAACATCAGTGGCGAATATTGAAACTGTATTGTCGTTGTTGCGCGTGATATCGAACATGCGGAATTGCTGGGGGAAATCCCTGAGTGAAGTGGTTTCAACTTCCCAGAAACCATTTTCGGGATGGGCAGGGTCGGTTGATGGCATTGGGGTAACCTGATTTACATGCCGGTGACCTGCAATCCACAAAATGAGATTTGGATATGTATGAAGTTTGGCAATGAAATCACCCTCTGAAACAGCTGCGCTTTCGCTCCAGCCCATGCCATTATCAGGAGGTAAAACACCAATAGGAATATGCGACGAAATAATCATAAGCTTGCCTTCGGACTGGCCCTTCTCAAGTTCATTTACCAGCCAGGCATAGCCAGCGGCGTCGATTGAACTATGGGCGTAAAAGTTAAGATGCGGATCGTCGTTATCCTGGGTATCGTCGAGCACGATCACCTTTATCGGTATGTCAGACTTTGGCTCGAATGAATAACTGCTGAATTTTGAATCAACATTGGCCTGGCTGAATCCATGCCCAACCGGGTTTGAGGATGTATTGAAAAATTCGCTCATCCATTGTTCTTTCAATAGCGAGCGGCGGTTTGGATCGGCGGCATGAACTTTCGGTGGCGTTGCGAAATTATTCTCGGCTCCAATTCCTGTTATTTCACCCAGAGCTGTTGTGCCATCGATGGATCCCATAAATAACCCATGAGTCTCAAAGGGTTTAGGCTCATAAGGGTATTGCAGTACATTGTCGACATTAAGTATTTCATCACCTACATACACTGCCCTCGCGGCATCATCCGGAGGAAGTAAACCTGTCCAGAAATGATCATGATTTCCCATCGTCTGGTACCAGGGAATGGTCTGATCAAGCCCTTCAGCCTGGAATTCGTCCTGGTAATCATTCCCTGTACCAGGGTTAGGATCATCCTTAATGCCGGAATCAGGGATTATTTTCTTGCCATCAAGAATATCGATATACCAGCGGAGTTCGTTGTATTGGGTGTTGTTGCAGGCATCACCCATCGAAATCCCGAAATCAAAAGGTTTTTCTTTGTGAAGTAAATTTATCGTTCGGATTGCCGCATCGAAAACCTGGGTTGTAAACAGAAGAACCGGTGAATATCCGCCAATAAAACCTCCTTTGTAACCAAAATACATTGCCGAAGCCGGGGTTTCCTCATCGGTCATATGGGCATCGGTGATGGCAATAAAGTTTAACAGTCGGGCCGATTTTGTTACCAAAGCGCCGTTATAGCCAGTCGGCATCAGATCCAGCCTTTTCTGATAATCCAGCCCCGGGCCATAAGTCCATGCTCCATACTGAGGGAAAGAGGGAAATTTGGAAACCTCATAAGGATACATCACAGGCCAGGATGAAACGTTAGCCGGAATAATGGTTCTGTCGAGTGTGGTGTAAACCCTGATTCCTAAAGGATTTACCGGATGGTCGTCTTTTCTGCAGCTATTGAAAACGATAATTGCAGATGCAATAAAAAATGGGATGCAGATTAAAATGCGTTTTGTGTAATTCATATTCTTCCTGATTAGTACCATTTCTTTTCATCAAAAAAGAAAAAAATGCCGGGCTGTTAATATTTTAAAAATGAAGAGGATTGTAAGAAGAGCAAGGTAGAAAATCAGTTTCTTTTTCATAATTCAATGTATTAAGAAAATGATCCGGTTACAATATATTTCCTATATGTAATTTTGACTAAATCAATTTCAGTTTACGTAATGTGATGATATTAATGTCGTTACTGAAATTTCGTAAAGCTTACTAAGGCTGATAGTTAAATAATTGTCAATTGCCCATTGTCAATTGTGCATTACTTAAAATGACCCTGTCAATACACCGTATTTTTCACCCATCAGTATATGTTGATAAGATTGCCCGTTTTTCAAACCACCTGATGGTTCCAGCATAAATCCGGCTTTCTGTTGAAATATCATGACAATATCAGAACCTCCAAACAGAAAACATCCCAACATATCCCCTTTTTTTATGATGGTACCTGCCTGAACATTGTCCTCAAAAACCACTGAGCATATCTGCGACATTCCTATTGGAAGTATGGCTACCAAACCGAAATCCTCAGTTTCAACAATTACACAGCCCCTTGTTTCGATGGCTTGCCAGCCGGGAACCGTTGGATCGAACATATATCTTGGAATTGACGGATCCCAGGTGATAATACCACCCCCAGCATCTTGTTCAGCAATATTTCTAACTTCCCTGATTACGCCGCTCACCGGAAAATGGAAACGATGATAGTCCTGAACATCAAGAAAAGTGTGGGTCATTACTCCGTTTGCAAATTCATTTTCATAGTCGCTATCTTCACCTATAAATTTTACAATGGACGTTAATGTTCCTGATTTGATAGGCACCCCTCCTTCCAGCACTATTTGCGAACTGGCATCTATCTGCCACACGCCCTGAGGTATCGCATCTGCCGGAGTTACAACAATGGTATTGTCGTCAGGAGATGTAATAGGGCGCTTATCAGGTGACTTGAGATACCTGGCAAAAAACTGGTTAAACGAATTCCAGTTGGATGGATCTTCATACCAACCTGCCGACAAACCAAATTTATTATCAGTAAGCGCCAGTTGGTAATATTCATCTTTCCACGACTCGGGTGTATCCAGGTATAAGCCCCATGCTTTATTGAAGCTCACCAGCCAATCGCTATATGGTGACACATATTGCAGGGAGTTATTATAAAACCCTTCGCCTTCAAGTTCAGTGAGTGGTTGGTCGTTGATGAAATAGAAATAGTCCAGGCTTTGATCTATTTTATCGTACAATGAAGTATAAGGTGTGTTTGGAAGAATGCTCCAGGGCATGCAAGTCTCGGCCCAGGTGACGAATTCGTAATATTCTTCCAAAGTCTGGGCCGGATTGGTGTTTCTATCCGGGTTGATAATCTTTGCCTGAGCTATCGATTTGACCAGCAATGATTTAATGTTTGGATTGTTTTCGACAATACTGATCAACTCCAGGGTTTTCGCTCCATAGATCGGTTTTTCGATTGTATCATCGCGTTTACAGGATACCTGAATCACTGTAAGAACGCACAAACAAAGAATGAGTAAAAGGTTTGTCTTTTTCATTTTTTTCTAATTTAGTTTCAAACTAATTGAATTTGAGGTTTGTACATTTGCTTTCAATATTACTATACAAATGTTGCACTATTTTTCTAATATGTTGCCAACAGCAAGTTCAATTTTTTCAAAATCATCCACCTTGGAATAGAAATAATCGGCGCCAGCCTTACTTGCCATCAGCCGATAATAATCGGTTGCGTAAAAAGTGAGGATGATGATTTTGGTAGTTACATTTTCTTTCCTGAATTCTTTCAGCACCTCGATGCCGTTTAAGCCGGGCATTTTAAAATCAAGAATGGCGAGGTCAGGTTCGAGCAATCTCATTCCTTCCAGGGCTTCCGTTCCGTTCCTGAACGACCCAACAATTACTATTTGCTCAAACTGACTTAATATCTGCTGCAATCTGTCGAGAATTAAGTCTGAATCATCTGCTATTATTACCTTCATCATTTTCATACCGGATTAGATCTTGTTTCAATATAATTCATGATACCTCAAGGTTATGCCTCAAGGTACTTCATTCAGGTTGAACCACAACTTGTCATTCTTCCATTTCATTATTTTCATCGTGTATTGCCTTGTACAGTTTTTTTCCTCCATAGGCAGCACCCAAAACCAATAAAATACCGATACCCGAACCGATCGGCGCACCGCCACCTTCCTGATTACCTGTTCCACCATGACCACCACCCGGCGGAGGTGGCGGAACTTGTGCAAATGCACCTAAACAGATGAAAAACAACCCGCATAAAATCAGTACTTTAATCATATTTGTTTTCATATCTTTTGTATTTTTTTCACTATTCACTTTTCGTTATTTACTAATAACTATTTTCACCGATTTCACCGATTTTTCACTCTGCAAACACACAATATACACACCCGCCTTAAGCTGAACCGCATGACTGATAAGCCCCATGCCTGTCAGGTTTGCCGATTCAATCAGCCTGCCCTGCAGGTCGAATATCTGAAGTTGCGATCTGTTTGATTCGCTTATGATATAAAGGGTGTTGTTGTTTACATAGGCTTTCAATGCGTTGGTTGTGTTGGTTTCGTCTAAGCCAACCATACCAAACTGAATGAGGAAACGGTCGGATGCATCACCGGCAAAAGACGTAAACTGATATACCGGATTTGCGCTTAGATTGTAGTTGACATTGGTCTTTTTATCGAACAGATAGAGAGTCATTGGAAGGTTTTCAACAGATTCGGCCTCGATACTGAAATTTGTTCCTTCGTTTTTGATAAAATCAAAAGGGACAACGGTTTCCGCTGTCAGTTCGGGCATACTGTTTACCGAGCTGGGCACATCTTCAATGTTGGAATAAAACAATGGTGCATAACCCGGCAAAAAATCACCATCAAACTCAAGATCAAAGCCATTGGTCGATTGTGGATTAAACCTGATCTGACTTTCCTGAAAAGAAGGAATATCGAGGTTATGTGCTTTTAATCGGATGATT
>CAITDJ010000081.1 GCA_903891085.1 uncultured Bacteroidota bacterium | reverse complement strand
TTGTTGACCCACTGTTTTGGATCACAATTTCGGGGTTCGAGCAGGCTGGGTTAAACCTTTCTTCATTGGCATCTGCCGCATTTGGCTTTAAGATTTTTACGATGGCAGCGTCCAGACTAAAACTTGGTTCACCGTAGGTTACAAGCTGATTGTTGACAAGATAGTTGGAAGATCCGCCAGCCGAAACCAATCCGTAATCTATGATGTGATTCTGATCTGGTATTACATAGGAAGTAATATCAAACTCATAAAGGTCAGAGGGTGTGCCCGGACACCAGCCCGCCCGGTCGTATATCCACGTTCCTCCCTGCGGATAAATTGGAATCGTTGAGCATTCTTTCCATAAAATCCAGTCAAACTCAATGTCTCCTTCATTCAGGTTCAGTGTATGGTGACGTTTTATAAATTCACCTTCCTGGCCATGACCGGTTATTTCGGACCGGATTTTAAATTGAACACCATCGGGTCTGAAATGAAAACTTCTTGGTTCAAATGTTCTGTTGTTGATAATACTGGTGTAATCACTGCTTTGCGGTCTCCATATCTGATTGATATCCAGAACTTCATGAGGAGGAGTTCCGGTTATAAACATGAATTTGATATCCATATCTTCTTGCCATTGTCCACCACCTTCGATGGTCATTTGCTTTTTGCCTTTTAAAACAGGCACATAGTCGGTCACATCAAAAAACCATGTCTTTCCATCCATACCCAGATCGAGATAAATTCCGTAGGGAGTTACAAACGACATGATCTCATATTTGGATGGATAACGTGTGAAATAGCTTAACTGTGTAAATTCGGTACTTGCTGTGGCAGCTATCAATGTTGAATCAATCGCAATACCTTCAGGATCATATATATGAACATATTGAGATTCCCAAAATTCATTAACCGAAATCTGGTTGATGCTGTCGTGAAGCATGGTTCCGTAACGGGGAATTATCTCATAAGTCCTGACGATATTTGGAGTCAATACGATTGAATCGGTTACAATCTGATCAGTGATTGTCAGATCGTAGGTACCTTGAGTGAAAGTAAGATTAGGTCTTTCAGTCGTTTTGGTGAAGCCTCTGTTAAGGTCACTTCCACGTTCATGTACCCAGTAAAGGAAGTCAGTAATCATCGCGTTTTCAGCATTTGAAGAAGCGTCTGTTACGCTGTTTCCCTCGCCTTCATCCAGTTTGTAATAGGCAACCAGACTAGCATAATCAGGGTGTGATTCATCGACAGATATGTACATCCATTCCTGAATAGTTGTCAGATCAAGTTCTTTATTCCAGACTGAAAACTCATCAAAATTTCCAAAGTAGGAAAGATCAGGTGTCCCATAAGAGCCCAGTACAAATTCCTGAATATCCATTGGTAAGGTTTTGCCAGCACCGGAGTGCCAGAGCTCGCCGTTGTGATAAATTTTCATATCACCGGTATTGGTGTTTTTTGTAAAAGCCCAATGACTCCATATTCCTTCATATTCAGCTGATGTGGCTGTTTTTTCAATTCTGTCGTACGCACCGCTTCCGTTGTTGCCACAGTCAAAATATATTCCTGAATTGCTCCAGGGTAAATGAACATTCAGCTGACGGTTGCTGAGGTTATCAACCCCATTGAAAATGCTGTTGTTAATGGGAAGCACTTTTTTGTTTCCCTTGCTCCAGAAAGAAACTGTTATTTCGTCAGATATACTTGAAAATCCTGTAGTTGGTATGTCTATTCTGCCGTTGACAGCGTTCAGACTAAATCCGTTTGCTGCGAAAATTCCCGAAACCATTTCTGTATTTTCGCCTTCAACCTGAAGAGTATTGCTTGTGATGTTGTTCGTAAAGGAGAATTCTACAATAATACCGGCGGTTCCATTCCAGGTAAATGGTGTGTAAAATTGAAAACTGTTTGAACCGGTTGAAAGGGAATAATCATGAAAATATACCTCAGTAAAATTATCGTTATCAGGATCACTGTTGTCAAGGGCTGTTTTATCAGTATGCTTCATTTTTATTGATAAATAACCTGCTTCAGCGTTACTGTTCAATACCTGAAGTGAAATACCATCGATATGTCCGGCTGCAACTCCGGCAGATGATAATTCAGATACAGTATATAAATATTGTGATTTTCCAGAT
>CAITDJ010000080.1 GCA_903891085.1 uncultured Bacteroidota bacterium | reverse complement strand
GTCGAAGGTTGGTGGGGCGATTTGGGTGAACCCGAAGTTCATCCTTCCGCATTAAAGCATGTAAATGGCACAGCGGATGAGGTGCATAATCTTTACGGACATGAGTGGGCCAAAATTATTTATGATGGGTTTACCAAAGATTTCCCCGCCAAACGTCCGGTTATTCTGATGCGGTCAGGTTTTATCGGTTCGCAGCGATACGGCATGTTGCCATGGAGTGGTGATGTAAACAGGAGTTGGGGAGGTTTGCAGCCACAGGTTGAAATTTCATTACAGATGAGTATGCAGGGTTTGGCCTATATGTCGTCTGATCTGGGTGGGTTTGCCGGTAATTATAAGGACGCAGAGCTTTATACAAGGTGGTTGCAATATGGTGTTTTTCAGCCCGTTTATCGTACACATGCCCAGCAGGAAGTTCCGCCTGAACCGATCTTTTGGGATGATACAACAAAAAATATTGTACGGAAGTTTATCAGACTGCGTTACGAGATGCTTCCTTACAACTACACTTTGATGCATGAAAACAGTACCAAAGGGAGTTTGTTGATGCGTCCGCTTTTCTTTGTTGATAATAAACCCGAATTGCTTGATGAGAAATCTGCCTATCTGTGGGGCGAATCTTTTCTGGTGAGTCCGGTTGTTTCAAAAGGTGCAACACAGCAAAACGTATACCTGCCAACAGGTTCGAACTGGATTGATTTTTGGACAAATGAATGTTTTGCCGGAGGTCAGGAAATAGTGGTGCCGGTTGATATCAATATGATTCCGGTATTCGTAAAAGCCGGTTCCCTCATCCCGATGGCTGAATCATCTCAAAGTACCAAAACCTATGATAATTCAAAATTGAATATCATGTACTATTTCGACCCAACTGTGAAAGAAAGCCGTGGATTGATGTACGAAGATGATGGTGAAACAAAGGATTCGTACGAAAAGAAATTATACGAAATACTTGATTTTACTGCAGTTAATTCAGAAAAACAAACCAATATCACTGTCAATTCAACGGGTTTCGATTACAAGGGAAAGCCGGCAAAACGCATTGTTTGCCTGATTGTACCAAACTTTGATACCAAACCTGGCAGTGTGCTGGTCAATGGTGTGAAAGTAAAAATCGAAAAATCACAACCTGATACTTATCCCGGAAAACCTTATGCCTGTTGGGATAAGCTAGAAGGTAAATTCAAGGTGGTAGCTGAGGTTTCATCCGTTTTAAACATTGAAATTTTTCGTAAGTAGAATACCTGCTTTTCTTGGGTTCCTGGTTTTTGATTCGGCCCTTCTTATGTGAAAGTGAATAGGTGTTCATCCACCTTGTTGAAATTCCCCGGATTATTGTTAAAAACAGAACAAACAATAAAATCTTTGTTTGATTTTTGAATGGGTTGAATTCATTGAGAAATTTGATGGATGAATGAGATGACTATTGCAAGGACCTGTTCGGATTCGATTCTCTGATGAATATGTAAATTATATTTTAAACAAATTGTCAATTTGAATGATGAAGTTGATGAAATTGGCTTTATATTTGTGAAATATTTCACACTATTGAAAATAAGTATATTTTTCTTATAAAATATTAAAATACAGCATCATGCGTACTTTGAAAATACGTGACCTTACATTAAGAGATGGTCAACAATCATTATTCGCAACCCGAATGACACAGGAACAGATTGAGCGACTTTTACCACTTTACAAAGAGGCGAACTTTTATGCTATGGAAGTATGGGGAGGAGCGGTGCCGGATTCAATCATGCGTTATCTGAATGAAGATCCTTGGTACCGGTTGGAAAGTATTTATAAGGAATTGGGTGGTGTTTCGCTGCTTACAGCACTTTCGAGGGGAAGAAATCTTTTTGGTTATAATCCTTATCCGGATGATGTAATTGAAGGATTTAACAGGCTTGCCATTCAATCGGGCATTGGCATCATGCGGATCTTTGATGCGTTGAATGACACTGATAATATGCGCGCCACAGTAAAATATGTGAAGGAAAACGGTGGATTGGCCGATTGCGCCTTGTGTTATACCGTTGATCCTCATTTTTCAACATATTCAAAGCTGAAAGCCCTGTTGCATGCTAAAATGCTGAATTACCACATTTTCACAAATGAATATTTTCTTGAAAAAGCCATGCAGATGGTCGAAATGGGAGCCGATATAATAAGTATCAAGGATATGGCCGGATTAATAAATCCAAGTCGTACTGGAGAATTGATTCGGCTGTTGAAAAAAAACACAAATGTTCCAATCGATTTTCATACACATTGCACCCCTGGTTATGGACTAGCTTCGGTGTTGGTAGCTATTATGAACGGTGTGGATATTGTGGATACTAATATGATGAATTTCGCTGGCGGTACTGCTGCACCTGCTTTTGAGATTATTCAGTTATTCTGTAATAAACTGGGAATCGATACCGGTGTTAATGGCGCATCAGTTGTGAAAATCAACAATGAATTGAAAACAATACGTGAAGAGCTTGCTGAATTTGATGATACAAAACTATTTCCGCGTCAGTTTGACTTTACAACTGAAAAACTGAGTCCGGAGATAGACCTGTTATTTACCCTTGCCATTGAATATGCAAAATATGACAAGGAAACGGAATTGCTTGAAGTATGCCATGAAATAGAATCCTGGTTTAATTTCCCAGAAGCTGAAGAAAAAATCAAGAAGGCTGAGATGCCTGGCGGTATGTATTCGAATATGCTGGCACAACTCAAACAATTGAAACTCGAAAAATTGCTGCCAAAAGCCCTCGAGCTGATACCCATGGTAAGGTTGGCAAGCGGATGCCCTCCTTTGGTTACTCCAACAAGTCAAATAGTAGGTGTACAGGCAGTTAATTGTGCCATGGATCAGGAGAAAGGTCTGCCACTGTACACAACAAAATCAATTCAATATGTGAATTTGGTCAAAGGAGTGTACGGAAAAACTCCGGTTCAAATAGATCCTGAGTTTCGATATAAAATTGCGGGTGTGCGGGAAGAAACACCTTATAACACAAAGTTTTACAAGAAACAGGAGAATCCGGTATTTGAGGAATACGGTGGTGTAAGTCTGGCGAAGAATGAAAAAGAAAGCCTTTTGTTGGAATTATTCCCTCAAATTGCCTACAATTTTCTAAAGACAAATCTTGAAACCAAATATCTGGATGAGATTCATCGTGTGGAAGAGGAGAAACAGCGTAAATTCGATGAAATTAAAAGTCAGTATGAGGCATTAACTGCTGAAGAAAAAGAACAACGATTGCATGATGGTCTGTATTCGTATCCATGGACTACCTGGGAAGAGGAAATGACAATCGGACATTCTTAGCGTGAAAAGTGTATAGTATTCAATGAATAGTTTGGTCTGATTTAATCTTTACAATTCATTGTTTATAAGTATTTTATGAATTAATTTTCTTCATTTTCGAGGTTCATTGCTCCTTGTTCACCGGCCATATTTTCATAACCTTGTTCTTTTTCAGATAGCTCCGGATGATTTGTCTGACTTCGCGGTTATCAGTAAAGTGTTTGATGTGATCGTCTGCAATTCCCGGATTGTCAATTAAAAATTCTTTCGGTAAATATCCGAAACCGCAGTATACATTGTTTTCAATTTTCACAACGCTTAATTCTGTTTCATCACGACCCTGGTCGAATACATAAAAGTGTTCATGATCAAAATGATAGCGTTCCAGTGCCTGAAGAACCCTTTCGTTATAGACAATTGCCGGTTCTTCGTTCACGCAGGCACCATTGCATTGTTTGATGTGATAATGAAAACAGGCACCTTGTCCGGGATATAAATTATTAAGTCGTTGACACAGTGTAAACTGTTCGGTCAACAGCAAAAGATGTTCACGTGCCTCCACTTGTGAACTGTAAGAATATAATGGTATGAGTTCATCGATGATCTTTGAAAATTTCAGCCGGATATAACCATGATCATCAATATAGTTATAGAGTCCATAGCTAAAAATGCTACGTTGTTGGGCACGGTTAAATACGGGCTTATGCTTTTTAATCTCATCCGACTCGAGTAATAACGCGATCAATTCGCTGCCGGTGAGCATAAAATCGATTTCGGCAATTGAATTTTTCATATCAATGGCCCGTTTGGTTGTATTGTTGTTGAGATGTTGCAACACGCGGGCTTTTATATTGATTGATTTGCCAACATAGATCATCTTACCACGGTCGTCGAAGAAGTAATAAACACCAGACGATTCCGGGAGGTTTTCGATGACCGAACGGTTGATATTGCTGTTCATGCCTTTGAGCGACAACAATTCAGGTTCGCTATCGATTGAATAAAGCAGTTCGAATAGTTTGGTGGTAGCCATGGCGTCGCCGGCTGCACGGTGCCTGCTTGTATTGGGGATACTAAGTGAGGCACATAACTTTCCCAGACTATAAGAAGGCAATCCCGGAATGAGTTTACGACTCAACTTTATGGTATCCATCGTTTTACGTTGGAATTCGTAGCCCAGACTTTTAAACTCAGACCGAAGGAAGCTATAATCGAAATTTACATTGTGACCTATGATGGTGGCGTTGTCGGTGAGTTCAATGATGTTACGGGCCAATTCGTAAAACCTGGGTGCATCACTCACCATCTGATCGTTGATGCCTGTAAGTTGAGTAATGAAATAAGGTATTTTACGTTCGGGATTTACCAGACTCGAAAACTCCTCAATAATTTGTTTGCCATCATGGAGAATGATAGCGATCTCTGTTATTTTTTCCTGACCCGCACGCAATCCTGTCGTTTCTATATCGATGATAGCGAAGCGTTTGTTATTATCAAATGGCTCAGGTTGCATGGATTATTCTGATGAAATAGGTTTTGGTTTTTTTAAGGTATCTATTTTGGAATTTTTTCACTACAGATTCAATTCTCAGGTTTTTTTCTGATATTTAAGAAAATCAATATTTTTTCTTTTCAGGATGTTGTCTTGTATCGAAAAAATCCAATATGATTATTTCTTTTTCTGTGATTTTATAGAAAACGACGATTTGTTTCACAATAAGAAAACCTCTGATTCCTTTCTCAGGGTTCTCAATGGTCCCCAACTCAGAAAATTCAGATAGAATATCCAGAAAGTCGAATACTTTTTTGGTGAATGATCTGCTTAGGCTTTCTCCCCATTCAAGCAATAAATAGGCAAGTATTTTATCAAAACTTTTATCAGCTTTTTTTGACCATTGGATTATCAAAGCCATTTCCCATGTTTTTTCTTCATTTCCTCATGGTCAATTAAGTTGTAAGATTGCTCACTTTCTTCAAGTGTCAACAACAAACTTTCCTGATCTTCCTTAGTTAACCTACTCCATAATTTACCATCTTCTGAAGTTGCTCTTTTCTTCATCAGTTCATAAAAACTTATCAAAATAGATTCATTATCAATATGGTCAATCAAGTTGTGAAAGTTTTTTTTGAGTTCGGGTGTGTTCATAGGTTTAGTAATCTGT
>CAITDJ010000079.1 GCA_903891085.1 uncultured Bacteroidota bacterium | reverse complement strand
GTTTTGTAACTCAATGTATTCATTTGACTCTTAATGTTTCTTGTGTCGCAATAGTACGTACTTATCCCAAAACGGGGGTGCAAAAATAGAAACTTATTTCGGTAATAACAAATTTACGAACAATAATTTGTTAATATTTCTGTAGGGGCCTCTGACTGTGAATTAATTGTTGGGTTGAATAACAGTTAATCGCGTGTTCCTTACATTTGTTTTGGCGAAAGTACAATTAAAAGTTGACTGATTTGATCAGTCACTTTACATCTTAGCCATTTAACAAAAAAATCATTGTATAATTCTGATTAAATCTGTATATTTGAATCCAGAATTCGCATAAATTCGGGACGGTCATATATCAATTGGCAATTTCCCGTCAAGGAACCAACAAAATGAAGAATAACATACATTTAAAAACCAACGACCTACACAAACCTATTATACACCGTCTTGCAATAAATAGATTTTTGCTCCTAATATCGGTGATGTTTATCATTGGCTGTGACGGATTATATGCGCAAAGCTGGCCGATGCCCGGGGCAATATGGCGATATTGTTTAACAGACTGGAGCGGACAACCTTCGGGATATTTAGAGTTGGGCGTCGTTGGCGACACTATACTAGCTGGGAAAAATTATAAAATTATTACATACATTGGACAAGCTAAAGAACCCAATGAAGGTTCTGAACACCCCATGACGCTGTACACCAGATATAGCAATGACACAGTTTATCGTTTTGTGAACAACAGAGAGTATTTGTATTTTACTTATAACCTGAATGTTGGTGATGTGTTCACTACTTATCGAACGGCAGGATTGTATGACTGGAACGATTCATCATGTTCTTCAGTTTTACCGCTGAAAGTTATTGATACAGGAACGGTCGTATATGAAGGTCATATTTTAAGAAAATATGTATTGCAGGATACTTTATTCCATTACTTGTATATTGATCCTTATCCGGAAGTTGTTGAATATACGTTAGTTGAACGAATTGGTGTATTAAATTCCTACCCATTGATAAATTCTATGGAGCCTGAAGGTGAGGTGGGAGGAGAATGCACGCTTCCAAGCGATTGGGGTTCCGAAGTATTGGGAAAATATTCTGACAACAGTTTTGAACATCTCTTCAAGGAATGTGAAGGTGTTGGAATCAGCACCATTGGTTCAGGAAATAATACAATTACAATTTCACCAAATCCAACAAATACTTTCATTGAGATTATACAGCCTAATGATGTTGCCCAACTTTTGGAAATTCGAATATTTGATTTGGCCGGAAATTTATTGTTGAAAAATCAAATAAATACAATCCGATGCAAAATTGATCTTTCAAATTTCAAATCAGGCAGCTATATTCTGACCTGTGTTCCCATTAAAACAAACCTAAATAGGGAGATCTTTCCAATAATTATTTATTAACAAATGAAAAAATCAAAAGTTATTTATGTTTTCATCACCTTATGTTTGATGATGCTTATATTTTCGTTGAAAGCACAATCGGATGTAGCTTTTCCACAAGATAGTGCTGTATGGTTTACCATGTATTCATATCCATGGCCGGATCCCCCCTACGTATATTATGAAACGTATAAGTATGAAACAAAAGGCGATACAATTCTTAACAATCTGATATATTCTAAATTTTATGGAAGCTATATTGACGAAACCGGAAATGGTACAATGAATTATGCAGGTGCTTATCGTGTTGAAAATGACAACGAAAGGGTTTATTATCTGGATGCATGGCTTACAGAAGAGCAACTTGTTTATGATTTTAAGTTGATGCCGGGTGACACGATGATTAGTGACAGTAAATTTTTTATTTGCCTCGATACCGGGAATATTATTATGAATGATGGGAATAGTTATAGATTTCAAACTATTATAGTGCCAGATGCTGATGATTGCATACAAACCTGGATCAGGGGTGTCGGAAGTCTTGGTATCCCGATATTTGAACCATTTTGGTCATGCTCCTATACTTTTGAATTGTCGTATAATCTGACATGTTTTTATTACAAAAATGAACACATTTATGAATGGACAGATAATCCATATATTGAGGGATGTTTCGGCTCCAATGTTGGAATAGGGGAGATTAAGACAGATATATCACTGAAAGTATTTCCAAATCCTGCAACAAACTGGCTGTCGGTCGAAATACCGGCATTCATAAATGAAAAGCAATCACTTTTACAAATTGTGGATATTAGCGGTAATATACTCCTCGAACAAAAACCCATTTCAATTACCACCCATCTCAATGTGGCTCATTTGCCGGCAGGCATATACGTACTGAAACTGATAAATGATGAGGCTTTCGTTTCAAAAAGGTTTATAATCAGGTGATCGGTTTGCGAGGTGTTAAAAAACCAAAACACTTCAGGTAATGAGTAATGACAGTTTGGACAATGCCCCAATTGTTTACTTTTGCAGCTGAAATAATAGCAAAATGTCGGTTTCAGTTGATAAAGTCACCAAAGTGTATGGAGTGCAAAAGGCGCTCGATGAGGTTAGTTTCACGATTCCTGCCGGGCAGATCGTCGGGCTGCTTGGCCCCAATGGTGCCGGTAAATCGACCATTATGAAAATATTGACCTGTTTTATTCCGCCAACTTTTGGAACTGCCTCTGTTAATGGACTCGATGTGGTTGAAAACTCTATCGAAGTGCGTCGGCTTGTTGGTTATCTGCCCGAGCACAATCCGCTTTACACCGATATGTATGTACGTGAGTATCTCGAATTTAGCGCTGGTATTTATCAATTAGGAAAATCATCAAAGTCACGCATCGACGAAATGATTGAGCAAACCGGCCTGACGGATGAAAGCCACAAAAAAATTGCTGCCTTATCGAAAGGTTACCGCCAGCGTGTGGGTTTGGCACAAGCCCTGTTGCATAATCCAGAAGTACTTATTCTTGACGAACCAACCTCAGGACTCGATCCCAACCAATTGATCGATATCCGTAACCTGATCAAAAAAATGGGCGAAAAGAAAACGGTAATCCTATCGACCCATATCATGCAGGAAGTAGAGGCTGTTTGTGACAGGGCTATCATCATCAACAAGGGAAAAATTGTCGCTGACGATAAAACCGCGAATATCCTCAAATCGGGCAATCAGAATGTGCTAATTGTGGAACTCGATAAACCAATTCATGAATCACTTTTCAAGTCGATCCAATTCATTTCAACTATCAAACCCTTGTCGGGAAACACCTGGCAAATCAGTGCGGGGAATATTGAAGAATTGCAGCAGGAACTCATGAAATGGGCTGTAAGTAACAAGCTTGCTATTCTTTCGATGCGCCGCGCCGAAAACACCATGGAAGAATCGTTTCACAGGCTTACAAAGGAGTAATTATTCGTACAGCAGAAGCGTGAATTATTCTTCAGGTGTTTCTGCCGCAATCTTTTACATTTTATTTCGTTAATCTTAGGCTAAGCAAAGAAATCGATGGGTTTGGAATCCTATTATAAAATGTACATTTGCAGGAGATTTCCTTTGGCTTTATTTTGCTTTCATTCAGTAATTAATTTTGAATCGGGTTTGAAGATGCAACGTATGAAAAAAATGTTTCGGTTTAATGGTATGTTGGTGATGATATTTTCATTACAACTCTTTGTAATGCAATCGTGTTTAAAGGATACAGCCAATCGAAATCCGGAAATTGCGTTGGTTGCTGTCAATCCTGAAACTGTGTATGCTTTTGGGAAAGCTACCCTGAAAATTGAGGCTTCTGATCCTGATAAAGACAAACTTACATATAGCTATCAGGTGTATAACGGAAGCATCGAAGGTGATGGCCCGACCGCTGTTTGGACTGCGCCCGGTGCCTGGAGTGCCGACACGGCCATTGTTATTGTAAATGATGGAAATGGGGGAGAAGTCAGGACAAAAGCCTATCTGAACACACAGGAAGTTGCCACGCAAATTTCGGGTTTTATTAAAATCCCTTCAAATCTTACCGGAAATCTGCTCTATACAAGGGTGAGCATTTACAGGGACTTAGCATCATGGCTCGATAATATTCCATTTCAGGAGGCTGGTATTGGTGATGGAGGTTCAACGGTTGCTTACAATATGGTAGGTGTTTACTACTCCCCATTTTCTGACCACACCTAACACTTTCTTAGTTGAAATTCAGAAAGTGGATTTAACTTTGCCACATCAAGTGAAGCGGAAAAAGGCTCTGCTGGAGAGCAACCTTTCAGGATTAGCTTGATCCGATAG
>CAITDJ010000078.1 GCA_903891085.1 uncultured Bacteroidota bacterium | reverse complement strand
TTACAACGTATCCAGAAGGCTTTGAAGACTTTCAGGATGATATAGACATTGCCTTTGATATTGTCATTGTTGAGCCTAAGACAATTGATTAATCAAGACAATTCAATTACCGGGACTTAAAATTTTAATGGTCAAAACCGAAAATATTTAGTTGAAATAATTTCAAGAGTCGATAAAATAAGAAAGTAAAAAAAAAAATATTGATTAATTAAACGTAAAACACTATAATTCAGTTAACTTTATAGCGTACATTTAAAACATTCAAAATCATGGAATCATTTGCACCACTTTTAGTTATCGGTTTGCTGATTGTTGTTATAATCGTAATGCGGTTAGTCGGAGCGTGGATGCTACGTATTAATGAGGTTATTCAACTTCAGAAAGACACATTAATTATTTTAAAACAAATACAAAACAAACAGCCATGACAAAACAAGAGTACGTTAATGACTTTTATGCGGCAATCGCAAAAGGAGTTCCACAAAGCAAATCAAATTCACTTCGTGAAGAATTTGGAGAAATCGCTAAAAGACTTTCCGATGTACCGGAATCCGAATTTAAAAAAGCGTTTTCAAAAGAAGTTGAACCGTTTATGGCTGTTTATGGCAAAATGGCAACCGATAAGGAATTAGGAAGTATTAAAACTTATATATCCATTTTCTTTTTTGCATGGATAATTGGAAGCATTTTATTCGCTTTAATTGCAAAATGATCCGGTTCTGAAAGTCTGTAAGTAAAGAAGTTGATTTATACCGGCTTTTGTGCGTTCCACTTGGAACGATCTATGGAACGGCTGAAACCCTTATCAATAGTGGATCAGAGGGGAATTCGTTCCACGTTCTGTAAATGGAACGGTATAAATATAAAATATTACCCCTGTTCAATAAATAATGAAATTTCCCCTATTTATTGTCATTTTCAGGGGTAATAATGGCCATTTGTTTGCTAAAATGTTTGCTAAAGAAAAAGCCACTTACAAATTTTACTCTGTAAGTGGCTGATTTTCAAGTGAACCCGGAGAGACTCGAACCCCCAACCTTCTGATCCGTAGTCAGATGCACTATCCATTATGCTACGGGTCCATTTTGAGTGTGCAAAGATAATAAAGAAATGATAATTACAAGTAATAAATGGTAATTATTGGCATGATTTTATTTTGATGTACCGGAAAAGTTCATCATTTCATGATATGCATAATTTGTGAAACGTTAGTTGAAAACCTTATCATTACAAATAACCTTAGTAGAAAAAGGTAAACAATTCATTGACCTTATTACCTTATTGTCAGTCAATTAAGGTGAAAATTGAATATAATAATTTATACTGCCATTTTATAGTAACCACTTTGCACCGGTTACCGCTTTTTTCTGAAATCCACAGGGAAAGAATTGAAAAAATAAGGTAATAAGGTTTGATTGAATACTATATTTCCTCTTCCTACGAAGGTTAAAATAGAAATAAAAATAAGGTTTTTGAAGCTAGCGTTTACGGTCTTCATGTACATCAAAATAATATTTAGCCATTAGATTGTACTTTTCACTTCAATTCAAAAACCACCTCACCCGAACTCACCGTTTGCACGACTTTAACTGAAAGGATTTCATTTTCCTGAATCGTCATTATATCTTTGTCAAGGACCACAAAATCTGCTTGTTTACTAATTTCAATACTGCCTTTTGTTTGTTCTTCAAATGCTCCTTTGGCAGGCCATATTGTTATCGACCGCAAGGCTTCTTCGCGGCTTAACGCATTCTCGGTTTGAAATCCGTCAACAGGAAGCCCATCAGTGTTTTTGCGGGCAACTGCAGCATAAAAAGTTAAGATCGGATTAATACTTTCAATCGGAAAATCGGTTCCATTTACAAGCCATCCATTTTGTTCCATCAGCTGTTTCTGTGCATAGGCAGTTTTTAACCGAACCGGACCAAGCCGTTCATCTGCCCAAAACATATCCGATGTACAATGTGTGCTCTGTACAGATGGAATGATTGAATATTGTCCAAATAATTCAAAATCAGCCGGATCCACCACCTGCGCATGTTCAATCCTCCAGCGGAGGTCGTTTTTGCTTTTCAATAATTCACTGAAAATTTCCAATACCATTCTGTTGGCCGAATCTCCAATAGCATGCACATTCACCTGAAAGCCTGCATTGATTGCCTGATCACAAATTGTTTCATAATATTCCCTTTCATTCATGATCATACCTGTTTTTCCGCGTGCATCGCTGTATGGTTTTAACAATTTAGCACCACGACTGCCCAGCGCTCCGTCAGCATAGAGTTTAATTGACCGCACACTCAATCGTTTCCTGACTGTAGGGCCAAAAGGTAAAAAACGTGATAAGGTGATTGAATCAGGATTAAGCATCACATTTATTTTCATCTTCAATTTGTCCTGCAATTGAAGCGCTGCGATCAAATCGATGATCTGATACGGCAATCCTGCATCCGTAACACTGGTCAGGCCAACGGCAAAGCATTGTTGTTGTGCCTCAAGCAGGGCGATTTCTTTTTGCTCAACTGAGAGTGGAGGTATCATTTCCCTGACAGCATCCATGGCATTGTCAAGCAAAACACCTGTTGACCTGCCTTGATTATTCAGGATAACTTCGCCACCGGTAATTTTGAAATTTTTATCGATCTCTGCAGCATTCATGGCCTTTTCACTTACCAGGGCTGCATGCCCATCTATCCGAATTAAATAAATATTGATTCCCGGAAATATTTTTTCAAGTTGCTTATTATCAGGAAATTGCTTTGTCTCCCAATTATTCTGATCCCATCCCCTGCCCAATAACCAATCGGACGGATATTTCGCGAAGTGATTTTTCAACCGCTCAATAACTTCCTCAAATGATTTTGTTCCTGAAAGATCAGCATACCGGACCATGTTTTCTCCAACGCCATAGAAATGGCAATGACCGTCATTAAAACCCGGAAAGATTGCCTTACCTTGTGCATCGATGGTTTTCGTTGCGACAAAACGCTTAAGTATTTCGTCGGAAGTTCCAACGGCTAAATATTCTCCATCGCTTACAGCAAAAGCTTCAGCCATGTCAAATGACTCATTTACAGTATAAACGTGTGCGTTATACACAATCATATCAACTTTTTGTTTCATAGGATTGCAATTTATCATGATGATTGAAAGAAATATGAAAGCGAATAATTTGAATTTTCTAATTGTTTTCATAACGATCAAGTTCAGTAATTAATGATTCGATATTGGCAAAATGAACTACAGTTTGTCCATTTTCCAGTATATAATTATTGTTGCCAAATTTTATGACAAAAGCTTCATTTTCATTCGTATTCACTGTCCAACCTTTCCTTTCGAGAGCCCTACGCAGCCATATTCCTGTGATGCCATTCGCTGACACGCAGATTTTCTTTATTCCAGCTGTCGGCAGAATAAATTGTCCCAGCGCAGCATCGAAATGAAGCCCGGTAATCGCAAAATAATCCTCAATCAATCCGTCCAATACCAATTGCTCAGGAATGCCGGTTGCAATCGGTTTTCGGGAAGCAACCAGCCACAAACGGTCAGCCGACCTGAGTACAAGATCAAGATCGTGCGATGAATAAAGTATTGTTTTATGGTGTTTTTTGACGAGATTTTGCAGCAAATGCATCAATTCAATCTTACTCGGATAATCGAGAAAAGCAGCAGGTTCATCAAGCAGAATAATGGGTGTGTCCTGAGCCAATGCTTTGGCAATCATTACTTTCTGACGTTCTCCATCACTTAGTGTTACAAAGGTCCGATCCGAAAGTTCTTCCGCACCTACCATCTCAAGACTCTTTTGTATGACTGATTTGTCGTTTTGATTGAGTGTTGCCCAGAACCCGGTGTAGGGGTATCTTCCTGTCGCCACTACATCATACACCTTGATGTGTTGATCCAGAATTCTGTCAGTCAGTACGATACTAATAATCGTAGCAAGTTCAGCTGTGGAATAACTTTTCAGGGTTTTGTTGAATAGCGTAATCCATCCCGATAAAGGGGTCAAATTTCCTGAAATTGTCTTAATTAAACTTGTTTTACCAGCACCATTCGGGCCAACCAGTGCCGTTAATTCCCCCTCATATAGTTGTATGTCAAATGTCGGAAACAAAAGATGTGGCTCTTCAGCTTTCTGCTTGTAACCGATTCCGAGTGAGTGACATTCGATGAGACTTTTCATGATTCCAGGGTAGTGAAATTGCGGTGTTTGAAAATAAACCAGATCACGATTGGAGCTCCGATGAGTGATGTTACAGCGTTGATTGGCAGGCTGCCGTCAAAACCTGGAAGCCGCGCCACCAGATTGCAAAACAAGGCCAGACATGCGCCCAGAATCATTGTTGATGGCAAAAGGATTTTATGGTCGGCAGTGCTGAATAAACTGCGTGCCAGGTGAGGCACAGCCAACCCAATAAAAGCAATCGGGCCGGCATAGGCTGTCACGACTGCCGTTAGAAAACCGGTAATAATCACGATATATATTGTTGATAACTTGATGTTTAAACCAAGGTTTGCTGCATATCTGTCTCCTAACAATAAAAGGTTCAATGATTTCATCATCAGTATGGAGAGAACCAAACCTACACTTATAGAGATGATAAAAACCGGTAATTGTGAATTGCCAACATTTGAAAAACTACCCAATCCCCACAAGGCAAAAGCATAAACATCCTCTTTGCGGCTAAAGTATTTTACCAAACCAACTAAGGCACCAGCCACATAGGCTATCATTATACCTACAATCAACAAACTCACGGCATTACCTAACTTATTACTGATAAATAAGATAAGCATCAATACTGCCAGGGCACCCAAAAAGGCAGCCATATTTAGTCCGAGATGCGAAATTATGTCAACGCTCGCAAAGGTCTGACTACTTACATTGCCAGTAAAAAATAATAGCAAAGCGACACCAAGACCAGCCCCTGAACTGATTCCAAGAATTGACGGATCAGCAAGTGGATTGCGAAAAAGTGTCTGCATCATCAATCCTGCAACGGCAAGTGCCGCCCCTGCAAATAGGGCTGTGAAAGTTTGTGGAAGTCTGAAATTCAATATAATAAGCGATTCTGTCTGGTTGGTCGAGCCCTCACCAAATAACACCCGAAATACATCAACAACCGGAATGATCACAGATCCGAAAAACAAATTCAAAACGAAAAGCAATAGCATCAGCCCAACGAGCCAGGCAAAAATCAATGGTTTTGCAGTGTTGCTGACAGTATTTTTCATTGTAAAAAATGATAATAAACAGGTGAATAGCCAGGCAATAAATCAGGATGAATCAGGAATATAAAGTCAGATAACACAATTTGTGGTTCAAACTGACTCTTCTCAAAATATGCTGTTTTAGCCGTATTGCAAAAGATGATTTTTTTCTGTTGAAATGCCTCGAAACTGGCATAAATTTCATTCTCCTGTCTCAGATTCTCATATCCGTAAATATCATTCGCGGCCTGGGCCATACGCCAGAAATCGGCCTTGTGTGCTTTGTTTAGGATGGCTTCGATACCAAGTGGGAAA
Organism: uncultured Bacteroidota bacterium; assembly: GCA_903891085.1. Taxonomy (GTDB): domain Bacteria; phylum Bacteroidota; class Bacteroidia; order Bacteroidales; family F082; genus CAJBPB01. The sequence goes on along the minus strand of CAITDJ010000078.1, from coordinate 35,952 downwards.
CTCGCTGTTGAAGTGTTATCAGCCCAAAGATAATCGGCTCCGGCATCGCGAAAAAGGCAGGCCATATAGCTTCTTCCTCCCGGAACATACCATTGCCCGCTGAATTCCTTATCGGCAAAAATAGTAGGTCGATGGTTAAGATCAGTAGTTAAATTTTTCAATTTATTGTAAGATCCGGCGATGCTGTCGAACAATATTGCGGCTTCGTTTTCCCGTTGCAACAACAATCCCATCACCTTTATCCATTCGGCCCTGCCAAGCGGGTGGTTTTCAAAATAGTCGGGCCATGCAAGCAATGGATATCCTGAACGCGATAACACCTCAGGAATTCCGGATGGATCGGGTGAATAAGCCATCAGGTCAGCATGGATGCCTACGATCAATTCAGGTTTATAGGACCCGTTTACTGCTACTTCAATCGTTTCTCCACTTTTCAACCTGTCCTGTATTTGTTCATTTTGGATGTAGGAGGCTTCTGAAACACCCTTGATTCCTTCAATAGCATTCAGTTGAAGTGCTGCTGCCCATTGGGTGGATGATAGGGCAATCAATCGTTTGACCGGAGTGAAAATTATAGGAGTTGATTTCAAACTGTCGGGCAAAGGCAACGAATCGGGCCAAATAACGTAATTATTTAACAATTCATCTTCTTTCCATGGACTGTAAATCAATAGTTTGCGAATTGAATGAAGTTCCACTATCCTGAACCCTTTCGCATAAGTCTGAAGATGATCGTTTGCATCTGTATGTGATACAGGCTTTTTTACTTCTGGCACACAACCAAAGTAAAGACTACATATCAGGATCAATATGAATGATTTAAAATGAGTTGGAAACAATAATATTTCCAGTTTCGTATTTAAACTCAATTTTCCTTGTCTCATTATTAAAAATCCGGATTATCCTCTTCCCTTTCGAGCAGCAGTATGGCTTGGTGAGGAACTAAATAGTACTTTTCCTTATGATAGATAATTTCAATGGCACTTTTTTGAAGAAAAATGGCCAGATCGCCAACTTTTGTCTGCAAAGGCATATAACGTGATTGCTCAATTTCCGACTGTTTCCATGGTTCATCATCCATATCCATGGCAATGGGAATCGGATAACCTGGACCACATTTTACAACATAACCGCTTTGCACTTCTTCTTTCTCCTTGTAACCCGGAGGAAGAAAGAGTCCGGCACCGGTTTTATCCGGATTGGTCCGGGGTTTTATCAACACCCGGTCACCGACGACGATCAAACCATCTGTTTGATGTTTGGCTTTATTTACCATTTTTGAATTTTCGTTCGTCAAATATACGCATTGCCATGTAATGAGGCATTTTTTTTTGAAATAATATCGGTACATTTGCCCAAGTAATGGGTAGTTTTTTAAATTTAAAATACTGATATTCATGCGATTTGAATTTTATTACCAAAAATTGACAGCATCAATGAACTATGGCCCAAGGGTCGATGAGTCCAATAGAGAAGCAAATTCTGATTGGCAAGTTACCCCGGAAATATATCCTGAAAGCAAAGACCACAGGGTTTATAAATCAATTAATTAAGTCTATTATACTTGCATGAGCGACATTATTAAACTTCTGCCCGATGCTGTGGCCAACCAGATTGCCGCTGGTGAAGTGATTCAACGTCCGGCATCCGCCGTGAAGGAATTACTGGAGAATGCCGTGGATGCAGGTGCCACTCAAATTGATATTGTTTTAAAAGATTCAGGCAAAACACTCATTCAGGTGATTGATAATGGTAGCGGTATGTCGGTTACCGATGCACGTATGAGTTTTGAGCGACACGCCACTTCAAAAATTAAAAAAGCCGATGATTTGTTTGCCATCAAAACAATGGGATTTCGGGGCGAAGCACTGGCAAGTATCGCCGCTATTGCACAAATTGATCTGAAAACTAAAAAAAGTACCGACGATATTGGCACCCAAATTGTCATCGAAGGATCAAATTTCATTTCGCAACGGCCGGTAACAACGACTACAGGGTCGAATATTTCTGTTAAAAATTTGTTCTTTAATGTCCCGGCACGCAGAAATTTTCTGAAATCTGATCCTGCTGAATACCGGCAAATTCTGGATGAATTCTATCGTGTCAGTCTTATTCATCCTCAAATCGTTTTTAATCTGTTTCACAACGACAAAGAGATTTTCCATTTGTATGCAGGTAACCTAAAACAACGTATTGTTTCACTTTTTGGGAGCAATTACAATGAGCGGTTGCTTGCCGTAAATCAAATGCTGGAAACAGTATCAGTTGAAGGTTATATCGTTAAGGCAGAGTTCTCGCGCAAAACGCGTGGCGAACAGTATTTTTTTGTTAATCAGCGTTTTATAAAGCATCCTTATCTGCATCATGCCATCGAAAATGCATTTATGGAACTGCTTCCCAAGGATAGTTTTCCTTCATATTTTTTGAATATAACAATTGATCCCAACGAAATTGATGTGAATATTCACCCTACAAAAACAGAAGTGAATTTTCAAAACACCAAGCTTATTTATGCGGTAATTCATGCAGCTGTCCGAAAAACTATCGGACAATATAATCTTTCTCCTAAGATTGATTTCGAATCCATAGATCATTCAGGCATAGACTTTGGCGAGATAAGCCGTCAGGGTCGTCCTGTCTCCCCTCCTACCATTGGTTTCAATCCTTATTATAACCCATTCAGCAATTCAGATGTTAAACCCGGAATCAGGCAAAGTGGCCAATTCAATAATCCGGAACAAGCAAACTGGCGCATTCTTTATGAGGATCATCCTCACGAAAGGGTTTCTGTTCCTGAGAAAACAGAAGCCGAGGAGACTGATCTGCCACAACATATAAAAAGAATTCAACTGCAACAAACTTATATTCTGACAGTTGTAAAATCAGGTATATTGCTCATCGACCAACATCTGGCACATTATCGTGTATTGTATGAAAAGTTTCTGAAACAATTGGAGAGAATGCAGTCAGGATCGCAACAGGAATTGTTTCCACACAATATACAACTTAATGCTTCTGATGCAGAACTGCTGCTTGAATTAAAAACCGAATTGGGTGTGCTTGGATTCAATATTGAAATGATGAATCAACGGACATTTATTGTGAATGGAATTCCTGAAGGTATAAAAACCGAGCCTGCCGAACTGATAGAAGCAATACTCGAGAATTATAAAAAAAACCTCCATGATCTTCAATTGGATAAAAAAGTAAATTTGGCCCGTGTAATGGCAGTCAATTCGTCGATAAAACAAGGCCAGTGGATGAGCGATCTTGAGATGAGTAATCTGATAGATATGTTGTTTGCCTGCCACACACCCGAGGTAGCACCTGATGGTCGCAAAACATTTACTATCATTACATTACAAGAGTTATTAACTAAATTTAAATAAGATTACCTAACGAATGAATCAATTTCAACCAACACGCTTTCAGGTACTTCCGACAATAGTAAAAAATCTCCTCATAATCAATGGCTTACTATTTCTGGCTACAATTACCTTTGAAAGCACCTTTAATATCGACCTGACAAAATATTTTGGATTGCATTTTATCACCGCTTCTGATTTCAGACCCTACCAGTTTATCACTTATATGTTCATGCACGGTGGTTTTACACATATCCTGTTCAATATGTTTGCCCTGTGGATGTTTGGAAATGTGCTTGAAAATGTTTGGGGACCAAAACGATTTTTACTTTATTATATGGTCACCGGCGTAGGTGCAGGCATTGCATATTCGATATGGATTTATTTTCAGATGTCACCCACCCTGGCTGCGATGGACACATTTCTGAACAACCACAACCTGGATGCGCTTGTACAGTTTACCTCACAACATACTTTTAGATTAAATGAATATTCTGGCCAGATTTGGAATGATTTTCAACTATTTAAAAGTAATCTTCAACTTATTTCTACCAATCCTGACGACGCCCTGGCGATGCAATCGGTGATAAATTTTGTGGCAGATTATAAGGAGTTTTACCTGAATCAATCCTTAGTCGTGGGAGCTTCCGGTGCTGTGTTTGGCATCCTGCTTGCCTTTGGTATGATGTTTCCCAACTCAATTATCTACATCTATTTTGCAATACCCATGAAAGCGAAGTATTTTGTAATGCTATACGGCGCTTTTGAACTTTTCGAAGGATGGAGAAATTCGGGTGATAATATTGCTCATTTTGCCCATTTGGGAGGCATGCTTTTCGGGTATTTCCTGATTTTGTATTGGAAGAAAAAGGGCGTTTTAAATCGTTAAAATCCAATGAATCCATACGGACAAACGAATTTTTTTGATTCGGCAAGGTACTTTTTCAATCAGAAATCAGTCTTACCTCGACTCATTCTGGTAAACATTGCAGTATTTGTTATTGTGCAACTAACAAGCCTTGTGTTGTGGTTGTTTCAAACAGGTGTCACTCCTGAAATGGAAGGTATTTCTTTCCTCATGCAATGGCTGGCAGTGCCTTCTTATGCAGGAAATCTCATTGAAAAACCCTGGACAATCGTTACTTATATGTTTCTTCACCAGGATTTTTTTCACATTTTGTTCAATATGTTGGTGTTATATTCCGGTGGTTCAATTTTTCTTCAATATCTTTCCGAAAAACAATTGTTCCAAACCTATCTGTTTGGCGGATTATTTGGCGCCCTCTTCTTTATTCTTGCGTTTAATTTTTTTCCGGTTTTCGAAACAGCAAACCGTCAGGCCATCGCACTGGGTGCATCAGCCTCTGTGCTGGCGGTGATGATAGCTATTGCCACATTCGTTCCTCAATACACGGTCAATCTGATATTTATCGGGCCGGTTCGATTAAAGTATTTGGCCATCGTTTTTCTGGTTCTCGATGTTTTCAGCATACAGCGTGGCAATCCGGGTGGTCATATTGCCCATCTTGGTGGTGCGTTGTGGGGATTTGTTTATATTATTGTGCTGAAAAAAAACTACGATTTTTACGCTGTTTTTAATGTTTTTAAAAGGCGGAAATTGAGAGTTTCATACCGGAACCCTGAAACCAAACGAAGGGACAGACCTGTCACGGATGAAGAATATAATGCCATGAAAAATGAATATGCTTCAAAAGTGGACGAAATTCTTGATAAAATATCAAAATCAGGTTACAGCAGTTTGACTGCAAAGGAAAAAGAGTTTCTGTTTAAGATGAGTAACAAGAGCAAATAATCTGTTTTTCAATGCTTCCCTGAAGGTGTTTTAAACTACTTTTACAACAAAAACCTTTCATGCAGTTTAATCTTGTATCCGATTTTAAACCAACCGGTGATCAACCCGAGGCTATCAAACAATTGGTTGAAGGCTTACAACGCGGTGACACAGCCCAGACTTTGCTTGGTGTTACTGGTTCAGGAAAAACATTCACTGTTGCCAATGTAATTCAACAAATTCAGCGTCCGGCACTTGTACTTAGTCATAACAAAACCTTAGCTGCCCAGTTATATGGCGAATTCAAACAGTTTTTTCCCGAAAACGCAGTTGAATATTTCGTTTCCTACTATGATTATTATCAGCCTGAAGCTTTCATCCCTACCACAAACACATATATCGAGAAGGATTTATCCATCAACGATGAAATTGAAAAGTTACGGTTAAGTACAACCTCCTCCCTTCTTTCAGGAAGACGCGATATCATTGTTGTTTCATCAGTTTCATGTATTTATGGTATTGGTAATCCCGATGATTTTAACAGCAATGTTGTTCACCTCGAAAAAGGACAGTTGATAAGCAGACAACTGCTTTTGCAAACATTGGTTAACTCATTATACAGCCGAACCGAACTGGACCTGTCGAGAGGTAAATTCAGGGTGAAAGGTGATAGCCTTGATGTATTTCCAGCCTATACCGATTTTGCGTTTCGCATCCAATTCTGGGGTGATGAGATAGAATCATTGGAAAGTTTTGATCCTATTGGAGGCCGCAGAATTGATTCGTTGGATCGGTTAACGGTTTTTCCTGCGAATATTTTCGTCACTTCACAGGATAAAATGAAAAGTTCGGTTATCGAAATTCAGGATGATTTATATAAACAGGTTGCCTACAATAAAGAAATTGGCAAATATGAAGAAGCCAAAAGACTCGAAGACAGGGTTACCTATGATATTGAGATGATGCGCGAATTAGGCTATTGCAGTGGTATCGAGAATTATTCACGGTATTTCGACGGACGAAAACCCGGTTCGCGACCTTTCTGCTTATTGGATTTTTTTCCGGATGATTATATTACTGTGATTGATGAGAGTCATGTGACAATACCACAACTGCGGGCGATGTATGGTGGCGATCGTTCTAGAAAACAAACCCTGGTTGAATACGGATTCAGACTTCCCTCAGCTCTCGATAATCGTCCACTGAAATTCGATGAATTTGAAGCACTTACCGGTGATGTTCTTTTTGTAAGTGCTACGCCGGGCGACTATGAGCTCCAGAAAACCGATGGCGTTTATGTTGAACAGGTGATTCGACCAACAGGATTGCTTGATCCTTTGATTGAGGTTAGACCCAGTTCAAACCAGATTGATGATTTACTCGATGAGATTTCGAACACAATCAAAGCCGGCTTCAGGGTACTGGTAACAACACTTACGAAACGTATGGCTGAAGAACTGGATAAATATCTCCAAAAACTCCATATTAAAAGCCGTTACATTCATTCTGATGTTGATACATTGGATCGCGTCGAAATACTACGGGGACTTAGGTTGGGTGAATTTGATGTATTGGTCGGCGTGAATCTTTTGCGCGAAGGACTCGATTTACCGGAAGTTAGTTTGGTGGCCATCCTTGATGCAGATAAAGAAGGTTTTTTGCGTTCAGAACGATCATTGACACAAACAGCCGGTAGGGCAGCCCGAAATTCGGCCAGTAAAGTAATTATGTATGCTGATAAAATTACTGTTTCGATGCAAAAAACTATTGATGAAACACTACGTCGTCGAATCAAACAAATGGCTTACAACGAAAAACACGGCATCACACCGCAGACTATACTAAAATCGACCCATGCCATCATGGGTCAGACCTCTGTGGTTGATTACGCAGGCAAAGAAAACAAGCAATTCCGGAACGATGAAAAAATTGTATTGGCAGCAGATCCTGTTATTCAATATATGACAGTTGAAGCCATGCAGAAAGTAATCCAGAAAACGAGAAAAACGATGGAAGAAGCTGTGAAAGAGCTGGATTTCATTGAAGCTGCAAGATGCCGGGATGAAATTTTAGCCCTGGAGAGGATATTAAGTATTAAAAAAAATGAACGGAAATAACGGATTATGGGTCTGCATGGCCTACGATTAAAAAAACAAACTAACAATCCGTATAAGTTATTAACAATGAATTTGTAAATAACTTCCCTTTAATTTGTTGATTAATCCTTATAATTAACTATTTTTGCTTATGATACTGTAAAACCGTTGTTAAATACAGGATTTGTAAACTATTTATTAAAAAAAAATATATTAAATTTTTACATGAAAAAGAAAATATTAGTAATTGACGACGAATTGAGTATCAGACTATTACTTGAAAATTTTTTAGGAAAAACCTACGAAGTCGTAACACGTAACGACGGTATGGAAGGTTTGAAGTGGATGGAAGATGGTAATATGCCTGATTTAATCGTTGCTGACATTCAAATGCCGAACCTTGATGGGTATGAATTCATTAAAAATGTAAGAGCAAGTGGTTTTTTTCGTGATATTCCGATGATCATGCTTTCGGGAATTGAAAGTAGCCAGGAGAAAGTGAAATGTTTGAAACTTGGTGCCAACGACTATATGATCAAGCCATTTAATCCTGAGGAATTATCTATCCGAATCGAGATTCTTTTGGCAAGAAAATAAAATTTTACAATGGAAGAAACCCCTGCACTTACGTTGAAAGTTATTTATATTGGTGGTTACTTAAAATTTATTCAGCAATTTGAGAACAGAAAAGATTTGTTCGAAATCACTGTTGTTGAGAATGGTTTGGCTGCTATGAATATACTTCAGGATGATGATTCTTATGAGGGAATTATTAGTGAGGTCTTTCTTCCGGGGATGAATGGTATTGAGATTTCCAAAATGTTAAAATTCAAAAACATTCATTACAAAACCCCTTTTATCCTTTTATCTCCTGAACGTGATACCAAGTTTAAGGATGCTGCATTACGTTCCTCAGTGAGTGATTTTTATGATGGAAATATCGATGAAACCGACATCTTTACCCGCATTGGATTTATTCGACGGGTGAATACCTATTATTTTAATTCACAAAATACTGATGCGAAAATCCGGGAGTATAAAATTCCTTGGGACAAGCGGTTATTTGATATTTTTGTCTCAGCCACTGCCCTATTATTTTTATCTCCCCTCATTCTGATTGTAATGCTGGCTATTCGTCTCGAATCGAAGGGAAAGGTATATTACACTTCAAAAAGAGTTGGAACCGGCTACAAAATATTCCTTTTTTATAAACTTCGTTCAATGCGGGTGGGTGCTGATGCGTCACTAAAAGATCTGAAACATCTCAACCAATACGATACTTCGAGCAAAGAGACTGAAGATGAATTGTTGTGCCCCCGTTGCGCCCAGCTTCCCGATGGACAATCCTGCTCACAGGAACTTTATTCTGAAGGAAAAAAGATTTGTGAGTATTGGTTCTATGAAACAAAAAAGAGAAATGTTTCATCCACATTTATTAAAATTAAAGATGATCCACGAATTACCCGTGTTGGTAAATTTATCAGGAACACAAGTATTGATGAGCTTCCGCAATTGATCAATGTATTGAAAGGTGATATGTCTATTGTCGGAAATAGACCATTGCCTTTGTATGAAGCTGAATTGTTAACTTCAGACGACTGGAGCGAACGGTTCATGGGACCAGCAGGTATTACGGGTTTATGGCAGGTTGAACAAAGAGGAAAAAAAGGAAAAATGTCAGAGGAAGAACGAAAAGCACTTGATAATCAATATGCAAAAACTTACTCATTTTGGGGAGATATCAAGTTGATTTTGCGCACAGTTCCGGCCTTATTTCAAAAAGAAAATGTGTAATGATCAATAGAAAACACTTTATATAATTTTAGAGAAACAACGAAACAACAAAATATTGTTAAACCAATAGCAGATAGAATATGTGTAAGATTATAACATTTGATAAATTGTCTGTCTTTTTCATTCCATTTTTTGTTGTTACCTCTATTTTATTCATCAGTAATAAAACAGTTGCTCAGATTTATATTAATGATGATTCCAAACTTTTTAATCCATTGGTAGACGATATCACAAAACGACTACCCTCGTTGCGTGTGTTGATCGACTCAGCTGTTGCCAATTCACCGGCTGTTCGATACGAAGAGCTGAAAGCCGACTATTATTATTACGAAAAAAAGACCCAGGAGCGTTATTGGCTCGAACATTTCAGTTTCAATGTTGACTGGAATTTTGGTAAATGGAATTTTCGCGACCGCGACGAATTAACCCGAATCGACCGATTTTATTTCAGCGAGTCGATCCGTGATAATTATGCTGTCGGTTTTTATATTCGGTTCCCATTCGCAACATTAGTCGATAGGAGAAACAGGATAAACAAGCAAAAAAAATGGATCGAACTTTCATTTGCCCAACGTGATATCAATCGTAAATATGTCGAAAAAGAGGTTGTAGAAGCCTACAATATGATGATTCAATGGCAGAACTATATACGAATTTACAATGATTATCAGAAATTTACGATGATTCAAATGCAAATGGCTCAAAACCAGTTTTTAAATGGTGAGATCACCACTGCAGAATACACCCGGTTGAAAGAGATTCAAACACGTGGCGCCATCGAATATCAACAAGCAATAGCTGAGTTTAGTAAGAATTACCAGCTTCTTGAAATTATTACAGAGATCAATTTTAATCTAATCAACGTATTACGATAGAAAAGCAATAACATGGATATAGCACAATTCATACGGGTTTTTCAAAAAAATCTTATACTACTTATAACAATCCCCCTATTATTGGCAATTGTTGTTTTTGCCCTTACACGTAATCAGGATAAAGTGTATGAATCCGAAACCATTATCTATACCGGTATTACTACCGGATACTCTATCGAATCAACTGCCCAAAAACCAACCGACTTTTTTAGTACAAGTGCTCAATTTGATAACTTGATTAATCTAATTAACTCAAGACAAACAATTGTTGAAACAGCCATTATGCTGCTTGCACAAAATCTTTCCCTCGAAACTTACAATGCCCAGTATATTTCCAATGTTAATCTCGATAAACTAAGGAATTTTGTACCTAAGCGGGTAAAAGATTTAGTTGTTAAAAACGGAAAAGCAGGTATCGAACGTGAAAAAGAAGAACAAATCAGAAATCTTGAAAAGGAAATAAGAGGCCTCGAAAAAGAAATAAACAAAAAGAAAACGAAAGCTGTCCAGGAACTTGTGAATCAGGGTGTTTCGTCAAATAATATTACACGTCAGGGCATTTCAAAAGAAGACATGCCGATTACTTCAGACCCTGCCATTGGAAGTGAAACCAAATTTCATATTGTTCAAAAAGGCGAATCCATTCTTACCATCGCCCAACGATATGGTGTTTCTATCAGTAAACTGCGTGAATTGAACGATTTTACATCACAGGAATTAAAAGTTGGTCAGAAAGTCGTTTTAAGTGGCCTTGATTCCGATCTTTTTGCCGATGTCGCATCAGCTGACAAAGAAGTCAGTTTGTATGAAGATGAAGGTCTTTCGATGGATGCAATTATCAATCAACCTGCAGAAGAAGTTTTTAATGCAGATGAAGCCTCCTATTATAATAATGATGGGATGAGTGCGGATTCAGAAATTGTTCCACTCGAAAAAGATCCTGTAATCCCGGTAGGAATAATTGAAAGTGATTTTTTGAAGACTATACAGAATTTTACAAATTACTACAATTCGAGTGATACCAATTTCATTTATGGATTACTGCATTATGGTGAAAGTAAACATTACAGTATTAAATCAATTAAAACACTGCAAATATACAGGATCAACAATAGTGACCTTGTTAGATTAATCTACCTGTCTGATGATCCGGGTATCTGTCAACAAACGCTCAAAATAATTGCCCAGGTGTTTGTTAAAAATTACAAACTGCTGAAAGAAAATCAAACCGATTTGGTAGTAGCCTATTTCAAGCGACAGGTGGATTCTGCAGACAGACAATTGCAGGCTGCCGAAGACAGATTGTTGAAGTTCAATAAAAAGAACAATATTATCAACTATGCTGAGCAAACAAAATATATTGCTGCTCAAAAAGAAGATCTGGATTTATATTACCAAAATGAGCAGGTGCGCATGGCGCAGGGATCAGCTGCATTAAAAGAACTCGAAACAAAACTAACCCGACGTGATAGTATTTACCTGAAGAGCGATATTATAAATCAACGCAGAAAACAGTACGCTGACGTGACTGAAAAAATCCTCATCAACGAACTCGCCGAAGATTATGATGAAAGAATAGGTGACGAAATTGCCATGCTTCGTTTGAAATCAGATCAGTTGAGGGACGAAATTAAATTGTATGTTGATCAGTTGTATTTGTATAGTCACTCAACCCAGGGAATTCAGATCAGTACGCTGCTTGATGAATGGTTAAAAAATGCCCTCTCTTACGAAGAAGCCAAGGCAAGTTTGGTTGTGCTTGCACGACGCAAAATGGATTTTGTCCGTACTTACCAGCGCTTTGCCCCATTGGGAGCCATGCTAAAACGGATCGAAAGGGAAATAACTGTTGCAGAACAATCCTATCTTGAATTGCTTCGTAGTTATAATCTTGCGAAGATGCGACAGCAAAACCTGCAAATGGCAACAAATATAAAGATAGTTGACCCACCCTATTTTCCATTGCAGGCGAACCCATCAAAGGCTAAATATCTGGTTGTTGCTGCTGCCCTGATCGGTTTTGTGCTTGTTGCTTTCATCATTCTTGTACTTGAGTATTTTGATGCTTCAATGAAAAGTCCTGAACGTGTTTTAGATAGAGTTGGTTTGAAAATGGCTGGTGCTTTCCCGTATATTAGCAGCAATTCAAAACTACAGGATATGGTTTTTGTTAGCAACAGGTTGATTGAAATGATTGTGCAAAACCTGAAAATGAAGTTATTACACCATTCAATCTACCCTGCTCAAAAACCATTTATCATTTTGATTTTCAGTACCCAGGATAGCGTTGGTAAGTCATTTCTTACTGCCAGAATGGCCAATAAACTTCGCACCTACGGTGAAAAGGTTCTCGTTTTAAATTATCGTGAGGAAACTGAAATTGAAGATACTGACAATAATCTGAATTACAATTACGAAATTAATGACAATTTTGCTGAAATCAGAAACTTGAAAGAACTGATCAACAGCAATATTCTTCGCCGCGATAATTACAGTTACGATTATATCTTTATTGAAATACCTTCGATCATATTTCATCGGTATCCAATTGAGTTGATGCATCAGGTTGATGTTTCGATGATGGTGTTGAAAGCAACAAGTCATTGGAATAAGGCTGATATCGCTGCCTTGGATATGATTAAAGACTTGTCGAAAGAGCCCCCAATGATTCTTCTTAATGAGGCAGAGGATTATGCGATTGCCGAAATAATCTCCGGCATTAAAGTCAAAAAAACCTCTCAAACTTGGTACCGCATCAAAAATGTATTAACCTTTCCGGGGCGTATCAGAATTCAGGTTAAAGAAAATCAAGTGTAACTGTGAATGGACTTATTAAGAAAATCTTAACCAATAACAATTTTCTTTCGCTTGCTAACAATGGCTTGGTTGCCGTATTTGGATTTCTGAGTTTTTTCATGCTTGTTCGAATGTTGCCTCAGGAAATCTTTGGCGAATGGGTGTTGTTCATTTCCATGAGCAATTTCATCGATATGCTTCGTTTTGGGATAACCCGTACCGCAATAACGCGGTTTTTATCATCCGCAAATGAAACTGAAGCGAAAAATCTGATGGGCTCAAATAATTTGATAAATCTCATTTCAACCATTGGTATCTCTGTACTTACAATTCTTATATACCTTATATTTACTGATGGTATCAGAAATTCAGGATTTGCTATGTTTTTTATTTGGTATCCTGTCTATTCGTTTTTAACCCTGCCTTTCAATAATGCACAGGCTGTGCTTCAGGCAAAAATGAAATTCGATAGTATGCTTTGGCTACGTTTAATAAACGTTGGCTCCTTTATGGTTTTTATTTCCTTAAATTTCTTTTTTAAGTTTGATATTCAGGGAATACTGTTCGCCTATATGGCAACAAACTTTATTAGTTCAGTCATTGCGAGTATGCTTAACTGGGATGGAATCAGGTACCTGTTTCATGCAACACGGGCGGCGAGCAAAACAATACTTGATTTCGGAAAATATACTACAGGTACCCTTATTGGAAGCAATCTTCTCAGAAGTGCTGATACCTTTATTATTGGATTAAGTCCTTTTTTAGGCACAACAGGCGTAGCCTTGTATAGTATACCGCTCAAACTGACTGAGATAATAGAAATACCACTCAGGAGTTTTGCTGCAACCGCTTTCCCTGCCATGTCAAAAGCAAGCATTGATAATGACAATGAAAAAGTTAAACAATTATTCTATCAGAATGCAGGGGGAACAACCTTTTTATTGATTCCTGTCATGCTTTTTTGTTTCATATTTGCCGAACAAATCGTCTATATTATTGGAGGATCTGACTATATTATTACAGCAAATATTTTTAGGTTATTCTGTATCTATGGGTTGTTTTTACCGGTTGACAGATTTATTGGCGTTACCCTGGATAGTGTAAATAAACCAAAACAAAACTTTATCAAGGTAATTTATATGGCATCATCAAATATTGTAGGTGATATTATTGCTGTTTTTGGTTTATCGGGAATTGTATTGGGCTTTTCATGGGTCGTTTTAGTGTTTGGAAATGCTGTTGCACCAGATGTTGCCTATGATATGGCGCATGCATCTGCCATGATAAAAACCCTTGAATTGGTTGCATTTGTGTCAATTATTTTCACCATCATTGGTATAGCTATCGGTTTTAAGTATTTGAATGAATCATTAAACCTTCGTTTTCGCGATATTTTTAGCATCGGTTTTTCATCTGCTATTCAATTTGCAAAACAAGTATTTATGAAATTACATTGATTAACTTTGCTAATTAATTTAGCCTTATGATGTTTTCTTTTCTTAAAGACAAACCCGGAGCAAGCAAACTCGAACACCCTTTGGTGATCGCATTGCTGATTTTTGCTACGATTGTCCTTGGAATCATTATTGCTAAAGGAGGATTAATCGTGGCAATTGCCCTGTTGGGCCTATTCCCTGTTATTGTTTACTTCAACCGGTTTCTCAACGAGCCACGCATTGGTATTTATACAATTTTGGTTCTAGGTTTTGTTGCAATTGGTTTAACCCGTTATATTCCAAATGTTCCGTTCGGATTAACGATTGATGGTTTTTTAGTTTTGACCTACGTTTCTGTATTCTTCAGGTATTTTTACAGTAAACTCGATTGGCAACAGGCAAATCGTGATCTTACCTATCTTTCATTAATTTGGTTTTCCTACTCTGTGTTGCAGCTTTTTAATCCTGAAGTACTAAGTCGGACAGCATGGTTCTATGCTATGCGTGGCATGTCGTTGTACATGTTCCTTATTATTCCTGTTGGATTGATGATTTTCAATCGGCTTCGGTTTTTGTATATTTTTCTCTATTTATGGGGTATTTTTTCAATTTTAGCCACACTCAAAGGATTACAGCAGATATATATTGGTCTTGATTATGCTGAACAATTTTGGATAGATACTATTGGTGGAGTCACTCACATTATTTTTGGTGAACTGCGTGCTTTTTCGTTTTTCAGTGATGCAGGTCAGTTTGGTGCTGCCCAGGGAGCAGCAGGGACAGTTGGATTACTCGTTGCTATGAATGTAAAAGGTTTCAGCAACAAAGTCTTTTTTTCAATAATGGGCGTTATGGGCTTATGGGGAATGATGATTTCAGGAACCCGTGGAGCCATGATCGTTCCAATGGTGGCAGGAATCACCTATATTGCACATCGGAAGAATTTCAGAGCCCTGATAATAGGTGGTTTAACCCTGGGATTGGTTTATGCTTTCTTTGCTTATACCTATATCGGACAAAGTAATTCTCAAATACGTCGTATGCGTACCGCCTTTGTTCCGGAAGAGGATGCATCCTATTTGGTTCGTCTTGAAAACAGAAAAATTCTTGGTGGTTATCTCGCATCCCGGCCATTTGGCGGTGGAATTGGTAGTGCTGGGGACTGGGGAAAAAGATTTTCCCCTCAAGGTTTTCTTGCACAGATTGCAACGGATAGCTGGTATGTTCAAATTTGGGCCGAGCAGGGAATTATCGGACTTATTCTTCACTTGTTTATATTAGCATATATCCTTATTAAAGGATCATTTATAATTATGTTCCGGCTAAAAACACCCGAACTCAAGGGAATAATGAGTGCTCTCATGTGCGGTTTTACAGGCATCATGGGAGCGAGCTACGGTAATGGAGTTCTTGGTCAGATGCCCACAGGGATTCTTATCTATTTGAGCTGGATTTTTATTTTTGTAAGTCAGCAACTTGATCGTGAGTATATTTTTGCGGTTTCTAAAAATATTAACCCCTGGTCGTTAAAAAGCAAGACATAAATGTTTTTTGATCTGTTGAAATGTTTTATCTTCGATCAATATTTTAAATTAATCGGAGATGAAAACTGAAAACCCAAAAGACTTTCCTCTTGTATCAATCATCACCATCAATTATAATCAAGCCGCAGTAACACTCGAGTTTCTCGAATCGATGCGGCATTGCACTTATCCAAATTATGAAATTTGGGTGGTTGACAATGCATCGCCAACTGAAAACCCGGATGTAATTAAAGAGAAGTTTCCTGATATACATTTCGTTAAAACAGAGAAAAACCTTGGGTTTGCCGGAGGAAATAATGTTGCTGTCAGAAAAGCAAAAGGCGATTACCTTCTTTTCATCAACAATGACACTGAAGTCGAACCAGGTTTTTTGGAACCAATGGTAGAATTATTAGAGAAGAATCCGGAAATCGGTATGGTTAGTCCAAGAATTCAATATTTTCATTCAAAAAATATCCTTCAATTTGCTGGTTTCACTCCTTTAAACGCTATAACAACAAGGAATTTTGCCATTGGATTTGGTGAAGAAGACAAAGGCCAATACAATATGACATGCGAAACAGGATCTATATTTGGCGCAGCAATGCTTGTCCCCAGAGTGGTTGCCGAAAAAGTCGGATTAATGACCGAAGTTTTTTTTCTTTATTATGAAGAGCATGATTGGGCGTCTCACATCAAACACGCCGGCTATAAAATTTATTATCAAGGAAAATCGTTGGTCTTTCATAAAGAATCAATTTCTACTGTAAAAAACAGCCCGTTTCAGATTTATTATATGACTCGTGGGCGTGTGCTATATGCAAGACGAAATTCCGCCGGATTTGTGAAAATTCTTAGCTTATTGTATATTTACCTCATAACGGTGCCAAAAATAACACTCGGTTATCTTCTTAAAGGCCGTCTTGATCTGATACATGCCTTCTGGCGGGCAATGTACTGGAACCTGACTCATCATAAAGAAGTATATAAAACAGATAAACTAACTTATTAATTATGATTACATTAAAAATTATTGTAGGTATTATTGAAGTTGGAATTTATACATATCTGGCCTTATCTACTTTGTACGTATTGGTGTATGGAATAGCATCTGTGTTCCCAAAAAAAATCCATAAGTTAAAGACCAATAAGATGAATCGGTTTGCAGTGATGATTCCTGGTTATAAAGAAGATACTGTGATCATTGATGTTGCCAGAGAAGCCCTGAAGCAGGATTATCCCAAGGACTTATTTGAAGTAATAGTAATTGCCGATTCATTTAAACCTGCAACCCTTGCATCGCTTCGTGCGTTGCCAATCAGGGTTGTTGAGGTGGTTTTTGAGATTAGCAAAAAATCAAAAGCACTGAATAAATGCATGGAAATTATTGGTGATAATTATGACATCGCTATGATTTTAGATGCTGATAATGTGATGGCACCAAATGTATTGAACAAGATAAACGAAGCTTTTAATCAGGGATTTGTAGCTGTTCAGGGGCACAGGACTGCCAAAAATACCAACACCTCATTTGCAGTATTAGATGCAATAAGTGAAGAAATAAACAATAGCATTTTCAGAAAAGGACATCGTGTTCTTGGGCTTTCATCAGCTTTGATTGGATCTGGAATGGGGATCAGCTATCCTATATACAAACAGTTTATGGCAGGAATTGATTCTGTTGGGGAAGATAAAGAAATGGAAATGAGATTATTACATAAAAATTACAAAATTGAATACATTGAAGATGCATATATTTATGATGAAAAAACACAAAAATCAGATGTTTTTGTAAACCAACGCAGGAGATGGATTGCAGCACAATTGAGTCATTTTAAACATTACTTTTTCGATGGTCTTTTTCATCTTATCCGTAATGGAAACTTCGATTATTTTGATAAAGTAATCCAAATGATTCAGCCACCAAGAATTCTCTTAATCGGAATCCTCTTTTTGTTTACCCTTACTTCAGCCATTGTCCACTTTTTTAAGCTTACAATAATTAGTGACTATTTTGTATTGGGATATTATTATTGGTTAACAATATTCGTATTAACTGCTTTTACGGTTACCCTGACTGTACCAAAAAAATACTATACAAAAAAGACATTTATTGCATTATTATCATTACCACATGGCTTTATCTTAATGATAATGAGTTTATTACAAATCAGAGGCGCTAGCAAACGTTTTATCCATACCACACACTCAATTTCGGGTGATACCGAAAGAAAACACTAATTAACTGCAAATTATACTAAATGGCGAGCAAATACCCTTTGGTTTCAATTATAACAGTCAACTACAATCAGGCTGAAGTTACCTGTGCCTTGTTGGAATCGTTGAATAAAATTACCTACCCGAATTTTGAGGTAATTGTGATTGATAATGCCTCCCCTACTGATAATCCGAGGATTATCAAACTAAGGTATCCAAATGTGGTTTTCATTGAAAATCCTATCAATTATGGATTTGCTGCAGGGAACAATTTTGGTTTGATGCGTGCCAGAGGTGAATTTGTTTTATTACTGAATAACGACATTGAAGTACCTGCAGGTTTCATGGAGCCATTGGTTAGAAAACTTCAATTGAATCCTGAAATTGGTGCTGTAAGTCCATTAATTAAGTTTTATTATCAGCCTGATACAATTCAATATGCTGGCTATACACCTATTAATTATGTGACGATGCGGAATTTCGCAATCGGAAATAAGACAAAAGACGTTGGTCAGTACAATTCAGATTACGAAACGGCCTATGCCCATGGTGCCGCCATGATGGTACCCATGGAAATTGTGAAAAAGATTGGATTGATGTCATATATCTTCTTTCTCTATTATGAAGAAGCAGATTGGTGCGTAAGAATCAAGAATGCAGGTTACAAGATATATTTTGTTCATGATTCACATGTACTTCATAAAGAATCAATTAGCACAGGAAAACTAAGTGCATTGAAAATCTATTACCTTAACCGGAATCGTCTGGTTTTTATGCGCAGAAATGTAGAAGGTTATGATTTTTATGCAGGCATTGCCTATCAACTATTTGTGGCCATTCCGAAAAATGCTTTTACATATCTTTTAAAAGGAAAAATAAATCTGTTTTACGCCTACTACCGGGCAATCGGCTGGCATATAAAACATTTATTTGACAAAGAAATTTACGAAAATCCTAGTCTTTGATGAATCAGAATTTTTACTTTTTACTTTTATTTATCATTCAATTAGTATTGTATATCTATTTGACTTCTACTGCTTTGTATATTTTTATTTTTTCAATTGCTTCATGTTTTAAATATTCACCCAGGCCAAATAAATCGTTAAAAAAAACCAGGAAATTTGCTGTATTAATTCCTTGCTATCAGGAGGATGATGTAATAATCGATGTGATCCTTGACGCTTTTGAACAGAACTACCCTTCGTTTGATGTGGTTGTAATTGCCGATAATTTTCAGCAATCCACAATTGAGAAACTGAAAGCACTACCAATAATCTTGTTTAACGAAAAATTCGACATAAGTACCAAAACAAGATCACTTAACTTTGCTTTGCGGGAACTTCCTGATTATAAATATGATGCAGTCATTATTCTGGACGCTGATAATATCATGGAACAGGATTTCCTGAATAGAATAAACGATTCCTTCGAAAACGGGTTTTTAGCAATTCAGGGTCACCGTATTGCTAAAAATACCAACACCCACTTTGCCTTATTGGATGCAATCAGTGAAGAGATTAATAATCGGATTTTTCGCAAAGGGCATAGGGTATTTGGATTATCTTCCGCGTTAATTGGGTCGGCCATGGCATTTGAATATAGCTTTTTCAAAAACCTGATGAAAGATATTGAAGTGGTGGGTGGTTTCGATAAAGAGTTGGAATTAAGGCTGCTTAATGATGGTCATAAAATTGAATATTTGGAAGATGCTTACGTTTACGATGAAAAAGTTCAAAACCTCAAAGTGTTTGCCAGACAACGTCGCAGGTGGTTATCAGCTCAATTTCACTATTTTGGTATTCATTTCATACCCGCCCTAAAAGCGCTCATATTGCATCGAAATATTGATTATTTTAACAAAGCGTATCAATATGTGCAGCTTCCAAGAATACTACTCGCAGGTTTATTATTTATTATCCTGTGTTTTTCAATATTTTTCAACCATATACCTTTTACGATCGCCTGGTCAGTAAGTTTTCTACTCGTTGTTTCCACGCTACTGATTTCAATGCCTGCAAAGTTCTATAACAGACACACATTACGCGCCATTGCGATTTTGCCTCAGGGGTTCTTTTTTATGTTTCTGTCTTTACTTCGGATTAAAGGTGCAAACAAAAAGTTTATCCATACTAAACACACCTACAATGCTTTTCAAATAAAACAAAGAAAATAGTAAATTTGATCTAAATAATTGAATATATGAAAATTGGTATCGAAGGACAACGGCTGTTCAGAATGAAAAAGCATGGCATGGATATGGTGGCTCTTGAACTTATTAAAAACCTTCAAGAAATAGATCATGAAAATGAGTATTTCATTTTTATTAAACCTGATGAAGACAAATCCTGCCTGAAAGAAACAGCCAATTTCCATCTGATTGAACTCAGTGGAGGCCCCTACCCTAGCTGGGAACAATTTGCACTTCCAAGAGCTGCAAAAAAATATGGATGTGAAATACTTCATTGCACAAGTAATACTGCCCCAATATCCACCACAATTCCTTTGGTTATAACACTTCACGACATTATTTATCTTGAGAGTGTAAGTATTTTGAAGAAGGGAGGTACATGGTACCAGAAATTGGGCAATATGTATCGACGATATGTGGTGCCAAAAGTGGTGAAAAATAGCAAAAAGATTATAACAGTTTCAAATTTCGAAAAGAACAGGATTAAAGGTTTTTTTGGGTTCCCTGAATCTGACAAGCGATTGATCGCTGTATATAATGGTGTGGGTGATTATTTTAAACCTATTTTGGATACAATAGAACTGAAAAGAGTAAAAGACAAATATCATTTACCTCATAAATTCGCTTTTTTTCTTGGAAATACCGATCCAAAGAAAAATACCAAAGGTGTTTTGAAAGCATTCTCCGACTATTTAAAATCAGGGAATGAACCATTGGAATTGGTGATGCTCGACTATGAAAAAAGTGCATTGAACAGTTTGCTCTACGAAATAGGTGACAATGAACTTATGAATCACATTCATTTAACAGGTTATGTCGTAAATACTGATCTGCCTGCCATCTACAGTCAATGCACAGTATTTTTGTATCCATCATTACGCGAAAGTTTTGGAATCCCAATGCTTGAGGCCATGCGATGCGGTTGTCCGGTTATTACTTCCGACACATCAAGTATGCCTGAAGTATCAGGAGGAGCAGCACTGTTAATAGATCCATATAAGCCGCTGGAAATTACTGCTGCTATGATTAGCGTAATCACAGACAATGCCTTGCGTAAGGAATTAATCGAGAAGGGTATAATTCAGTCAGCAAAATTCTCGTGGCGAGCCATGGCCCATGAGGTTCTTAACATTTACAAAGAAATCGTTTAGTTAACCCTTAAACTCCACTTATTATGATAAAGAACCGGGATTTTATTGTTGTTGGACTTCAGGCACTCGATAGTCGAATTGGAAGCAATTGTATAAACATTGCTCATGAAATTGCCCGTCATAACAGGGTTTTATATGTAAATTACCCATTGGATCGCTTGACAAAAATCAGGGAAAAAACCGATCCTCTTGTTATAAAACGAAATCGTATTATGAAGGGCATAGAACCTGAATTGGTTCAGGTTAATGAAAATATGTGGAATTTATATCCAAAAACTACACTCGAATCAATCAGCCAGTTGCCATGGAATGGTCTGTTTGATTGGTTTAATAAAATTAATAACAAACGATTTGCCCGTGAAATCAAAAAAGCAATCAAAAAACTGAATTTTCGTAATTATTTCATTTTCAACGATAGCGATATGTTCAGAAGCTTCTATCTGAAAGAATTATTACATCCTGAAATGTATATTTACTATACACGCGATAATCTAATTGCGGTTGACTTTTGGAAAAAACAGGGTATTCGTACGGAAGCAGCGTTAATGGCAAAATCTGATCTGGTGGTAGCCAATTCAACCTACCTTGCCGACCATGCCCGAAAGTTTAATCCACATTCATATTATGTTGGACAAGGATGTGATGTTAGCTTGTTCGATAAAAGTCTTATCAAGAGTGAACCGGAAGACCTGAAATCGATCAAACGACCTATTATTGGGTATATCGGTGCTTTGTTTTCTCTCCGTCTGGATATTGATGTGTTGGTGTATTTGGCAAAGCAACGTCCTGATTGGCAAGTAGTATTGGTTGGCCCTGAAGATGATTCATTTAAGGCAAGCGAATTACATAGCATCCCGAATGTATATTTTCTTGGAAGTAAAAAAATGGAAGAATTGCCTGCTTATTTAAATTATTTTGATGTTGCTTTAAATCCTCAGAAACTGAATGAAGTAACTATTGGTAACTATCCTCGTAAAATTGACGAATACCTGGCAATGGGAAAACCCACCGTAGGTACCCTTACCAAAGCGATGGAAGTATTTGCTGATTATACCTATCTTGCCGTGACAAAAGAAGATTATCTTCAACTTGTTGAAAAGGCATTGACCGAAAATACCGCCGAACTTGCATCGTCAAGAGAGGTATTTGCGAAAAGTCATACCTGGGAAAACAATGTGCTTGAGATATATGATAAGATGTTAATTTTAATGCAATCTCCTAAATAAATGTAGCATGGAATTCGTTTCTACCATTAAAAGTAGTCCTCGACTTAAAAAAATGGCACTTTGGGCTTTAATGCCAAAAAATCAGGCAAGACCGCGCCTTTGGGTCAAATTATTCTTAAATCCGTTCAAGCATAAAAAAGGCAAAGGATCCTTGATCCGCAAGCGAACAAGAATGGACCTGATGCCTTTCAATGATTTCAGCATCGGCAGTGATTCAACCATTGAAGATTTTACGACTGTTAATAATGGTGTTGGTGCTGTGCGTATTGGAAACCGCACAAGAATTGGACTTGGATGCGTTATTATTGGACCTGTCACTATTGGAAATGATATCATGTTTGCTCAGCATATTGTAGTTTCAGGATTGAATCACGGTTATCAGGATATAAATATTCCAATTAGTTTGCAAGCCGTCGAAACGAAACCGATCATTATCGAAGACGAAGTATGGATTGGTGCCAATGCTGTAATTACAGCAGGTGTGACAATCGGAAAACACAGTGTTGTAGCTGGAGGTAGTGTAGTAACAAAATCAGTTCCTCCTTTTTCGGTGGTCGGTGGTAATCCGGCAAAAGTACTTCGCCAATATAATGACGTTACAAAAACATGGGAAAAAGCGATTAATAAATAAACCAACTTGATTAAAAGACCAATGCGTAAACTATTTACTTTCATCCGTTATCTAAAAGACTTTCTCCAATATGGTCAGATTCGACTTGTAGCAGGTTCAATAATTTTTCTTACAACAAAAAAATCAATCATTGGTACACGTATCTGCAGAGGAAAATTAGGATATTTCCTTCACCGAAAAGGCACCCTTGATTTTCAATTCGGGAATTATGCCTATGAATGGCCTGTAAAACAATTTATGCTGCATTACTATAAAGACTATGATATTTTTATTGATGTGGGTGCCAATATGGGAACTTATACGCTGATGATGCAACAATTCGGACTCCTGACTTTTTCATTTGAACCTTCAAAGAATAACTTTAAAGCGTTGAATATTAATCTAATGTTAAATAATTTTGAAAATAATGCTGTTATTTTTAATCTTGGATTGGGAAGTAAAAAAGGTCATGAAATGTTTGTTTTCGATCCGATTAATACCGGAGCCTCACATATACATTCCGTTGAAGTATATGATCATGACACTGACGGCAGAGGTAAACTGGACGAAGTTGATTTGGTTACGCTTGATGAAATGATCGAAGTGATGGAAATTCCTATCGAAAAAGGTATACTGATGAAGATTGATGTTGAAGGAATGGAAAAAGATGTAATTCTTGGAGCAACGGAATTTATCAGAAAATATCCAAATCTGATAATTGTGATGGAGAGTGTACATTCAGGCGAAAAAGCACTAAAATCAATTTTAGATCAAGTTGCTGAATTCCAATATATTGAAGTCGACAAACTGAACTTTGCTGCTAAAAAGATTAAGAACCACTAAAATCCGATGTTATGCTGACTTTAAAAATAATCTTTTGGGCTTTTCTTTTCATTGTTTTTTATGCATATCTGGGTTATGGTATTTTATTGTTTTTTCTGGTAAAACTGAAACGTATTTTTAATAAATCAAAAAAAACAGATAAGAACCTGTATGAACCTGATGTAACATTGTTTGTAGCAGCATTTAATGAAAAAGATTATGTCGATGCCAAAGTGAAAAATTCGCTGGAGATGGAATACCCATCCAATAAAATAACACAGGTATGGGTTACTGATGGTTCAAATGATGGAACCCCCGAATTATTAAGAAAATATGCTCATCAAGGAGTCGAAGTATACCACGAAGATGCTCGTGGGGGGAAGATTGGTGCAATGAACCGTGGTATACAGTTCGTAAAAGCACCAATTGTTGTTTTCTCAGACGGAAATACAATGCTCGGAAAAGAATCAGTACGCAGAATTGTTTCACTTTTCTCAGACCCAAAAGTCGGATGCGTATCTGGTGAAAAACGAATTTATAACAAAGACAAGGACGCTGCTGCCGGAACTGAAGGTATTTATTGGAAATATGAATCGAAACTAAAAAAGTGGGATGCTGAACTTTACTCAGTGGTGGGAGCTGCAGGTGAGTTGTTTGCCATCAGAACTGAACTCTTCGAAAGAGTTGAAAAAGATACCTTGCTTGATGATTTTATTATTTCATTGCGGGTGGCAATGAAAGGGTATACGATTCAGTATGATCCTGAAGCATATGCTATCGAAACATCTTCGGCAGATGTAAAAGAAGAGTTGAAGCGGAAAATTCGTATCGCTGCAGGTGGAATCCAGTCAATCATACGCCTAAGTCCCTTGTTGAATTTTTTCAAATATGGAACACTTAGTTTTCAGTATATCTCGCACAGGGTTTTGCGTTGGACAATTGCACCCTTAGCCCTTCCGGTATTGCTGATTTTAAATTTAGTAATTACATATAATACTGGATTTACTAAAGTTTTTGACTTATTTTCCATCCTATTGTATCTGCAACTGGCATTCTATTTTTTCGCTATCATCGGCTGGTACTTAGAAAACAAGGCGATTCGGGTAAAGGTATTGTTTGTGCCCTATTATTTTCTGGTGATGAATGTAGCTGTTTGGCTTGGTATGAAAAGATATTTCAAAGGAAGCCAATCAGTAAATTGGGAACGTGCAAAACGAGGGACTTAGTCGGTTTTTACAACAAAATGATAAATAGTATAAAAATGTTTAAAGTTATTAAGACGGCAGTTTTTATAGTTGGTTTTATATGCTACTCAACGTATATATTTGCACAATCTTATTGTAACCTATCAATTAGTACCACTGTTTCTGATATTGAAGGTAATACAATCCTTCCTGGCGATACCATTTGCATTCAAGCTGGCATGAGAGATTATTTACTTTTCAGAAATCTGGTTGGTACAGCCGAATTACCTATTACCATTGTGAATTCCGGAGGTGAGTCAATTATTGATACTGACCATTATTATGGTATTAAGTTTTATGGCTGCAGGTTTGTAAAGTTAATCGGAATTCCAACTGCCAATGAGCACTACGGTTTCAATATCAGGCGTGTTGGAAATGGTGCAGGTATTTCGATTGATAATTTAAGCACCAATGTAGAACTCGCGTTTATTGAAATCTCGAATACAGCCATTGGTGGCATTTATGCAAAAACTGATCCTGATTGCAGTTTTATTGCAACCAGAGATAAATTCACAATGTATGATATTAAAATTCATGATTGCTATCTGCATGATATAGAGGATGAAGGAATGTATATTGGTAGTTCGAAATTTACTGGGCAAACATTGACTGACTGTGATACCGTGGTACTTCCACATATCATCGAAGGAGTAAAGGTTTACAATAATGTTTTAGAGCATACAGGCTGGGATGGTATCCAGGTTAGCTCTGCTCCTACCAACTGTGAAATTTATGGTAATTTAATCCGTAATGACTCGTACCGAGAAACTCTTTACCAGATGTCGGGTATGCTGATTGGAGGTGGTTCTGACTGCGATTGTTACAACAATACGATCATTGATGGTAAGGGAGATGGTATTGATATTTTTGGCAGTAATGAAATGAGGATTTATAATAATCTGATCATAAGGGCCGGACAAACATATCATCCAGGTAATCCAGCGTATCCACGACATGGGATTTACTTTGGCACTGCACCTGACAACAGCAAATCATCCCTGATTTTGATATTTAATACCATTATTCAGCCAAAATCGAATGGAATCAGGTTTTCTAATACAAACACTACAGGAAATCTTATCCATAATAATATTGTGTGTGAACCCGGTGATTTTGATACGCAAGGTAATGCGGCTTTTTTCAATCACAATCTCCAACAAACTGACTTTACATTATCGAATAATCTCTTTACTGATTTAATTGAATATGCGCAATTTACGGATTTCACAGATGATATATATGATTTAAAAGCGGGTTCACCTGCCATCAATCATGCCCTTGACCTTGGCAATACAGGTGTTGTATTCGATATCATGAACCGGACAAGACCTTTCAATGCTGGTTTTGATATTGGTGCCTTTGAATGCCATGAGGTGGATGCAGGCATTTCTTCACAAACAGGGGAAAATGATGCAATGCAAATCATACCAAATCCCGCATCAGAAACTGTCACATTCAACTTGAATCATCCAATTAGTGGAGATTTTGAATTGCTGATATTTGATAATTTGGGTAGAAGAATACAACCTATCAGTATTAAGAACTATGTCGAAAACAATCGAAGTTGTACCTTGGATATAACTTCATTTAAGAAAGGCATATATTTTGTTTTACTCCAAACTGATTCAATGAAGTTTTCCGGAAAGTTGATCGTAAAATAATCTATTGAATAATGAAAACAGTAATAAAAAAAATGATTCCACGCCCCATAGGTTACTTGTTACGAGGAGTCTATCTCTATTTCAGAAGGGTAATTTATAGTGGAACAAAGTACTTTTGCCCATTTTGTCAGCATTCATTTAAGGCAATGCTCGACGGTGGAACTGACTTGCCTATTAACAAAGAAATGCAGATAATTGGTGCAGGCAGACGCGAAAATGTTGTGTGTCCGGGTTGTGGATCCACTGACCGTGATCGTTTATTGTATACTTACCTTAATAATTCACCGGGTTTATTAAAACCTTATGTTAAAATCCTTCATATTGCACCCGAACCTGGTTTATCAAAGTACCTGCAACATATAGGTAAATCAGCATATGTGGGAGGAATGAAATACCATGAAGGTTATTATTATTCAAAAAACTTTAAACTATTTGATATATTAAATCTGCCATTCGAAAAAGATTACTTCGAATTAGTTGTCTGTAATCATGTTTTAGAACATATTCAGGATGATGTGAAGGGATTGCGTGAAATCTATCGTGTTATGAAAGCAGGTGCTACTGCCATATTACAGGTTCCATGGTCCCCGGTTCTGCAAGAAACACTTGAAGACCCTTCCATTCAGAATCCAAAAGAACGTGAAAAACGATTTGGTCAATTTGATCACGTGAGATTATATGGACTCGATTATCCGAAACGTCTTCAAAAAGCTGGTTTCGATGTTGAGATCATCACCCTTGAACAGCTAAATATTAAGATCGAATATCAAAAGAAAATCTCACTTATCCCAAATGAAGTTATTTTTATTGCGAAAAAACCAGTTTAATATGAAATCGTGGCTAATTTACCTCTCTGCTTTACTTCTATCGATTTTTTTCAGGTATGATACCTTTAGCCAGCCAACTGAACCAACTGCTTTCAGAGATTTATTTCTGACCGAGTATTATAATGATGAACCTGAATTGTTTAATTCATTCCAAAAAAAGGATATTGATTCAATTGCCGCTGAATTACTGGTACAAACATTACAGTTATCCTATTCTTCATTGAAATATGATACTGTTAATCAACTAGATGCATACACCAGTTTGATCGCAGTTTATTGGTATTTGGATCAGAAACAAACCGCGTTACATTATTGTTCCAATGCACTTACACTAACCAATAATAACCAGGATAAGATTGTACACACACAATTATTAAACTATTCAGTTTTTCTATCCGAACTCCTCCATTCAGATGAAAACACAGTAGTTTTATTGAAAAAAAAATTACAATGGGGGGAGATAAATGCTGATGACCAAATGATTATTCAATCATTCTGTGGAATAATCAGATATTATCTCGACAATCACTTACTAGATAAAGCCGATCTGTATTATAATTCTTTAGACGAATTTTTAACTTCTAAAAAAATAGCTGTTCTTCCATTTGAAGTGAAACTTCAATTTTGGAGATTTTTTAGTTTAAAAAAACTTGATGCTAAGGCTTTAGATTTTCAAAATCAATTGAATACAGACCTTGAAACTTCTAAAACAACAAACAATCTTCTCGCCTATATAATTTATCAACACCATTTTAAAATGTTGAATAATAGTAATATCGGTGAGTTAACCTCACTTTCCACTCGTATAGATTCAAATACGGATTATTCAACAATTTGTGCTTTAAACGAGTTATTGTCTGTGTATTATTCCGGATCCGATTTACATGCCTCATTACATTATAAAAAGCTTGCACTTCAAACATTTGAAAAGTGGCTGTCTGAATCCGGAACTCGAAGAAACACTATCATTGATTTACTAAGTAATGGATCTTTTACCGATAGTATTAGATTAGACTTTCACACCAAAAACGAGCAAAAATCTCAAGGTAACACATTATTAATCATTATGTTGATTATTTCGATTTTCCTCGCTGTTTTAATCATTTTCCTGAAGCAGAACTTTATAAAACAGAAACTTATTCAGGATCAAAATGCACAAAATGAATTGAAAATCCTTAAACGGCATATTGAAAACAACGAAATTGAATTTGATGAGCTGGTAATAAAAAGGGAAGAACACATTAAGAATGAATTATTGGAATTCAAAAAATTAGATATTGAACTTAAGGAGGCACTTAAAAAAGCAGATGAAGCAAATTATCTGAAAAATTCTTTTCTTTCGAATATGAGTCATGAAATCAGAACACCATTAAACGGGATTCTGAATTTTTCAAATCTGCTTGAAGTTGAACTCGCCATTATTGAACAACCAGAGCTTTACGAATATGCGAATTCAATTCAAAAGAGTGGCGAAAAACTTCTGCACTTATTAAACAATATAATCGATATCAGTCGTATTGAGGCCAATGATATGGAGCTAAACCTTGTAAGTTGCAATATTGCCATGATCGCTGATGAAGCAATAAAAGCCAATATGGTTGTGGCAAAGCAAAAAGGACTTAATATTATCGCTGATTTCAACAGTGTCCCTAGTGTTCAAGCAGATATTGGTACACTTGGCAGGATTTTAAATGAGTTAATTGATAATGCAGTTAAATTTACTGAAAAAGGATACATCAAAATAGTCATTCACCATCTTGAGGATTTGAATCAAGTTGAAATTTCAGTCATCGATACAGGTGTTGGTATTGATGAAAGCTATTTACCCCAAATATTTGAAGCATTCAGAGGTGATAGTCTTGGATATAGCCGTCAATATCAGGGTGCAGGCCTTGGACTCCCTTTGGCCCAGCGCATGTCACAACTTATGGGTGGTGAATTTTTCATCGAATCAGAAAAAACAGTAGGAACTTCAATTCGCATACGCTTAAAAAGTGTGAACACTAACGAACAGTTTCCAGCTGAAATAGTTAAAAATCAGAAACCAGAATCAAATAAAAGTGTCAATGGTTTGAATGTTTTTGTCGTTGAAGATGATAAATCGAATATGTTGGTCATTTCTAAATTATTAGATAGTAAGATAAATATTTTTCAGGCTGCAGATGGTGAGGAGGCTCTCAAAGCGGTTTCAAAATCAATCAGCGAGGATAAAATATTCAATATCATGTTGTTCGATATTAATTTACCTGCCCCATGGGATGGTATTAAACTTATGCATTTTATTAAAAAGAATTATCCACAGTATCAGCATATTCCTTTCATCGCCCAAACAGCCTATGCTATGGTTGGTGACAGGGAAAGATTTCTGGAAGCTGGTTTTAATGAATATTTGGCAAAACCCTTGAAAAAAGAGATGCTTCAGAAGACTTTATTAAAAGTTTTAAATGAAATTGACAGATAATGTGGAGTTTTTATTTGTTTTAGTTATATTTGTTCAAAAAATAAACACATTTACCAAAATCGGTTTGGAAATTTTTTTTATTTATGCATATTGTTTTTCAATTCATACTTTCATGATGAAACCTGATGTAATAAAATTGGAGGGAGTATACAGTGAGTGAAGGTCCACATTCGAAAATATTGAAGATTCTTTTGGTTGAGGATAACGAACTAAACCAAAAGTTTGCACTGGCTGTGCTTAAAAGATTAGGACATTCAACTGATGTAGCCCCAAATGGAAAAAAAGCCCTCGATCTGCTGAAATTGAAAAAATATGATTTAATCCTGATGGACATTCAAATGCCTGAAATGAATGGCATTGAGGCGACCATTGCGATTAGAAAGATGGAAAAAGAACAAGTGTTGGACCATACTACCATAGTTGCTGTCACTGCCTTCGCGATGGAGCATGATCGGCGAAATTGTTTCGAGGCTGGCATGGATGATTTTTTAGCCAAACCCTTTAAGCCTGCTGAACATGAGCAAAAAATAAAATCATTTTTTGAATAAAAAAAACCGCTCTCGGAGCGGTTTTTTTTATTTGAATCAATTAACGACTTTTATAAGCTCTACCTCAAATACCAAAGGCGAATATGCCGGCATGTCGGGGCCCTTATTGTTGGAACCATACGCCAATGACGAAGGAATTACCAAAGTGGCCTTTCCCCCTTCCTGCATCATAGTAAGCGCCTCATCCCATCCCTTTATAACACTGTTTTCTCCCAGCTTAAAAGTAAACGGTTGTCCCATTTCTGAAGATGATTGCAATTTCTTCCCATCAATAGTATATAACGTATAATGAACTGTCACAGTGCTACCTGAATCTGCTTTGACACCATTTCCTTTCACGGTCTCAATAAAATATAGTCCTGACGCTGTAGGTAAGGTAATAATATTATTCCTTGTTAAATAACCTTTAATACGAACAGGCTCCTCCATCTTCGATTTTTCAGCGGAAGCCACCTCTGCTTTCGCTTTTGCAGTCCTCTCTTTTTCGACTTCAGCCACAGATCTGATATTCAATAATTCTATTCGATATATTAAGGTAGTGTAAGGTGCAACAATCTGCCCACGTCCAACACTGTCAAATGCCAGATTAGAAGGAACAATTAATGTTTCTTTTCCTCCCTTACGTAAATATCCGATTCCCTCATCAAAGCCCTTGGTATCGAATGGTTTGCCAAATTCAATATCCACAGGTGACTGACCCTCGGTCGAATATAATTCCATGCCATCAACTGTTGTAATGCTGAAATGCAATTGTAACATCTCACCTGCTTTTGGCAGACTACCAGTTCCCGTCTTATCATCGATTACATATAATCCTGATTCTCTAGGAGCAATATTAATTTTTTGTTCCTCAAGATATTGTTTCAGTAATAATTGCTCCTGCTCTTTCATCATTTTCAACATAGCAGTCTGTTCACTCAGGATTTCCTCTTCTGATTGGATATCAATCAGTTTAATATCAAAATACATGGGGCTACCAGGAACAACAAATTCAGGTAATTCCTCGAGACCTGCTGTTACCATAAAGAATGAGTCAGCAGGAAAAGCAATTGAAACTGAATCGCCAATATTCAATTGGGTCAATGCTCCATATAAATCTCCTTTAAATGTTGGTTCTATGATAGGAAAACGCAATGGCTCTGAAAACTTTGAACTCTCAAATAATACAGTATCTTCCAACCGATAATTCATATTGACCGTCACAACCGAATTTAATACCGGCTTCTCAGATTCTTCAGCCTTAAAATGATATTTAATATTCACACCATTTTCGTTGGTTTTGAAACCGGGAAATTTATTATTTCCACAGGATGCCATTACAAATAGTATGACTAACAGTACAACGCCTTGTTTAAATGTCTTATGTAATCTCATTTCTCTATTTTATAATATCAACAAGTTCCACTTCAAATACCAACGGTGTAAAAGGTGGAATACTACCTGCCCCACGCTCTCCATAACCAAGTGATGCCGGAATAATTAGTTTTGCTTTTGCTCCTTTGTTCATCATCATAATACCTTCGTCCCAACCTTTGATCACTTGCCCTTGTCCAAGCATAAACTCAATTGGTTTGTTCCGGTCAAATGAAGAGTCGAACTTAGTACCATCAGTAAATGTACCTGTATAATGAACACTAACTTTTTGTCCTGCCTTGGCCATTTCGCCTTTTCCTTTTACAGTTTCAATGAAATAAAGTCCTGTTGCAGTTGGTTGTACACTAATTCCTTCTTTTACAAGATAGTCTTTCATGGTTTGGTCACCTTTAGCGCGAAGTTGTGACAACTCGTTCTGCTTTTGTGCTTCGAATTCTTCCGGGCTGACAACATTCACCAACCTGACCTCAAATCTAACAACATCATTTGGTTTTACAAATTTCGGCAAAGCACGAGCTCTGAACATTTTAAGAAATATTGAATCTGCATTGCATTTAAAACTGGCAGAGTCACCACTGTGCAACATAGCCAATCCTTCATAAAAATCGCCTTTAAAGGTCGGCTTAACGATTGGAAACTGAATAGGCTGTTGAATATTTTTACTATCGAAAAGTAATGAATCATGGATATAATACTTCATTGCAATGGTAATTATATCTGCTTCTTTTGCAGCTCTTGCAGTATCGCTTGATTCATGAATCTTGTACTTTAAACCCGATTCGGCTGTTTTATAACCTTCAGAATCGGTCTGACAATAAGTCAACATTGTGCCAGTTAAGACGAGCGCACTTATGCTAATAAAATTTTTAATTCTCATAGTTTTTGTTTATAAATTATTGTAAATCAATTATTTCAATTTCGTAAATCAATACTGAACGTGGGGGTATTCGTTTGGAGTCACCTAATAATCCGTAAGCAAGGTGCGAAGGTAGAATAAATTTTGCCTTATCATGAAGACCTATTAATAATATTCCTTCTTCAATTCCAGCAGTGACTCCTCCTTTACCTACCTGAAACTCCAGGAGTCCATCTTTTTCTGAATCATAAACAACATCACCATTTAACAGTCTGATGTTATATTTAGCTTTAATGAAATCACCATATTTAGCTTTTCTTACGGCATTTTCTGCTTCGATCAAATAAAGTAATCCGGTACCTGAAGATTTCATTTGCCATTTATATCTGTATACAAATTCATCAATATCATCCTTTTCGGTTCGGGTCAGATATTTATTTGTCTTAATAAGTGGTTCTTTAAGTTCGATAACTGTAAGCGATTCATTACCTGCAGGTTTTATAGCTTCCTCGCAGCCTGTAATGAGAAATAAACTACCTAATAGTGTATTCCTGAACAATCTGAATATTAACAATCGACCCCTATTCATGCGTTAATTCCTTTTCGAATTCGGGTAGAAAATTCAGAATTAAATCCAATGTTTGCTGAAGCGTGGTAAAGGTTTTACCACCTGCTGCATTCAAATGACCACCACCATTTAGGTATTTACGTGATAAATCATTCACCGAAAAAGAACCTTTTGATCGCAGCGATAGATGAATATAATCTTTCCGCTCTGTGATTAATATTGACAGCCGAATAGAATCAATGGAAAGGGGCAAATTGACAATCCCTTCAGTATCGCCAATCTGATAATCAAAATCGATCAAATCCTGCTTATTTAAAGTAATGATGGCTGTATTATATTTCTCAATAATCTGCAATCGGTCATTGATGGAAAATCCCATTAAACGAAGTCTGCTCTCAGTCATTGAATTATATACCTGTGAATGAACGTCAGCTGCATCTAATCCTGATTCGATCAGAGAAGCGACCGTGGTAAACGTGCTTGCATTCCCAATAGCATGACTAAATGAACCAGTGTCAGTCATAATGCCTGTGAAAAGACAGCTTGCGATGTCCTTATCTATTAGATTATTTACTTCCATACCACAGAAAAACTGATATATCAATTCGGAAGTACTGGAAATATTAATGTCCCAGAAAAATAAGGCAAAAGATTCTAATTCAGGTTCCCGATGATGGTCAATCAAAACAAAAATTGCCTGTGAATTTTTCAGAAAGTCTTTTAAGCTACCTGAACGTTGAATTGCATTGTAATCGAGGCAGAAAATAATTTCGGCAGATTCAATTACCTCTTTGGCTTTTGAAGCATTGGACTCATGTAAGATGATTTGATCTGAACCTGGCATCCAGCCTAAAAAAGAGGGAAACGAATTAGCAACAACTACATTTACATCATGTCCCAATTTCTGAAGCATAAAATATAAAGCCAAAGAAGAACCGATTGCATCGCCATCAGGATTTGTATGCGAAGTAATAACGATTTTACGTGAACCAAGTAAGACCTTTGCAATTGAGCTAACGAACTCAGAATCAATCATTCGATAGATTTAAATATTAAACCATGCAAAATTAGTCAAATATCAGTCGTTAAATAAGATTACTGTTGCCTGGAAAACATGACAGCATCCAATAAATTAATCTAAACGGAATAAAATCAAATGAAATTATTTTATACAATTGTTTATCAATATATTACACAATTTTAAAAATTAATATTTTTGAAAAATCAGTATGGTATTCAAGTGTTAAAAAAACTTAATGTACAATTCTCTGCCAAATTATATTTTTTGAATTCATGATGGGGCCTAGGAATCAAACCAGATTAAGAAAAAAAACTACTCAAATCCATAAAAGTTCAATAAAAATGGCGCAGAAAGTAATTGGTAACAGAAATTAAAGGAAATAACTATTTTTGCCAAAAATTAAAAAACTAATATGAACGGAAACATCACATTTACCATGGTAAAACCTGCCGCAGTGGCAGATGGTCACACAGGCGCAATTCTGGCAAAGATACAGGAAGGTGGTTTCACCATTAAAGCCCTCAAAATGCTCCAAATCACCACAGAACAAGCTCAAGGATTTTATGCTGTGCATAAGGAACGGCCATTTTTTAACAGTCTGGTAGCATCTATGACTTCAGGACCGATTGTCGCTGTTGTTTTAGAAAAAGAGAATGCTATTTTAGCATACAGAAACTATATTGGTGCAACCAATCCTGCTGATGCAGCAGAGGGAACAATAAGAAGATTGTATGGTAAATCGATCGAATCTAATGCCGTACATGGATCTGACAGCGATGAAAATGCACAAATCGAAGCTGATTTCTTTTTCAGTAAACTCGAAAGATGTTAATTACCAGCTGGTTCATACGAGTCAAAAGTATTATCTTCATATAATGTAATCAACCGGATAATTTTCTTAGACTGAGCAATATTTAAAGCCTCTTCACTTGATGAAGGGGCTTTTTTTGTGTGCTGTATTTCGTAAGGAATAGCCTCTTCTGATTTAACCATAATTGGTTCACCAGAGGCTATAACCATTTCATCGGGAGTTGCTTTGGTTGCAGCCGCTTCCTGAGCAAACAAATCCGGAACAAAAGGAGGTTTAACTTCCTTCGTTGGTAGAACTCCGGTAGCTGGTCCTTTTCCTAATATTAACCATTCAAGATTAAACTCAGGATAAGTTTCCTTAATCTTCATAACAAAATCAAGACTGGGATTATTTCGTCCGGAAAGTATGTGGGAAATACCCGAACGTTGAACATTCAACTCATCTGCAAATTGAGTTGCAGTAATATTTTTTGTTTTTAAAATCTGGGCAATTCGATCTTTCATATTGATGAGAATACATTTTAAAACTACATGGTGAACAAAAACATATTACAAAAGTAACAATTTATATTTTACAAAATTAACTTTATGAATGTTACATACGTAACTTATTAGTTTTATTCAACATATTTGATAAAATCATTTAGATAAATGTTTTATAATATTGTATTACAGTGAGTTAAATATATTT
>CAITDJ010000077.1 GCA_903891085.1 uncultured Bacteroidota bacterium | reverse complement strand
TTAAAATAGCAACCAGGGCCAATAAAGTGAACAACAATGGCTTGCCTTCGATAATGCGGTGTCCTTTGTCAGCATGATTTGCCTGTGATTCCAGTGCCGGTGCTTCATCGTCTTCAGTTGGAACAAAAGTTCCTGCTTGCGCAGTTTTTATCAGGTTATAAATCATCAGAATTACGCCTGTTATGTATAATGTTCCACCCAGCACGCGGATGTAATACATTGGTATAACCTGTGTAACGGTTTCGATGAAATTAGGATACTTCAAATAACCATCTGCAGTAAATTCTTTCCACATTAAACTTTGGGTGAAACCAGCAAAATAAAGTGGGATAGCGAAGAACAACATACCAGTTGTAGCCAGCCAGAAATGCCAGTTTGCCAGTTTAATACTAAACAATTGCGTTTTGTAGAGACGTGGCATTAACCAATAAAGCATACCAAAAGTCATCATACCATTCCAGCCCAGGGCACCAATATGTACGTGTGCAATTGTCCAGTCGGTGAAGTGACTCAGTGCGTTTACACTCTTCAAAGAAAGTAGCGGACCTTCGAATGTTGACATACCATAAGCGGTTACTGCAACAACAAACATTTTCAATACCGGACTTTCACGAACTTTGTCCCAGGCTCCGCGAAGCGTAAGTAAGCCGTTGATCATACCTCCCCATGATGGGGCAATCAGCATAACCGAGAATACAACACCCAATGCTTGTGCCCAGTCAGGCAAAGCTGTGTATAGTAAGTGGTGAGGACCTGCCCAGATATAAAGGAAAATCAGTGCCCAGAAGTGGATGATTGACAATTTGTAGGAATAAACAGGGCGGTTAGCAGCTTTTGGAATGAAATAATACATCAATCCAAGATAAGGAGTGGTAAGAAAAAATGCAACGGCATTGTGACCATACCACCATTGTACAAGTGCATCCTGAATACCCGCATAAATGGGGTAACTCTTTAGGATTGAAACAGGTAAATTGATTGAATTAACAATGTGCAAAACGGCAACGGTAACAAATGTTGCAATGTAAAACCAAATAGCAACATAGATGTGTTTTGAGCGGCGTTTGACCGTTGTCATAATAAGGTTCAGGCCAAATACAACCCAGATCAAAGCGATCGCAATGTCGATAGGCCACTCGAGTTCAGCATATTCTTTACCAACGCTGAATCCAAAAGGAAGGGTTAATGCAGCAGCAACGATAATCAATTGCCAGCCCCAGAAATGGATTTTACCCAGTAACTCACTGAACATAGGAGTTTTGAGCAGACGTGGTGCTGAATAATAAATACCGGTAAACATACCGTTTCCAACAAAAGCGAAAATCACGGCATTGGTATGCAACGGACGTAAACGCCCGAACGATAGCCATGATACACCTCCAGACATGAGTGGGAATACCAACTCAAGTGCGATGGTAAGACCAACAAGCATCCCAACAATGCCCCATAAAATGGTAGCATTCATGAAGAGTCTTGCGATCTTGTTGTCGTAAGTAAATTTTTGTAACTCCATAAAATTTAGATTTGATTATTGTTTTGGTTTAAAGGTTCTTCTTTATCTTTTTCAGGTTCCTTGTGATCGAATAGCATCCTGACTGATGGTGAGAAAGAGTCGTCGTACTGTCCACTTCTGACAGCCCAGATGAAGACTAGTAAAAAGCCACCTGCGACAATAATTCCAATGATGATTAAAAATAGTATTGCTGACATTTCGGTATAAGAGTTCCTTTTTACGTCTTGCTCTCTACAAAGGTAAAAATTGAATGTTAAAAAATACTAAATGTATGTAATTTAGACAAAATCTAAATTATAGGACCGGTCAGTGCCTCAAATCTTTAGTTTTCGTGAGGCCAATAATGAGATTGACAAGGTGACAAAGCTGACTATTGTTATAGAACTTAATGGCATCAGTATGGCTGCTACCAGGGGCGAAAGCTGCGCTGTTACAGCAAATGATAGTCCTATTATATTGTATGTCAGAGAGATAAAAAAACTTGCCTTGATAACATTAAATGAAGTATGTGAAAACTGTATAAACCGGATGAGTTGACTAAAGGCGGTGGCTTCGAGTATAGCGTCACAGGCAGGTGAAAAACTGAACACATCATCAGCTACGGTTAAACCTGTGTTACTTTTGCTTAATGCCCCGGCATCGTTCAATCCATCGCCTATCATCAGCACATTTTTGCCTGCCGAACGAAGAGATTCGATATAAGTTTTTTTGTCAGTTGGACTTTGGTTAAAAAGGAGCTGCGTTTTTGTTCCGAATATCTCAGTCAATCTTTGTTTTTCTCCGTCGTTATCACCCGAAATAAGATGCAGTTCATATTTTTTTCCCAGCTTTTCAATCATTTCCCCGAGTCCGTCGCGGTAAGCATTGGCAAAACTGAAATATCCTTTTATGATGCCGTCTATTTGCACATATACCCTGCTCTCGGTATATGTTTCAGAAATAGTGATACCATTAATATAGCGCTGTGATCCGATTTTGATTTCTCTTTGATTAATCCAACCGCTTATCCCCAGTCCAGGCAATTCCATAAAACCTTCGACAGGACAATGTTTCGATTTTGGAAGGTTTTCATGCAGTGCTTTACTCAACGGATGACTTGAGTTCCTCACCAATGATTGTATTTCAATGAGTTCTTCTTCAGTAAGTGCTACCCCATGAAAAGTTGTTTTCATCATCCGGTTCAAGGTTATTGTTCCTGTTTTATCGAAAACAATTGTATTGGTTCGATGTAGTTGCTCAATAACATCAGCATTTTTCAGGTATAATCCTTTTCGTCCGAAAACACGCATCGTACTTCCGAGGGTAAATGGAACAGTGAGCGCCAATGCACAAGGGCAGGCAATAATCAACACAGAGGTAAACACGTAAACAGCGGTTGCGATACTTTCGGTAAGCCAAAAACCAAAAGCTGCAAAAGCAATAATCAGAATGATTATTGTAAAATACTGACTAACATTGTTTACGTGATTATTTAAACTAATTTTTTTCACTTTTTCATCGGCCTGATTCCATAATTGTGTCAGGTAACTTTGTTCCACTTCCTTTTCAACAACCAATTCAATTGTGCTCCCTATTTGTCTTCCTCCGGCATAGATAAAATCATTCAGTTTTTTCGAAACCGGGACAGATTCACCTGTTACGAATGAATAGTCGATATTACCATTTCCTTTGATAATAAAAGCATCTGTAGGGATTAGTTCCTGATTTCTAACTAAAATCCTGTCGCCTTTTTTCAGGTTTTTTATTGGGATGATTATTTCATTTTCGTTGTCAATTTTAGTCACAGCCACCGGAAAATAGGACTTATAATCCCTTTCGAACGACAAGGCTTCATAAGTTTTGCTCTGATACCATTTACCAATCAGCAGAAAAAAAAGCAAGCCGGCCAAGGTGTCCATATACCCGATGCCACCATTGTGAAAGACGACCCAGGAACTCTGAAAAAAAAGCGCAATAATACCCAATGAAATGGGCAGGTCGATGCTGATAATTTTGTGTCGGATTCCTTTCCATGCGGAGAGGTAATAGTCAATCGAACTATAGAAAACCACCGGCAAAATAAGGATGAAACTGAGCCAGCCGAAAATATCCTTAAAATCCTTTTCGAGTAAATCGCCTCCCGGAAGGTATTCGGGAAAGCTGTACATCATGATATTCAGAAAACTGAACGAAGCAATACCGATTTTTACCAGCAGGTTATGGTCTGATTTATTTCTCTTTGTTTTATCAAGCTGGTCTAAGGTTACTTCAGGTATATAATGTATGGCTGTGAGTATTTCGGCCACTTTTCGCAAACTTACCTTATTATGATTAAAGGTGATTGTAACTTCTTTTTTTGGGAAATTAACGGCAGAATATTTTATTGCTTCCTCCAATGTTGAGAGGTGTTCGAGCAACCAGATACAGGAAGCACAATGAATGGCTGGAATAAAAAACCTGATTTTTGAAACATTTTCATCGGTGAAATCCAGCAATTTTTGCTTAATTTCCTCATTATCAAGAAAGGCAAATTTACCTGATTGGGTGTCGGTAACTATTTTAATCCCCGCCATGGGTTGAATCTTATAGTATTCACCCATTTGATTTTCATTGAGAATCTGAAATACGGTCGAACAACCATGGCAACAAAATTCCTTATCATTCCATACAATGGGTGTTTTGCCATTATCGGCTCCGCAATGAACGCATTTTGAAGTGGTCATGTTTTAAGATAGTTGTTGCTTGGTTCTTGTTACTTGTTTCTCGATACTTGCTACTGTTTGCTTGAAACCAGCAACCAGTAACCAGCAACCAGTTTATTCATGATTATGATCAGCATGGTGTGAATGATCGTGTGGTAATGCTTTTCTAACGCCTGTGATTTTCCCTTCGAATCGTAAGTTTTTTCCGGCCAACGGATGGTTGAAATCCATGGTAACACTTTCATCCATAATTTTGATCATTTTCCCATAATGCCGATACCCATCGTTATCCTGCATTGGAAAGATATTCCCGATTTGTAAAACACCTTCTTCAAATGTCCCGTCCTCATTGGCAAAAGAGCTGTTTGGGAGATCAAATATGGCGCTTGGGTCAATCGAGCCATATGCATCATCGCAACGAATCACGAAATCAAAAGAGTCGCCTTCTGTTAAACCGTTTAAACTGTCTTCGAAAAAGTCGATCATTAATCCCTTCCCAAAAATAAATTCCTCCGCTTTATCCTGATCAATCTGCTGCTGCACTTCACCTGAATCATTGTCAGTAAGCGTATAGTAAATTGTCGCAACGGTATTTTTATCAATTTTCATTTTGTCAGATATGAAAAACCTCTCATCTGAATGACAAGAGGTTCTATTAGAATACATTGTAAATCAGTGCTATTTATTTACCTAAAGTGCGAACATAATGAATAATTTTCCATCGATTTTCAGGCTCAATCTGGCTTCCATGACCACCCATCAGGGTTGAAAGAGAACCAACTGTGATAATATGGAAAATTTCACCATCAGGTTTCGTCTGTACAAATGGTTCAATCAAGGACCTGGGTTTGGCAGTAAATAGCTTGCTTGTATAAAGATATCCGTCACCATTACCACCGATTCCATGGCAATTAATACAGAATATTTCATATAGTCTTTTGCCTTCAGCCAGGTTCGCAGGACTTGCTTCGATCGGATTTATGAGTTCAAGACCAGCCTTTAACTGATCGTCAGGTGATTTTGCTTTGTAAGGATAAATAAACTCTCCACGCGGGATGGTTCCAACAGGAGGTGCCTGCATCGTGAGCCCATTTGCAAAAACATTACTGGTTGTGTATGATTTGGAGGCAGTTGTATATGCCATGTCAGGCCAAAAAGCATAACCAGGATTATTCTTGTCTTTATTACATGATGAAAACCACAATATGATTGTGAGCATTATCATCAGTTGTAGTATTTTTTTCATATTTCTGTCGAGTTTTGCAAATGTTAATTATTGACTTTGAAGTATAAATAATTATTTATCAATAATTTGTATGATAATCCATACTCTCTTTATAGAAAGGATGGTTTTTAGGTACCAAGGGCGCCTTTGTGAGCGAGTAGAAAACTACCAGGAAGAAAAGTCCCAGATATCCGATAGTAAGTCCGATTTCAAGGAATCCGATTCCGGCTTTTTCCCCACCAACTGCGCCTGGCATGATTAACTGATACAAGTCAATCCAATGGCCAA
Organism: uncultured Bacteroidota bacterium; assembly: GCA_903891085.1. Taxonomy (GTDB): domain Bacteria; phylum Bacteroidota; class Bacteroidia; order Bacteroidales; family F082; genus CAJBPB01. The sequence continues at coordinate 16,128 of CAITDJ010000077.1, read as the reverse complement.
TGAAAACAATTACTGCCACCGGAATCAACATCCAGAATACCCTTTTCGAATTGCGGGTCATAAGAACCAACAATGGAAATGCCAGGTTTATCACGATATTGATCATAAAAATTGGTTTGAACTCATGCAATCGGTCATAGTAGTAAATGGTTTCCTCAGGAATATTGGCATACCAGATCAACATATATTGTGAAAACCAGAGATAGGCCCAGAAAATACTGAATCCGAACAGGTACTTACCCAAATCATGAACATGTTCATTGTTAACATGGGTCATATAGCCCATTCGCTTCAGCAAATACAAGATAATGATTATCAAGGCAATACCGCTGACCATCATACTCATAAAGACATACCATCCATACAATGTGCTAAACCAATGCGCATCAATCGACATCAACCAATCCCATGATGACATTACGCTCGTAATGGCATAGACTACGATGAAAATTGCCGAAAATTTCCTTAACCGATGGAAATATTTTATATCATTCAGGCTATCAAGTTCTCTCGAAGATTTACGGATATAATAAGCGAGCAGGCTCCATACAGTGAAGTAAATAAGCAAACGAATATAAAAAAATGGTTCATTCAGGTATGGTGCTTTTTTTGCAAGGATCTCATCAATATGATCGGGATGCGTCCAGTCATAAATAGAATGCAAACCTCCAAAAGCAAAAAACAATAACATCAATACTCCGGCAACGGGTATGAAGGTGCTCATCGCTTCGCCTATTCGTTGCACACTCACCTGCCATCCTGATTCAGCAATGGCATGAACTGCAACAAAAAACAAACCGATCAATCCCATTCCAAGGAAATAGTAATTGTTCAACAAAATATTTGCTGCAATGCGTTCACCTCCTGATCCGGCCACAACGCCATAAACCAGGGCAAATAATCCAATTGAAACCATTATCAAACAAATAGTTACAATTTTTTTTGTTAACGTAAATGTTAAATTCTCCATAGCTGCAAATTTCTAAGCTTTATATTTAATTCCTTCAGCACCAGCTTCCTGCAATGCTTTTTCAATTTTACTGATCTCATCAGTACTACTCCCGTCTGCCACATCAATAATTACCAGAAAGTGGTCGTCGGTGACCCGTTCGTCATGAATAACCGGATCATTGCCGGGTAACAGTTTACTGGCGATCAAAAAGGCAAACACCATCGAAAAGGCAGCAAAGAGTACTGTGGTTTCAAAGGCGACTGGTATGAACGATGGGGCAGCAAAAAATGGCTTACCACCAAAGTTGATCGGATAAGCCATGGTAAATACCCATGCCTGAAATCCGAAACCAGTGATGGCACCAATGGCACCCCCAATGAATGCTACCCGTGTGAGTCGTGAACGTCTTAAGCCAAGGACTTTATCGATACCATGAACCGGAAACGGTGACAGGACATCGGCAATTTTAAAACCTTTTGCTTTCACTTGCTTGAGTCCGTCGAGTAGTTTTTCCTCATCAAGATAATATGCTGTGATATATTTATTCATGTTCGGAATGGTTTTTATTTTCACCTGAAGTTTTTAAAACGCTTTTTACTTCTGCAATGGCTATTACAGGGAACACTCTGATAAAGAGAAGGAAAAGAGTAAAGAAGAGTCCGAGAGTACCAACATATAAACCAACTTCGACTACTGAAGGTGTGTACATTGACCAACTTGACGGCAGGTAATCGCGGTGTAATGAGCTTACAACAATCACAAATCGCTCGAACCACATTCCAATATTTACGAATATCGAAATGATAAAAGTGATTAGCACATTGGTGCGTATTTTTTTGAACCAGAAAAGCTGAGGTGTAATCACATTGCAGGTCATCATGATCCAATAAGCCCAGGCATATGGACCAAATGCCCGGTTGACGAAAGTGAACATTTCATATTCGTTGCCCGAATACCAGGCAATGAAAAACTCTGTCATATAAGCAATTCCAACGATTGAACCTGTCAGAATAATGATTTTATTCATTGATTCAATATGGTTCACCGTGATATACTCTTCGAGATGGAGCGCTTTTCGGGTGATAATCAACAGGGTAAGAACCATCGCAAATCCGGAGAATACCGCTCCAGAAACAAAATAAGGAGGGAAAATCGTTGTATGCCAGCCGGGAATTACTGAAGTAGCAAAGTCGAAACTTACAATGGTATGCACCGACAATACAAGTGGGGCAGCCAAACCGGCGAGGATCAAACTTACTGTTTCGTGACGTGACCAGTGTTTTGCAGAACCGGTCCAGCCAAAACTCAAAAATCCATAAATCGCTTTTCTAATCTTGGTTTTTGCCTTGTCTCTGACAGTCCCGATATCAGGTATCAAACCTACATACCAGAAAATCAATGAAACAGCAAAATAAGTACTGATTGCAAAAACGTCCCACAATAACGGAGAGTTAAAGTTCACCCACAAGGCGCGTGTGTTTGGATAAGGAAAAATGAAGAATCCAAGAAATAGTCTTCCCATGTGTATGAGTGGAAAAAAACCTGCACACATAACGGCAATTAAGGTCATGGCTTCCGCGGATCGGTTGATACTTGTTCTCCATTTTTGTCTGAATAACAACAAAATGGCTGATATAAAGGTTCCGGCATGACCGATACCGACCCACCAAACAAAGTTTGTGATGTCCCATCCCCATCCTATGGTTTTGTTCAGACCCCAGCTACCGATACCGGTAAACAAAGTCACGTAAGTTGCCCAGGCTCCGAACAAAGCTGCAGAAAGGGCCAGCGCGATGCCCATATACCAGTATTTGGAAGGCGTGCCTGCCATGGGTGCCAGAATGTCTTTGGTAACCTGGCTGTAGTCCTTGTTCCCTCGAATTAAGGGTTCTCTTATTGGAGATACGTACATTATCTATAATTTTAAATTATGCGATTGTGTTTTTCACTTTTGTTAAGTAGCCCACTGAAGGCAAGGTGTGTAACTCTTCCAGTAAATGGTAATTGCGTTCACTTTCGAAATTGATGGCGACTTTGCTATGCACATCATTGAGATTACCAAATACAATGGCTTCTGCAGGACAGGATTGAGCGCAGGCTGGTTTTATTTCACCATCGAATAACTGACGGTTTTCCGTTTTTGCAACCAGTTTTTTCTCCTGAATGCGTTGCACACAGAATGAGCATTTCTCAATAACCCCTTTTGCACGAACAGTCACATCCGGATTTAAAACCAAGCGGCGAAGATCGGTTGTCATCTGTACCTCATCCTTTTTGTTACCCTGGAATACATCGGCTCCTGTATAATCGAAGAAATTGAAACGACGCACCTTATAAGGGCAGTTGTTGTTGCAATATCTCGTTCCGATGCAACGGTTGTAGGCCATCTGATTCAGTCCTTCGTTGCTGTGTGTGGTAGCGGCAACCGGACAAACATTTTCGCATGGAGCGTTGTCACAATGCTGACACATAACAGGTTGACGCACAAATTCAGGGTTATCAGTATCGCCTGAATAATAACGGTCGATGCGGATCCAATGCATTTCACGACGCATCATCACCTGATCTTTGCCAACCACCGGAACATTATTTTCAGCCGAACAGGCAATCACACAGGCATTACAACCAGTACAAACATTGAGGTCAATCGACATGGCCCAATGCAGCCCGTCGAATTTGCGTTGCTCGTAAAGTGATTTTAAATGTGGCTGTATTTCTTTGTGTAATTCATTTCCGGCCGAAGGGTCAGTCAGATATTCTTCCAGACTAGTTTCTCTAACAATGGCACGACCTTCCATCGAGTGGTGGGTTTGGGTACGTGCGATTGGGTAAGTACCGCCAACTTTCTCAAGCGAAACTTCATTCAACCAGTATTTCTTTTCTCCGGAAACAACCTTCATCAAATGATACGCATTTTGACCAACTCCGTTGGAAGGAATTCCTGCGTTTTCGCGACCATAACCCAAGGCGACCGAAACAGTATTTTTTTCCTGTCCGGGCTGAATAGCAACAGGCAACGTTATCTGGTTATTAATTTTAACCAACTGCTCATCTTCCAAACCAAGTTGTTCAGCTAGTTTGGGTGATAAAGCAATGTAATTGTCCCAGGTGATTTTTGAAATCGGATCGGGCAATTCCTGTAACCATGGATTATTGGCGTGTTTGCCGGTACCCACACTTGTATTCACATACAAAACCAATTCAATTGAATCGGTTTTGGTGGCATTTTTCGTATTTGTGAGGGCGGCATCAGCAGTGGTGATCGTAAATGGTAAGTTAACCACTTCTTTTTCAGATGATTCAAATACACCATCGTGGAGTTTTGCATTCCAGAAAGCAGTTGATGAAAGGTAGCCTGTCGATTTTGGATATTGGATTGTTTCCCAATAATTTTGCAGATAGATTCTGAAGTCTGCTGGTTTACCAGCCCATTTCAATAAACTTTCCTGTGCCTGTCTTGTTTTGAAAATCGGTCTGATAGCAGGTTGCGCTAACGAATAAAATCCTGTTTTGATCTCGGCATCGTTCCACGATTCAAGATAATGATTGTCTGGACAGATAAAACCGCAAAGTAAAGCTGTTTCATCATTCATAACTGATGTTGAAATACTCAGACCAACTTTACTTAAACCATTGGTTAACAAATCTTTTTGCGGATAATCATAAACCGGATTCACGTCATACAGAATGACGCCATCGATGTTACCTGCGTTCAATTCTTTAACAAATAATTCCATCTGATCATCAGTTCCTTTGCGGATTTTCAGATGAACAGCAGTATCGATAGTGCTTCCATAATTCTCGAGAAGCTGGTTAATTCCGTTAACCATCAACTGCGATTCGGTATCATCGCTTCCGGTTACAACCAGTGATTTCGATTTTTTTGCCCATAATTGTTTGGCAAGTTCTTTCACATCAACCGGACCAGCAAGCACATCAATAGACGAAAGCCCGGCAAGTTTCTTTATTTCGGCATAAAGGTTTGCTATAACAATTTTCTCTTCAGAAGGGCGGATTTGAATCCGCTTATCGGCATTTGAACCAGTCAATGAAACACCCCCTTCGAAATGGACATGGTGCGACATAGTTCGCTGACCTTCAGTTAGTTTTCTGTTTTTTACATATTGTTTTGTATATTCAATCGGACTTAACCAATTGCCCAGAAAATCGGCATTGAAACTAACAATCGTCTCTGCTTTTTCGAAATGATAAGCAGGTACAAATGCTTTTCCGAAAAATTTCTCGTTGGCTTTCAGAATTGAACTGGCTGAAAGTGTGTCATATTGAACATGGAAACTTCCGGGATACGCTGCAATAAACTCATTAATAACTGCTTGTGTTGCAGGACTGATAATGGTTGGACTCACAATTGCGACTTTACCCCCTTTGGTTTTGATCGCTGAAAGTTGGTTCTGAATTTGTTGATCAACATCTTCCCAACTTGTTTCAACTCCTTTTGCCATAGGGTTTTTGTATCTGGCATTGTCGTACAAACTGAGAACAGACGCCTGTGTACGAGCATTTGTCCCTCCTGCTGTTACACTGGAAAGGCTGTTGCCTTCAATCTTAATCGGGCGGCCATCGCGTACTTTTATCAGAATGCTGCAATAATCAATCCCGTCAAAAAAAGTAGAAGCATAATAATTTGCAACGCCAGGTACCAGATTTTCGGGTTGAATTAAAAAAGGAATCGCTTTGCGAACCGGTTGCTCACAACTGCTTACGATGGCTGCCGAAGCAACGGTGAAACCGAAAACTTTTAGAAAGTCGCGGCGCGTAGCACTGCTCAGCGATGTCACTTCCTGCTGCATTTCGAGTAATGACTGCTTGTCACCCGCAGGTTGATTCGAGTTATCCTTTTGAAAATCAATTGTTAACTCATCAAGACTTTTGAAATATTTCTTTTCCATCAGGAATCGTTTATCTAAATTTTAATAATGACATTTCATACAATCGGTTCCGCCAACCATATCGGCAGTCACTTTTTTAATTTCTCCGCTTTTTACCTTTTCATGCAGTTCTTTGTAAGCTTGGTAGAAAGTATTGTCAGCAAATTGCACCTCGGTTTTACGGTGACAATCAATACACCAGCCCATGCTTAAATCATTCACCTGCATTACAACGTTCATGGTATTTACATCGCCGTGACATTGCGCACATGCAAGTTTTCCGGCTTTTACATGCTGTGCATGGCTGAAGAAAACATGGTCGGGCAGGTTATGCACTTTGATCCATTCAACAGGTTTGCCTGTTTCAATAGCCTGATAGATTTTTGCAATCTCAGTGGTACCGGTAATTTTTCCCTGACGAACCACACTGTGACAATTCAAACAAACATTGGTTGGAGGGACACCGGCATACTTGCTTTCTTCGGCAGTTGAATGACAGTATAAGCAATCAATTTTATTTTGATCGGCATGCACTTTGTGTGAAAACCATATAGGCTGATCAGGTTGGTAATATTGCTGACGCCCCAGTGCGGCAGCTTCTTTGTACATGATTTCGCCAATCACAAACAATGAAATCAGAATGACTGTTGTGTGAACAAATTTGGCTTTGATAATTTTAGTTCCGAACAAATCAATCAGAACGATGAGAAGAATAGCGAGTGTTATATAAAAAGTGGTACCGAAACTTCTGTTGGCATCACGTTTCATATCTGCTTGTTTCTCGGCTAATAACTCCCTTTCGGCAACCATTTCCTTTTCAAGCTTTTCTGCCTCATTTTCCGGCACGGCAACAATGTATTCAGCTGCTACTTTACCACCGTTGTTGATGAAGGCAAGAATGTCGTCGATTTGCGCATCGGTTAAATTATGAGGAGGCATAGGGATTTTATTATTTTCCTCAAATATTTTTACCGCATATGCATCACCCGATTGCACAACCTCGGTTGAATTACGGACAAATTTATAAATCCAGGCTTTATCCCTTCGTTCAAGAATACCAGATAAACTTGGGCCGATGAGTTTTGGCCCACTGATGTTATGACAAACTTTACAAGCCTGGAAATTTTTCTCAGCTTCCGGAGTTTGTGCTTTGGTTTGAACACCGGAAAGGACAAAAAAGGCAATGATTGAACAGGCAATCAATGACTTAAAATTTCCTGATAAGGTAACTATAGGTATCATCATAGCTGATGCTTATTAATATTTGAAACGAAAACCGAAATTGAAAAAATAACTTTCAACATAGAATGACTGTCTCGGGACAAGGAGTCTGAAATCATCTTTGGGGTAATATTTTTTGCAAAAATACAATTCAGTATTTAACTACCAAAATATCGGAAGAAATAAATTATTTCTTCTTCGGAGGTAAATTTAGTAAAAAAAACCAAATCTAAAATTTATTAAAAAAATAATTATGTCTCCACCTTTTGTAATCAGCACTGAATCAATCAATCAAATAAAATATTGCTTCAACTTTTTTGAGGATGATTTTTTCAAATTGGGTCTAGCAGTGGAATGGGTGGAACCGACGAATATCGATTTTTTTTAGGATCAATTTGTGCGAAAATATTGACCTTAACTTAAGAACTGAACAAAAACGGCACACACCATCATTCGAATTTGCCAGATCTGCTTACAAACTGATTGTTCCGCCCGAAATTGGAATGCTTATTCTAATGCCAGTGTAATGATGTTCACTGCCCGAGAAGCCGGTAACAATCTCAGCACTGAAAAGTAAAAACAGTTGGTTTAATCCATAGCCGAACTCGTAATATGGTCTGTTTCCGTTTGTGCAGAGGGTTTTTATAAATACGGTTTCCTTGATCAGACTGTTTGCCAAAAACGGAAGTCTTTTAATAAGTAATCTGGCATGTTCATATTCCAGGTGTCCCTGAAAAAATTGTCCGTTTGTACTGTTTTCATAAAACTGAAGTGTCCGGAACATATCGAGCCGGTTACCACCGTTTATCAATATCGGATTGTTGTTGAAATGCCTGAAATCAGCGAAATGAACCTGTTTCTGATCCATAAATTTGCCTGCGGAAATCAGATAACTGAAGCTGCCAATCATCCGTAAATTAAAACTTTGCTTAACGGAGGCTTCAATTGAATTAAACCTTGTTTCACTATTGAATACACCTTTGATTCCTTGCCGGTAATGGAGTGAAAATGTCGGATAATGCGAATATAGCATTTGCTTGCGCTTGTTTTTGATCTCGTAATAATGTTGTGGTGTGAAACTCAATGTTGCATCAAGCAAAAATGCGTGGTGGCTGTGAACCAATGAACTATCCGCAAATATAGGAATATTGGAGGTAAATACAATACCGAAAGGATTGGTAATAGAAAAATCAGTGTGGTTATCGAGTTGGCGTCGATCGGCATATTCAAAAGCAATGGACAAAACAAGCCCGTTGGTAATGTCAGTTTCATGAGAAAGTTGAATAAAATCCTTTTCGTAAATCTTCAAATAGTTCTGTGTGAAAAACAAGGTCGTTATGCTATTGAAAAGCGGCAATACGCCTTGTTCGGCATTGAAATCAGAGGTTGTTCTGCCTCCACTCAACTTTACGGAAGCCCTTTGTAAAGGATTATAAAGAAACGCTGCTTCCAGCTGTGAATTGAATGTTACACGTCCAAAAGAATAAGAAGTTGTATTGCCCAGCATCCATTGTCTTCCATCAATGGCATCATTAATCACTTTGATTTTTTTGGTGAGCAGGAAACCATCCACAGTGTTGTAGTTGAATGTTGAAAGTCCAAATAGTCCGTTATGTTGCAGTTTCCAGCGGTCGTTCAGTTTGACGTTAGGGTTGCCGAGCCAAAAACCCGAACGCGTAACCCAGGTTTTTTTCTTATTGGTTGTATCATTTGACTGTGAAGTATCCGAATTTTCTTCGAAACTTTTAACTTCGTTAACAGTGAGCGGCACCGGACGGTTTTGTTGCCAATAATCGATGGGGCGTATTTTTGCACTGTCAGCAATTTCCGTGTTGAGGTGCTTCACTTCAAGTGGTTTCTTTGGTTTTGAAGCATTCGTCTCCAGCTTTATCAGCTTGTTCAATTCACGCATCTCCTTGTTATTCAATTCCTGACGAGCCAGGAGTTCCTTCATTTTCTGTCGTTGGATGGACCCGGTTCTGTCAGGCAAAGTGTTGGCTATTAAGCCTTCTTCCATTACTTGTTTCTCTTTAACAATCTCTGACAGAATATCTGAAGGCTCAGACCGGTACAAATTATGGTCAATGGCAGTATTCAGTTTAACGTTATTGTAATTTACCGATACCAAATATTTGTATTCGAGTTCAATACCCATGATGGAAACAGAGATATCAAAATTGTGACTGACGGGCATCCAGACTAATTCGGAAACGGGTTTATAGACTTGTCGTATTGTAGCATTGAATAATTTCTGCGACACTTTCAGGTCAACGGTATGCAAACTCCAGCTTTCATTACGGATAAAAATGTAACCGCTATACAAATCAGGTCCCATCCGCCTTGGGATAACTTCAATTTTATTGATGGTTTGGTCATCTTCTGTGAAGCTGCCCACCAGTTTGTAACGATACACCTGAAAAGCATCCCTGCTCAGTGGCGAAATGATTCCATTGATGTCGTCATACAAACTCATGGTCACAAACTGCATAGGACTGGCTTCATTCTCATTTCCAGAGCTTTGCATTGAGATCACATTGGTTTGCAAGGGCTCACCAAGCGTGAAGTGGATATCAGATATGTTTTCCGACACAAAATACTTTCCCTGTTCGACGCCATCTTTTTTTAGTGTGCTACGTAACAAATACGGTATTGTTTTCACCACTCCTGATCCTTTGAGATAGATACGCGCCGAATATTCCGATACCTGATTTTTATAATACTGGCTCATACTGATGGCTTTACGCATGATGTAATAAGCAGGATCTTCGCCGCTGGCAGTGACAATTATTTCAGCCAAATTGTAATATTGGGGTTCAAGCGCAATATTCAGTGTCTGGAAACTTGTTCCAATGACGATCGTAGGCGATTGCAGTTTATATCCTAAATATTGAAACACAACTTCATAAGTCCCCTGGTCGAGTTGTAACTGGTATTCGCCTTCGATATTGGCTGTGGTACCGCAGTGAAGGGAAGATACGTAAATGGCAGCAAATGGTACAGGATTCCCGTCATTATTAGTAATTACACCACGTATACCCTGCGCATAAATGATTGTGGAATAAAACGAAAAAAGAGCAATTAAAATATAAAAACGTTGGCTTGTCATGTGAGTGGGCATGAATTGATCTGCAAAATAAGTTGTTTTTAATATCAAATTCAATAAATTCGATCAATGAAAATATTTTCCCTGAATCTTTTATGATTTAGCATGCGAAGGATTTGAATATGACGAATCTGATCTGTGATTTATTATCGTATTTCAGACAATTACCTAACAAGCTGAAAAGAAAAACTCTGTACTTTTTTTGGAAGTACAGAGTTCAATTCTATTCTTTTCTATAACATTCTACCAACTCCCGCTGGCGCCACCGCCACCAAAGCTTCCGCCGCCAAATCCGCCGAATCCGCCACCGCCACCACCAAATCCACCCGAACCGCCGGAAAATCCTCCCCAGCTTCCTGAATGACTGCGACCTGCCTGACTGGCCAAAAACAAGGCTGTCCAGAATGGTAGATTGCTTCCGCCACCTTTACCACCCATGTGATTTGATGAACCACTTGAACGCATCAGTACAATGACGATGATTATCACGATGATAACAACCAGATAGGATCCCGAATTCTTTTTGGCGTATTGATCAGCCTTGAATTCGCCCGAAGCAAGTTTTATAATTGCTGTAGTGGCTGCATCGAGGCCGCCATAATAATTACCTTCCTGAAAAAAAGGAACCATCTCTTTTTCAATAATCCGACGGCTTATGGCATCGGTGATCGTTGCCTCAAGGCCATAACCGGTCTGAATCGATGCCTGTCCGCGTGACGATCCAACTTTTGGTTTCACCACAATTACAGCTCCGTTATTCTTTCCTGAACGGCCGACACCCCATTTTTCTCCGATTTGATAAGTGAAGTCAGCGATATTGACATTTCCAATGTCGTTGACAACCACCACAACGATTTGTGTTGAAGTACTGTCGTTGTAATTACGCAACTTGGTTTCAAGGCTATTGACTTCATCGTCAGCCAATATCTCACTGAAGTCATTTACCAACCGAGGTGGATTTGGTTTTTCAGGAATCTGAGCCCAGCCTTGCAGTACCGTTATGGCTGCGAGAAAAAGAATGAGGTATTTCAGTGTTTTTTTCATTTATTTCGTTTTATTCAAATGATATCTCATTGCTCAACTCGTTTGTGTCATCGGTCTGATAAGGAAAATGCTTTTTCAGTTTCTCACCAGCCTTTGTGATCCCGGCAACCAAACCTTCCGTAAAGTTCCCTTTTTTGAATTGAGCGAGTAACAGAGATTTCACATCCTCCCAAAAATTCTCTTCCACCAGACTATTGATACCCGAATCGCCAATGACAGCAAATTTCTTATCCTTGACTGCAACATAAAACAGCACGGCATTGCGCATATCTGTTTTTTTCATTTCCAGTTTATCGAATAAGTAAGCAGCCCTATCGAGCACATCCTCACTACAATGATTTTCGAGATGTACCCTGATTTCGCCCGAAGTATTCAGCTCAGCATCTGCGATGGCCTGCTTGATACTGCTTTTTTGCTGGTCGGTGAAGAAGGTTTTAGCGTTTGGCATAACAGCTTCGTTTGGGGTTTGTTTCAATTAAAACTCAACTTTTGGTGCAACTTCAGCACCTTTTACAGCCTCGAAATATGGTTTGGCAGCAAATCCAAACATACCGGCCAGCATATTATTCGGGAATGATTTTACGTAGGTATTGTACACCTTGGTCACATCATTAAACTTTTGACGTTCAACGGTGATACGGTTTTCGGTACCTTCGAGCTGTGATTGCAGTTCAAGAAAGTTCTGGTTTGATTTTAAATCAGGGTATTTTTCAACAACCACCATTAATCTTCCCAATGCTCCGGAAAGTCCGTCCTGTGCCTGTTGAAACTGCGCCATTTTATCAGGTGTCAGATTGGCGGCATCGATATTTACCGAAGTTGCTTTCGCACGTGCTTCGATTACTCCAACGAGTACATCTTTTTCCTGTTGCGCAAAACCTTTGACAGTGTTTACCAAATTCGGAATGAGGTCGGCACGGCGTTGGTATACGTTTTGAACCTGCGCCCATTGCGAATCGACTTGTTCGCCATTGCTTACCATGGTGTTGTAGGTGCCTTTAAAGAAACTATAGAACAGTACAATAACCAGTACTATAATCCCAACAATAATGAGGGTTTTTTTCATTTTATTTAAGTTTTAGGTTGCTAAAGTAATTAATATTTAGGTTGTTGTAAAATACTGGGGCTTATTCAGTGCCTGGCTCCAATCCAGACACGGAATAATAAGCCAAATTAAATTATTGTTTGCAGACTTCGTTTAACAAAATCATTCAATTCCTTGCCTTTCAGCAGGTTTTTTGATAAGCGTGCGAGATCATACAATTGTCTAACTTTCAAATCATTGACCTCAGCATTGCCTTCGAGTAAGGCTGCCATGGCCGGGTGATTGGCATTCACCACCAATGAATAACTGTCAGGCAGATTACCCATGCCCATCATCGGGCCACCACCAAGCGCACTCATATCTTTCATGCGGCGCATAAATTCGTTTTGGGTAATCATGAACGGTGCATCTGTTTCGCTCAGGCTCTCAAACGAAACATCAAATTGCTTGTTATCAATGCTTTTAGTGATAATTTCTTTGAGTTGCTCCTTTTGCTTTTCGTCTAATTTCGATGGAAGTTCAGTTTCTTCCTTGTGAATTATTTTTTCGATTGAGTTTGAATCGACACGGGCAAAAGTGGTATCCTTCAGTTTTTGTTCGATGGTATTGATAAAGTGACTGTCGAGCATGCCGTCCATCAAGAGTACATCATAGCCCCGTTCTTTGGCAGCCTCAATATACCCAAACTGATCGTCGTGGTTGGTTGTATAAAGATAAACAGTCCGTTTGTCCTTGTCTTTCTGATTGACCTCGATGTGTTTCTGATATTCTTCCAGTGTAAAGTATTTACTGTCAGTGTTTTTCAGAAGCACGAACTTCTCAGCACGTTCATAGAACTTAGGGTCAGAAATCATTCCATATTCAATAAAAATCTTGATATCATCCCATTTTTTCTCGAATCCTTCGCGGTCTTTTTTGAAAAGTTCTTCGAGTTTATCGGCTACTTTTTTAGAAATATGACTCGAGATTTTTTTCACATTCTGATCACTTTGCAGGAAAGAGCGGCTCACATTCAATGGAATATCAGGTGAATCAATCACGCCATGCAGTAATGTCAGAAAATCTGGAACAATGCCTTCGACCGAGTCGGTAACAAAAACCTGGTTGCAATACAACTGAATCTTGTTTTTCTGCAATTCGTAGTTTTGTTTCGCCTTTGGGAAATAAAGAATCCCGGTAAGGTTGAATGGATAATCGACATTGAGGTGAATCTGAAACAACGGATCTTCGAAACTCATTGGGTAGAGTTCACGATAGAATTCTTTATAGGCTTCGTCATCAACTTCTGTTGGAGATTTTTTCCAAATTGGGTTCGGATTGTTGATAATCCATGGTTTTTCGACAGATTTTGTTTTCTGTTTTCCGTCTTTATCCAACTCACCTTCAATAGGCTCTTCTTCTTTTTTGGTGCCAAATTGAATGGGAACCGGGAGGAACTTACAATATTTGGTCAGCAGTTCGCGGATTTTATATTCTTCCAGAAAATCGGTGTTTTCCTTGTCGATATGCAGAATAATGTCGGTACCACGTTCCTTTTTATCGCTATCTGTGATGGTGTAATCCGGACTTCCGTCGCATTCCCATTTCACAGCCTTGGTGCTTCCACCCTTTTTGTAGGTTTTAGTGATCAGTTCTACCTTTTCGGAAACCATAAAAGATGAATAGAATCCAAGACCAAAATGTCCAATAATGGCATTTGCCTCAGCCTCTGTTTTGGTTTTGAACTTTTTAACAAATTCTTCGGCGCTAGAAAAAGCGATCTGATTAATATATTTTTCAACTTCTTCCTGTGTCATCCCAATACCACGGTCGCGGATGGTGATGGTTTTTTTCTTTTTATCAACTTCAACCTGAATGGTTAAATCGCCCAGTTCGTCTTTAAACTGGCCTGTTGAAGCAAGTGTCTTAAGTTTCTGGGTGGCATCAACGGCATTGCTGACTAATTCGCGCAGAAATATTTCATGATCCGAATAGAGAAATTTCTTGATAATCGGAAAAATGTTTTCAGTTTTAACTTCTATCGTTCCTTTTTGCATGGTAATTCTAATTTTTGAGTTTGGGTATTGAATATCAAAGGATGTGCCATTGGGTATTAACTGACATTTTGGCTTTAATCAATTCGACGATTCGGCAATGAGTCAATTCGACGATTTGGAAATTCGACAATTTGAAAATTTGAAAATTTGAAAATGCGGCGATTGACTGTTTTTAAGATAGGGATTATTGTAAATTAAATTCCTTCTTTGCGAGTTGATTCCTTAAACCAAATTGAATGTAATGTTACAAACGATATGATGCTTACTTTTGCTGATTAGCCTTACAACTATGGAAAAAGCACTGAATGAATTGATGGAAGCGGTGAAGGTTTCGATCGATGAAAATAAATTTGTGAAACTTACGCTCAGCAAACCAAGAAACAGGCAATCAGATTTGAAAAATGTGTATGTAAAGATGATTCTTCTCAAGGGAAGTAATTGGTTGTCTTTTACTTACAAACACAATACCAAAGATATTGTTAAGAATTTTGCTATTGAGGATGCCTTACAACAATTGATCGAATTATTGGAAACTTCGTTTTTCGCAGCAAATCTGCTGACCAGTGACATGGATATTGCGTTGCTGTCGAATGAAAAAGGGTCTTCTAAACTGATCAGAAGACCTGTTGAAAAACGCACTATCCCCGAAAGGGAACATGATCATACCAAATCCCGTCTTATTAATCCGGCCAACACCTGGTGGTTTCAGTTGGGGATTACCGACCGGCAGGGAAATGTGTTACCATCCATGCAGTTTAAGTTTAAACAGATCAATAAATACGTTGAAATTCTGGATGGATTGATCAAGCAGATTGATTTTCAGGGAACTGTGAAAGTAGTGGATATGGGCTCCGGTAAGGCATATTTAACATTTGCATTATATGAATATCTGTTTATCAACCGCAAACTTGATGTGCAAATCACCGGTGTTGAACAACGACCGGATCTGGTATTGAAAACCAACCAGATTGCAAAAGGCGCTCAACTCGAAAACCTCCATTTTGTGGAAGGAATGATTGGTAATTTTACCGTAAACGAAATTGATGTTTTGATTGCTTTGCACGCCTGCGACACCGCCACTGATGATGCTATCGCGGCCGGGATCAAAGCAGGTGCACAACTTATTGTTTGTGCTCCCTGTTGTCATAAACAGATCAGACAAACGATGAAACCGCCATTTGACGTACTTCCAATGCTGAAATTTGGTATTTTACTGGAACGACAAGCCGAGATTTTAACCGATACCATCAGGGCGCTTATCATGGAAAAGCATGGCTATAAAAGCCAGATCATGGAATTCATCGAAACGGAACATACGCCAAAAAACTTATTGATTACAGGTATCAGAACAAATAAAAATATTGATATAGAGGAGATTGATGGTAAAATTGATTTTTTAAAGAAGCAATTTGGAATTGAAAAGCATTATTTAGAAACACTGTTAAGTTAGAAGTGGGAAGAGGGAAGTGGGAAGAGGGAAGAATTTCGGTCTCCGGTCTTCCGACTTCGGACTTCCGACCAAAAAAAACGCATTAAAAAAGTAAAACTATTATTTTCAATGATCACAGGAACCCTCATTAATGTTACAGCAGTATTGGTTGGAAGTCTGATCGGATTGACATTTCGTTCGCGTTTGCCCGAAAGATTTGTCACCATCCTTTTTCAGGGAATTGGTCTTTTTACCATTGTATTAGGTATTGCAATGGCCATCAAAGCACAGGAATGGATTCTGGTGATTTTAAGTTTGATCGTGGGCGGTTTACTTGGTGAGTTATTGAATCTCGAAAAGTTTTTCGATACACTGGCAAGTTCTGTAGGTAAGCGGTTCAAACAAGGTG
>CAITDJ010000076.1 GCA_903891085.1 uncultured Bacteroidota bacterium | reverse complement strand
ATCAGTAATGAATATGAATTAATCGCTATTTTAAAGAAATATAATTTCGAAATTTTTAATCCAGCAGAACACATAAACTCACCTTCCTTTTTTGCTGAAGCTTCAATTGTAGTGGGGGCACATGGAGCTGCATTAGCAGATTTGGCATTTTGTCAACCTGGCACTAAAGTATTGGAATTAATGCCTTCAGATCATATTTTCCCTTATTGGTACACTTTATCCTGTGCTGCAGACTTAGATTATCATTTAATGATTGGTAAAAGTGAGGTTGATCGCCCTGAACCAAAAATCAGGAAAAGTCCATATAACTTTTTAATTGATGTGGATATGTTTGAGAATGCATTATCTGCAATCTTATGATAAAAATTTTTCGACTTTATATTATAGCGATTTCTGAAATTTTATGATCAAAAATATCTTTCTTCATATCGGCGTGCATAAAACCGCTTCTACCACCATTCAAAATATACTTTTCAATGAGCGGTTGAAATTGGCAGAAGCAGGTATTTTGTATCCCGAGTTTAAAGCAGGCGACATTCCCATCTGCAACCATTCCATCCCATTTTACAGCCTTTTCTGTAAAGAACCGGAAAAATACCACATTAACGTTAGTCTCGGTTTCACCACCAATGAAGCAATTCAACAAATTCATCATAATTACCGCCAGCAAATTAAAGCACAAATAGCAGATATTAATGGTGAAACACTGATTATTTCAGGTGAGGATATTTGGTTACTGGCAACCAATGAACTTAAAAATCTTAAAGCCTGGCTAACAAAAATCACTTATGCTGAAGTAAATATCCGGGTGGTATTGTTGTGCCGTCATCCTGTTTCACGATTCAGGAGTGGACTACAGGGTAGTGTTTGCTCCTTTGGATTACCTATGGAGAAAGCAATTGAGCGTAATCTTCGAAGAACACTTTTTTACCGAAACCTGATTACGTCCTTTTCCGAAGTTTTCGGGCAGGAAAGTATTGCTGTATTGAAGTATGAAGATGCCATCCGCCATTCTTTCGGTCCTGCAGGAGCATTTTTAGCACTTGTTGACAAAGATTTACCCGACAAAATAAAACTTACTCTTCAACATGACAATCCAGCAAGTAAATACGAAACTTTTGTATTACTAAACGCTATAAACCAAACATGCTATCATACTTCAGGATACGAACTGCAACCCCAAAGAATGGCAGAGCTGAATGAGCTTTTCAGAGAAATGCCGGGTCAAAAATATATTCTCCCTCAAGGGCTAAGCAAAAAAGTATGGGAAGCCCTCTCAGAAGATGCAAACTGGCTTTGTCGCGAATTTTCGTTGCTGGAGTACCAGTTTATAGATGAAGATTTGAAAGCCGATGCTGATATTTGGCGTGGTCAAACACTTGATTGTCTCCGAAATTTGATACCCGGATTATCACCGGAATACAGGAGAATTATTCTCCGCGAACTTTTAAAACAAGCAATGAGTAGGCAAAATAAAGTGCTTTTTGGCAAACGAATCACACTTTTAAACTTTGTTTTAACCCATTTAAAAGAAATTTTATGACTTTCAATGAAACAGATATCAACGGATTTCTAAAACAGTATACAGGTAAAGAGGTTGTTTATTGCGCCAACCCCGGAAATGCCGGCGATGCGCTGATTGCTCACGCTACGTTCCAACTGTTTGAAAAACTGAACATCAAACTTCAAATAATCAGACATGAAGAAATCGTACATGACAAAATAATTTTCTATGCCGGTGGCGGCAATCTGGTTGAAGGCAAATACAAAAACGCTTATCATTTTATCAACAATAATTTCAGGCAAAACCGCGAGATTATCATGCTGCCACACACGGTTCATGGATATGATGAGTTGTTGCTATCAGCTAAAAACCTAACTATCTTTTGTCGCGAAAAAACAAGTTATCAAAATTTGTCGGCAATTGGTTTTCCGTCCGAAAGGCTTTTTCTTGCCCATGACATGGCTTTTCAACTAACGATGTTGGAATTTCAGGACTATCTCATGAACGGCAAAGGCACAGCCAATTGTTTCCGTCTGGATGATGAGAGTGCCAGAGTATTCGATATGCCAACCGATAATCTGGATATTTCACTTTCGTGGAATGGCGAACTTTGGCACCGGCCCGATTTTGCTAAAAATGTTACCCACAGTTTAGCTTGTTACCTTAGTACATTTGAAACCGTGAAAACCGACCGTTTGCATATAGCAATATTGGCTGGAATAATGGGGAAAAAGGTAGTTTTGTATCCAAACAACTATTACAAAATCAAGGCTGTTTTTGAGTATTCCATCAAAGAGGCTTTAGATAATGTGGTACTTATCGAAAATCCTATTCAAAATGAAACTCCACCAGCGGAAACCAAAATCAATGAACTCCAGGATAAATTGAAAAAACTTGAAGAGACATTGCAGGAAAAAGAGCTGCAAATTGCCGGATTAAGAAGTATTGCAGAGCAATTACAGGATGTATTCCAAAGTAAATCGTGGAGGATTACAAAACCTTTAAGAAACCTAATTTCATTTTTAAAAAAACGGTAACTCAAATATAAGTAATAGCTATGAAAAGTTTATTGTTTAGGATGATGCTCCCGCGAAAAACACAGATTTTTTGTGTGGGTACCGGGAAGTCGGGCACACATACGTTGGCCGAAATTTGGGGAAAACAACTCAGGACAGCTCATGAACCAGAAATCGAAATCATGCTTGGATTATATTTGAAATGGAAATCAGGTTACCTTAATGATAAGGCTATCATTGATTTTATTATTCAACAGGATAAAAGACTTTGGCTCGAAGTAAATTCGTCTGCTGCTAACTTTTTGTTTCTTGAATTATTAGCTGCTATTTTTCCAAAATCAAAGTACATCTTAACCATTCGTAACCCATATACCTGGCTTGATTCCATTTTCAATCATCAATTAACACGAAATTGCTCACCTAACTGGCATAAATTGAGAGAGTTGAGATTCCGTCCGGATTTATATACTCATCCAGAGGAGGAACAAGTATTAAAGGAACATTCGCTTTACACTCTCGATGGCTACCTTTCCAACTGGAATGAACATAATAAGAAAGTACTTGACACTATACCAAAAGAAAGATTATTGATTGTACGCACCGATCAGATAGCACAAAATCTTGATAATCTCGCCCGTTTTGCCGAATTAAAAAATGGGTTAAAACTTATTGCAAATTGCCACGTATTTCCATCAGAAAAAAAATTCAACATTCTGGATCAACTAAACGCTGATTACCTTGACTATAAAATAAAACAACACTGTGGAGAAATAATGACATTTTTTTT
>CAITDJ010000075.1 GCA_903891085.1 uncultured Bacteroidota bacterium | reverse complement strand
TTCATTACAACTTCACGTTATACAAATGAAGCGCGCGACTATCAGCCAAGAAATGAAACAAAAATCGTATTGATTGACGGAGAACAGTTGGCGGAATTAATGATTGACCATAATCTTGCTGTTTCTACCGTAAATACTATCGAGATTAAACGAATTGATAACGACTACTTTGGAGATGAGTAGTGATATTCTGGCGGTAATAATCAGGTCTAAAGCGTTCAGAACATCCCTCCAAATTTCTATCGGGAGAATCCCCGGTTGAACAAAATCCTCATAAATTTGATTCAAAATAATTAGGATAGCGCCGCCAAATAAGCGTTAATTTAGTGGTCTTAATTTCGGATATGAAAACGAATTTTTCCATAGTATTCTTATTGATTATTGCGTTCAATGGTTTTAGTCAGCAGACAACAATTCCTGAAAAAAGTAAACATAAGTTCAATGGCAGCATGGAACGTCGTATGCAGCCCGGTCTCGACTTTCCTGATTATCCGCAACTTGAACTGACAAGTGTTAGTAAAGCGATTGAGTTACCACCGGTGGTTGATAATTCCGGCCAGCCCTATTTACGGCCTGTTTTTAGTCAGCAAGGCGCCTCCTGCGGACAGGCAGCCTCTGTAGGCTATAACTTCTGTTACGAAATCAACCGGTTGCGCGACTTACCTGCCGACACTAGTATCAACCAATATCCTGATCATTTTGTGTGGAATTTCATGAATGCCACAGCGCCCTATTACGGCGAAGGAGTAAGCTATTTTCATACCTACGATATTTTGTATGATGCCGGAAGCCCGACAGAGGATATTTATGGCCCCATCACCATGGATGACAGTTATCATTGGATGAGCGGATATGAGGGTTATTTTCAGGCAATGCACAATCGTATTTCAGGCGTGAGCTCGATCAATGTGGCAACACCGGAAGGCTTAACGATATTGAAACACTGGCTGCACAACCATCTCGAAGGAGCCGATGTTGGCGGTGTCGCTAATTATTACGCGGGCCAGGCCTATTCACCTGAGCCACTTCCCGAAGGTACACCCGAAGCTGGAAAACTTGTCCATCTGCTTTTTGGACCCATTTCATCACACGCCTTAACCATCGTTGGCTACAACGATTTTATCAGGTACGATGTGAACGGGGACGGAATATATACCAACGACCTCGATATAACCGGCGATGCCATTGTGGATATGAAAGATTGGGAAATAGGAGGTTTGAAATACGTAAATTCCTATGGTTCCTACTGGGCCGATTCGGGATTCTGTTATATGCTTTACCGCACACTTGCCGTGAAATATGGTGAGGGCGGCATCTGGAACAATTCGGTACATGTGTTACATCCCGATACGCTTGCAAAGCCTCTGCTGACCATCAAAGCCACAATAAAACACAATAAAAGAGGGCGGCTCAGATTACAGGCCGGCATCGTTTCTGACACTGCCCGGTATTATCCTTCCAACACCCTTTCCTTTTCTGTTTTCGATTACCAGGGTGGTGATTATTTCATGACCGGAAGCACCTCATCGGAAGGGAAAACACTTGAATTGGGACTCGACATCACGCCTTTGCTCAGTTATGTGAAAAGTGGCGAGCCTTATCGTGTATTTCTCATGGTGGATGAAGACGATCCGGATGGCAGCAGTGATGG
>CAITDJ010000074.1 GCA_903891085.1 uncultured Bacteroidota bacterium | reverse complement strand
TCAGGTCATTTATAAAACTAAACAAACCAATTTGTGAGTCTGGAGCCAATAAAATCGTCAAATATTATTGGCACACTTTGCACCGGATTTAGTGGCGCACTTTGCTCCGGATTCGTGGCGCACTTTAGTCCGGATTAGTCAATAATCTTTCATAATGGGAATTTCATACTAACATGGAAAAATGTAGAATATTCTCTTAAAGGAGAACTCATTTTAAAATGGTCACCTATAATTCAAATAAATTTTATTGGAATTTTTGACAAGGATTCTAAAGAATTCAATTTCAAGACATTTGACTCTTCAATATTAATTGATATTAAAGGTGTTGAAACTGATTTTCAGGCAAAAGGTATATTAAAAAGAATACATAGTAACAATAACAAGGTTGAGTGTTTATTAACGTCGCCTGTATGTATTGGGAATATTGAAGAACCAGTGGACTACATCCAGTTCGAACTTACTAATCAAGAACAAAGACAGGGAAGTCTTGTACAAACCAATAAGAATACCGCATCTCCCAAAAGATTGGTACTAGTCGATAATATCCATGAAATAATTATTGATGAGTATGCAGATAGTCTGAGATTGAGGTCTGAATTAGGTCAAAATGGAGGCTTTCAATTTCTTAGCTCAGGTAAAATAAAGACAATTAATGGCAATTTATTGCAGTTTAAAGACTTAGAATCATCATTTGAGAAACTCTTCCAATTTCTTTTGTTTCTAAATACTAGAAAAAGTTCACCTCTGATAATTTATGGATTTAAAAATGAAAAAATTGTTTGGAAACATATTCAAACTTCAGAATGTGACCAATATAATTATTACAATGGTTGGGTCCTTAAGTATGATGAATTGGGATTAAGTAAAATATGGGATAAATTGTGTAATCTTTGGACAAACAAAAATGACAGAGATTCATTAAAAATAATTCTAAAGTGGTACAACGAAGCAAATAAACAGAACATTTCACTTGAAAGTGGAATCCTGTTAATTCAAAACGCTTTAGAATTACTGTTTAATTGGCTTATTTCTGAAAAATTTATGTATGTATCCTCAAGTGATGCAAATGGAATATCTGCTTCAGCAAAAATTGGAATATTACTCTCAAAATATCAATTAGAGCCTGTAATACCCAAAGAATTAAATGAATTAATAAAGTATTCAAAAGCCTTTAACTTTAATAATGGACCAGAAACAATTACTCATGTACGAAATTGCATAGTTCATTCCAATTCAAAAAAAATTGATCATTTGCAAAAGTTATCTGAACTCGCAAAACAAGAAGCACTTAATATGGGTTTATGGTACGTTGAAATAATTCTATTAAAGCTTTTAGAATATGAGGGCGAATACCACAATAGATGTATTGGATTAAAGAAATACGATGCTAAAGACAAAATCAAAAGTACGAACCGCTAACTTCAGCTACCCGTCAAGTGTTGCAGCGATGGGAAAAATACGAAAAAAAAATGAATTCACTAATTGCATTTTAAACCCCAAAAACCATGTTCTATCTAAGACTTAACAAAATTAAAATCATCAACAACCGCGAGTTGCTTGGGAAGGCTGAAATCCAGTTTATGAGTTTTGTCAATGCCGGGGAAGCCGATTTCCCCATGCTCGACGATTTTTACAACACCAATGATGATAGCCTGAAAAAGAAATTAGTCGCACAGGCAGTGACTCAGGTTATCGGCTCGAGAATTATGCCTCAGATTCAAAAAGTGAAGCATAAACAGTCGGTCTATTTCGGCGATTCGGGGTATATCGTTTACAAGTCGGAAACCACACCAGCCGACCTGAACTGGATGTTACTTGCCATCGAATCTGATTCAAAAACACGCGACAATGCTGCCCTGGCCGGACAAATACTCACCGAAAAAAACATCGGTTCCTTTGTGGGTGCAATTGCGGTGCTCGCGAGCATGTCGAATCCCGTAAGCCTCGCCATCACTACCCTGTCAACGCTGGTAGCCAAGGCATTGATCGAAATTTTTAAGAATGATAAGGACGATCAGGCCGGGCTTTTACTCACTTCCTTTATTGAAAAAACAGATTATCCTCATGGCAAAAAAGATGCTGTAAACATCATCGATTCGACAGGAAATATGTTTGTTGACTTTACAATTTTTGCTTTTTAAAACCGACCGATTTGCATGGTTTATCTTTGATCAAAGACGCACAATCCAACGTTGTATGTTTATAACTGAATAGTGTAATTTTTTTTAAAGGAAGCAATATTTATCCTGAAGAATTACAATAACTTGAACTTCATATTCTCAATTGCCAATCAATAATGTCAGCAATAACTTGCTGCAACATTCGAAAGTTTAAAATTATCCAGCCTTCGAATCAACGAACATTCAATACTTGTTAGCAAATTTGTAACAATTACCAAAAAGTGCAACCCCAAAGCCTTACATTTGAGGGAAATTGCCTTGAACTATGCATCCCTGTTGAACCTGAAAAGAATTTACAGATAGAATGCACCAGGTCAATAAAATACATAATGAAAGGATAATGATGGAAGCCAAACAAAAATTTAATACTGTTGATGAATATCTTGCGATATTTCCTCAAAACATCAAAGATAAATTGGATAAACTTCGGCTGACAATTAAAAAAACAGCTCCGGAGGCAGAAGAAATAATAAGTTACAATATGCCTGCATTTACATTTCATGGCATCCTGGTTTATTTTGCTGCACATAAAAAACATATTGGCTTTTATCCTGGAAATGATATGGTAAATAAAGTGTTTAAAGATGAACTGTCAAGTTTCGAAACTTCAAAAGGGACGATTAAATTTCCCAACGACAGAGAGATTCCTTTAAATTTAGTCGTTAAAATAGTGCAATACAAGATGAATGAAAACATGAAAAAATCGTTGGTAAAAAATAATCACAAATGATTTCTGGTTCCTTAATATAAACACTTGTTTAACAGTTTCTTAGCGCAGCATCGAAAATAATTAATCATGAAAGTCTTACGCTGGATTTGGGCATATCTGAAAGATTGGAAAAACCTACTAACTCATACAATTACCGGCGTTCTTATACTTCTGGCAGCCTTCTATCTTCCTGTTAAACCTGTATATCGGATAATCATACTTATTTTGGTTGTCGGTTTTAATGTTGTAAGAATGAAGATGGCAAAGAAGAAAAACAAAAGTAAATTGCTGGACTGAGATTGATCACCTGAAAATTTGCCATTTTCTTTGATTGTTTTGTAATTTTGTTAATGATAATCCGATCAAAATGTCCGGATTCGTCGATGATAAAGATGCCACTTTCCATGCAAGATCAAATAGCAATCCAATAAATCAGGTGATAATTTCAAATCATTTTACCATGAGACAGAAAGTAAATGTATTGGTTCTGAATATATGCATGATGATATTACCTATCATCCTCAATGCTGAAACAGTTCAGATCGAAAATGCCCAAAAAGTGGTGAATTCCTACATAGCGTATGTCGGAAAAGCGAATGAGTTTTCCATAAACGATCTTTTCGCATACAGCGAGGCAAATCAGATTTATTTTTATGCAGCTTCATTAAACCCTGCCGGATACATGATTGTCTCTGCCAATGATGATTTACCACCCATCATTGCATATTCTTTTCAGGATGATCTTGATGCAAATAATAAGTTTTTCACAATACTGAAATGTGATATTGCACATCGGCTGTCTTGTATTAATCAATTGTCACCTGAAACTGTCAAAAACAGGGAAATAGAATGGAAAACATTAATCAATGGTACATATAATGAAAAAAAACTCTTTCAACAATGGCCTCCCGAAGGAACCACCGCCACTGGCGGCTGGCTTGAAACCAACTGGACACAAAATCCGCCATATAACAATCAGTGTCCAATCGATCCGGTAACCGGAACGAGAAGCTTTGCCGGCTGTCCTGCAACAGCCATGGCTCAAATACTGAATTATCATCTTACTACAAATGCGACCCGTTTTGTTGATAACGATGATTATTATCACAATTATGCAGGGCGTACATTTTGGATTGATGATGATTTTGCGCTTCATGGGTTTCCTTCTTTTCAGCAGCTTAATACCTTTCTCGATACCCTTGATGCACATTTTCAACGTGGCAAACTACCAACAATTCAGGACAAAGCTGCATTGACTTTTGCCTGTGGCATTGCAGCAACGCAGGTATATACCTCCGAAGGCTCAGGAACCTTTGGTGTCATTCAGGCATACGAAGCATACCAACGATTTGGATTTACCACTTCAGAATTATTGTACGACAGTGATTTCACGCTTTACACCCACCTAGCTCAGAATGTGAAAGATTCGCTTCCGGCTCACCTCGCGATTGTTGATGAATCGTGGAGTACCGGTCACAATGTAGTTATTGATGGTTACAACACGAATGATTATTTCCATGTCAATTTCGGCTGGGGTGGTTCCAACAACGGCTGGTATCTGCTACCCGAACAGATGCCTTATAATCTTACTGTTGTTGAGGGACTAATCGTTGACATTATGAAAGACGAATCAGTCGCAATGGATGAAGTTAAGAATCCGTTCCAATTCCACATGTATCCAAATCCTGCCCATAACATCATCACCATTGAAACAGTAAATCTTCCTATCATACTGACAATAAGTGATTTGAGCGGTAAACAAATATTTTCTGAAACAATTTCAAAAGAAAAAAGTAACATTGATCTTTCTGGATTTCAACAAGGCATATATTTATTAAAATTAAACAACATTAATTGCGTTAAGAAATTGATCATAATGAATCAATTATGACCTACCGGCCTTTTGTTTCAGGAATCAGGTTGAACTTTTGTTTTGGAAAATCAGGCTTTATTCATAACGAATTATGCAAATGCTTGAATAATCAGGAGTTCTATTTGGCAGAAGTCAGGTAATTGGTTTCGGTTCACCTTGAATACAGAACAAATAATCAGGTGGATCAAATAAATCAATGCAATTATAATGAGGTAAAAAAAAGTGACTAAAAGTGCATACTATGAAAAGTATTAATCCCTTTACAGGAAAGCAAATTGCTGAATATGAGAATTTTTCCACTAAAAAAATCAAAGAAACCATTGAATTGTTGTATGATGGTTTTCTAAAGTGGCGCGAAAATCAATTAGTTGACAGGTGTTTGATAAATGCCCGGCTTGCTGATTTACTAATTGAAAACAAAGTACAATTAGCCACTTTGATCACTTCCGAGATGGGTAAACCCATAACCGAATCGCTTGCCGAAATTGAAAAATGTGCTTGGCTGTGCCGTCATTACAGCGATACTGCATCATTAAACTTAGAACCCATAAATATCAAAACAGAGGCAATGAATTCAGAAGTTCGATTCGAACCTTTGGGTATTATTTTCGCCATTATGCCCTGGAATTTTCCTTTCTGGCAGGTATTTCGTTTTGCAGTACCATGCATTTCAGCCGGAAACACAGTAATTCTGAAACATGCATCGAATGTTTCCGGATGTGCCATGGCTATCGCACATTTATTCGATCAGGCAGCATCAGATTCGGTCGTTTTTAAAACTGTTATTCTGCCTGCATCCCGTTCCGAAGAAGTTATATCGCATCCAAGCATAAAAGGAGTTACGATTACCGGAAGTGAACAGGCTGGGAAAGTTGTAGCCAGCCTTGCCGGAAAACATCTTAAAAAAGTGGTTCTCGAATTGGGTGGTTCCGATCCATTGATTGTATTTGCTGATGCTGATTTACATAAATGTTATCCTTCAGCGCTGAAGTCGCGGATGCTTAACGCCGGTCAGGTATGTATTGCCGCCAAAAGATTTATCGTTCATACGTCAATATATTTGCAATTCATTGATGAGATGAAGTTGTTGGTCAGCAATCTGAAACTTGGTGATCCGATGGATACTGAAACAGCAATTGGCCCATTAGCGCGTCCTGAATTTGTGGAAGAAATTGAAACAAAAGTGAATAAATCAGTGGAAATGGGTGCCAAAATAGTAGTTGGTGGCAAACGGAGTCCAATTCATACTGGCATGTATTTACCTACTCTATTGACTGATATTAAAGAAAACATGCCGGTTTTTTGTGAAGAAACATTTGGTCCTGTAGCGGTTATCATTCCATTTACCACCGATGAAGAAGCCATTCAGATTGCAAACAATACACAATTTGGACTTGGAGCGAGCATCTGGACAACTGACATGAAGAAAGCAAAGAAGATTTCTCAATCGATCGAAGCAGGTTGTGTATTTATCAACAGTATGGTTAAATCAGACCCAAGATTGCCTTTCGGAGGAATTAAAAACTCAGGTTTTGGCAGGGAACTCACTACCTTTGGCGTTCATGAATTTATGAATCTTAAAACAGAATGGATTGACTGATGCGGATAGATATTATCACCATTTTTCCTGAGATGTTCGAGGGACCGTTTACCGAATCGATTATTAAACGCGCTGTAAATAAAGGAATTGCTCAACTTCACCTGCACAATCTGCGTGATTTCAGCACCGATAAAAATAAAAAAGTTGACGATTATGCTTTTTCAGGGGGCGCTGGCATGGTGATGATGATTGAACCGATCGATCGCTGTATAAGTGTGTTAAAATCAGAAAGATCTTATGACGAAGTCATCTATATGAGTCCCGATGGCGAATTACTCACGCAAACAATCTGTAATAATTTATCCTTACATCAAAATCTGATCATCCTATGCGGTCACTATAAGGGAATTGATGAAAGAATCCGTGAACATCTTATAACCAAAGAAATTTCAATCGGAGATTATGTTTTGTCTGGTGGAGAGCTGGGAGCTGCAGTATTAACCGATAGTATTATACGATTGATTCCGGGCGTTTTAAATGACGAAACCTCTGCCCTATCCGACTCTTTTCAGTCGGGTTTGGTTTCACCTCCGGTTTACACGCGCCCAAGAAAATATAAGAACTGGTCGGTTCCCGACATCCTAATCTCAGGCGATGAACGCAAAATCAACGACTGGAAACTTGATCAGGCCATATCGAGGACAAAGGAAAGACGGCCCGGAATGATGGATTCAGGTAAAAATATTCAGGAATGATTTGGTGAATCGGAAATATTTGTATATTTGCACTCATTTTTGAGTTTGCATATACAAAATTTATACCATAGAAATGAGCAAGAACGCCTTTATCCAGTACGTAGAAGATCAGGTTGCAGTGAAGGAATTTCCTAAATTCAAAGCCGGCGACACCATTACTTTAACTTATAAAATCATCGAAGGAAACAAAGAACGCCTCCAG
>CAITDJ010000073.1 GCA_903891085.1 uncultured Bacteroidota bacterium | reverse complement strand
ATGTAACGAAAGTTCATACAGGATATGGAATGATGCCAAGAGTAACCCATTGCACGGAAGACGAAAATTGGGGAAAGATAGGTTCAAGTAAAAAAGTATTTGTTGAAAAATCATTGACACATAAAGGTGGTTTCGGTTCTGTTGACAATGTAGTAGAACGCATTGAAGATAAGTTTTGGAAAATAGAAATTAACCAATTTCAAGCGTGGATGTTAAGTTTTTACAAATTTGTTGGCGAGTGGCAGACAACCGAAATGGAAAAAGATAAAATCTTGGTTGAATACACTTATACACTTTATTCAAATAATGTTTTGCTTTATCCTATAAATTGGATTTTTACCAAGACATTTTGGAGAAAATATATGAAACAAGCATTGGAAAATGTTAGACAACTCGCAATTGACAAAGAACCATACCAGTATATGTAAAAAAGCACGAACCGCTAGCAAACGCTATAGCAAATGCGGGTTTTTGAGCTACGCTCAAGAGGCCGCTTTGTTATTTGCTTCGCTCATGAGATCGCTTCGCTAAGTTCGCTAAGTTGCATGTTCGTTGAAACATTTGGAATCTTTATATACATTTGTCCTTAATGACAGCTGAGTTATATTTTATTCCCGTACTTGCCAAAGTATCAGCCGTCAGCAGATTTGCAAGGCGGGTAATTACATAACAAAAACCAAAAAAAATGAAACTAGCCAACAAAGTATCCCGAATAACAATGATGTATACATTCTTTGCTTTTACAAGTATGAACCTATTTGGACAAGTTCCGCCTCCAGGTAAATATGACACAATTAATTATCCTGAAGACAGAAAATTCATAAATTCTATTTCAAATATTTTTGACCCGTCATTGTCATTAAACGACAATTCAATCAGCATTGGCGCTGATGGTTCAATAGCTTACGGCCTTGAAGAAGAATTTCAAAAATTTGCCAGAAACGGTATGACTTTTAAATCTGTTGTATCCGTTCCCGGGACTGAATTGGTCAGAATTTTCAATGGTCAGACTGCTATAAAAACTAAAGTTGCTGATGTGGTTTTTTCAACACCTGACGGAGATTTGCATTTTAAAGTGATCAGAGCCGAGACTTACATTAAAGATAACGGGAAATGGTATTTTGTTTTAGGCCAAGGAACAAACTTTTTGACACAGGAAGAGTTTGACGAATATAAAAAAGCCCATACTACCAAAAACTAAACTATATGAAATGTGCGTCTGGCAACAGGGCCTTAGCTTTCATTGTGAAGGACATCAACTAAAACATTACAAAGAATTGACAGAAAAAAAGAGAAATGTCGGAAATGGTATTGGTATTGGTGCAGCACTTGGCGTTGCATTTGGAGCAGCTTACGGCTATAAATCAGGGAGCATTTCCCAAAGCATTGCTTTAGGACTTGCGATTGGTGTTGCCCTCGGTGCAATTTTTGACTTTGTAATTAAAAAATATTAATATCTAAGTTAAACAACAACGAACCGGTAACAGTAGCAACCCAAAAGGCGGGGTTTCGGTGTTCGCAGGATAGGAAAGAAGCCCGCAATCCCGTTCATGCCTGCCGTTGGCCTGCAATTGCCGGAAATAGGTTTTTTGTTCAATAATTCGTGTAAATGCAAATAAGCACCGTGCATTTACGAATAGCCTTCGATCGATAACTGACAATTGACAATTTTTGGTAGTTATCTGAAACCAGCAACAAGCCACTAGCCACCAGCCAGTTTGAATAGAAAGATTTACTAAATGCTTGAAGCTGAGTCAACGCCTTCACGAAAGGCTAAAAGAACAATCCACCGCCTTTTTTGCTGCGGGTGCGTGACGAACTGAATCCAAAAACACCCAATAAGCCACGGGTTAATTCGCGCGACACCTCACGTGCGATTGTTCTGGTAACCGGACTTTTCATGATCGACTCAAAAGTTTCCATGCCCGACGACTGGTTTTGATCCTGTTCTGCAAAGCCGGCATCAGTGGTATTCTGCCCGGTTCCATTATTTTGATTTACTTTTTTTCGCAACATTTCGAAAGCACTTTCGTGGTCAATTTCTCGGTTGTATTTAGCAACCAGTTTACTTTCGGCCAACAACTCGTTCATTTCATCGGGTAAAATAACATCCATCCGCGATCGTGGCGGACAAAGCAAACAGCGCACCAGGGGTGTGGGGATACCTTTTTCGTTGAGGAGCGTGATAAACGCTTCGCCAATCCCTAATTCTGTTATTGTTTGATCAACAGTGTAGAAATCAGTCAATGGATAATTTTCCGATACTTGTTTAATCATTTTCCGGTCGTTGGCCGTAAAGGCCCGAAGTGCATGTTGAATCTTCATTCCCAACTGGCTCAACACAGCCTCAGGCACATCAGCCGGATTTTGCGTGCAGAAGAAAATGCCAACACCTTTCGAACGGATTAGTTTAATGATGGCTTCCACCTGTTCGAGCAAGGCCTGCGAAGCTTCCTGAAACATAAGATGAGCTTCATCGATAAAAATCACCAGTTCAGGCTGTTCGATATCACCACGTTCGGGAAATTTTCCATAAATCTCGGCGAGCAGACAAAGCATAAAGGTGGAAAACAGCTTTGGTTTCGACTGAATATCGACCAGCCGAATAATGTTGATATAGCCTTTGCCATTTTCATCAAGTCGTACCAGGTCCTCAACTTCAAAACTTGTTTCGCCAAAGAAAATATCCGCACCCTGCTGCTCCAGTTCGAGAAGTTTGCGCATGATGGTTCCGATGCTGCTACTTGAAATCAATCCATATTCCTGTTGAATTTCGGCCTTACCATCTCCCGAAATATATTGGAGTACCGCCCTGAAATCTTTAATATCAAGCAAGGGAAGGTTCCGATAGTCGCAATATTTAAATACCAGCGCAACCATGCCCTGTTGCGTGTCGTTCAACCCTAAAATTTTGCTCAGTAAAACAGGTCCGAACTCACTGATGGTGGCACGCAATCGGGCACCTTTTTCTGAAGAGAGTGTTAAAAACTCAACCGGAAATGCTTCCGCATTCCATTCAATACCAATTTTAGATGCGCGCTCAGTAATTTTTGGATGTGATGAACCGGCTTGTGAAATAC
The DNA here is from genome assembly GCA_903891085.1 of uncultured Bacteroidota bacterium. Taxonomy (GTDB): domain Bacteria; phylum Bacteroidota; class Bacteroidia; order Bacteroidales; family F082; genus CAJBPB01. The sequence continues at coordinate 11,770 of CAITDJ010000073.1, read as the reverse complement.
CACTTAAATCGCCTTTGATATCCATCATCAGCACCGAAATTCCATTCGACGAAAGGCTTTCGGCCAATTGTTGCAAGGTTTTGGTTTTGCCCGAGCCGGTGGCGCCGGCAATCAAACCATGCCTGTTAAACATTTTCAAAGGGGCTTTCACCTGAAGTGCAGCAATGGCTTCATCCTGATACATTGCGCCACCCAACACCAGTGAGCTTCCCTGAAATGAATATCCTTTTTGAATGTTTTGAATAAAATCGTCGCGCTTACTCATGCCGTTGTCGTTTTAAGCAGACAAAGGTAAAAGGAATCCTTATTTGTTAACGATGATTTTTTGGTTCACGATGCCACAATCTGTTATAAACTTAATCGTATATATTCCGGCAGCAAGCTGATCTATCGGAACTGATTTCATCGTTTTTGAATCTGAAATATTCACTGAAATAATTAATTTACCTTGATTATCAATAATTTCAGCTTTCTCAACCCTACCCTTATAATTTGAAAGATCAATATTCACAACGCTTGTTGCCGGATTTGGATAAAGCCTGATTCCGGAATTTGCTGCAGAAGTCTCCGCTTCCCCTACAAACTCATCCACCGTTATTTTGTACATCGAACGCCCGTAGGTGGCTACCACCAGCATCCGTAATCCTGGCTGAAAGGTGAGGTCCATCATTGGAACATTGGGTAATCCGTCACCAATAGGAATCCAGTTTTCACCGAGATTCACGCTTCCAAACACACCAACATCAGTGGCAGCATACAATACCGAATCATAAAGCGGATCAGCAATGATGTCGTTGATGGGCGATTCGGGTAAGTCGCCTGAGATATCTGACCAGTTTTGTCCGAAATCGGTAGTTCTGAAAATATGCGGTAAATATTCATCATTTCTGTAACCTGACAAGGTTACAAAGGCAGTGGCTTCGTCGAACGGGTCGGCAGTTACACGTGTTACCCAACGGTCGGGAAGATTTTCCGAGATGTTGATCCAATTACCCCCGCCATTTTGGGTTACCCACACATTGGCATCATCCGTCCCTGCATAAATCACCTGCTGATTAACCGGTGATACGGCTATGGTGGTAGTGGTGCCATACGTTTGGTTATATTGTCCGGCACCATTTGTCAGATCGGGACTGATGGCTGTCCAGCTGGCAGCATGGTTTGTTGATTTATATACTTTATTACTTCCAAAATACAAGGTTGTCGGGTTAGACGGGTCGAAAGTCAATGGTGACATCCAATTGAATCGGTCCGAACTGTTAATACCATTGGTCGCTCCCATGAATGATGCACCGCCATTTGTCGACCGGCCAAGTCCGCCATACTGATATTCTGCATACACATACTGGTTATTCATTGGATTCACTTTAACGACAAAACCATCTCCGCCGTATATTTCAGCCCAGTCGTCAATGTTGCCTGTCAGCGTTCTGATTGTTCCGTTGTCCTGCGTGCCTCCATAAAGTCGTTCGGGATGCTGCTGATCAATTTCAGAAGAGTAAAACTGTGTAATCGGCAGGTTTTCGAGATGTGTCCATGTACTTCCTGCGTTCTGTGAGGTGTAAATACCTCCATCATTTCCGAGTAGCACAAAATTGTTGTTTAACGGATGGGCATACAGATCGTGTTGATCGACATGCACTGCGTAGCCAATATTTGACCACGAATTACCTCCGTTGCTTGTTTTAAACAGATCGAAACCAATGGCATAAACAACAGCTGGGTTCAACGGATCGACCCGCAAACGGCCAAACCACCAGCCATAGGATGAATACATATTATTCAGGGCTGCATCATTTGTCCTGGTCCAGCTTTCGCCCTGGTTGATGGATTTAAACACTCCATCAAAATAGCCTGTTTTATCTGCATAAATGGCATATAATACGGATGGATCGGAAGGTGAAACCGAAATACCGATACGACCCACATTGGGCGAAGGAGAGGGGAGCCCGTTGGTGAGTTCCATCCAGTTTTCGCCACCATCGAACGAACGGTAGATACCACATGAAGGGCCACCATATACCCGTTCATCAGGGCGACGTATCCGTTCCCACATGGCAGCATACACTGTTTCCGGGTTTTGCGGATCGATACTGATGTCAATGGCACCAGTTGAATCGTTGAGAAACAGCATATTCTGCCAGCTTTGACCACCGTCAGTAGTTTTGAACACACCCCGTTGGTCATTTTTCGAAAACATCCGTCCCATGGCGGCAACATAGCAAATATCAGGGTTTTGAGGGTGAACCGCCATACGTCCGACACTGCCGCATTCTTCGAGTCCGATATGAGTCCAGGATGAACCGGCATCATCCGATCTGAATATTCCTAATCCATCGTAAGAGACCGAGCCACCTCCGGCGTTTGCCTCACCTGTTCCGACATAAATTACATCAGGATTGGAAGGAGCCAGTGTAATATCGCCTATTGATAAACTAAGTTGATCGTCGAATATGGCTTCCCATGACAATCCGGCATTTGTTGTTTTAAAAACACCTCCTGAAGCAGCGCCTGCATAAAAAACAGAAGGTTCAACAGGATTCAGTGCCACGGCCGATATACGACCGCCAATGTTGACCGGACCGGCAAATTCCCACGAAAAATATTTGTTACGATCAGTATATTTCAGTCGCAATTTTTTCGCCTGATCAATCGAATTTAGGTATGCATTATAATTGATGTCAGCAAACGGATAGGCCCTTTGGCGATAGAACCACTCGTTGGGTTTCTTTTCCTTTTCTTTCGAATTTTCAGATTTATCCTGATTGAAAAGAAATAATGAAGCAACAAGCCCGACCAGGAGGATAGGCGTATAAATTAGTTTTTTCATACAATTAATTATTTGTTTTCAATACCATTTGAAATAACTTTAGTTCCCTCCAAACTCCAAACTCCCCTCGTCGTGCCGCCGAGGCAGGGAACTCCGAACTCCGAATTCATCAACCCATCAACATTTTACTTCAGTTTCTCCCTGAATTCTTTAAAAGCTTCCTCCACGCTGTCATCAAATTTTTGTTGTAGGGCGCGATAGGCTTCAAGCAGGCGGAATGCAGCAGGGGTGAGGGATGAGTTTCCGCCATCTTTTCCCCCGCGTTGCCGGTCGATCAATGGATACCCCAACACGAGTTCGGCCTGTTGTATGTCGCCCCATGCTTTTCGATAGCTCACGCCAACTGCTTCTGATGCCGCTTTCAGGGAGCCTTTTTCGTGAATCAGACCTAACAAATCATAGGTAAGGTCGTCCACACGTCCATCACCAACCAATCCCGATAACCAGATTTTATATTTAAGAAAAACGTCTTTTTTACTCGGTTTTGGATATTTGTCCATGCAATTTATAATTTATGTCAAAAATACTTCTTTTCAGTTATCAATGGTGAATTGTTGTCTATTCTCACCGGAGGTATTCACTGTCAAAAAGTGGGTGAAGTGATGAAATTTAATGAAGTTACCAGAATATATATCTAATCTCTTAGGGGTTAGTTCCTCACCGTTCTGCGGCGTAAATATTTTACCTTTGTATGTATGGGTGAAAGCGAATACACATAAATCACATAATGTATCAGTACTATTGTATCATTTTGTTTGACCTGCCAAATATCGCAGAGTTGTTTTTAGCAAAGCAGTAGATCAAACGCTGAAAGGTTTTTGCATTGAGATTGAGAAATGCTACGAGGTATGCCTTTTTTTATCTGTCCCGACGATATCGTACCAGACTTTTCCTCCGGTGACCTGAATGTAACCTTCCTGCACGCCTGAAGCCGGTGCTTCCTGTTTTGATCTGCACTTCAAGAGTATCATTAGCATATAAAAAGCGAATGGAATGAATTTCATCATTATTTTAATCTCTCTGCACAAGAATGGTTTACTGCACAATAATTTTTGCCCTGTAACAGGCTTCATCAACCAGGAAACTAAGTTGTTCGCTCATGGCGCTTTCGGTTGACAAATCCCATGTATTGGTAAATGCCACAGCTGTGAAGCCGGCATCAGGATCTGTAACCATGCGCGACAGGTATCCTTCATGGGCTCCGTTATGACCAAATCCCAGGTTCATCGAATAAAATATTCCGCAACCATACCATCCGGCAGGCGAACTCCCGGCAGGAGGTGCCAGCAAAACCTGGTTGATCCAAAAAGGCAGTAAAACGCCATTTCCTTCAATAAGGGCACGAAGAAATTTTGACAGATCGTCAGGAGTGGTGATCAGGTTCCCTTCGGCCACATTCACCGACATGTTCGATTCAGTTACATCGATTGTATTTCCTGGAGAGTATTTATACCCTTTCGCAAAGGGAGAAGGGATGGAGCGATCGCTGCTCAGATATGGTAAACTTGTGTTTGTCATTTCCATAGGTTGTACTATGTGTTCCATAACGAACTGTTGATAGCTCTGCCCCGATACCCGTTCAATAATCTTACCCAGAATGCTGTATCCTGTATTTGAATAATGATATGATTCACCGGGTTTGAAATAGCTGAGATGGCATTCGGCATCAACACCAACTAGTTCGTCGAAAGTAAAATTATGTTGCGAATCGGAATCCAGCACATAGGATATGTAATACTTGCCGCTGTAGGGAATAGATGATGGAACCGTATCAGGAATATTTTCGTTTGTAACATCAAAAATCCCGGCCCGATGCTGCAGTAGTTGCCTGATGGTGATTTGGTCGCGGAAAGGCACCTGGTAATTGGCTGTAAGAGGCACATAAGTGATGGCTGTTCCGGGGATAATATCGGAGATTACGGCATCGATATTCAATTTGCCCTGTTGCGCAAGAAGTAATATGGCTGTGGAGGTAAATAGTTTCGTATTGCTTGCCGCCCTGAAATGAATTTGGTCCGTTATCCCTGTTCCCAGTCCTGACGACACAAACCAGCTTTCGTTTTTCGAAATCACTTTTAATGCCAGTCCGCCCGGATATTCAGGACATTTCACTTTATAATCGCTCAGCAGTTTATCGGCCATGGTTTGCAGTTTTTTCTGGATCAGAGGGTCGGTAGGCGATACAATTTCCGTTTTCGTGCAGGAGGTAATTACAGCAAGGGTTATCATCAGGATTAACAGTTTGAAGATTCTCATAAACCAGATTTTAGTATAATTTATAGTTTTACTCTCAGAAATACGCTCCGTATATTGGCCTGTTACAACAGAATAGTTGATTTATACAGTGAAGGCTGTATACCGAGTCTGTTTTTAATTTTAAACTTCCTCTGAAACAAACTGCAGGTTTAATTTTACAGACTGCTGCTTCATCAAGATAATTGCTTCATTGGAGTTATTTTCTGTTAAGGTCTTCCCGGGTATCCCAAAGCAGCCCTTACGTCAAAAGCGGCAAAATAGACAGCCTGCTGGCAATAAGAAGCCCTTTCAGCGCTGGAGCCGTCAGCCAGCGGCATCATAACGATAACCGAGACATCCGTAGCCGGGTCGTATACCATGACCGATGAATACCCGCACTGGCTGGTTCCGTTATGGCCATATCCCAGGTTAGGAACGTAAACACAACCCAGAGCATAGCTTGGATTTGAAGATGAAACATCCGACTGTAAAAGTTGTACAGAAGCTGCATTGAGCACATTCTGACCCTTCATCAGGGACCGGACAAAGGTATCCAGGCCTCTGAAGGTGGTGACCCCGTTCCCTTCGGCCACGGCCCCGCTCATATTGGCTCCGGCAAACAGCTGTGGCCCACTGATGGAATCCAGGTACAGGTTGCCCTTCACATAAGGCGATGGCAGGTTTATGTCGGAAGCCAGGTATGGGAATGTAATCGGAAGTGGGTTGGCGGTGTTAGGACCACAGATATAATCGTAAAGATAATCACTGTATCCTTTTGCGGTTCCGCTGTGAAATGAATATACCCGCGCTATAATCTCACCCAGCATTGAATACCCCGTGTTAGTATATCCAAATGCAGTCCCCGGGACAAAATAGGATAATTGATAGCGGGCAACCTGTCCAACGAGTTCGGCAGCCGAGAACTGATGTGTGGGATCCTTGTCCATAATAAAGCGCTCATAGGGATTGCCGTTGCAGCCCGGTACAGGATCGTTCACAATATCGTATATACCGGCAGTATGTTGCAACAATTGCTCAATGCTTATCTGGTTTTTATAAGGGATGTTCCAGGAAGTATCTGTAGATATATAGGGTATGACTGACCCTGGGATAAGGTCGGTGATTTTATTATGAATATCAAGCCAGCCATCCTGCTGCATTTTTACAATGGCTGTGGCTGTAAACGTCTTAGTATTGCTTGCAAAACGGAAATATGTATCGGCTGTCAGCGTATTCTCGGTGCTGCTAGCAGCACTTGCAAAAACTGTTTTTGATGGGGTATGTATTAGAACCGAAATGCTGGGAACCGTTTTTCCCAGTCTTTGCTCAAGGGATAAACGAGAGGGTTCAATTGCGACCCGTACTTTTTCGATGTCAGGATCGGGATTGGTTTCGTTCTTTTTACAGGAAATGAACAAAGAAGCGGCAATCAGAATGACAATGAAGAGCAACAATTTTTTTTTATTCATTTTTATTCAGATTTAATAATTTGCACCGTATAAAATACTCATGAACCTGGCAAAGAGGAAATCGGGATGCAGCGGGAGCTGACAGTTAAAATAGATAATTACCGTACAGTCCTTTGTAATGCTGTGGTACATAGATGAAGTAAAACCAGGCAAAGCCCCGTCGTGTCCGTAAAAAGAACCTATTTTGAGCAGGCATAATCCATAGGATGCAAGGGGAGATAAAACTTTCATGTCATTCAACCTTCGCTGCTGGAGGGAATCCGACAACAGACCACCTTCCGTCAGGGCCTCAACATATTTTTGCAATTCCCGTGGAGTGGAATAAGCCGAGCCGGCTGCCCAGCCCCATGAAATATCCAGGTATTCAGTAAAATCATCATTTTCTTCGTACTCCCCTCCATAATAGCCCCTGCCATGAATACCGGGTAAGTTCACTCCGGAAGTCAGGAATCCGGTATTGCTCAGTTGAAGTGGATTTACAATGCGGTTTTCAATTTCCGATTGCAGGGAATTTCCGGTCAGTTTTTCAATAAGCATACCGAGGATAATGGTGTTGGTGTTGGAATAGTGCCAGCCTGAACCCGGGCTGAAATAGAAGTTATCTGAGAATCCTATGTCAACACTTTCCTGGGGTGTCCATACCTTGGTCGGATTACCGAATAGTGTATTCTGCCAGGTTGTGTTATCAGTAAAATTGTAAATGCCGCTGGTCATATTGCAAAGCATGGCAATGGTGATGCTGTCTGCTTTTGGATACTCCGGATAGTATTTCGAAAGCTTGTCATTCAGGGCGAGTTTGCCTTCATCCACCAGTTGAAGTAATACAGTGCCTGTCATGGTTTTTGTGTTGCTAGCTATCCTGAATATGTAGCTGCCATCCATCGGCAGCTTGTTAGGAATGTCGCTATATCCGGCGGTGTAAAGCCAGTCTATGCCCCTTTTATGGTCAACCACCAGGGCCACAATTCCCGGCACCTGGGTGTTTTTGATAATGGAATCGGTAACCGCCTTCATCTGGTCGATAAGAGGCTGATTCGGGTCTTCAATTTCGTTTTTTTTACAGGAAACAACTGTGCAAAACAAAAGAAGAATGAATGAAAATCGTTTCAATTGTGCCATCATTTTTTTTATTATTTAGTGATATATTAACTTTAGCTTCATTAAAAAGCAATCACAGACATCTGTTCAGGCATAGTATTTTTAAGGTTAACTGGTGTTACCGAACCCTGATCCATTATTCCTACCCAAGTGCAATTTCGGAAAACAAATGGTAATCCTTTTGACCAGAAGCTGTCGGAACCTTCAGAAATATTAAAATGCAGATGAGGCATGCCGGAATATCCTGAATTGCCGATAAGACCTATTGCTTCCCCGGATTTAATAATATCGCCCACTGAAACCTTTAGAGAACCTGGAATCAGGTGAGCATAAAAGGCATAGTTTCCATTACCAATATCCTGAATCATGTAATTTCCGGGAACTCCGGCCATGGAAACCGGCAATTGATCCATCTGGTTGCCATTGTTTTCGATCATGCCATCCCTGACTTCAAACACTTTTCCATCCGCCGCTGCGTATATGGTATCTCCGTAATTGAAATAGGACTCATTCACACATGGGTCTCCTTCATAACTGCTGGTCATGGCATCATTCACTTCTACCTGGTCAAAAGCAAACCTGGGGCCGGTACCAATACTATCGCCATTAAAAAAAATAAGATAAAAATGGTAATTCATGGTTGAATGGCTCAGGAATAAATTTCGGTTCCCTTTTACAGGCGAATTGATCACCATGGGCGTTTCACCATATCGTGGTGTAAAAACTGCGCCTTCCTGAAAGATAGTTTTGTTATTTACCGTGTCGGAAAATTCAAGCCGATGCATCACTTTTCTAGGTCTGGCCCCATCAATCGGAAGCGGAAGCTGAACCGAAAGATAATAATGCTTCAGATTTTCAGGGACCAGGAAAAGCGTAAGACTGGTGTTGTCGCTGATCATAAATTCAAGTTCATCTTCTCCGATTTTCAGCAGTTCTGACCTGGTTTGAGAATCCATCACCGTGATCTGTTTCAGCTTAAGTCCCTCTTTTTCAAATTCTCCAAACCGAAGTGTATAAGGAATCCGGAGATAGGTTTCAGAAGGGAAGGGGGTATCGTTTAGGATGACTTCTATGGCCTCCAATGCAGTTTTCTGTGTTTCACTTTTGCGGCAACCAATGCAGCTGATGAGACTTGCCAGCATAATATTTAACAATACTTTTGTATGCATATTCCAGTGTTTAATTATTGATTTTTATCTCAGGATCATCACTTTGGTAGCCTTTAATATCCTGTCACCTTTCAAAACCAACTGGTAACATCCCGGGATCAAGCCGGAAATACCGATACTTGTCCGGAACTTCGAATCGACAATATATACAACCTGTGATGCTACTTCTGTTCCGTATACCGATAATAAGGAGAGGGTATATTTGTCATTGGTCAGGGCTGGGAATTCAATCCACAACAGCTCTGATGCCGGGTTTGGCCATACCTTAAGCTTGGCAGCATTCGAAATGTCTTCATTTACTGAGGTGTAATGTTCCAGATCAAGTTCAAAAATACCTCTGCCGTAAGTGGCCACCCGCAGCAAGCGGGTATTGTCGAAATTAAAACAATCGAAATCAAGCACAGGCACAAAAGGCAATCCGTTGTTCATTCGTTCCCAATGTCCGCCATTGTTGGTTGTTCGGTAAACTCCAAAATCATTGCCAAGGAAAATGACTCCTTCATTGGCTTTGTCGATAAAGATATCATTTACAGGAACTTTTGGCAAATCAGAACTAATGTCAGTCCAGGTGTTACCAAAGTCGGTAGTCTTAATTACAATAGCACCCGAATAGGCGTTTTTCAAAAGATAAAATGTATTTCCATCGAAAGGATCGGCCTGTAAGCGCATAAAATTGCCCCCTGAAAGAACACCCAGGCTTCCGGTAATATTCTGCCAGTTGGCACCTCCATCGGATGAACGCACGAGGCTTATTTCGCCATTTCTGGCAGCAACCATGATGTTGTCAGTGTTAATAGGTGATTGAGCAGCCGAATAGATAGCGGAACTTACAATAGGTGATGTTGTTGTATATTCCCATGAAAGACCTTAGTCGGTTGATTTATAGAGTTTTTGTTTCAAACAGCCGTATATGATATCGGGATTTGACGGATGCTGCCAGTACGGACATAAAAATGCGGAGGAATCGTTGAGTGTAATGGGGTCAACCAATAAATCCCAGCTCTGCCCTCCGTTAGACGACCTTACAAAATACCCGCCAATAGTTGCAAAGAAAATAATGTCCGGATTGGAGTAATCCATAAAACATTCGGTGCCGTCGCCCAGTAATTCAAGTTTAAAAGGTGTTGCGCCACGGTTTTGTGTCGAGATAAAACCGTTGTCCTGTGCTCCGGAATAGAGTATATCAGGGTTGGTGTTGTGTGAAGCAACACGGTATGACTGAATGGAATTGATACCCGTGTTTACTGAATGAAAGGAAGTTCCTGAATCAGTCGATTTAAAAACACCGCCATCGCAGCCCACATAAATAACTGAGGGATCTGATGGTGCGAACCTGATGATGTGATGATCAAGATGTGTGTACGAGTCGAAGGGATTGCTTCCTCCACCGGGTGCTGCAGGGTTTCGGACGGGCGAGAAGCCTTCACCGTTTGTCGATTGACTAAATTCAACATTACCCAGGAAAATATGATCCGGGTTTGAGGGATTTACTGCGATACAAAGGTCATAGAATCCCTGATCGCTAAATTCGCAAAGGTTGATTCCCTGCGAAATAGGAACCCAGGAAGCTCCGCCATTTACAGATTTATATACACTCGTTGTCATACCACCGGGTAGCGGTGCCTTATCGAAGATAACCACATACAAAACTGAAGTATTGGAGATTGAAACATCAAACTGAATCCTCCCAATATGATTGGGAGCAGGCAAACCTGTGTTACTTTGTGTAAAAGAAAGACCACCGTCAGTGGATATCAGGAAACCAGCCTGAGATTGCTCATTGCCGCGGGCAGCAAATACGATATTTGTATCCGAAGGATGAAATGAAAGATCGTATATGCCTTCTCCGGGTAAAACACACGTCCAGTGCTGGCCACCATCTGAACTCCTCCAGATGCCTTCATTCGGGGCAGCATCCTGCAGGTTTTTGGCAATAGCCGCCATGATGACATCCGGGTTATGCGGTGAGATGACCAAATCGGAAAAGTGGGTCACTGTGCCAAACTCAGCATTTACTTTTATCCAGTTGTTGCCACCGTTTGTTGATTTGTACAAGCCATCACCACTGTAGAATCTTTCAGTTAATAACCAGTGATATTCTCCTGTGCCGGCAAAAATAACAGCGGGATTTAAAGGGTCAATGGCGATGGCGCCAAAAGTTAAATTGTTTAATCCTCCGCTTTTATCGACCCAGTTCAGCCCGCCGTCAGTGGATTTCCAGATACCACCGCTTGCAGCGCCGGCATAAACGATATCGGGGTTTGTGGGATGCACAGCCAGTCCTCTTACCCTTCCGCTCACCACACCCCAATGCGGAACCATGCCATCGGCAGAGAAATCGATGCCTGCAGGGCCCAGGTTTGTCCATTGGGCGAAGAAAGTTTCGTTACCAGCTTTCAATTGTGATTTTACCTGTTCCTCTTGCATTTGTTTATCAATGAACTCCCTGGGGAATATATCCTTTTCATTCATTCTTGGTCTGTAGAACCATTCCAGCCTTTTGAATGAGTTTCTATTTTTAATGGAGGCAGGAAACTGATCCCATTTCGATACCGTTTGCGAATTAGCATCAAGTAGCAGCAAAAACAAGAATGCCGTAAATAATCCTGGCAAAAGACTTTTCATGTTAAAACATTTCATTACAAATTTGGATTAAGAGGTTAATAATCGTTGCCATATAAAATGTCCATAAAGCGTGCGAATAGGTGGCCAGGTGGCAGTTCGAGCCAACAATTGAAATAGATAATTCCAGTGCAGCCCTTTTCATTGCTGTGAAACATCAAAGTGGTAAAACCAGGGAAAGTGCCGCCATGGCCATAAAAAGATCCCATTTTAATTATACCCAAACCCTCACCCACCTTAGGTTCAAGCTGTATCATGTCATTAAGCCGCCTGTTTTGAAGGGAGTCCGACAGGAATCCACCTCCAACAAGAGCTTCCGCATATTTCTGGAGTTCACGCGGAGTGCT
>CAITDJ010000072.1 GCA_903891085.1 uncultured Bacteroidota bacterium | reverse complement strand
TTCACCAACGGGCACCTCAAGGTGATGACCAGGGCTTATGAAGAGTATATCCATCAGTTGCCCAATGATCTGGCCATGATGGAAGTGAGTGCGCTGAAACGCGATCTTCAGGAACGATTTCCTGAGATAGACTGGGTATCACGTATACAGTTCGGCGGCCTTATTGATGTGCCTGACGATGATGGAGAAACAAAATCTCAGGGACCGGCTTTGGGAATGGGCATTGATCTTCTGTCGCCGGGTTCAACCGATGCTGAACGGCTAAAACTCAACAATGCGATCGTCAGAGGCAGGATGCCTGAAAATAAGGGAGAGGTATTATTGAGCGAAACCTTTGCCTCAAAATTGAAAGTGAATCCAAATGAAACGATCACACTCATCAGTTCCACCATGAACTCGAGTTTGGTAATGTATAATTTTAAAGTGGCAGGCACTGTTTCATTTGGCATTGAGATGATGGACCGAGGAACCATTATCGCTGATATTCAGGATGTACAATTGGCGCTCGACATGCCTGATGCTGGGGGAGAAATTCTGGGATTCTTCAGCGATGGGTTTTATAATGACGAATCAGCCTTTGAAATGGCAGCACAATTCAACACCATCTATGCGTCATCGGATGATGAATATGCACCCGTCATGAAGAGTCTGGGACAGCAGGGGAATATGGGTCAGTATGTTGCCATGCTGAAATTCTGGTCGGCCATTATTTCGATGGTTTTTATATTTGCTATGTCATTGGTATTATGGAATGCAGGCCTGCTTGGTGGCTTAAGACGGTATGGTGAAGTCGGGATCAGGCTGGCAATGGGCGAAGAAAAGGGACATATCTACCGCACATTGATTTATGAATCCATTTTTATAGGTCTTACCGGATCGGTTATCGGAATCGGTTTTGGCTTGTTTTTTGCCTGGCTTTTGCAGACTTATGGCATTGATATTTCGGGCATGATGAAAGGTGCATCGCTCATGTTGCCGACCGTCATCAAAGCACGTATCACGCCGGTCGATTTCTATCTGGGATTTATCCCCGGACTGTTGTCAACCGTTATTGGCACCATGCTTTCAGGTATCGGAATTTATAAGAGACAGACTGCCAGTTTGTTCAAAGAACTGGAATCATAAAACTTATAAGTGATTGATATATAGTGTATAAAAAATCTAAATCTACAAAAACATTCCCTATGAAAACAATCTTCACCATTTTTATAAGTTTCCTTTTTTTACATGGATTTTCTCAGGAAGCCAGTTCAATAATAGCAAAAGTGGATGCCAATATGAATTCCGAAAACCGGGTTTTTGAATCAGAAATGACCATACATGGAAAACGAAAAAGCCGCACTATAACCTCAAAAAGTTACGCTGAAGGCACGAAGCAATCGTTTACAGAATATCTTTCTCCGGCGGCAGAAAAGGGGACAAAAATGCTTAAACTTGAAAAACAGCTTTGGATTTATTCCCCATCTACTGACCGGACCATACAATTATCCGGACATATGCTGCGACAATCGGTGATGGGTAGCGATCTTTCGTATGAAGATTTGATGGACGACCGGAAACTGACCGAAGTTTACAATGCCATTGTTAAGGGTGAAGAAATAATTGATGGCCGTAAGGTGTGGAAACTCGAGCTCACAGCCAAAGTGGAGGATGTAGCGTATTATTCACAATATATGTGGATCGATGCCGAAAGATACGTTCCATTGAAACAGGAATTGTACGCCAAAAGTGGTAAATTACTTAAGATGATAGAGTTAAAAGACGTTATAAAGGTTGAAGGCCGCTGGTTTCCTTCGAGGATTGTTTATAAGGATATGCTTAAGCAGGGAGAAGGAACCGAATTCAGTTTTAAAAGTATCAAATTCGATCAGCAAATACCGGAATATATCTTTACCAAGGCAGCTTTGAAACAATAGAATGTTATATTATTCCGAATTACTGGGGATTGAAAAACGAATTGGTTACAAACTCCAAACGAGAGGACAAACCAGATTTCAGGCGGGCTTGCGTAAGCTTCGCAGCGGCAAATCATAGATTTATGGAAATAAAATATACCATCAAGGCATTGGATGATATTAAATACTTCTAAACCTGTCAGGTTTCTGGAGTGGAGCTTTAACGATAAATTACCTTCGAAATTTGC
>CAITDJ010000071.1 GCA_903891085.1 uncultured Bacteroidota bacterium | reverse complement strand
TGTGGATATTCAGGCCGACACCGTTTACACCAATAATATTCCTTCTGGCGCTATGCGCGGATTTGGTGTGCCTCAGGTGGTTTTTGCCATCGAAAGTTGTATCGATGACTTATGCAAACGAGGCGGTTTCGACCGCTGGCAGTTACGTTTTGACAATGCCCTGGAAGAAGGTTCAACAACCGCCACCGGACAGCGATTACAGGGTGTTGGACTGAAAAAGACGCTCCTCGCTGTGAAAGATCAGTTTCAAAAAGCCCGTTTCGCCGGAATCGCCTGTGGAATAAAAAACACAGGTGTTGGAAATGGAATGGTTGACGAAAGCGAAGTTTGTATAACAATTGTATCGAAAAATGAGGTGCTCATTCAGCATGGCTGGACCGAAATGGGACAAGGCGTGCATACCATGGCTGTGCAGACATTGCATCATGAAACCGGAATCCGGCCTGAAGTTATCAGGGTTGAAGTTGATACCCATGCAAACCTTCCAACAGGCATGACAACCTCATCAAGGGCAACTGCCTTGGTTGCAAACGCGATCATTGACGCTGCAAAAGACTTGAAAAATGATCTTGAAAATTCAACACTTAAAAACCTTACAGGAAAAAATTATAAAGGAAAATATATCTGTGATTTCACCTGCAAACCCGGTGCAGATGTGCCTGATCCGAAGATTCATTTTGCTTATGGATATGCCACACAGGTTGTGATTTTAGATGATAAAGGCAACATTCAGAAGGTGATTGCGGCACATGATGCCGGAAAAATCATGAACCGGATGCTCTTCGAAGGACAGATCGAAGGCGCTATCCATATGGGATTGGGTTACGCGCTCACCGAAGATTTCCCGATGACAGACGGCCTTCCGGTCAGCTTGAAATTCAAGGATGTTGGCATTCTGCGTGCCAACGAAATGCCCGAAATCGAAGTAATCGGAATTGAAGAAAGTGATCAATACGGCCCTTATGGCGCCAAAGGTATTGGTGAAATCGGTTTGGTGCCAACGGCAGCAGCAGTCGTGAACGCACTTAATTTTTTCGATGGAAAAAGAAGAATGAAACTGCCGGTCTGGAGAGATATGCGTGCTGAAAAGTGAACAGAGAAAAGTGAAAAATACTTGCTGAACTTTGTACATTTGTAAACCAATATGTTGGTAACAGCGTTTGGGTGTTTTATTTGACAAATAATCCGTCATGAAACACGAAACGTGAAACTTTACAAAATTAAACCTTACAAATCCAAGACATGATAACCCTGATTAGAAATGCCCACATATATGCACCCGAAAACCTTGGCCAAAAAGATGTTTTACTTGCCGGAAATCAGATTGTAAAGATGGAGGACCGGATCGAAATCTCATCCTCACTAATCGACAAGGAGATTGACGCAACCGGATTGTACCTCACACCCGGTTTTATCGATGCGCATGTACATATTGCCGGAGCAGGCGGTGAAGGCGGACCCGCTTCCCGAACTCCCGAACTCTTACTCAGCGATATGCTGAAAGCTGGTGTTACCACAGTGATAGGCTGTCTGGGAACGGATGGTTTCACACGCAGTGTGGAAAGTGTGCTTATGAAAGTGAAGCAACTGCGTGCCGAAGGTGTTTCATCGTGGATGTACACCGGCGCATATCAGGTCCCGACACCCAGCATCACCGGCGATTTCGCAAAAGATATTGCACTGATTGAAGAAATAATCGGGGTGGGTGAAGTGGCTGTGTCTGATCATCGCTCCTCAGTCCCAACCACAAACGAATTGATCCGCATCGCCGCCCATGCCCGTGTGGCCGGAATGATCAGCGGTGGACCCGGAATCGTGAAT
>CAITDJ010000070.1 GCA_903891085.1 uncultured Bacteroidota bacterium | reverse complement strand
ATCGCCTTTATACTCTTCCTGATACCCGTCCTGTTTGGGGTAATGTCGGGATGTTCAGGTCGTAGCGAAATACCGGTTTCAGATGCTGATTCAACGATTCAATACCCTTCGAAGGAAGCGAATGGAGTGGCTGCAAAGATCATCTTGTGCAGGAAACAAGACAAAAAAACGGGTACACGTTTCGGACTCGGGAAAGTTTTTACGATCAAAGAAAAAGAGTCTGTCAGCGCCTTTGTCAGTCTGCAGAATTGCTTTGTTTACTCCAACCACAAGCTGATGTTTCATCTCGACTGGATCGGGCCGGATGGCAGGTCAATCTACCTGAAACGGATCGATCTTTCTCCAACAGATTCAAACACCACAATCAGTGGTTCTATTTCGGTTTCGCCGGACAAACGGCAGGCTGGGGATTACATCGTCAGGGCATATCTTTTCAGAGAACTGATCGCGGAGAAAAAATTTAAACTCGTCACTGAAAGCCAGACGGGCACCTTGCTAACTGGGGCAATCATTTCGAAAATTACATTTTTTGGGAACAAAGACAAAAAAACCGGTGAATTGACAGCGTCCGATTCAATATTTACTTTAGGCGAAAAAGAAAGGGTATATGCCTGTATTGACCTGATAAATCATCGTGATTATGCCGATGGAGAATTGAAATTCAAATTCGATTGGATTGGTCCCGACGGGAAGTCGTTTTTCAAAAAACTAATAGATATATCGCTAACTGATTCCTGTTCACAACTCATTAGCTCAATTTCCATTTCACCTAAAAACCGGCAGGCAGGGAAATGCTTCCTGCGCGTTTATTTATTTGATGAATTAATCAGTGAACAAGCATTTATGCTACGGATGGAATTTAAACCTCCTGTTAAGCTTGAAAAAAAATTATTCTTCAAAATCGCATTTTACAGTAAAGCAGATCAAAAATCGGAAATACTAAGCGGTCCCGATTCGGTATTCGTTATGAGTAAAAAGACTAAGGTTTATGCTTTCATTGATGCAGTTGATCTATTTGAATCCGGTAATAAGGAATTTAGGTTCCGGCTCGATTGGATAGGACCGAATGGCAATTCTTTCTACGGTAAGGAAATCAGTTTATCCACTGCTGATTCATCGACTTCAATCCAAAGTGCCATATCGATTGATCCTGAAAAACGACAAACAGGGAACTATTTTGTGCGTTTAAGCCTTGTCGGAAAGCAGGTTGGTTTGAAAAAATTTGAATTAATTCGGGATTCGGTTGATGGTGGTGAGAATTGAATTAATTGAGAAAATTTGCAACAAATGATGCAGGGTGATGGCAAGTAGTCATTCACTTGTGAGATTCTACTTCGTTGTTTATCTTATTGTTATTGATTTTTCAAGTGGTCCAATATTTATGACCAAGTGAAACATTCAAAACATTTAAGGTTGTTTAGTGCTTCTTCGGACTGCAACAAGAACCATCCACCTTAATCTCTTTCTGCGGGTTCAGTGCATCCTGTTTCGGGCTGATATAAGGAATTCCGAGTGTTAATCCCCTGAGGATAAAAATAATACCAAGTAAAACAATGAATAATGGAATGATTCGTGCAATTTTAGCGCGAACTCTCATACTCATCACATTACCCGCAATGGAAACACTTACCATGATAGGGATGGTACCCAATCCGAACAGAACCATAAATAATATCCCCATCAGTGGGTCATTGGTGTTAAGGGCACCTGCGATGGCCACATAAACCAGTCCACATGGTAATAGCCCATTTAGTAAACCTATGAGGAAAAGATTGCTATAGGAGTGTTTTCCAAATAGTTTTTTCAATTTGAACACCAGCTTACTCACGATATTACCACTCAGGTTGAGGCTCTTATATTGTTTTTGAAACATCCAGGGAAAAATAACCCAGCCTATCATGAAAGCACCGGCAGCAATGGAAACCCACCTTTGCAGGCCCGCCATCTCAAATCCTTTTCCTAATAAGCCAAACAAAGCACCCAGCATACCATAGGTCAGAATTCTTCCAATGTTGTACAATAAAGTGCCTGTAAACCTGCTTCCTAACCCACCAGTGCCCAAGGGCAAGGCCACTGCAATCGGTCCACACATACCAATGCAATGAAAACTTCCGATTAAACCAATAGTAAAGGCTGTATAAAGTGCTAACATGGTTTATTGTAAATTTAATACGTTTTCATTGAAGTAGTTAGCCCCTTCATTTTTCCATTCGGTTTTAACAATAAAGCGTCCTTGCAGGTTATCAGCCTTATAACGTAGAACACCATCAGTTCCCACTTTCAAATCAAGTATAAAATCCATTTTACTCTCAACCCTATGGTAGAAATGTACGCTTCCGGATATTTTACTATAGTCTAATCCCGATGGAAACCGGATACTGATAAAACCTTCATTGTAACCGACAATCAGCGAGTCACTTAATGTGGCTGATTTTTGTTTCATGTCAATAATTTCCTGAAATTTCTGCCCTTTTGGATAGTAATCCGGTTCAACCAGATTGACATCTTCACGCATCATCAGTACCACAAAGGTGATGATCATGATCATAAATGCAGCCATGGCAATGGCAAGTTTTGTTCCCCAGTTAATCTTCATCTTCGTGATGTTTATCAAGTTTATTTGGTCCTACAAAAGCTGTAGTATATTCCGTAATCATTTTTTCGCCAGAATAAATTTCAATTTCGATTTTCATGCTGCTCGATTTTACTAATTTTTTTGGTATTACCACCATGAAATCAGATTCTGAAACTTTACCCGATTCCACCACAATTGGTTTGCCCAACAGAATGATTTCACCATCTATCGATTCAAGTTTCATTTGAATTGGCAAAGTGGTTCTTGTTTTGTTTACCAATTGGATCTTCTAAAGGTTTGAATACTTCTCAGGGCCATACTCCTGAAACATTGATCCGGGAGCCCGCATGATTGTGGCTTCCACATCAGTGCGCAGGGTAAAGAGTGTGCCCACCACAAACAACAATATCGTTAGCACAGCAGAATACGCAATCGTTCTTGCATTAAAAATTGCTTCCTTGCCATCCTGAATAGCTTTTTCCGATTCATACCGTATTAAGCCTGTAGGCAGATTGACACGTTTCATGATGCTATTACACGCGTCGATACATGCCGTACAATTGATGCACTCGAGTTGGGTACCGTTCCGGATATCGATGCCAGTCGGACAGACAGCCACGCAACTAGAACAATCGATGCAATCGCCCTTATTGGTTAATGACCTATTCTCTAATGGGTTATGTTTTCCCTTTGGTTCTCCTCGTTTATAATCATAGGCAACGACAATTGACTTATTGTCAAGCAAAACACCTTGCAATCGACCATAAGGGCAGGCAATGATACATACCTGTTCACGGAAAAATGCAAAGACAAAATAAAAGACACCTGAGAACACCAATAATGCAATAAAAGCGCCCAAATGCAGCATAGGGCCATCAGTAACGAGCATTTTTAGGTGTTCAATTCCAATAATATAGGCTAAAAATGTATTTGATATTAAAACTGCAATACCATAAAAGACCAGGTGTTTCAAGCTTTTTTTCCATATTTTTTCGAAGTTCCATTCCTGACGACTCAGCTTTTTTTGTTGATGAGAGTCGCCTTCGATGAGATATTCAATTTTTCGAAAAACGAATTCCATAAAAATTGTCTGCGGGCATGCCCATCCGCAAAAAAGAC
This sequence comes from uncultured Bacteroidota bacterium, assembly GCA_903891085.1. Classification (GTDB taxonomy): domain Bacteria; phylum Bacteroidota; class Bacteroidia; order Bacteroidales; family F082; genus CAJBPB01. The sequence goes on along the minus strand of CAITDJ010000070.1, from coordinate 1,720 downwards.
GTCCGAAAATTACAGTAAACAGAATGATAAACACGATTAATGTAATCAAAGAAAGCACGACCAAATGAAAATCCTGAGGCCAAAACAATTGCCCGAATAAGATGAATTTTCGTTCTAAAATATTAAAAAGCATAAAGGGTTCACCCTTGTATGTTATCCAGGGACCGGCAAAGAGTAATGTTAGCAAAACAATAGCGAAGACCCATCGATATGAGTGTAATTTGCCTTCAGGCCGTTTTGGAAAAATCCAGTTACGTTTTCCTTCTTCGCTTATTGTCGACTGGCGATCGCGGAAATAATATTTTTCGTTCTTAGTTGCATTGGAATCAATCTCACTCATGATATTTGGTAATTACGATGTTTTAATCTTTCATTAAAACATACACCCCAGACTCCAGGGAGAATGGGGTGTATAAAATCAGATGCTACAATAAAGGGTAACCTACATTATTCATACAAATCACCTTGCGGTGCTTTCGGGGTAGCGGGTGTTGATCCAACCAGATTTGTCATTATATAACTAATTACTTCAAGTCGTTGTTTGGGAGAGAGTTGATCTTTGTATGGAATCATACCTTTTTCAATCCAACCATTGGTAACTGTATTGAATAAATCAGTGATTTTGTTGCCATGGATCCAGTATTTGTCTGTCATATTTGGTCCAACCAATCCACCACCATCGACGAGATGACAAACCGAACAAATTTTAGTCCAGGTTTCTTTTCCATTTGCAATGGAACTTGCATCGGTAAGCAGCACTATTTCAAGCGGGGCAACCTGTGGTAATGCAGCAGCCTTTAACTGCGCATCGGCCATTTCGGCTGCATACTCGCTTTTTTGGATTAAATCATCTGCCTGAAATACGGTCAACCTGACGATGTAAACCACAGCAAAAACGATGGTTAAAATAAAAAGCCATTTCCACCAGGGTGGTAAATCATTGTCGAGCTCTTTAATTCCATCATATTCATGGTCCTTAAGCAAACGCTGATTTGTCAGCGTATCTATTTCATATTCAGGTGTTTTTGATTTTGATGTGTTATTATCTGTATTCATATTTTTCACTTTTACTTGGGTTAATTAACGTGATTCTTATGTTCCTTCATGAAGTTATCGCTGCTATCCAAAGGCAATTGACTATATTCACTTTCTTCATCCTGATTAAGGTTCATCACCCTGATCACCAAAATTATAAAGAAAATCAGGAAGATAAACAGACCAATAATCGGATACCATTCGATTCCTGCAATGCCTTCGAGTGCCGTAGCAATAATTTTCATTTAGGTTTGTTTATTTGTTTGTAAAAGCTGATGTACCATCAGTTTTATGAATATCAGTTCCCAAACGTTGAATGTAGGCAATCAGCGCAATTACTTCTTTTGTGTCAGCAACTTCAATGCCTTCATTGCGTAATCCCTGTGCAATTTCATTGGCCTGCTTTAGCAGATGGTCTTTTGCCTGATTTTCGAATCCTTCAGGATACGGAACACCTAGTGTTTGCATCACGCTTATCTTTTTTGCAATGGAACTGTAATCCAGATCGTTGTTAATTAACCATGGGAAAGGAGGCATGATTGACTCGGCTACCATCTTCTGAGGACTCATAAAGTGATTGTAATGCCATGAATTTGGTTTATACATTGGGCCACCTTTCACACCTTCACGTGCCAAATCAGGACCGGTACGTTTTGAACCAAACTGGAAAGGATGATCATATACT
>CAITDJ010000069.1 GCA_903891085.1 uncultured Bacteroidota bacterium | reverse complement strand
GTTTTTTCATCCAATTCATTCACAAAAAATAAGGGCAAAGGTATTTCTGGCAAAAGTGATAATGCCTGAATAGCTCCGGATGCCTCTGTTTCATTAATACGCGCAAATAATTGAATGAATTCATTATCGAAAGCACGCAGATATTTTTGTCCTTCGTCTCTGTTTAAAGATTTGGAACATGACACCAAAAAAATATTCAAAATGATGAACACTAATAAATTCACCAATTTCAGATTTGTATGTATTTTCTTCGTTCTCAATGATATTATTGGCATACTTCACAATTCTTTTACCGGATGCAATTACCAGTTATAACAAAAATACACTTTACAACTGAACATAATAATATTAAACCCAAATTTCGAATCGGGAATGCCTGACCAACTTTGTAGTTTTACTACGTCACAATAAATCAGTATAACAACTAACCGTGTTTATGTCTTAACCCGGTTAAACCAGATAGTTCAGCTTGTTTTGCCACCTTCCGCATATTTTGCGATAACCAACGAAAGAATTGATTATTATCAGAAAATAAATGACTTAATATACTATCTATTTTAACTTTGTCTGATTATGAAAGATATAGAAGTCTTTTAAGTTATCTTGCATTGATATTCTCAAAAAATTAATCATGTCCGTTTTGTGTCCGTTTTCTACCGTTGATTACCTTCATGGTTTATCAAATATTGGTAATGTCGACCAGCATCCTGGATTACCTTTTGCAGTTCTCCGGCGCAAAATTTATGGCACTTGTAATTTTGATGGTGTGGGTCCCTGGCCTTATCGTTGGATAGAAGACGAATCGGATATTGAAGTGTTTACGAAAGGATTCCAGCATCTTGTGACCCTTTGTATTGTAACACATCCGGGGTGGAAGCCTTCAAATGCGCTTGAAAAAAAAGTTAATATACGGCCATTGAAAAACCATTTTGTTTTTGATCCGGAAAAACCGACACCACAGTTAAGCAGAAGGGCAATAAAAAGATTAAAGTCAGCCGATAATCGCGGCATTTTTGAAGTCATTATTTCGAAATCTGAACAGCAGGTAATTGCCGGGCATTATGAGCAACTCAAGTTACGTCGTAACCTTACAGGTGGTTATTTTGACATGACTGTGAACCACTTTAACTCAATCACACGATTACCGGGGGCTGTTTTTTTTCGTGTAAAAGATTCAAATGATATTGGAGCAATGGCATGTGGTGTGATCATAGACGAATTTCTGCAGATTCTTCATATCGTTCCTACTGATTACGGTTTAAGCTGGAACGCTACTTATCTGATGATGCACGGGCTCCAGGAATATGTCCGGCATCAGGGTCTGATACTTCTCACTGGTGGAATGCCAGCAAGTGGATCAGAAGGATTAAGTATTTTTAAAAATCGCTGGGCCAACGCCTTTCTTCCTGTGCAAATGTTGTGTATTATCAATGACAGGGCAACTGCCGCTAAACTTGTTTTTGAATATGGTGATCATCCAGACTATTTTCCTAATTATCGCAATGGAATCTAAGATGAAGCATTTTCGAATACCCAAGCCTCAAATCAATCGATTTCTGCCTGAGGGACAGGCTCAATTTCTGATCGTTTCACCCAGTTTTACACATCGTAGCGCTGGAGTAAGGGCACTGTACCGACTTTGTCACCATCTTAACAGTGCCGGATATCCTTCCGCTGTTATCCCGATCCCGAACGAGAGTATAGCAGACTATTCTCCCTGGTTTGTTTATGGATATAAGGGTGAAATAAACAATGCGGTGGTTATTTATCCTGAAATTATTTCGGGAAATCCATATGAAGCTGCCAATGTTGTCAGGTGGGTTTTGAATGAACCGGGATTACTTGGTGGGGATAAGAATTATGCTGAAAACGAAATTATCTTTGTGTATGATCCACAAAAGATTGAAATTGTAAATACCGCAATCAAAACTGTCATTGGGCCTGAGCGTACGCTTTGGGTTGGAGTGGTTGATCCTGTTATCATCTACCCTGATTCGATGGTTGAGAAGAAATTCGACTGTAGCTTTTACAACAAAGGTTATTCCTTAAGTCTTCAATTCCCTCTTGACCCTTCATTAGGCATTAAAAGGATTGAAGACCTCACTCCTGATCCTGTTTCATTAGGAAATGTGTTAAGACAAACCCGAACACTTTACTCTTATGACCATTACAGCAATATTCTCAGGGAGGCGGCAATCTGTGGTTGTGAAGTTCGTGTAATTGATTCAAAAGGTGTTTGGCATGATCCTGAGCATTGCGACTGCAAGCTGAACATTGTTTGGGCGCCTTATTTCCGGCAGAACTACAAATCTCAATTCACTGACAGTAGCATTGTCCATCCTTTTATTTCTCAGTTGCCAACATCCTGGCGAATCCATCGGAGGTCCTGGTTTAGTTATCTGATGTCACTGTTTTCGGGCAAAACATTTTAATGAATCCATTTCTTTCACCCGGTATCCTGATTCCTTTCCTGCCCTGGCACCATATCTTTTCACTCAATTCAACAGAGAATTCGTGATTTATCAATATCACACATTGAAAATGCCTGACCGTATCAGCGTTTGTAATTCAGCATAATAAATTATGATTAAAAATCAATATTACAAAAATCATAGTATCATTTGTGTATTTTTGTTCAAAATCATACAAATGAAATCAACAACAGATACATTCGAATTGACAGGTCAAATCATTGATCTTGTTAAAGGCAGAATATTTCCAGGAACAGTAATTGTTGACAATGGCATCATCACTGATATACGTGAGGAAAAAGTGAGTGCTACCCGGTTTATCCTTCCCGGATTGATTGATGCGCACGTTCATATTGAAAGTTCGATGCTTGTTCCTTCTGAGTTCGCACGCCTGGCAGTAGTTCATGGTACAGTCGCAACTGTTTCTGATCCACACGAAATAGCCAATGTACTCGGAATTGAAGGAATACGGTATATGATTGAAAGCGGAAAATCCGTTCCTTTTAAATTCTTTTTCGGCGCATCGAGTTGTGTGCCTGCCACCGGTTTTGAAACTGCCGGAGCCGTGTTGGGTGTGAATGATATTGAAACATTACTCAAACTTGATGAGATAAAATATCTGGCTGAAATGATGAATTATCCGGGTGTTTTGTTCCATGATCAGGATGTTATGGCAAAACTTGCATTGGCTGTGAAATACAACAAACCTGTCGATGGTCATGCACCGGGCCTGATGGGAGATGATGTAAAAAAATACATTGTAGCTGGTATTACTACTGATCACGAGTGTTTTACAATGGAAGAAGCATTGGCTAAGATTGAACATGGAATGAAAATTCAGATCCGTGAAGGTAGTGCCGCCAAAAATTTTGATGCTTTGATCGGTTTGCTGGATACCCATCCCGGATTTGTCCTTTTTTGCAGCGATGATAAACATCCAAACGATCTGGTTCGCGGCCACATCAATGAAATGATCAAACGAGCCATAAAAGCCGGGCACGATCCCATCAAAGTGTTACAATGCTGCATTTTAAACCCCATCGATCATTATAAACTGGAAATTGGAAAATTACAAAAAGGCGATCCGGCTGATATGATAGTTATTGATAATCTACAGGATTTTAATGTGTTGCAAACATATGTGAATGGAAACAAAGTTGCTGAAAATGGAAAATCGTTAATTAATCCAATGAAAGCTGTTGCTCCCAACCGGTTTGTCGCAACAAAAGTCAATGCCGCTGATTTTGCCATCGCTTCTACAGGAAAAAAGATTAAAGTAATTGAAGCACTTGAAGGACAACTTATTACAAACACGCTGATCTATGATCCAAAAGTGGTAAATGGAGAAATGGTCAGCGATGTGGAAAGGGATATATTGAAAATAACGGTCATCAACCGGTACGAAAACACAGCTCCATCAGTGGCTTTCATCAAAAACTTCGGCCTGAAAAAAGGCGCCATCGCCTCCACAGTAGCCCATGACAGCCACAATATCATCGCGATCGGCACGGATGATGAAAGTCTCGCCCGGGCGGTGAATCTGGTCATCGAAAATACAGGAGGGATATCGGTAGTATCTGATACATTTGAACACATCCTGCCTTTGCCGGTAGCCGGACTCATGTCGAATAACAACGGATATCAGGTGGCAAATGACTATGAGAACATCGATGCCCTGGCTAAACAACTTGGCACCAGGCTTCACGCACCTTTTATGACACTTTCATTTATGGCGTTGCTGGTTATTCCTCAATTGAAAATAAGCGATAAAGGCTTGTTTGATGGGGCTACATTTAGTTTTACACCACTTGAAGTCACTCAATAATTGTGCAAATAGAAAACTTCAATCAGAGGGGAAAAATTACTCGTATTTAAACCATTTATTTGAACTTGCCCTTCAGGTCCCACTCCTCCTCAAAATCCCAGTTGGCGCGTATTTCAATCTCTTTTTCGAAATACTGAACCCTTTCAGGTTGTATTCTATTAAGGTAATTACCTGAATCCCAGCGACCATTTCCATTATGATCCAGTATGGCTTTCAGCTTGTATTTGGAAGGGCTGAGTGTCTCAAACTTAACTTTTGTATTGGTTGTTATCACTTTCTCCATCAATACCATTTCCTTGGCATTCATTAACTGGATAATCACAGTCTCGGTCGAATCAAGTCTGACTTCAATAAACAGATTACCGTAATCTTCGATGGTCGGAACCCTGAAACTCATCAGAATAGTGTCATTTTTCTTGCCGCTGAATCCAAAAAAAACCGAATCAGGAATGGATACATCGTAATTTCCGCCCCCTTCAAAAACAGCGTCCATCCTGTATTGCAGACCGATTGAATCAAGTTTTGTGAAGGAAACCTGATTATACAACGTGTCTTTGATATTGATAAAACGATTGGTATCGCGCATCTGGTAATGTACCACAGGTTCGTCAAATTGGAGGATCAATGGCTTATTCAAATCCAGTTTCTTGCTTTTTGCAGAGGAGGCGAATTGAAGCGCATTTGAAACTACCTGTTTCTTAGAACCCTTTTTCGAGGGTTTGGCGCGCGGAATAAGTGATAAACTTACCGTATCGTTGATCAGCGTATCGTATGTTATGTGAACTGTCAGAGAATCAAGTACATTTTGACTGAAATACCAGTACAATGAATCGGCATTCTTACTGTAATATTTCATCACCTGAAACGAATCGGGCAAAGGATACATGCTCTCCACCAATACTTCTTCGGCAGGATAACGAAATGCAAAGGTGAGCAATCCGGCCTTTGTCAGTTCAGCACGAAGAAGTTTCTGCGTTGAATCAATTTCATTGAATAAGTACAGATACTTACTATTAATCGTCATCGGGATAAGGCTATCGGTATTTTTTTTAGCATTTTTTTCCTTAGAAGGTTCAATCAATGAATCAACAACCGGCAAAGCAAGGGAGTCGGATATTGCCAGTGTATCGATAACAGGCGGAAGGATGAATTCAGGCTGAATCATTGAATCCGCAAATGCGATCGCCTCGCCTGGCATATCAAAGATGAAATTACTGTTCATATCGTTGAGCGCAAACATTTTGTATTGCTCATTACGTAGATTCTGAAATTTATAAAATCCGGCTTTATTTGTACGTGAAATATAATAAGGTCTCACTTTGTAGGGTAACGAATCGATAGGAATAGTATCATTATCATCCATATAAAGCATCACAAAGGTTTCTTCGGCAGGCTTCAGATCAAAGGCATTACGCACCTGCCCAGTCACTGTCATTGAATCGAGGATGCTGCCGGTTGAAAAAACAAAGGTGAAACCCGAAAGGGGATTGTTTTCAGCCAAATCGACAATGGCATCTCCAAAATAAACAGAATACGTTGTTTCAGGTTTAAGGTCCTCTAAAAATTTGATCAATAATGATTTACCCCGAAGTTTTATTTCAGGTAAGGTATTGGTTGGAGGAGAAATCAACAATTGCTGCTGTAGTTTATCAAGTTTTACAAACTCATCGAATGTTACAACAATATTCTTTTGAATAAAATTTGTTGAATAATTAGCAGGTTGCGAACTAACAACAACGGGTGAATCTTCGTCTTTCAAACCACCCGTAGGCGCAAGCGGATGGGCGCAATGACTGAATACATAAATAACACTAATGGCAAATAAAAAATATGTTGTTCTTCTGATTCTCATTTTCTTTGTCAAAGATGCAAAGATAATTTATTGCATCGTTGGTTCGGCATAGTTAATTGGATATGAAAACGATCTGCATGGATTATACAATGCGCAGCCTTGCCAGCCGCAAGCGGGGGATTTCATCCCGATCAGAAAGTGGAAAATGGTTTATTGTCGGTCAGAAGACTGAAAAGTAAACCTACGTAGTCCGGAGACTATGCCGACCGGGGACAGTATTTTATTTTACGCTGAAATAAGTTTTACTGTAAGTCTAAAAGATTAAAATTTCTATTTATGACAATATTTAGGAAAATAATTAATAAAAATTCATTGTAAACAATGGATTCAAATAAATAATCCTCCTGATATCAATTATGGCGTGCAGAAAACCGCGAAAAAAGTTTTCTGGTAATAATACCAAATTGCTCGATCAATATAGTCCCATTTCGACATTTTTTGTGGCCTATTTTCAATTAACATAGGAATTACCTTTGTAAAGTTTTAATGTATTAATTCCCATTTCGGACAACTGTAATAGTCAATTTGTTTTTGCGTTTCAGGGAAACGGCCGCAATTAAAGTAACGCCAGTATAGCGAACCATAACCCGCACAGCGATGGTGCTCATCCATGAAAGGACAACCGCGCATTTTGCAACAATACGAACACCCATTGCATGATCCGTCAATTACTAGCCAGTCAGCTCTGATTCTAACTTTTTGACAATCAGGAGCTATCCTTGGTAGTGATGCAAATTGAACAGGAAAAGACTTGCGATAGCCTGGATTAGTTATAAAATCATACATATACCTGTATGTTTTAGAAATCATCGGAAGGATGAATTTATTGTTTTTTGAAAAACGCAGGTCTCCCGAAAAATACCATACGTACACAGGATATAATATAAAAACGCTTAGCCCTCCGGTTATCAGCATAAGCAGTAATAAAACAAAAAACGAAATTCGAATGGTTGCCCAATAAACTTTACGCATAAGCAATCGGTGTTAGAAAAATGTCCAATATCCCATCAAGCCAGCTGCATTACCTACCAAAAAATGAGATATGCTCACACCAACAAGAGTTTTATGCCGTTCATACATCCATCCCCACAACAAACTTGTTAGCAAAGCTGAGAAACTCAGGGCAATAGAATGACTCATATGCAGGGCTCCAAAAAGAAAAGAGGTAACTAAAACAGCCAGCAAACCACTATTTTTCCCTGGTAAAAGCAGACTCAAACTCCCTTGCATCGTGCCACGGGCGATAAATTCTTGCATGGGAGCCACAAGCAAATAGGTAATGTAAGTGATACCAAAATATCCAAAATTAAAGATAGCAGTCTCAGAAAACAGTGGTGATCCGGATTGAATCATGAAATATTTAAAAACTGCCAGCATCCCAATCACCACAAAAGAAACGGCCACCGACTCGATAGCTGATCGTTTCCAGCCTGTGGAAGTAACGCCAAATTCTTTCAAAGACAGGTGCATCAAACGGATGAAAAGTATCACGATACCCAGAGTAATTACTTCAATTACCCGTGAAGAGAACTCTCTTATCTGACCAATATTGGATAGGTTACAAATAGTTTTTAATTCGAGAAAACCCAGCACAAAAATGTAAAATGTTGTTAGTAGCACAGTACTGATGAAAATGACACTCAGCTGAGAGCGAAGCTTAACAAGTAATTCAACTTTTGACTTCTCTTCTTTCAATTTCGCGATCGTTTGCTCAAGCGCAAATTCTCTTGCTTCCACTTTCACGACCATCATACCAAATGTCTCAGCGAGATCGGCAACCTCAGGTGAATGTGACGTTGAATCGGTTAATAAAAAAATCTGTTTAACATTTTCGTACGACCCGGCAATGACTTCTTTCGCATGAACTGTTAGTGCCACAATGGCAGAACGAATATCTTCATTCATATTCCCTGAATTATCCACAAATATAAAAAGTCTTTTCCGTTATTCAAGAACTCAACTCACTAGTGGTGCATTAAATTCTAATTTCTTATAATAACACATTAAAAAACAATCATTTATAAACGTTCTTTAATTTTGAGATTTGAATTGACTTGCTATTCAATTTTGTACTTTAAAAGTGTAAATTATGAATTCAGGAAAATATGTATTTCGTCAGATGTTGGACTTCGTGAACCAATACGAATTTAATAAATGTGTGAGGCGCTATTCTGGCAATTATCGGGTACGTGATTTTAAATGCTGGAACCAGTTTGTACAACTGTTGTTCGGACAAATAACTTCGTTGGATTCGCTTCGTTCAATCTGCACCTGTTTGAAAGCACACGAAAGGCAGCTGTATCATCTGGGCGTAAAACAAAGCGTTGATCATACAACATTTTCGCGCGCCAACGAGGATTTCATCCCGACCAGATAGTGGAAAATGGTTTATTATCGGTCAGGAGACCGGAAAGCAAACCGACATAGTCTGGAGACTACGCCGAGCAGGGGTAGTTTACTTTTTGTGATCATAATATTGGTTTAATAAATTCCCATCAGAACTTTGTAAAGCATCGGAAATAGGTATTTTTGAAGATACGAGCCAGATATTTAATTCCTTTTCTTTTCTTTCCCAATCTTCGGAATATAATTCCTTAAGTGTTAGCTCAAATAAAATCTGGTTGTTGTAAAGCTCTGTGTACAAAAACCAGGTTGCTTCTGCTATCCGTTCGCGGTCAGACGAAAAATTAAATGTTGTGGATAGTATTAATTCAGTCATTAATCTGACAACGATTTTGTATAGTTTTTCCTTTGATCGATAATAATAATGGATAGCCGATTTATTGACACCTGCTTTGGAAGCAATTTGCTGAAGTGTTGTTCCATGGTATCCATATAACATGAAAACAGCATAAGCTGCATCATAAATTCTGATATCGGCAGTTACCACAGCTCTTGCCATAAAGTTTGTTTTAAAATCGTAGTTTTTCTGTCATCAAACCAAAACGAAGTACATCCAACCTATTATCAAAATAGATGTTGTAATAATCTGAACCATGATAGTACTGAACAAATAAACCGATATCCTCCAAAAACTTAGGATGATAATACAAGGTTAAACTCAGGTTAAGCCTTTCAGCAGAAATTGCGGTCAAATCATTCACATCACCAAACATCCATGTAACTTCACCTTTCACTGAAATATTTGCATTTT
>CAITDJ010000068.1 GCA_903891085.1 uncultured Bacteroidota bacterium | reverse complement strand
TTCTCTTTCCTTCACCGCCTCTAAGGCTACCTGAGTTTTGAATGACCCGGTAAATACTCTTCTACTTCTTTTCATAATACTGGTAAATTTATTAGTTTTTTCAACTTAACCAGTGGTCCGAATTTTGGGGAGTATTATAGTGTGCCACCGGGAAGCTACTATATTGATATTTGGAACGATGCCGATTATAATGGTAAATGGAGTTATGGCGACATTGTTGGATGGAATGGGTCGGGTAATATTGCCAATCCCGTTCTTGAAATGATTACTGTGGTAAACGGCCAGACAACCATCTGCGATATTACGAATGTGTTTGTGGTGACATTTTAGCGAAGTAAGCAGGCAGATAATTAAACCCTGTCAGGGCCTGATTATTTAATTCCGTTGGCCCAGTTCATATTTCAATGAAACAGTAATTGAACTGTTAAACAAACGATTGTCGTACATTTCTTCTATAGTTTCATCAACATGATTTATTCGTATCAGACTGTGATACCCTTGTATCTCAATATTTATTTTTGGAAATAACCTTACGCCAAATGCAAGATTGCCCCCAAGGTCGTAAGGTTTGGTATCAGACCAATTTTCTGGTTTTGGTGGTTTTGAAATAAGAATGCTGTTTGTAATTCCACCCTGCAAAAACCAGCAATTACCAACATTGTAGCGCAGAAACAATGGTACTGAAAGATAGATTAACCTTTCTTTGAAAGAATCCTGATAGGAAACGGTTCCATCCGCTTCAATTTTAGAATCAAACGGGATGTAAGCACCCATCCCATTCAAAAGGAATTCTCCTCCAAAATCAATATCACTTTTTTGATACGATTTGATATAGTAAAAACCAACATTCCAGGATATCAGATTCTCGTAAGGATAATCAATTACATCGTAAGGCCCGTTATTAATATTTCTGTTGAAATATAGCTTATAATTATCAATACGGCTGGTACCGCCACCAATAGTAATCCCATATCTGGATTGACTAACTAGCATAGTAGACAACGCAACTATTATAAACGTAGTAAAAATTATAACTTTCATATTATTTAATATTTATGTCTAATGATTTAAATTAATATCCGCAATCGATGATTGCCCATTTTCCAGCTAATCCTCGACTTGTTGCTTTACCTTTCACTTTATTGAAATATGGAGCTTGCAAATTAGTAATATTGCACAATTCATTTCCCATAACTTGGTTATCAATTCCTCCGATCCAACTTTTAGTTAAAATTCTACCTTCTACGTTTTTTGACTCATTAGTTACACCACCAGTTGTAAAATCCCATAATGAAATACATAGATTTGGATCGAAATGATATTGAAATGGGACATTAATTTCGCAATACACTTCTTTATATTCTAATTCCGTTTCATATCTATTCCATCCCCAAATTCGTTTTATTTCTCCAATAACATCAATTGTAAGATTATAATGATAATAAATCTTTGGGTTGCCTTGGCAGGAACCCCATGCATTACCTCCAGGTTTAAAGGTGTATATTGAAAATGTAATCCTGCGATTATTATCGTCATTAGTACAAGTTACTTCTTGGTTACTATTACAGCCTGATCTTGATTGAACCATTGTGGCAATGAAATACAAATATTGATGTAAGTTAATGTTGAACGAATCATCAATTACAAGTTGTGAAATTTGACTAATTGAACCCCCTTCCCAGGCAATAATACCTTTTTGTGTAATTCTGCATACTGTTTGGTCAATTACAAAAATACCATTGTTATTAGCAATTGTATGATAATAATCATAGGGGAAATTCATTCGTAACTCGTCAGATAATAACGTAAAGTATTCTGGGTTGTTATTCGTAAAACTCTTCACTTCACTAACTGTGTTTAAGTTTTCAACTATCAAAAATAGAGAATCATAGATTGTTGTTAAAGAAGTAAAAGCAAAACTGTTTTCAAAAGCATATCGATCATTTTTGCTGATTGAATCGAGATAATTAAGTAAATAATAAAGTGAATAAAAATCATCAATGTACATTGTTCCATTTTTTACAGTCACAGCATCTAAAGGTGTGGTTTTATAGTTTCCAATTAATGGTTGTACCTCCGTGAGTGTTTGGCTGGGAATAGCTTTTTCCTTGTTACAAGCAATAATAGTAAACAAACAGCAAATTATAAGGATCAGGAAGGAAGTGCGCTGATCAATCCTTTGGATCGATTTGTCTTTAAAAATAATTTTTTCCATAGGTTAATTTTTTTAAGTCTGTTGAACAAAGTTAATTGCAAAAAAAGGGTTTTCGACAATGGATAGTAAATAATTTCTAATAAAGCATAAAATTACCACTTTAGTTTTTTAATTCATAATAATCCCTTATTAAATAAAAAGATTTACTTTTGCCTCACGAACCTTAGATGGTGAGTATATATTGAAATTTGTGGAAAAATTTGATTGATTGCAACCACTTAAAAAAATGCTAAAGCAAATTTAGCCTGCCAATCGCCTCTTTTCCATTCAGTTAATAACAATTAATTATTCAAATAATGGGATATTTATTTACATCCGAGTCGGTTTCAGAAGGCCATCCCGACAAAGTATCGGATCAGATTTCAGATGCCGTGCTCGATGAGATGTTACGTTTCGATCCTGAATCGAAGGTAGCGTGCGAAACGCTGGTAACCACCGGATTGGCTGTACTTGCCGGCGAAGTAAAAACAAATGGTTATGTGGATGTTCAAACCATAGCGCGACGCACCATCGATCGCATCGGTTACAACAAAGCCGAATATCAGTTCGATGCAAAATCGTGCGGTGTGTTGTCGGCCATTCATGAACAATCACCCGATATTAACCAGGGTGTGGTTCGCAAAAGTGAAGAAGACCAGGGAGCCGGTGATCAGGGAATGATGTTTGGGTTTGCTTGTCGCGAAACCGAAAGTTATATGCCCTTAACAAGCGAATTGTCACATATTTTTCTTCAGGAATTGGCTGCGATTCGTCGTGAAGGCAAAAAAATGAAATACCTGCGCCCCGATGCAAAATCACAGGTAACAGTCGAATATGCCAACAACTGGAAACCAGTGCGTGTCGATACCATTGTTATCTCAACCCAGCACGATGATTTCGATGAGGAGGAAGCGATGCTTGCCAAAATCAGGTCGGATGTTGAAACTATTTTGATTCCCCGTGTGAAGAAACTGCTTACGCAGAAAACACGGAATTTGTTTAAAAATGATTTCAAATTATTTGTCAACCCAACCGGAAAATTCGTGATTGGCGGACCACACGGAGATACCGGATTAACCGGTCGTAAAATCATCGTTGATACGTATGGCGGCCGTGGTGCCCATGGCGGTGGTGCTTTCTCCGGAAAAGATTCATCCAAGGTGGATCGATCGGCAGCCTACGCAGCCCGTTATGTTGCCAAAAATATGGTAGCGGCAGGAATTTGTGATGAAGTGCTTGTGCAGGTAGCCTATGCTATTGGTGTTGCACAACCCGTTGGTTTCTATATCAATACACGGAACACAGCTAAAGTTACCGATCAAAATGGTAAGAAACTGACCGATGAACAAATTTCGGAAAAGATTGCTTCGATTTATGATATGCGCCCTTACGCAATTGTGAAACGATTTGGACTGAAAAACCCGATTTTTGAACCAACAGCCTCTTATGGGCATTTTGGCCGCGATCATTATGCAAAAGAAGTTGAAGTGTATTATCAGGACAAAACAACCACTGCCAAAAAGGTGGACGGTGTTGAAAAGTATTTTAAGACCGTTGATTTTTTCAGTTGGGAAAAACTCGACTTTGTTGAAAACATACAGAAAGCATTTGGATTATAAATACTGATTCAAATACATACATCGCCGGTAATTTATTTACCGGCTTTTTTTTTGAAAAACAGAAAACGAATGACGCAGATCTAACAGATTTTGGAAAATTATCAAAGTTATATTACTGATTTAAATAATGGTACACTGATAGTTAAACGAAATGTATGTGTGCAATTTTGCAATTTACTATTTGATTTTTGCATTTTGCACTTTTTTCTTTCTGCCAAAAAACTTACTTTTGTTAAATGAATATCGAAGATATCAGGTCCTATTGTCTGGAAAAAAAAGTTGTTACCGAAGGGCTGCCATTTGGTGATGATACACTTGTGTTTAAAGTGGCCGGAAAAATGTTTTTACTGGCAAATCTTGATGGACCACTCTCGATAAACATAAAAGCAAGTCCTGAAGAGGTGATTGACCTCATTGAAAGATATCCCGAAGCAAGACCAGGATATCATATGAATAAAAAACACTGGATTTCAGTTGATATTGATGCTGACAGTGATATTCCACGCATTCAATCATGGATTGATCGATCCTATGAATTGATTGTCAGTAGTTTACCTCGCAAGGTTCAGGAAGAAATTTGAAGTTAGGCTAAATGATTTTTAATCGCCTTGCTATACGTTGATTGCGACTTAATCCCAACAAACTTTTCAATAGGTTTCCCGTCCTTAAATAATACAACTGTAGGTATCGAACGGATGCCAAATTCGGTTGCGGTCTTCTTTTGTTCGTCGATATTGAGTTTCCCGATCATAGCCTTATCTTTGAATTCATCGGCCAGGGCACTTATTGTTGGAGCCAACATACGGCATGGACTGCACCAGGGAGCCCAGAAATCGACCAACACAACACCTTTCGCAATGGTTTTTTTAAAATTAGTGTCGGTTAAGGTTTCGATTGCTGCACTTTCACCTGTAGGATCGTAATTTTTTGTGAGTTTGTATTTTTTGTAGGTACCAAATAGAAATAGTATTGAAACGAGTGCAAGAATAATCCAGATTGCCATAGTAAAGGGTAATTTTAAACAAAGGTAGGTGATTCAATGGAAGCAAGGGGTAGAAATCAAAATGCATATCGCAACACATAGATTATTAAATAGTTAGAACTATTTATCCTATTCATTCCCTAAAACCATTTTTTCTTCACAAACCACCTGATCATTAATCCGCTTATAATCAGCATAGCGATCCAAACGAATAAATAGCCATATTTCATTTCAAGTTCGGGCATATATTTAAAATTCATTCCATATAAACCAACGACAAAAGTTAGAGGAATGAAGATTGTCGAAATGATGGTCAGCAGTTTCATAATCTGATTCATCTTATTACTTAACGTTGAAAGGTAAATATCTTTCAGTCCGGAATTAAGATCGCGAAAGGATTCAATATTTTCGTAAATCTGCATCAAATGATCATACACATCATTGAGGTATCTGATTTGAAGTTGATCAATCAATGGTGTTTCAATCTTAATCAGTGTGCCTAATGCTTCGCGAAGCGGGAAAACATTTTTCTTGATAAACAGCAGGTCTTTTTTTAAAAGCTGAATTGACTCCAACACATCATCTACTGTTTCATCAAAAATGGCGTCTTCCAGATTATCGATGAAATCGCCGGTCTTTTCAATAGCCACATAATAATTGTCAACAATCACATCTATAAGTGCATAAAACAGATAATCAACGCCGCGTGTGCGCAAGCGTCCTTCGGGGAGCTGCATACGTTCGATAATCGGATCATACAATGGGAGCGGAGTTTCATGAAATGAAATCAGTACATTTTTGAATAACAGCAAACTCACCTGATCCGATTCAAGATCATACTCTTTTGAACTGTTTTGCAGGGTTTTTATCGAGAGAAAAATTGTCTGATCATCAATATAATCAACCTTCGGATGGTGTTCGGTGTTCAAAATATCTTCAATAACCAAAGGATGAATTTTGAATATTTTACCTATTTCCCCGATAATTTTAGTATCCTGCAATCCGTTAACCTGAATCCAGGTGTTTTTATCAGGTGATAAATAATCGGGTATTTTGTCTACAGTTACGTTTTTGTCCTCTTTGTAATATTCATTTTTGTACTGAACAATATCAATCTTTGTAAGCTCGGTTTTCACTTGCCCAATATGTACCAAACTTCCGGGAGATAGCCCTGCCTTACGTGGAACACTTGATATATGTGTTTTTTTTTGTGGTTTTCGGGTTTTCATAGTATTAGGAATAATTACGAAACTAAGATAATGGTGACCCAAAGTTACGGAATGTTGAATTAGCGATAATAAAAAAGACGGTTGTCCTGTTTTTTAGATAGTTTATTTCTATGAATCAATTTTATCCCGCAGAATTTAGTCATATATTTGTTGGGCATTGTTTGTTCTGATACTGAAGGTTATGAGAAAATTCTATTTAAAAATAATACTTCCTACCATCCTGTCCATTTTATTGTTCATCCTGACTTTCTTTTTAATCATTATACCCCGATTTCAGGAAGATATCATGAACAACAAACGCGAAATGATTCAGGAACTTACCAATACTGCGTGGAGTATTTTGTCGGTCTATGAAAATGATGAAAGAGAAGGATTGCTAACGCGTGATGAAGCCCAGCAAACTGCAAAAACACGAATTCAACACCTCAGATATGGTGAAGAAAACAAAGATTATTTTTGGATAACTGATATGATTCCGGTAATGATTGTGCATCCTTTCCGCAGTGATTTGAATAACCAGGATTTAAGAAATTTCACCGATCCGCATGGAAAAAAACTTTTCGTTGAATTCGTTCAAACGGTTAAAAAATCGGAACAGGGCTACGTTGATTATATGTGGCAATGGAAGGATGACTCGCTGCATATTGTTCCGAAATTGTCGTTTGTAAAAATATTCAAACCCTGGAATTGGGTGATCGGGACAGGAATCTATATTGATGATGTTAAAAAAGATATTGCCAGATTGACAAATCGCATGATATGGATTTCGTTTGGGATTTCCATTTTACTTGGACTGCTCCTAATTTATATTCTAAAGCAAAGTATTGGTGTTGAACGCAAACGAATTGCAGTGGCTGATGATCTGCATGAAACAAAAGAAAAATTTCGAACCCTTGTCGAAGCGGCAACCGAGGGTTTACTCATGCTGATCGACGGAAAAATTGCTTACTCAAACGATATCATCTGTAAAATGACCGGATACAATGCAGAGGAACTCAATAATATTCCGCTCAGTGAAATCATTAGCAAAAGCAATAATCGGGCAATCATTGATGTGTTTTCGAAAAGCACAGTGAAAGAGGGGCAGTTTGACTTAAATTTAAGTTGTAAAAATGGCAGTTTACTCGAAGTGCTGATCACATCTTCAACCGCAATATTTTACGGTAAAACAGTCAATATCATCATTGTTAAGGATATTTCCATTGATAAAAATGTAAATGTCACAAGCCTCGAATATCAAAAAATCATCAGCACATTGAATGTTGGTTTTTTCAAAGCCAGCATGGGTTCAAAAGGAAGTTTTTTATTTGCCAACGAAACAGCATTACGTATATTCGGATATGAAGATTTCGGTGAAATGATGGCTGTTCAGTTTCTTAAATTGGTTGTTGAAAGCGATGACCGAAAGAATCTGATTCGGAATCTTAAGGAAAACGGATTTACCAATAAGCAAGTGCTGAAAATTCAACGAAAAAGCGGTGAATTTGCCATTGTGGCCTTGTCGCTCGTATCAATTCAAAGTGATGAGGATGATTTGATTTGTGATGGTCTTATTGAAGACATCACCCTTCAGGAGAAAGAAAAAGCCCAGACCAATCAACTGATTGTAAAACTGAAAACAAACGATATGTTGTTGGAACATGCTATAAAAGAATATGTTAGTGTGGTTAACACAATTAAAACTGATGCCACGATCGATGATGCGGTACGTATGATGACAAAAAAGAAAGCGGATTGTTTGTTGCTCGCCGGAAATGAGAATAATTACCTGGGAATCATTACCAATACTGATATACAAAGAAGAATTTTACATTTAAACCTGAAGCCAGATAATCCGGCATACCTGATTATGAGTTCACCCATCGTATCGGTTAATGAGAACTATCCGGTATATGAGGCAATGAGAATCTGTAATGAAAATCGAATAAATCATCTCCTGGTCAGGAATTCGCTGGATGAAGTTTCGGGGATTTTTAAAACCAAAAATGTTTACGATGCATTAATACATTCGCTATCATTTTATATTCACGGCATTTCACAGTCAGAATCGACTGAACAACTCAAACAGCAATATAATGACCTTCAATTGCTTTTATGGCCACTCATCCGAAGTGAGGTTTCGATCACTTATCTTACAAATATAACCACTGTATTTGCTGATGCTGCTATCCGGAAAATTATTGAATTGGCGATCGATGAACTGGGTCAACCGCCTGTTTCGTTCTCATTTATATGTTTGGGAAGTGAGGGACGAAAAGAGGAAACATTATTTACTGATCAGGATAACGCCATTGTTTATGAGGATGTTCCAAAGGATAAAGAGCTTGAAGTGAACGCCTATTTCATTAAACTTGGTGAAAAAGTTTGTGGTTCTCTGCATGAAGTCGGGTATGCTTTCTGTAAAGGAAATATCATGGCCATGAATCAGCAATGGTGCAAGCCATTAAGCATTTGGGAGAAATATTTCATCCGATGGATGAGTGCTCCTGAACCGCAGCATTTGCTGGATGCGAGTATTTTCTTCGATTTCAGGCATGTGTATGGTGATGAAACTTTTGCAGTCAGGTTAAGGGAAGTTATTTCAGCCGGCATCGGTGCAAATGCTCAATTCCTTTATCATATGGCCCATAACGCTTTCAACACAAGGGTTCAGCATGTATCAGGCGGAAATATTTTGTCAGACAAACATGCCGATATGGTGGATTTGAAAAGTGCTGTTGCTCCGATCATTATGTTTGCCAGAATTTATACACTTCAATATCATATCATCGGCACAAATACTATTGATCGATTGCTTGCTTTGAAAGAAAGGCATTTGGTCAGTGAAGCAACAATAGATGAAATTTTATATGCATATAATTTTCTGATGAAGCTCCGGTTCAGAAATCAGGTGGAATTACTGGAATCGAATTTGTCTTTTTCGAATATAATTTCTACGAAAAAAATGATGGAAATAGAGTTTCACCTGTTAAAAAAAGTGTTATCGGTTATTCCTGATTTTCAGAATAAAATTAAAATAGACTTCAGGATTTCGATGTAATCAATGGCTGATTACGGTTGTCTTTATATCAGATTGAGAAGTAGGCATTGTGTTTAAAACGCAGGTGCTCGTTCAGTTCAAGGTAGCCAAGCTGGTTTGTCAACAACATGGTTTTTCCAAGAATCAATGGCTTTTGATTGAAATGGCTATGTCCATAGATCCAGAAATTCGCATGGCTGTTTTCGATTGTTTCGGTGATATCAACGCAAAACGCTTCATTAATCAAACTTTTGTTGTGTAGTGGGTAGTTACAAAGCGGTGAAGGCAAATGGTGGGTGACTACAACCGTTCTCTCTGTTTTATAATCCAACGATTCTTTCAGAAAAACAAGGCTATTTGCATGAAGCTGGTTAAACTCCGGGACTTTCAATGGCTTTTTATTCATCGAAATAAGCTGAAAATCAGAAACCCTTTGTTCTATAAACTTTTCTTTGTCCTTACTTATATTTGACCATAAAGTGGTGAATATAAATCGAATGCCTTCAAAATTCAAGGTAATATTATGCACAATATTGATGTTTTTCCTGATCTGAATATTGTACGACTGACGATATTCTCCAAGGTCTTTGTGGTAAAATTCATGGTTGCCCGGAACCCAAAAAACCTGTTTGTAACGCTCTGAAATGAAGTTAAAAAACGGATTGTTCAACTGTTCATCAAACAAGGGTGTAATATCACCAGCCAAAATCAATACTTCCCCGGAAACAATCAATGGATTGTTAAACAGGTACTTACTATTAGTTTCGAATTCCAGATGCAGGTCCGAACAATATTGAATTTTCATCGAGACTTGTGTTTTGTCTTTGAATAACAAAAATAGTCATTTGTCAGCAGACCACAGTTTTCGGTCGGGTTAACGACTTATTATAATCTAAGTAACTGTTTATTTTTAGCAAAATGATAGATTTATGAACATGGAACAAGGATTTACGATTTGCGAAGTGGGTATAAACCCTTTTGATTGGGATACTTCATAAATCAAAAATCGTTATTCTTTGTTCGATTTTCAAAAGAAATAACAGTTTTAGTATAAAATTAAGAATTTTAGACAGTCTCTAAAAATCATCCCACCTCACATATTTTCTTCAACAATGGCATGTCCAAAATTTCAATTTCCCTGCCATTGATAAGGATGATTTTTTCTTTGGAGAACTCCGTAAGCAGTCTGACGGTGTTTTCTTCAGAGATAGCCGACATTTCACCTATTTCTTTACGGGTAAGACCTAAATGGAATTTGAAACTACTATGTAGCTCTGACAGGTAAATCAGGTTTTCGGCAAACCTTCCCCGGATTTGTTTCTGGTTTAACGAAATAATCTTCTTCATGATATTTGAAACCGACTTTCCAAAGGCTTTGTTCAAATTGAGAAGTAATGCATGGTTTTCGATATACAATTTTCTAACAAAGTCCATATCGATGAAACAAACTTCAGAATCCTCAAGTGCACATACAGAATAAGAGTAATTGGTGTTTTCGAAAAAAGAAAGCAAGCCAATATATGCCGGTGGTTTCAACAAATACAGTATGATGTTTCTGTTGTTTATTCCTTCAATATACAGTTTGGAGGAACCCTTTACCAAAAACAACGCGTGAGTGACTTCTGTGCCTTGTTTGCAGATGATTTCATTTCGTTTAATGATAGCACGCAAAGGGTTTATTTCTTCAGCCTTTCTGCCCGAATTAACCAGGGTTGAATAAATATCGCACTTTAAAATGCAAACTTCGCAATTGTGATTCTTGCTAAACTTCATATAGAAATATTATAATTCAAAAATACAAAATAGTTGTTCTAAAACAATGTTTAATAACAACTTAAATAAATAATTTTTAATTTATTTATTAATATCTTTGACACTAATACATATTATGCAAAAACAACCGAAAACAATATGATAAGTAAATGCGATTAGCGGCAGAAAAAACAGACCCGAAAACTGCATAACAAAGTAGGGCAAACAAAAAGCAAATTTTTATGAAAGCTAAATTTTATTATTTATTCTTAATTAAGTTGGTATTCTTGATTGCTCTTATCTCGTGCAATAAATTGGATGAAAGCATACTTTCTGATTCGTTTGAGAACACAAAAATAAAAACTACTGTAGAACGAACTAAATTTAAGATAAGCAATGAAGAATCTGGTCTATTTGCTTGTAATTTTATGAGTGAAAAGAATCGAAATCTAAAAGCTGCCTATCAGGTTAAAAGCATTAACAATCTTAAATTACCTCTCAAAGACAATAATTTGTTTGTTGTAAATCTATTGCCTGAGGGTTTTATCTTACTGTCAGATGATATACGGCATTTTCCAGTTTATGCGTTTTCTGAAAAGGGCGAATTTACAATCAATTGTTTTGACCAACTATATCCCGGTCAAAAAGAATGGGTTACTGAAACATTCTTGTTAAACCTTGAATTAGAAACTGATTCAATTGCACAAGTAGAAAATGATGTAACAAATATGTGGCAAACATATCTTCAGAAAGGAGAAAATCAACGAATAATAGATCCGGATGATTGCGTTGAAACATTCATAGGTCATGTAGTAAATATTTATGACGATTGTATTTTAACAACGCACTGGTCTCAAAACTTACCATATAGCTTAAATACCCCAATATGCAATAGTACCGGCTTGCATAAACCTACTGGTTGTGTTGCTACAGCAATGGCACAAGTAATGAATTATTGGGAGCATCCTGCTGACTATGATTGGAATATACTCTTAAACACTTATCCTCCATCCGCCACAACAACTAGTGCGTATGAAGTAGCAGGGCTAATGAGGGATATAGGTGATGAAGTTTGTATGAATTATGGTTGTAATAGTTCTGGGGCATTTTCCTTTGCTGCGAAAAATGCCTTTAAAGATGATTTTGGTTATAGTAATTCTATTACACATGATAGTTATCATATTGATGATATTATGGAAAACTTGCAATGGGGATACCCTGTCCTGCTTGGTGGATACAGAACAAGAATTATTGTAGCTGGTGTGTATATTTACCTTAATGGACATACATGGGTGACTGATGGATTATGGGAAGAATATGATAATTATGAAGTTGATTGTTTAGTAGGTTGCTGCCAGCACGACATTTCTCAAATAGGTAAAAATCATATCTATTATTTGCACATGAACTGGGGATGGGGTAATCTATCTAATGAAGACATTTGGTATTGTAGTAATAATTTAACACAGCCGGCTGATGGTACTGGAAGAAATTATCAATGGAATAGAGACATGATAATTAATATTCATCCTTAAAACTTGTTAATATGAAAAAGTCAATTCTTTGCTTAATTATGATTTGGATTGCGATGAGCTGTAGTAAAGATAAAGGAGAAAATGTATGCGCAGGACAAAAT